>CAZRYF010000009.1:0-11463 GCA_964604165.1 uncultured Enterobacterales bacterium
TGCAGTCATCGTCCACGGCGGTGGTGCAGTCCTCGAGTTGGGCGGGGTTCACCGCAGACAGTGTGTCGTCGCAGTCCGTGGCGTCGGTGACCGGGTGGGCCGGGGAGGAGAGGCACTGGCAGACCGTGTCCGTGGGCAGGCCGAACCCGTCGCCATCGCCGTCGGCGTACCAGTCGGTGCAGGACGCCGCGCCGGGGTCGTTGGTGTCGCCATCGCAGTTGTCGTCGTACAGGGTCAGGCAGGTCTCGGCGGCGCCTGGAAACACGTTGGCGCGGCCGTCCTCGCAGTCCGTGGCGTCGGCCACGTACGAGATCGGCTGGATGCAGCGGGTGAGCGGGGTGTTGGGGTCGCCGTAGGAGTCGCCGTCGGCGTCCAGGTGCCAGGTGGGGGCATCGGTGGCGGTGGGGTCGTCGATGGCGGCATCGCAGTTGTTGTCCACGCCATCGCCGCACAGCTCGTCGGCGCCGGGGTGGACGGCAGCGTTGGTGTCATCGCAGTCGCTCGTGTCCAGGAGGGTGCCGCTCGGGGCGGCGCAGGCCTCGACGGGGGCGTTGGCGTCGCCGTAGCCATCGGCATCGAAATCCCCGTAGAAGGTGGTGGTGACGCCCTCGTCGGCCAGGCCGTCGCAGTCATCGTCGACGTTGTTGCAGGTCTCGGACTGGCCCGGGAAGATGTCGGCGTCGGTGTCGTCGCAGTCGAAGGCGCCATTGGCGGGGACGGGGACGTGGCCGCTGGGGGGGTCGCAGGAGGCGACGGATGTGGAGGGGTCGCCAAAGCCGTCGCTGTCGGTGTCCGGGTGCCAGGTGGCCGGGTCGGTGACATCGTCGTCGGCATCGTCGGTGAGGCCATCGCAGTCGTTGTCGACGGAGTCGCACTCCTCGGGGTGGTCCGGGTGGACGCGGTTCGAGGTGTCGTCGCAGTCGTCGCCGAACAGGGCGTAGCCCGGGAGCGCCACGCAACTCTCCTCGGTCTCGCCTGGGTCGCCGTGGCCATCGCTGTCCCGGTCCCGGTACCAGGTGGCATCGCCGGTGACCGAGTCGTCGGCGGTGTCGACGAGCCCGTCACAGTCCTCGTCGGTGCCGCCATCGCAGACCTCAGGAGCGCCCGGGTGGATGTGGGCGGCGGTGTCGTTGCAGTCGCCGGCGGTGGGCACGAACTGGTGGGAGGGGGGATCGCAGGCGATCTTCTCGGTGGCGACGAGGCCGTACCCGTCTCCATCACCGTCGAAATACCAGGGGGTCTCATTGGTGGCGTCGTTGTCTACGAGGGTGTCGCAGTTGTTGTCCTTGCCGTCGCAGACCTCCGGGGCGCCGGCGTAGGTGGTGGGGTCTTGATCGTTGCAGTCGCCATCGGCCTCGACCATGCCGTCGCCGTCGAAGTCCTTGCCCGGGTGATCAGGGCGGTCGTAGCCCGGGAGGGCGGGGACGCAGGCGGTCAGCGCAATGACGGCGGGAACAAGCGCGACCCCAAGGACCCACCAGCGAGTGCTACCGAGCGTGGGGGGGGGTGGGGGGGGGTAAATCACTTCCTTCTCCCACTGCAAATTGCCTTTTCGTCGACCACGACGCCAACTGCCTGAACACAACGTACCAAGCCCGAGGGGATGCGGCATCCCCCCGCCTCAACGTCGGCCCAAGCAACCCCGTGCCTCGAGGCGTCCTCCTCACGGAAGACCGGGATAGACAACAGGGCATGGCCCCAGCCTGGAAGGAAATCGCCAAAGCCATCGAGGAACGCCTCGACTCGGATCTCGTGCCAGCGGCGTACGCGACGCTGTCGGTGCCCACAGCGCAGATTCGGCGGGAGCTGGAGCGAGTCGGCCACGTCGGGGATCGGCCGACACCTGCGGATCGCGACCGGGCCGCCGATGCCCTGGTGGCGGCAGCCGCCCGGACCGCCACAGCGCTGGGCGCGATGGGAGGGCTCGGCGGCGCCGCTGCCCTGGCACCGGAGATCTTGGGGCAACTGATCGGCAGTCTTCGCCTCGCCCAGCGACTGGCCGTGGTCTACGGGTTTGACCCGCACACAGAAGCCGGTGGTCAGCTTCTTTGGCGGGCCATGGCAGCTGCCCACGGGGTCGAAATGCCGGCGGCCGGGCGCATGGACGTGCGCCTCGGGGAGTGGAAGCAGGTGCTGGGCAAGCAGCCCACGGAGCCCTCCTTTGCGGCCACCTGGATGCTCCAACAGATTCTCCGGCGGACCACCCGCACCATCGCGAGACGCACCAGCCGCTGGATTCCTGGCGTGGGAGTGGGGGTCTCAGCCCTCGCTGCCAGGAAGCGCATGGCCGGCCAGGGAGCCCGCATGAAGGCGGTCTACCGGAGGGCTTTTGAGGGGGATTCGGGGCCCCCGAGGGATATCGAGGAAGCGATTGTGGTCTAGGGCCGTTGCATGCGCTACAGCGTCCCAGGACTGGAGTTGCCATGATTCGAGAGTTGTTCCGGTTCTCACCGCTCCCGGTGGGGATGAAAGCCCCCGCCCTGTCCCTGACGGCGGACGAGGGTTCCTGGGTCAAGCTGCGGGACCTCGCAGGTCGCGAGAACGTGGTGCTGCTGTTCTTGCGGTGCGTTGCAGACGAGCAGGCCCAGGAGAAGCTGGTGGCGTTGAATCCCCTGGTGGAGTCCCTGGCAAAGATGGATACGCGCATCTTCGGCATCAACGCGAGCCGGCCGGAGCAGCTGCGCACCCAGCGGGAGAAGATGGAACTGGATTTCCCCTTTCTCTACGATCCTTTCGCCTTCACCGCCCGGGCCTTCGGGGCGGCCGGTCGGGTGGCACCGGTCTGCAGAACAGTGGCGTTCCTGGTGGGCAAGGACCAGGTCATCGCCATGCGCCAGGAGGGAATTCCCTCCCCGGATGCCTTGATGGCGGCGGTCCAATTCCTGGAGGGCGCCGGCGCGTCGCTCCCGGCGGATGCGCCTGCTGCTACCGCCGACGAGCCCGCTCGGTCCAAGGGCCCGGGGGAGGCACAGGAATCCGTCGCGGACATCGACTCACCTCGAGCGGTGGAGATGCTCGCCGAGAAAGCCTCGCTCTACCTCCTGGTGGATGTCCGAACCAAGTCCGAGTACGACGCCGACCACTCCCCCCGCGCCATTCACATCCCCGTGGATGAAATCACCCACCGCTACCATGAGCTCGGTCAGACCGATCACCTGATCTTCGTCTGCCAGGCCGGGGGACGCTCCGCCGCCGCTGGCGAGTTCATGACCTCCATCGGCTCCCGCGAGATCTACAGCGTGATCGGCGGAATGAGCAGTTGGGAAGGCGACCGCCTGCAGACGCCCCATTCCTAGAAGGCCCCTTGATGACCCCCACCGTTCCCCTCCTGGCCGAGCCCTCCATCCTGGCCCTGCTCTTCGACGCCGACATCGTGGTCCAGTTCGTGCTCTTTTCCTTGCTGGGAATGAGCGTCTGGTGCTGGGTGATCATCCTGGCCAAACAAAAGAGCATCGGCCTGGCCACGCAGCAATCCGCTGCCTTTCTTGAGCTGTTCTGGAACAGCCGCCGCCTGGACCAGATCTACGAGCGGGCCGGCGAATACCCTGATGCACCTGTCGCCGAGGTCTTCAAGGCCGGGTACGTCGAGTTGAACAAGCTCTCAGGGGACTCCGCCAGCATCGCCGATGACCTGGGCGCCACCGAGAACGTGGCCCGCTCCCTTCGCCGGGCCTCTCGGGTGGAGCTGATGCAGCTGGAGCGACGCATCCCCTTTCTCGCCACCACCGGATCCACCGCCCCCTTCATCGGCCTGCTCGGCACCGTGTGGGGCATCCTCCGGGCGTTTCAGAAGATCGGCATCACCGGCCAGGCCAGCATGCAGACCGTGGGCCCGGACATCGCCCACGCCCTCATCGCCACCGCGGTGGGGCTGGCGGCTGCCATTCCCGCGGTCATGGCCTACAACTACTTTGTGAACCGTCTTCGGATTCTGTCCTCGGAGATGGACAACTTCTCCAACGACTTCCTCAACATCGTGAAACGACATTTTCGGGCGGGCTGATGGCAGTGGTAGGACCCGGTGAACCCGGCGGCATGATGGCCGAGATCAACGTGACGCCTTTCGTGGACGTCATGTTGGTGCTGCTGGTGATCTTCATGGTGACGGCACCGCTGATGGTGACCGGCATGCAGGTGGAGCTGCCGCAGGCGGAGGCGCCGGCGCTGGAGTCGAGCGAGCAGCAGATGGTGCTGACCGTCAACGCCGAGGGCGAGTACTTCATCAACGAGACGAAGATTGAGATCACCGCGCTCGGGGAGAAGCTGACCGCGATTGCCAACGCAAACCCCCGCCAGGAGGTCTTCGTCAAGGCCGACGGCTCGGTGCCCTATGAAAAGGTCGCCCAGCTAATTGCAGCCGCCCGGGGTGCCGGCATTCCCCGGGTGGGTCTCGTGACACAGCCTGTGACGGCGGCTCCGTGAAGTCCGCCCTGGCCCCCCCGCCCTGGTCTCCGGGCCGCGCCCTTCCTCTCTCCCTGTGCCTGCACGGAGGCATGCTGGCGATGTTGGCCCTTTTTGGGAGCCGGGGGCCAAGGGCCGAGACCCTGATTCGACCCGACGAGGTCATGCAGGTGTCCCTGGTGTCTCTCCCCAAGCAGACCACCCGGCTCCCCCCTAAGGTCATGCAGCGAGCCGACCCGCCGCCCTCTCCGCCCGCGGCGCCCACCCCCCCCCCCGAGGCTCCCTCCGCCTCTGAAATGGCCCTGAAGAAGGAAGAGCCCAAGGAGCCCCCCAAGGAGAAGCAGCCCGACCGCAGCGCCGCGAGGGAGAAGCTGCTGCGGGAGATGCGCCGTCAGCAAGCCCTGGAGAGCCTCGCGGCTGAGGGGCCCAAGGACCAGGCTCAGACCGACCCGGACGGGGAAGAAGGCCCCCCCGGAAGCGCCCGGGGTGTGGCGGGGGATCCGCGCCTGGCGGCGTTCCAGGAGCAGGTGCGCCAAGCGGCCATGGCCCACTTCAGCGCCTTGCAGACCGACGCCCGCACGGCGGTGATCCAGGTCACCATCGATGGGAGGGGGAACATCTTGAACTCCGGCCTGGCCGAGTCCAGCGGCGATCCGTCCTTTGATGCGGCCGCCCGCACGGCCGTGCGCCGCACCGGCCGGGTGCCTGCCCCTCCCGAGGAGCTGATGCCCGGACCTACCGCCACCTTCTTCATTCGCCTCTCCAACTCGGACTGACGCCCATGCCCCGTCTCTTCTTGCTGCTGTTGTGCCTTGGGGCGGTCGCACCGCAGGCGTCTGCCCGGGAGAAGGACCCCTCCATCGAGGGGATGGTGGTGGACGTGAACAAGCCCGGGGGCCGCAACCTGCCCCTGGCGCTGCCCAACCCCCGGGGGCCTGCCGATGTCTCCGAGGAGATTCGTGCGGTGATCCAGCGAGACCTGGAGATCTCCGGGTACTTCCGCCTGCTGGACCCGGCGGCGTATATCGAGGGCCCCAACGCCGGGGTCAAGCCGGGGCAATTCAAGTACACGGACTGGGATGTGCCCGGAGCGACCGCGCTGGTGAAGACCCTGGTGCAGGAAGAGGGGGACAAAATCTTAGCTGAGGTCTGGGTGTACGACGTGCCCGGGCGCACAAAGCTGGGGGCCAGGCGCCTGACAGCCCGGTCCGACCAGGCCCGACTCCTGGGGCATTGGCTCTCGAACGAGGTGCTGCGCTACGTGACCGGGGAGCCGGGGATCTTCAACACCCGCTTCGCCTGCGTCTCCAAGAGCGGGGGGAACAAGGAGATCGCCCTGGTGGACATTGACGGTGCCCGGGTGCGCCCGATCACACAGAACGGCTCCATCAACCTGCAGCCCGCGTGGGCCCCCAGCGGTCGGCACCTGGCCTACACCAGCTACCGAAGCGGCAACCCGGACCTGTACATCTTTGACCTGGCGGCGGGCAGAAGCACGCGGCGCTCCGCCCGGCCGGGGATAAACGTGGGGGCCGCCTACTCCCCTTCCGGGAAGCATTTGGCCCTGACCCTCTCGGATGGCGGCAACTCGGACCTCTGGGTGCTGGATCCATCCTCCGGGCAGAAGACCGGGCGGCTGACCCGGGAGCCGGGGATTGACGTGTCGCCGTCGTACTCCCCGGACGGCACGCAGGTGGCGTTTGCCTCCGAGCGATCTGGTGGCGTGCAGATCTACGTCATGCCCACCGCCGGTGGCCCAGCAAAGCGCATCACCTTCCAGGGCCACCACAACACGGACCCGGCCTGGTCGCCCAAGGGGGACCGCATCGCCTTTGTGAGCCGGGATGTGGATTTCGATGTCTTCACCACCCGGCCCGATGGCAGCGGCACCGTGCGCCTGACCCAGTACCAGGGGGACAACGAGGACCCGACCTGGTCGCCGGACGGACGGTACGTCGCCTTCTCCTCCACCCGCAGCGGCAGCCCCCACATCTGGGTCTCCACCGCCGATGGAGTGCACCAGGTCCAGATCACCGAAGGGACGGGGAGCTACACCAACCCGGCCTGGTCCCCGGCCTTGGACTGGTGAGACGCGCGGCGATCGACCTGGGCAGCAACTCGGTGCTGCTCCTGGTGCAGGAGGCCGATGGCACGGTGGTGCACGACGAGGCCCGGGTGATCGGGTTCGGTCGAGGCCTTGGCGACGGGGGCACCCTGGACCCGGGGCGCGTGGTGGTCGCCCTGGAGGCCCTGGGCGAGTACGCCGCCACGGCGGAGGCGCTGGGGGTGCCGCCCGAGGCGGTGCGGTTGGGGGCGACCTCTGCCGCCAGGCGGGCGCAGGACATCGATGTCTTCTCCCGGGCGCTGTCGGATCAGTGTGGGCTTCGGCTCGTGGTGATCTCGGGCGCACAAGAGGCGCAGCTCTCCTGGCTGGGCGCCACCCAGGGGGAGCCAGCCGACTCGCTGGGGCTGATCGACCTGGGGGGAGGGTCCACGGAGGTGATCACCGGGACGGCCAACGGAATGGAGAAACGGGTGAGCCTGGAGGTGGGGTCGGTCCGCCTGACGGAGGCGTTCCTGGGATGCGACATCGTGGATCCGGCTCGCGTGGGGCCCATGGAGGCCCATGTAGCGAGGGAGGTGGAGGCGGGCGTGAATGGTGCGCCGGAGGTGGCCCTGGCGGTGGCCGGAACGGCGACGACCCTGGCGGCCATGGACCTGGGCCTGTGGGCCTGGGATCCGGACCGGGTGCACGGGCATGTGCTGCAGCGACAGACCCTGCTGCACCTGCGCAACCAGCTCCTGGCGGCGGACCCCGGGCAGCGCCGGGACCTGGTAAAGGTGTCCCCGGAGCGGGCAGACTACCTCGCCGCAGGGGCCACGGTCATCGACGCGGTGCTGGGGGCGTGGGGACTGGAGGCCTGCACAGTCTCGGTTCGCGGGCTGCGCCACGGGATTCTCCTGGCACCGGAGTGGCCGCCGGGGGCGCCGAAATATCCGGGTTAGAGCGCCCCCAAACTGAAGTGGAGGCGCCAGGGGTCCTCTCCCCGCTCCTCGGGCCAGGCGGCGGCGAAATACTGGGGGTTCATGCCCACGTCGACCTGCATCGGCCCCACGGGGGTTCGAATGCGCAGGCCCGCGCCGACGCCGTACCGAAGAAAGGGCTCGGGGTCGACGACCGCTGAGGTGGCCAGGACGGTGGGGTCTACGAAGAACACGTTGCCGGCGTCCACGAAGCCCACCAGGGAGGTGGTGTCCGTGCGGGAGAGGCCCATGACCTTCAGGGGCACCCATAGCTCCGCCGAGGTGTGCAGCATGGCATCCCCCCCGGTGGGCACCCAGCGGTCCGTGGCATCCCGCGCCGCCTCCTGAACCAGGGGCTCCAGGGCGTCGGGCCAGTCGATGTCGCTTAGGGCCACCCGGTTCTTGGGTCCCACCGAGTCCAGTGCGTAGCCCCGCAGGGTGCTCGCCCCGCCGATGCGAAAGCGCTCCTCCAAAGGCAGCGTGGCCGTTCGGCCCTCCGCCCAGCCAATGCCCGCTCCCCCCCCCAGCTGCAGGCCAATCGGCCCCAGGGGAACAATGGCCCGCCCCTGGCCGAGCAGGCGCACCGTGCGGTCTCCCGCCACGAGGTGGGTCCCATCGACCTGGATCGAAGTCAACAACCCTCGGGTGGGGTTGAGTCGATCGTCTCGCTGATCCAGAAACGCCGAGATGCTGGGCCCCCTGTGCAGCCTCGGCCCCATGGGCAGCACAAGTTCCTCGGTGGGGTCCTCGCCCTCCAACCAGGGGTCTCCCCCCACCAGAGACCCGGCCGCCACGTCCTGCAGCCAGCGCTGCTGCACTCCGTAGGTGGCCACCACCCGAATTCGCTCAGCCTCGCCCCCGATCTGGACCCCCACCCCCGCCCCGGTGCGCTCCAGCCGATAGGTGGGCTCCTGCTGCCGCTCCCTCGCCAACACATCCACAAAGACCAGACTCGCCCCTGGCAGGACCCGAGGGGCCTCATACCGCCCGGCCGCCCGCCACTCCAGCGCCGTCGCATCCAGTCGCCAGGCGTCCCCCTTGTAGCCAACTCCAACCTCTCCCAGGGCGGAGATACGGTGCCCCCGGCCCATCAGGTTGCGCCGCGTGGCCCGGGAGAACACCCGCACCCCCGTGTCCGTGGCGACCCCTCCACCGGCCTCCAGGGAGGTCGTCGGCTTCTCTCGCACCTCGATGACCAGGTCCCGCACCGTGGCGTCGTCTCCTTCCAGCCGCACGTCCACCACCCGAAAGAGGTCCAGGGAGTAGAGCTGCTGCCGGGTGCTGGCCAGGGCGGAAGGGGTGATGGGGTCCCCGGTCTTCAGCGCCACTTCCTGGGAAATAATGCCCCTCCGGGTGCGGCGGTTTCCCCGAATGATCACGTTGCGAAGGTGCGACTGGGCGCCGGGCACCACCTCCAGGCGCAAGCTCGCGCTGTGGCCGTCTCGAGACACCTGCAGGTTCGCGGTCGTGTCCGCCCGCAAGTGTCCAAGCTCCCGGTGGGTCTCCGTGACTCGCCGGGCCAGATCCTGAACGGCAGAGGGGTTCAGCGCCTTACCCTCCAAGGCCTCTGCTGCCAGTTGAAAGCCAGCCTCCAAGTCTGGCACCACCCCCACCAACTCGATGGACTCCAGCACCGTGCGCACCCCCTCGGACACCTCCACGCGCAAGGCCAGCCGCACCCGGTCCTCTTCCCGCTGCAGCTCCTCCACGTCGGAGCGAATGCGAACGTCCAGGTGGCCCTGTGCCCGGTACAGATCTTCGAGCGCCGCCCTGCCCTCGTCCACTTCCTCCTCGGTCAAATAGCCCCGGTCCAGCACGTCGCTGGACTCCCTCAGGGCACTGACTATGAACCCCGGTTCAAACAAGGCAGCCCCTTCCACCCAGATGCCGTCCCGCACCAGGCGATGAACCGGCCCCAACCGTCCATTCACCACTACGGTCCGAACGCTGGAGGTCTCTTCGAGGACCAGACTCACTTGCGCCTCTCGGTACCCATCTCGCTGAAAATCCGCCTCCAACTGCCGACGGGCCGCCTCCAACTCCGCCTCTCCCAAGCGACCCGTGATCCGCGAGCCAAGAAGCGCCTCCACCTTGGACTTCCGAGGTAGCTCCCCGCCGCGCACCTCCACCTCCAACCGGAGACCCGGTTGCACCAGAAAAGACAGCAGATCTCCTTGTCCAGACCGAAAAGGAGGGGACAACACCGGGGTGACCTTGGCATCTCGCCACCCCCGCGCGTGCATTCGGGCCTCCAACCCTTCCCGGGTCCGGTCCACCTCCTCCAGGGTGTATCGCCCCCCGGAACGCAGCCCATTGCGCCACCCCAGCCAGCGCATTCTCCGCGCCGAAAGGGCCGCCGTCCCCTGGTATCGAAGCTCCCCCAGCTCCAGGGGACTTCCCTCCTCCACCTCGATCACCAGGTCCAGGGCACCTTCCCCCTGGTCCACCACGGAGATGTCCAGGGAGACCTCGGCGTACCCTCGCATCGCATAGGCCGCAACCAGGCGCCACCGCAGAGGCTCCAGGTCCTCCTCGGGTACAAAGCGGCTTCCCCGATCCACGCCGGCCTCTGCCCTAAGCTCCGCATCCCGCATGGCCCAATTCCCCCGCACCACGACCCGACGCAGAGTCGTGGCTGGATAGACCCGGTAGGTGAGAAGCACCCCGACACCACCGTCCTCATCAAACAACGCCCAAGGCTCCACGTGAGCCTCCACCGCCTCAAACAACCCCAAGCTGTAGAGCAAGGCAAGATCCGCTCGAACCTCACGTGGATCGTAGCGGTCTCCCTGCGCCGCCTTGAGCAGGGGCTGCAGGTTCTCTTGGGGAAGCCCACCCTCCGGTGCCTCGAGCCCCACCTGCACCAAAGTCTGGCCCTGGTACCAGGGAACGAAATCCGGCTCAGGAGCTGGCGCCGCCACCGCATGAACCCCCCATCCAAAAAACAGCAACAGGCACCACATCAGTCGTAGTCCCACCGCAACTTGAAGTCTGCTCCATAGGCCCCACCCAGGCTCATGCCGTGGTCCTCCTCCAAACCCGATCGGTAGAAGGTCATGTAGAAGCTCTGGGTGAGCTGTTTCTCGACGCCGAGGTAGGTGTCCGCCGGGCGGTTGGGGTTGAATTCCCCGATGACATCAAACTCGTAGGGCGCACCCACCCGCTTCTCCACCACAATGCGCGGCTCCGAGCTCACGAGGGTGCCCCGCTCGGTCACCCCTGTCACCACCTGGACGCGATCCACCAGCCCCCCGGAGCCCTGCTGGACCCTCTGCTCCAGCCCGACCCCGTGCAACACCAGGTCCGCCCCCTCCACCAGGAGCGCCGTGTTGATCCCGCCAAAACGCTCCAACTCCTCCCGGGTCATGCCAAACACCAACAAGGCATTGATGTCCGCTTGGGACAAGGATGGCTCCGAGTTGGAGATCGTGGTCCACCCGGAAAACGGCCCCGCCACCTGGGTCTGAATTCGGTAGGTCTCCTCCCGGGAGCGCACATCCGCTTGCAACAGAAAGTCCAGCTCCGGATCAAAGGTCCATGGATCCACGTAGTGCAGCTCCGCCCGCAACACCTCGAAATCCTGCCCCTGAAGGGTGAAGCGCCCACCCGGGTTCATACGAACCCATCCCAGGAGCCCCGGCCGGGACGTGTCCCCCACAAACCGCAGCTCGGCATCACAGGTGCCATCCGCCACGTTGTTCGACACGCGCACCGTGTCCTCCGCGTGGACTCGCATGTCGAACGCAAAGATCCCCTTGCCCTCCTCCACCTCCTCCAGGTCCACAAGGCGTTTCTCTCGAAGATCGATGACCCACTCCTCCCACTGGATGGTCTCGGCAAAGAGGATGTCGGCCAGTTCGATGTCCCCAGAGAGAAGCAAGGAATCTACGGGCCCATCAAACGAGAGGGCAGCATCTCCGTGCATGGGCGGAAGAAACTGCAGGTATTGAATCGTCCCATCCGCAAGGGAAGCTTGGAGGTCGAACCGGGTCGGACTCCAGTCCCGTGCCTCAATTCGGCCTCCTCCTTTGAAGGTGG
>CAZRYF010000009.1:11473-48933 GCA_964604165.1 uncultured Enterobacterales bacterium
ATCTTCTCCAAACGAAATCCATCCGGGCTCCCCTCCACCACACCGGCCACCGACTCAAAGACGTGGGGAAACCAAGGGGTCTCCAGGAAAACCTCCTCCCCCCGCAGCGCCACCCGCGGTTCTGCATCCTCTCGAGCCCCCTGGTACAGAAAGTCCAGCCGCCCCTGCCCCTCCGCCCGACTCACATGACCCGTGAGGGCCTCCAACCACTCAAGGTCCAGCTCTCCCCCGCCGCGAAGGTCCACCTGTCTGGGGCTCATGGTGCCCCCCAGAGTGAGATCCGTTCGCCCTCCCACCATGCGAATCCCCTCCAGGGTGGTCTCCCCATTTCGCCAATCTATCGATCCCTTTCCCCGGTTTTCCAACGCGTGGCTCCTCCAGGATGCGGTGACCCGGTCCACTTGGACCCTGGCGATGTGCCCCCCCCCGCCCTGGGCACCCTTCAAGACAAACGACCCCTCCAGCTCTCCCCGAACAGGGCTGCCGTCCGCCGCCCGGGCATACAACAGGTGCCATGGCACCCGCACCATTTCCCCCTGGATGTCGTAGGCCCAGCGGCTGTCCAAGCCCATCTTTCCAGAAAAGGAGGCGGTGTCTCCGAGAAAGCCACCCTGGAAGTCCATTCGACCGCTCGATGAAGCAAATCGGAGCTGGCTGGAGCCCGCGGGTTCTCCAAAGATTCGAGTGCCCTGCAGGGCGATTCGCCCAGCGGGTTCCGGGGAAAAGAGTGTGCCTCCCACCTGGGCATCCATCATCAAGGAGCCCGTCAGTGGGCCTTCCAGCCGCCGGGTGTGGTCCAGGCGCTCCACGGCAAACCCGTCCCCCAGCACCTCCAGGTGCAATTCGTAGCCACGGCCAATCTGCCCTCGCGCCAGGAGGCTTTCGGCGCCCCCTCGACGCTGGAGCAGAAACTCCTCAATGTGCATGATCCCGCCGACCATGTGCGCCCGGGCGCGACCTTCTGAGAACGTCTCGCCAAACAGGTCCGCATCCCGAATCTCCAGCCGGGTCTCCCCATTCAGGTGGAGCGGCTCCCCCGCCAGCGCCACCGTGCCATCCACCGTGCCCTCCAACCCCGGGATGTCCAGAAAGATCCCCGTGAGGTCGGACACCCTCGCATCCTCCACCAGCATGTCCATTTCCAGGGTCAAGGGCTGCCGGATGTGCACGGCGATGTTTCCCTGGACCACGCTCTCCTCTTGCTGGGCTCGAAAGCGCTGGAACTCCAGGTCTCTAAGGTGTGTCGCCACAAGCTCTGTCCTTGCCCGATCTGCCCAGCGGATCCCAAGCAAACCAAAACCCCGCACATCCAGGTTGGCCCGGGCCTGCAGGGCCCTGTACGGACCAAACACATGAGCCTGCACCCGGCCCCGCCCCTCGGTCTTCAGCTGGGCAAAGGGGCGAAGAATGGCCAGGTCCGCCTCGTCCAGGTCCACGGACAAATCGAGGGTGGCTCCTTTCCCCCATCCCACGTGGGCCTCGGCCGTCCCACTTAGATTCCAGGCAAGCAAGCGATCAATCTCCAGATCAAGCCCGGCCGGTGTCAAGGACACCCGACCTCGCACAGAAGCCCAGGGAATCTCCAACAAGACCCCAGGGTCCTCCAGGCGCAGCGCCCTGGTTCCCACCACCAGATCCGTCGCCGCCAGGTCCAGATCCCCCTCAAGAGCCAGGGGGTGCAGCGTACCCGACAGGTGCGCTTCCGCATCACAAGTGAAGGCCACCCTTGCATTTGGACTGCCTGTCGTGCGCTTCCAGTGCTCCGTAAACTGCTGGTTTTCCGCCTGGACAGTGGCCTGCCTCACGGTCCCGTCCCATCCGAGAACGCCGTCCACCACCACCCCAGGGGCGGGCCAATCCCCGGTCAGGCCTTCCACCACGAGCGCTTCAGGGGTGGCCTGGAAAGCCGCGATGATCTCTCCTATGGCCGTCTCCTTTCCTTCTTCACCTACCAGCAGCGGGCGCCCCAGCACAGCGCCATCCACCACCGGGTCCTCAAGGGTTCCAGAAAGAGAGACATCGAGAGAAACTGTGCCTTCTACCCCATCCACACCCGGGGCGATCTCCGAGACAACACCCAGGTCCACCAACACCTGGAGGTCCCCCCCGAGCGCACTGTCGGCCACGGCATAAGAAAAGCTCCCCCCGAGCGCGGCCACCTCAAACGCCAGGTCGATGTCCTCCAGGTGCACTCCGTCTGCACCGATGGAGGCGGAGAGCACACGCACGTCCTCGGCCACCTGGTGGAGCTCACCCGCCCTCACCTCCAAAGAGTCAAGCAAGAGGTTGGAGCCGGCCTCCCCTATGTCCGGCAGGATCTCCAGCCCCTCCAGCGCCACCATGGCGAGGGTGCCATCGGAGTCTGCCACCTCCACACGGAAGGCTCCGTCCCGCACCACCAGCTGCCTCCACGCAAGCGCCTCCATGGGCTCCCCCGTGGCGTACCACTCCAGCCCGGGCAGATCCGAAAGCTTGCCGTCCCGCATGCGCAGAAGAACCCGGGGGGCTGTCAGCTCCAGAACGTCCAAACCGAGGTCCAGACCTCCAACAGCGCGTACCCGGGCGGCCTGGAGGATGGTCTCTCCGTCCTTGTAGACGCGCACCCCCCCCAGGCGCACCTGGGGAGGAAACAGGCCCAGGCGCGCCGAGACCACCTTGGTCTCAGCTCCGATTGCAGCCTCGATCTGTTTGGCCGCTTCCCCGGCCAACCAGCCCCGAAAGGCCGCTGTCTGCATGACCCAATGGGCTACCCCAAGCACCACGACCGCGCCAAGCGCCCTTCTTGCAACGGGCTTCAGCCAAGCAGGTGGTTTCAACACCAGCAACTCTCCGTCGCAAGCCCCGCCCGGAAGTGGATAACAAGGGCCGGAGCCCGTTGATTCCAGCGGGAAATCTGGCCCTCAACCATGCCGAGGAAAGTGGAGCGGGCGACGGGACTCGAACCCGCGACATCGAGCTTGGGAAGCTCGCACTCTACCAGCTGAGTTACGCCCGCGAGCCGCTATCGATATCACACGCATCCCTTGTTGCGGCAACCTGCGCCAGTTTGCTATCCCCCCATCAACTTCTTGATGGCCTGAATCCGTGTCGAGACCTCGCCCGCACGGTGACTGGGAAAGAGGTCTTCCAGCTCCCGCAGGTGCCGCAAGGCTGCTCGGTGTTTTCCCTGGCGAACCGTCAGATCCGCCAGCTCAAACAGCACATCTGGATGGCCGGCGTCGGCATCATCCGCATCGTCCAGTGCATCTCGCAAGTAGGTCAGTGCCCCCCCCACGTCGCCTTCCTCCCGAAGGCAGCGTGCCACAAGGGCGGCTGCAGCCAGTCCAGGCATGCCCGCCAGCTTGGCTCGGGCATCCGCCGCCAACCCCAGGGCCAGGAGCCCTTGTGCTTCTTCCAGCACCTCTCCGTCGCTGCTCGAAACCGCTTCATCAGGTGAGCCGGCTTCCCCGCCGAAGTCATCTGGATCCACGTCTTCCACCGCGCCATCCCCTTCAAACAGAGAGCCCAACAGTCCGGCGGCATCGTCCTTGGCGAAGGCATCTTGGGTTCCCAGGTCGAGCTGCTTGAGGAGATCATCCACGTCGGAATCGTCCTCCTTCTCAAGAACCTCAGGGGCCTCGACGACCTCATCGGGGGCCTCGATGACCTCATCCGTTGCCTCTTGGGCAACGTCCTCGGGGGCATCCACGGGCGGGCCCGCCTCCCTGGCGTCTCCTTCCAGCCAGACCGAGAGGTCCTTCCCCTCCAGCGCGGCGATCCGTCTCTCCACCGTGTCCCGATCCGCGCCACTCACACCCTCCAAAAGCGTGCGAGCCAGCTCCGCGGACTCCTCCGTCCTGCCAAGCGCAGCCAACAGCTCAGCCCGGGCGGCCACCAGCCCAGGAGGCTCTGGATCAGTCAAAGCGCCAGGCTCGGGATCGGAAGGTGCCTTTTCCTCCGATTCTCCTGATTCCTCCTCGGCCACGTCTTCCGGGAGCCCATCCAGCTCATCCAGGGCCTTCTCTGCCAACCCATAGGCCAGGAGCACCTCGGCACGCACCATCTTGCGAGCCATGTTCTCGTCCGCGGGAGCCAGAGCATCCAGCGCCGTCAGGCGAAACCCTGCGATCTCCTCCACCAAACGGGCTTGCTCTGCCTGGGCAGCCAGATCCGGATCAGCGTCCCCCGCCGCTGTGGCGCGAGAGAGGGCACTTGCGCGTCCCTTGTAGTCACCCTTCCCGTGAAGAATCTCTGCCAGGGCCACCAAGACGGGCCGAGCCTTTGAAGGATCCTCTCCCATCTCAAAAGCCCGGCCCAAGAGGTCCAGGGTCCGAGGGTCCTTGGGGTCATTCTGGTAGGCGAGCTGCAGGTGTTTCAATGCGCTTGGCGCATCGCCACCGGCCAGGCAAGCATCTGCGGCATCCTGCAGCAGATCCGGCTCCTCGGGGCGAAGAACAAGGGCCTGGGAGGCCATGCGTCCCACCTCGTCCATTCGCCCGCGCCGGCGCATCTCGCCGATGACGTCCACGAAGGCATCGTAGGCCTCGTCCTTTCGGCGTGCCATCGAGAGCATCTCCGCAATACGAATGCGCAGCGGTAGATCCCCTGGTCGCAATTCCTGAAGCTTAATGGCGTAGTCGGCCGCCATGCCCGGGTCCTTGTGTGCCAGCCCATCCACCGCGGTCACCAGGTTCTTCTCCGCTTCTCCCGGAAAACCCGCGGCCAGGTAGGCGTCTGCGAGCTGTGCCACCCGCTCCATGTTCTTGGGGGCGATCTTCACCAGCTGTTTGTTTACCGCCAGTGCAGCCCGGTGGTTCCCGTCCTGGGTGTAGAGACGAACCAGTTCTTCGTAGTGCTTCTCCGCATCGTCCGAGCGACCGGAGCGTTCGTAGAGATCCGCCAGCTTCTGCCGCATCCGGCGGTCCCGAACATCCTCCTTGAGGATCTTCTTGTAGACCCCAATTGCCTCGTCGAACTGTCCCTTCTTGAGGAACCGCTGCGCCTGCTGTTCTTCAGCCTGCCGATCCAGTGCCACGCTCGCTCCCCTATTCCCGCTCCTCGAGCCAACCTTCCAACCAGCGGGTATGGAAGCGTACCTCACGAAAGGCCTCCGAGGCCAACAAGTCTCGGTGAAGGGGCAGGGTGGTGTGGATTCCTTCGACCACGCACTCGTGAAGAGCACGGCCCATTCGGCGAATGGCTGCCTCCCGGTTCTCCCCGTGCACGATGATTTTGGCAGCCAGAGAATCGTAGTAGGGCTGCACCATGGCGTTTTCATGAATGCCAGAGTCCACGCGGACTCCCGGCCCCCCCGCAACGTGGTACCCAGTCACGGTGCCCGGAGACGGCACAAAGGTCTTGGGATGCTCGGCGTTCACCCGAACTTCGATGGCGTGGCCCTGGACCTTTACGTCCTCCTGGGAGATGGGCATGGCCTCCCCCGCGGCCAGGCGAATCTGGAGCTCGATGAGATCGACCCCGGTGACTTCCTCGGTCACGGGGTGCTCCACCTGGATTCGCGGGTTGACCTCCAGGAAGAAAAACTCATCTCCCTGCACCAGAAACTCAACTGTTCCCACGGTGCAATACCCGGAATCAGCCACCAGGTTGACGGCCGCTTCCCGAATTCTGGCGCGCAGGGAGTCTGAGAGGTTCGGGGCGGGCGCCTCCTCAACCAGCTTCTGGTGACGACGCTGCAGGGAGCAGTCCCGCTCCGCAAAGTGCAAGGCCCTTCCAAAGGCATCGCCGGCCACCTGCACCTCAATGTGCCGAGGCGTGGGCAGGAAGCGCTCCAGGAAGAGGGCGCCGTTGCCAAAGGCCGCCATGGACTCAGCCGCGGTCAACTCAAAAACGCCTCGTAGCTGTGCCTCGTCTTCCACAACCCGCATGCCTTTTCCACCGCCCCCGGCCGCAGCCTTGAGCATCATCGGGTAGCCCACCTCCTTGGCCACAAGGGCTGCGGCATCCGCAGACTCCAACACCCCGTCCGAACCGGGCACCAGGGGCAGCCCCGCTCTTCGAGCAGCCTCCTTGGCAGAGAGTTTGTCACCAAACATTGCCAGGCTCTCCACGGAGGGCCCGATGAACACCATGTTGTGGTCGGCGACCTTGCGGGCGAAGTCCTGGTTTTCTGCGAGAAACCCATACCCTGGGTGCACCGCATCTGCGCCCGTGATGTCCGCAGCTGAGAGTACGTTGGGAATGGAGAGATAAGACTGCATTGCCGGGGCCGGCCCGATGCAGATCGCCTCGTCCGCAAACCGGACATGAAGCGAAGAAGCATCGCACTGGGAATAGACCGCGACCGTCTTGATGCCCATGTCGCGGCAGGCGCGAACGACACGGAGGGCGATCTCGCCCCGGTTTGCGACGAGTACCTTTTCAAACACGGCTATCCCGCCTTGATTCGGAACAAGGCCTGGCCAAACTGAACCGGCTGGGCGTTGTCCACAAGGATCGCCGTGATGGTTCCCGTGGCGTCGGCCTCGATCTCATTCATGAGCTTCATGGCCTCCACAATGCAAAGAGTCTGTCCCTCCGTGACCTTGTCCCCCAGCTGCACAAAGGAGTCGGCGTCCGGAGAGGGCGCTCGGTAAAAGGTGCCCACCATGGGGGACTGCACCTCGTGGTCACCCGGATCCGAGGGTGTCGCCGCCGGCTCCGCCGTGGCCTCACGGGAGGGCGCGGAGGCCGCAGCTACAACAGGCGCCAACGCCACGGAGGCCGCGCCACCCGCAAGGTGCACCCGCACGGAGAACCCATCGTTCTCGGACCCCTCCGAGTACTCAAACTCCGCGATGCCCTCGTCTTTGAGGAGCTTCAACAACGACTCGATCCGATCCAGATCCATCTCGATCTCCTACCCCTGCGAGTGGGCCAGGGATTCGACCAACGCCCGCAGACCCAGGGTGTAGCTTGATGGCCCGAACCCGACCACCTGCCCAATGGCCAGGTCCGAGAGAAGGCTGGTTCGACGGAAGGATTCCCGGGCATGGATGTTGGAGAGATGCACCTCGACGAATGCCAACTCCACCGCTGCCACCGCATCCCGCAGAGCCACAGACGTGTGGGTGTAGGCCCCGGGATTCAGCAAGGCGCCGTCCAGAGTCGCCGCCGCCTGGATGCGATCCACCAGCTCCCCCTCGGAGTTGCTCTGGAAGTGTTCCAATTCCACTCCGAGATCCGCTGCGAGTGAATTCAGGTCGTCGGTGATCGACGCGAGGGTACGCGACCCGTAGGTCTCCGTTTCGCGGGTGCCCAACAGGTTCAAGTTGGGGCCATGGAGCACAAGGATGCGCATACGGTGTGGAACGGTCCGGGCGTGGGATCAGTCGGTGCTGGTACCAATCGCCACGTCGGCGCTCATGTGACCAATACTGGCCCAGACAGCAAACTCGTCAAAGCTGTAGTTGCCGGACTCGTCCGCGCTCTTGATAGGCATGGCATCCACGTAGGTCCACACCCGAAGCACCCCGTGCTCGTTGGACTTGGCTTCCATGTAGTTGGGATGGTACGCATCCGCGAACTCCGTGGCCAGCTCAAAATACTGGTCGCCACTGGTGTCCCAATTCCAGGAACACGCATCCGGCGCGTCCTCATCGATGGCGCCATCTGCATTGGCATCACAGTCTTCCAGGTCCAGATCCTCCGGGGGCGGCACGATCTTCACGGCGGTCTTGGGAATCAGGTAGGCCCCGCCCCAGGAAGTGAGAATCTCGACCTTGATGTTGTCCATGGGCAGGCCGGTCTCCCCGCTGAAGACAAAGAAGTCCAGCAGAATCAGTGCACCGATTCCGTCGTCCACCTCGTTGTAGGCCACGTTCCAAGCCAACTCCACATCTTCGGGAGGCGTAATCTTGGTAAAACTCGGAGCCTCGACCCCACTTGGGCCCACGAGGCACCCCAGCGTGGTCGACACCACCGCCAACAGGATTGGGAGTTTCATGCTGTCTCCTCCAGAGCCAGGACCAAGGCCTGTTTCAGGGCTTTCAGGGGCACCTCGCGAAGGCACACCTCGCCCACGGCCGCAACCAGTGGCAGCACCAGTGTACCACGCCGGGCCTTCTTGTCTACGATCACAGCGGTTTGCAGCGCTTCCAACGAGAGGTTGGCCGCCCGAATTGGAAGCCCAAACCGCGTAAGAACGGCCTCCATTCTGGAGGGTATACCCGACTCCACCCAGCCTTCGGCCACCCCGAACCGGGCCTCCGCCACCATGCCAATCCCCACAGCCTGCCCGTGGCCCAGGACCCCGTAGCCAGCAACTTTCTCAAGGGCGTGTCCCACCGTGTGGCCCAAATTCAAGATTGCACGCCGGCCGGTCTCCCGCTCGTCCTCTTCGACCACACCGGCCTTGAAGGCGCAACATCGTCGCACCGCCTCCTCCAGGGCGCCCCGATCCCCCGCCAAAAGTGCTGGGGCCAGCCCCTCCAGCCATCCAACGGCATCCTCTCCCTCGAGAAAGGCATGCTTGATCACCTCCCCCCAGCCACAACGAACCTCCTCCAAAGGAAGCGTGCGAAGGACCTCCACGTCTACCCACACCCCTCGAGGCTGGTGAAAGGCGCCCACGAGGTTCTTGCCCGCATGGGAATTTACGGCGGTCTTGCCTCCCACAGACGCATCCACCATGGCCAGCAAGGTGGTGGGGACCTGGACCCAGGGCAAGCCCCGAAGCAGCGTGGCAGCCGCAAATCCAGCCAGATCCCCGGTCACCCCTCCCCCAAACGCAAGGAGCGGCGTGCTCCGATCGATTCCCAGGGCCAGGATCTTCTCGGCGAGAGTTTCGAAATGGGCGAGGGACTTGGCCATCTCACCGTCCGGAACATGCACCACGGAGGGCGCCCAGCCCGCGTTCTCCAATCCTTCCACCAGCGCCTGGAGATGCAACGCCGCAACGACGGGGTTGGTCACGACCACACAGGGCCTTGGATCTCCAATCCATTCCGACAACCCGGGTCCAAGAGCGTCCAGCCGACCCAGGGAGATCTCATACGATCTCTGCCCCAGAGAGACGGACACCGTGTCAGGCATCGAGCCACCTCCAGATCTGCTCCACCACCTGCTCCGCGGTGCCTGAAACGTCCACCTGGTGGTGGGCCCGCTCATAGTGTGCCTGCCGGGAAGCATGGAGAGCTTCCACACTTTCATCCCACAGAGGCCGGCTTTGGGCGCCTCCTACCCGTCCTTGTAGCAACTCGATCGGTGCGAAGAGGTGCACCACGTGTCCAAACTGCTTGAGCCGGTTCATGGTCCCGCGCTGGCAGGGCGCCCCCCCCCCACAAGCCAACACCACAGGGGGGCCGGACAACACCGTGTCCAGCGCTTCCGCCTCCAGTCGACGAAAAGCTGCCTCTCCCTCCTGGCGAATGATGTCCGCTACGCTTCGCCCCTCTCGTTGAACGATGAGGTCATCCAGGTCCACAAAGGGCAACCCCAGCCGCGGCGCCAGAGTTGACCCAACGGTGCTCTTGCCAACGCCCATGAAACCCACGAGCACCAGGGAGGTCAAAGTCAGTTGGAACTCACCGCTTCGGTGACAATGCGCGGCGTCACGAACACCAGCATCTCGTTGCGGGAGGTGTTCCGTGTCTGGCTCTGGAAGAGCTTGCCCAGCAAGGGGATCTTGCCCAGAACCGGCACCCGGTTGATGGACTTGCCTTGCTCTGTGGAAAACACGCCGCCGATAACCGTTGTGTCCCCGTCCGATACCAGGAGCTCTGTCTGGGCTTCCTTGATCTGGATACCCGGCTGGCCCTGGATGACTGTCGAGAAGTCCGGCCGGTTGTTCTCGATGTTGATCTCCATGAAGATCTTGTCGTCCGAGGTGATGTGCGGCGTCACTGACAATTCAAGCGCAGCCTGCACGAACTGGACCTGCGTTCCACCTGCCGAGGTGGAGAGGAAAGGAATCCGAGCACCCTGCTTGATTGTGGCCGAGGTGTTGTCCAAGGTCAGGATGCGCGGGGACGAAACGATCTCCCCCCAGCCGTCGGTTTCCATGGCAGACAGGCGGGCATCGATGTTGACGAGTCCGGGGACGCTTCCAAGAGAAAACGCCAGGGAGCCGTTGGAGCCGTCCGAGGGAAGATCCACGGCGAGGTTATCCGAGCCAGGGCTGTAGAAGATGCTGGTACCTGCACCACTTTGATCCACACCGCCGGACACGCCAACGCTGCTTGGAAAGAACAAGCCCGTGGTGTAGCCCGTAGCTGCGGAAGCGTTGAGTTCGCCTCCCCACTGGACCCCGAGAGAGCGGGAGTACCGGGAGTTGGCCTCCACAATCCGCGCCTCAATGAGCACCTGGGGCGTGGCCTTGTCCAGGCTGCGAATCAGCTCTCGAATCTGTGCCAGGCGCTCTTCGGTCTCCTTGACGATGATCTGGTTGGCCCGGGTGTCCACCTCAATGGAACCACGCGCGGAGAGAAGCGGCTCAATCTGCTCCTTGACCTCGTCTGCCTTGGCATAGTTCAGAGGGAGGATCAGAATCTGAAGTGGCGTCAGCTCCTCTCGGGCCCGCGCAGCTTCCAGGGCAGCTTGCTGTTCGGTCTTGATGGTCTCAATGGGCGCCACGCGCACGATGTTGCCAAAGCGCTGGGCGGCGAGGCTTTTGGCCTGCAGAATGGCCGAAAACGCTTGGTCCCAAGGCACATCCACCAAGCGCACGGTGACCGTACCGGAGACATCATCTCCGGACACGATGTTCAGCTTTGACACGTGAGAGATCAGGCGGAAGACCGAGTGGATGTCAGCCTGCACCAGGTCGATGTTGATGCGACGTCCTTGCCACTGGCTCTGGCTGGCCGTGCCCGAGTCAAAGGTAAACCCGGAGATTCCACCCAAGAGACTTGCCGGGCTGTCTGCGCCGCGGCCTGTCCCGAAGACCGCTTGGGGATCCATGGTGCGTCCAGCTTCTCCAATGAGCGTCTCCGACGTGTAGGCCCCCTCCAACCCCTCTCCCCCAGAGGTCGAGGAATCCGAGGGCGCCACTTCGCTGAAGCTCTGGGCGGCGAGCTTCCTGGTGGCCTGCATTTCGTCGGACACGTTGAAGTCGATGTGGAGGACGTTGCTTCCCCCGGACTGGCCACCCTTCTCAGCGCTCACGCTCCAGGGGGTGTTCTCGCGAAGACTGACAGCGACACGCGCCCCGCTGCGGGTGGCATAGGCACGAACCATGCGCACAGGCGCCACAAACCTGGAGGTATCCAGGACCCGCTGCAAGGAGCGAGGCACCGTGGCTCCAGGAATGTCCAGCACCACAAGGTTGGGCTCGGGCTGGCTGGACACGTAGTCCACGGACTGCGTGGTCGCCAAGACCACCCGCGACACGGTGTCGCCGTCAATAAAGTCAAGAGATGCCAGGGCCAGCCCGGAGACCTTCTTCGGTCCAGAGGGAGTTCCTGGCCCCTCGGACACGCCGCGACTGTGATCCAGGGTCTTCCCCTCATCCACTGCGTCCGAAGAGTCGCCGAGGGCCGCCAACAGGCTGTCTTCCGCTCCGCCTTCGAAGAGGCCGACAAAGACCCGGTCATCCTCCACGATCAGCTCGTGGGTGGCCGCTTCTGTCAACTGGATGCTGACACGCACAATCCGCGCATCGTCCTCCGCAAAGTCAGACACCTCAATGCGGCGCACCAGCCCTTCTCCGTCCACAGCCGTGGGGGCATCGCCCTTCGCCACGCCCACAATGTCCACCACCACGCGGGCCGGTTCTTCCAGCACAAAGGCACTGACTGAGCCCGCGTCCACCAAGTCCGAGAGCAGGATCTCCACCCCGGAATCTGTGGCAGCCACACCCGTCACCGCAATCTCTGCCTCCTGCCCCATGAGCGGCGTGCTCGCGCCTACAGCGGCGATAAGCGCCCATCCCGCCATGCGGCGCATTGTGGTTTGAATCTGCATTCGTTGCTCCTCGGGGGCCACTCTGTGCTCCCCTAGAAATCATCCTCAATGGGCAGGTTCATGACGACCTGTTCGGTCACCAGTTCCCCTTCGATGGTCTGGTACTCCTCGGTTATCACCACCGCGCGGCTGGTGATCTCCGAGACCTTCCCCCAGTTCTTTCCAATGTAGGTGCCCCGTTCGACCACATGACTGGTCTTTTCCGGGTCGGCGATCAACGCGCGGGGATGGTCAATTCCCCAAACAATGCCCACCAGAAGCAGTTCTTCAATGTCAAAGCGCTGCAGCGGCGTGGGCGCCCGAATTTCCTCGTCCAGCCTCCCTGAAATGAAACTGCGGAAGGGATCCCTCTTGCCGATGGGGTTGTAGACAAAGGTACCCGCGACCACCGGCTCGCCGGCCAGGGACGGCCGCTCATCTTCTCCCGCGCCCTCTTCTTTGGCCGCCCCTTTCTTCTTGGCAGCCTGGCCGTCTGCCGCAGGGGCCTCTTCCACGGCTTCTTCGTCACCCCCACAAGAGACCGTTCCGAGGAACACCAAAGGAGAGAGGAAAAGAAGCAGCCACAGGCGTTGCATCAGTGTCCCCCGCCCTTTCGTCCGCCCCGCGGCCCACGGGCCTTGGCATCGTTGGCTTCCTTCTCTTCATCAGAGAGAAATCGGTACGTGACGGCATTGCCCGAGACGTAGAGCTCCACATGGCCCCCACGTTCCTCCGGCTCGGTGATGTTGACACCATGCACCGACACGATTCGACCCAGCTTGGAGAGCTGGTCGAAGAACATGGCCACCTCGTGGAAGGTACCCATCACCTCCAGGGCCACGGGCACCTCGGCGTAGTACTCCATGAGGCGCTCGGGAAGTGGCTGGAACTTCTGGACCTCGAGTCCCACCTTGTTGCCCACAAGGGAAATGCGCTTGAGAAGGTCGGGAATCTCACGCTTGTTGGGAAGCTCTTTGAGGGCATTCTTCAGGTTGTTGGTGAGGTTCTGCAGTTCCTCTTCAAACTTGTCGCGATCCGCCGCACGAATCCGCACCTGGGTGCGCTTTGCCTCCAGCGTAGACGTCTCGGTCTCCAACACAGACAGCTTTTCAGAGGCCGGGTTCCAGAACAGCGCCCAGAAAACGGCGAGCACCAACACATAGCTTAGGGCAATCAACCCATAGCGCCGCGCGCGAGGCAGCTTGGAGAGACGCTCAAGGAGGACGTGGAAATCCATGGATTACCTGCGCCTCCGGCCTTTGCGGCCTGTGGTCTCTTCTTCCTCTTCCACAGCTTCCTGCCCGGGCAACACGAGCTGGGCAGTAATGGAAAAGGTCTTCAGCTTGTACCCGTCCTGTTCCTCCTGGTCGATCTCGATGAGGTAGACCTCGTCAAACCATTCGGAGAGCTCCATCTTGGAGAGGAATTGGGAGATCACCTCGTTGGAGACTGCGTAGCCCGTGATGTTCAGGTGCTGGCGCTCCTCACGAAGGCTCAGAATGGTGAGCTTCTCAGGCGTGGCGCTGGAGATCTCATCCAGCATGTGTACCGGGCCTGACTTGGCAGCTTTCAAGGATCCAATGACATCCAGCTTCCGCTGAAGTTCCTGGCGCAAGACGTCTACCTCGTCGACCCGGGCCACCACGTTCTTCAGGGTGTCGATCTCCTGTTGAATCTGGGCATTTCGCGCCCGCACGTCCGCCACCTTTCCCTGGAGCAGCATCTGGAAGCTGCCGATCACCAAGAGCGTGCCCAACAATCCAATCCCGCCGAACGCAAGCTCGCGGCGTACCGCTGCCTCTCTCTTGGAGACGCGAATCGGGAGTAGATTGATTCTGATCATCGGTCGCCCAGTCTCCTCAGGGCAAGTCCCACGGCCACACCGGCCTGGGGCGCCACATCCCGCAAGAAATTGGGGTTGAACTCCCGCTCATCGATTTCGATGCGCCGGAAGGAGTCTGCGATTTCAATGGGGGTCTGGGTGCGCTCCTGGATGGCGCGGGCCAAGCCCGGTGTCCTGGCAGCCCCACCCGACAGGTAAATGCGCTCCAACTGAGTACTGGAGGCTGACAGGTGAAAGTCCAGGGAGCGGTGGATCTCCGTGGCCAGGTTGTCGGCGGTGGCCGCGAGGACGTTTTCGATCTCCTCCGGCACCACAGCAGCGGTATCCTCCTCGGAACCTCCCACCTTCATGGATTCGGCTTCTTCATAGGAGATGTTCAGGGAGCGCTGAATCTCCTCGGTGAATTGGCGACCGCCAATCCCCACGTCCCGGGTGAATGCAGTGACCCCTTGCTCCAGCACGTTGATGTTCACGTTGCTGGCCCCGATGTTCACGAGCGCGACCGTCGGGGCGATCTCCGTGTAGTTCACGCCAAACATGTTCTCCACCGCGAACGCATCCACATCCACAATGGAGGGCGTCAACCCGGCCTCCTGCACGATGGACACGTACTCATTCACGAGATCCTTCCGGGCAGCCACAAGCAACACCTCCATCTGCCCAGCTTCATCCCCTTCTTCCGTCAGGATCTGCACATCGATGTTCACATCGTTGATATCAAAGGGAATGTACTGCTCGGCCTCCCACTGAATCGACTCATCCAACTCATCGGGGGTCATGAGGGGAAGATTGATGCGCTTGATAATCACCGAGTGCCCCGAAACGGAGCAGACCACCTCCCGGGTCTTGATCTTGTGGTGCCCCACGAGCTCGCGAATCGCATCCACGATTACGTTTGTGTTCATGATCGCGCCATCGACAATGGCCTCAGGGGGCAGACTGGCCATCCCGAAATTCCTAAGGTGCCAGGTCCCGTCCTTGAGGTCTTGCTCCAATTCGGCGAGCTTCACCGAGCTCGAGCCGATGTCAAGTCCGATGGTATGGGTCTTTTTCTGAAAGAGGGCCATCTGCTATTCCGTCTGCTTGTCTCCGGTGGGGACCTCTCCCCACACGGCGCAAACCCCCAGGGGTTCACACAATTGCTGCTTCTGCTCTGTCCTCTTGCGCGTTTCTATCAGCGTTTTCTCAACTCGTCGGCACACCACCCCATTGAAATGAAGGGAACCCAACCCAAAATAGATACCAGAGAGGTGCAACATCGGTCAATGAAGGCTGCGCTGGAGGTATGCTCTTGACCATGGGTCTCCATTGGACGCGCACCCTGGCTCTTGGAGGCACACTGGGTGTCGGGCTGGCGACTCTTCCCCGTTTGCTCGGGGCAGCCCCTGGCGAGCTTGTGCAGTGGCTTGCAACCATGGCCCTCGGGTGGGCAATCGGCGCCCTCTTTCACCGAGAAGATTTCAAAACACGGGCGGTAGCGCTGGCGCTCGGCGCCCTTCTTTCTACGGTAGCGGCGGGAGACATGGTCCTCGTGGGTGTTTTCTCCAGCGATTCTGAGCTGGCTGCTGGACTCCTCGGGCTCCTCGCCGGAGGCGCCTGGGGTGTGGGCCTCGGGGCCTTGTCCGCAAGCCCCCTTTCTCTTCTCACCGCAGGAATCGGGGTCTGGTTCGCTGGCGTTCTCCCGTCGGCTGTCGTGCTCTCGACCGCCGTTCTTCTGGGTCTCGCCGGAGCTTCTCGGCGACCGACCCACAACTGGAGTATCGATGCCGCCGGAATCGGCGCATGTGCAGCCCTGGGCACCGCCACCTGGAATGCCTGTCGCGCCAACCTGGACCCCACTCCGGAAGGTCTCTCCTTGTTTCTGGCAGCCACATTGGCTTGGGCAGGGCTCTCCCTGGCGGTCACCTCGCCCTCGATCTCCCGAGGCGCAGCAGCCAGCTGGTTGGGGGGGGCAGCGCTCGTCAGCGGGATCGGGCTCGCCCTCTTGCCTGCCCAGAGCTGGCGGATTCTGCAGCCCGCTGCCGGAGTGGAAGACCCACGCCATCTCCTCCAGGGAATGACTGTTCTTCTCGCCGTCCCCACGGGCTGGGCAACTGGAACCTGGGTTCGCAGGGCCCACAATTGCGCCCCCTTGGCCGCTGTGGCTGCAGCGGTCGGTGCCTGGCTCGGCGTCAGATCTGGTGCAGAAACCGGCACCTGGTTGGTGGTCCTGGCCTTGGTCGCCTCTGCGCCCGGGGCCCTTCGTCGTGGCACCGGACGCCGTCGTCTTGCCAGCGCAGGGGTGCTTGCAGCTGCCGTTTTTGTGGGAATGCGTTCCGGGTTCGTTCCAGCGACAGAGCTGGGAGAAGGGAGAGCCACCTGGCTGGGGGAGACCACAGCGCCTGCCCGCGGGCAGGTCCAGGTGGTCGGCGAGGAGGCTGCGGTCTCCTGGGGACCGGGGGGCGCCAGTCTCGTGCGAGTCTCCAAGTCCGGCCTTCGGTTGGACTTGGAGGGTACCCGGGTCCAGCCGGGCAGCCGTGCGGTGGCAGCGGACTCCCTGGCACCGCACCTTGCGGCCGCGCTGGCAACCGGCCGAAAGGACGCGCTGGTAGCCGGTGACAGCCTGGGCCACCTGGCCGCCGGCCTCGTCCTGCAGGGGTTCTCCCGGGTGTCTGTGGTGACCCGGAACGTCGATGGGATTCGCCAGCAAGCAGCGCTGGATCCAGACCTCTTGGAGACCCTGCTTCACCCCGCAGTACACCTGGAACGGGCAGCTTTTGAGGTGAGGCTCCAGTCGCAAGCCGCATGGGACCTGGTGCTGGAAGTATCACGCACTCCCTGGCTCGATGCTGCGGGTGGTCTTCCTGATGCAACCCAATTCCAGCGTCGATGGAGCGCCCTTGGAGAGAACGGGCTGTACCTGCTGGTGGCGACCGTCACACGCATGGAAGAGGAGCGGTTTCGGGGGCTGATTCGGGACTTCAGCGGCGCTTTTGACAACCCTTGGGTTCTGCTGCCTCCCAACGGCGCCGACCAGGTGCTTCTTGCGGGCTGGCGGGGGCATCCCGCCGTTTCCTGGAACGCATTCATTGAGGCCTATGAGCGGGGATCCCTCCCCCTGGCCGAGCTGGACATTCGATCGCCACTGGACCTTGCCGACCGGGTGTTGACAGGGAATGACCTGCTGATGGAGGTGGCCTCCGAAAAGGAAAAGAGCCGCCCCCTGGGCCTGGGAAGCCGACTGCACAAGCGTCCCTCCCTGCTTCTCCCCTTGCTCCACGACCAGGTGCGTGGGCCCGCCGGGCTGTTGGAGGAGGACACGTCCGACGCGGTCCTGGAGCTTCTTTCCGCCCGTGCCAAGACCCAACAGAGCTTTCTCAAGCTCCTCTCCCAGACCACCAGCGGAGACATGAAGGAGGTCTTCGAAAACAGCCGGCGCTTGCTGGAGCAGACCGGCGGGGCCCGGGCCCTGGAGCCGGTCATTGCCCCCTACCTGGATGCCGCGCGCAAGGCGATTGCCCAGGGCGTGGTGGAAGGCCCAGCCAGCCCCGCCTGGACGCGTGCCCAGGGAAGCCTCGCCACCGCCCAGCTTCTGCATCCCCAATCCCCCGCCCTGCTCACCCTCCAGGGGGAGACCCTCCTCGCACAGGGAAACCTCGCACGGGCAGCCGAGTCCTTCTCCGCAGCGCAGCGGGTGGAGTCGGGCCGGGTGGATGCCCTGCACGGTCTCGCCCGCGTGGCAATACAACGAGGCAAGCCAAGAGAGGCGGAGCGATACCTCGTGACCGCTCGGGAACGAAACCCAGCCGAGTGGAGCGCAGCTTACAACCTGGGGGTCTTCCTCTCCCAGGAAGGCCGGTTCGTGGAGGCCGAGGAGCACCTTCGAAAGAGCTCCCAACTTGCCGAAAAGGACCAGCCCGCCCCCCACGCAGCGCTCTCCCAGCTCTACCTGGGAATGGGCCAGCCCACCCGCGCTCTGGTGGAGGCCTCCCTGGCGGCCACACAGGCGCCCTCCGCCCTGCACCACTCGCTACGCGGAAAGGCCTTCTACGAAGTGGACCAGATCGATGCGGCCGCCACAGCCTTTCAGGAGGCGATCCTCCTGGACCCCAGCCACTGGCAAGCCCGCGCCGGAATGGGCCTCGTCTATGCGAGAAGAGGCGAGTTTGGCCGGTGCGTGCAAGCCTTCCAGGGGGTTCTTGCAGGGGATCCCGGAAACCCGGCAGCCACGGAAAACCTCCGCCGCTGTGAGGAGGCCAGACAAGCAGACTGACCCGCGCTTTGCACAATGCGTGGCCTGTCCCCAGCACCCGGATTATGGAATCACATGGTCAGCTTTTTCAATCGAAAGACAAGCAGCAGCAAGAAGTCCGTCCTGATTGTCGACGACTCCCGCGCCGTCCGCATGGAGATTCGACGGGTCATGGAGGGGCTGGGCTTCGATGTCCAGGAAGCCGACAACGGCCGAATGGCCCTGACACGTCTCCAGGAAGGGGAGGTATCCCTGGCGCTGGTGGACTGGAACATGCCCGTGATGAACGGGCTGCAGTTGATCCAGCGCCTGGAGAAGGAAGGTCGCCTGAAAAAGATGAAGGTGCTCATGGTCACGACCCGCGGGGAGCTGGACGACATGATCCAAGCCCTGGAGCAGGGGGCCAACGACTACCTGGTCAAGCCATTCTCTCGAGCGGACCTGGTGGAAAAGCTGGCCGAGCTGGGCTTCCGCGTTTCGTAGCCTGGTGAAATATCCGGTCTAGGAGGCTGTAGCGCATTGCGGACCGAGAATGGCGCCGCACATGTGATTACAGGTGCTTACGGGAGGAGGGAACATGTCTGGACATGTGACCGACGAGCGGAAGTGTCTGGAATTGCGTGGGCAAGCCAGTCGACGGGAGCAATGCGCTACAGCCTCCTAGAAAACCTCGCGCAACCCCATCGTCGTCGTCCCCATGAAGGGGTCGCCCTGGGCGGTGATCTGGCCCACAGCGTTGGCACCGGACTGGCTTGTGTCCGGGTTGGACGTGCCGTAGAAGATGGTGCCCTGATCTGAGACCGACACCGCCGAGGGATAACCATCCACCTCCAGGTAGGCCGGGTCGTTGGAGGCCACGCCGTCTCCATCCGTGTCGATGCTGTCCGAGCAGTCATCGAAGGCCAAACCGTAGATGCGGCCCTTGCCTTTTGTGCAGTAGGGGTCATCCGTGTCCGGCACATAGGTCGAAAAGTAGACCGTGCCCGCGTACACGACCGGGTCTCCCGTGAGCCCCTCTCCGGCATCGAGCTTGTAGGCCCCGTAGGCGGCGCAATCCGTGATCGGGGACGCCTCCGCGCAGGATCTGGGGCTGTTGTCCTTCATGGCGAAGAACCACCCGTAGTCTGATGTGGTGCGGGAATAGGGCGTGCCCGTGCCCCAATACACACCCAGGCTGCCATCCGCATGCCACGAGGTGGTGGCTGCGTAGTAGACCTCCGGCCGGACAGAGATGTAGGACTGGGGATCGTAGAACTTGCACCAGGTGGGGTCGTCCAGGTCGGTCACATCCAGGATGGCCTTGTACATCCAGGTGTGCCCAGGATCCGCCACGTCTGCGAGCCCCGAGGTGCCGTTACCATCTGGATCGCTCATGTCACCGGGCTCATAGGAGACCGTGACGGGGAAATACAAAACGTCCACGTCCCCATCCGAGTCTGCATCCACCGCCGCGATGGCCCCAGAGATGTAGGCGTACTCATACGCGCCGTCTCCATCGGTGTCCAGGCTCGAGCCATAGCTGCCATGTCCCGGGTGCAGGGCGCTCGCGTTCGACCCGGTCACCGCAAAGCTCTTGGCGGCCGTGCCCCAGTAGTCCTTGCTCACATGCCACATATAGAGGTTCGGCTCGGAGCTCTTGTAGTACGACGCGGAGCTTGCGTTGGGCACCGCCCGGCCCGCACCCCACATGGCCACCCACCTGTCCCGGGTGTCTGTCAGATCCTCCGCGTCGTAGACGTTCGCGATGACCGGACGGGACACCGTGTACCCCATGGCGGAGTAGTCGCTGGTGTTGGTCTGCTCCCAGAGAAACTCAGGCGCCTGGGTGTTGGTGATGTCCAGGGCCAGGGAGACCGGGCCACCCTTGCCCTGCTGAACGACCACGATCCGGTGCCACTCCGTGCCGTTGGCCTTCTTGACGCCGTCGTCATCCGCATCGATCCACACGTCCTCCACCACGGGGGACCCGTCGAAGAGAAAAGTGCGCCCGTACCACATGAGGTCCAGGAGCCGACCGGACCAGGTCTCCCCGGGATCCCGGTACAGCACATAGGCGGGCATCCATGCCCAGAGCTCCTCCCCTGCCTCGTTGCAGTCCTCGTCTGATCCCAGACCCGAGTTGTAGGTGGTGCAGCTGGTGGTGGGATCGTCCTTCAAACGAAAAGCGTGCAGCATGCCGTCGTTGGCCGCGATGAGCACGATGTCGGGCACGCCCGCGGCCTCCTCCTTGGCCAGGAATGCGCGGTAGGACGAGTCCGTCGTGAAGACATCGTCTCGGGCCGTGACCACCACCGGCACCGAGTGGGGGGAGTCTGCCAGCTTCCAGTAGCCACGCTCGCTGCCCAGGTAGCGGAAGGTCGCGCTGGGAAGACCCCGGGCGAAGTTGACCAGGGCCTGCATGTCGTCGGTGTCCACCGCGTCATCATCGTTCAGGTCATAGGCCGTGTCCGTGGCATCCACCTTCAGAAAGTTGTCCAGAATCGAGGAGTATCCCACCAGGGAGGTGACGAATTCGTAGTCAAACCCCATGCGGTGGTCGCTGCGGGCTTCCGAGTAGATGGCGGTGCTGGTCAGCGCCATCATCTCTGGCACAAAGGTGTAGATGTCCCGCTGCCCCAGTCCATCCCGGTCATCCGGCTGGGACTCGCTGGCCACAACGGGCCGAGAGACCAGCAGGTTCCCCGCATCCCAGATGGCGCCTCCAAAAGTCTCGTCACCGTCGTACTGCACCTGGCCATAGGTGGTGGTGTCCGTCGGGTCGGTGCCCACGGCGTAGGCACGAAGGTGCCCTTCTGCGAGGGTCCCGTCGTTGCTGGAAGAGGCCCGCGCGTTGCCCACAAGCTCATAAAAGGCGTAGAGCAGGTAAGCGCCATCTGAGCTGACCACCGGGGTGGACCGACTGAAGAAACCCGTGCGGATCTGGGACATGACCATCATCAGCGACCCCAGGACCTCGCTTCCCTGGTTTGCCACGTTGTAGATCCCGTTGTTGCTGATTCGGTCCACCGAGTTTCCGTAGAGGTCGGCCGCCACCGAGTTGCCCCGGGCCTTGATGGAGACCGTGTGCACTGTGATGTTCTGGGTGCCGTCCAGGTCCGAGCGGTGATCCCGGTTGTACAGGGCATGCACCGCGTTGTCGTACTTGCACTCCAGGTCCGGCCCTGTGGTGATGCCCTGGGCGTTGCACTTCACGTCCCGGGTGGAGAGGGACGAGGTGTACTCAGTCGGGGACTGGTCGTTGTTGGGAAACTCAGACGCGATGACGATGACGTGGCTCTCCTGGCACCAGTAGGAGATGGGGGCGTTGCTGAAAGAGGCCGAAGAGCTCACCGTGGAGGTGAGGGTGAAGTAGTTGTCAGACAGACCGCCGAGCACCTCGGCGAAGTTTCGGGTGTCCGTGCCGCTGGCGTCCGCCACCGAGCTGGCCAAGGCCGCGGAGATCTCGCTGTGGGAAGAACCCAAAGGAGCGATCTCGTAGAACGTATTTGTGTTGGCGGAGTCCGCAGTCCCCACCACCCCGTAATAGGCCCAGTCAAAGTGTTGGGTCAGCTTGTCGATGGCGTTCTTGGCGGCGGCGTAGCAGGTCTGCCCAGAAGTTGTGCCCGTGGAGGTGGGGTCTCCCGAGTCTCCCAGCTCCCCACAGTCGTTGTTCATCATGGTGGAGCGATCCAGCACGAACATCACGTTGGGAGGCACCGCCTCAAAGGTGGAGAGGAACTCCTCCCCGGAGGCCGACGACCCGGCCCACGCAGTCCCGCCCCCAGCGAGAAGCACGATCAGGGAAAGGGGAGAAGCGGACGACATCATCGAATCTTGCAGGACCCATGGACGACCTTGCGCACGGTGGCGATGGTCATGGACTGGGTCTCGTTGAGGCTTACATAGCTGGAATTCTGCATCCGGGCGGAAGACTCCAGGTTCCAGAAATCCGAACGAAAGTGTTGGCGGCCCGCCTCGGTGGAGTATCCAGGGGGCGGGTTGGCGCACTTCTGGTAGATGGCCTCCACCCAATAAACCCCCAGATTCTGGGCAAAGCTGATGCCCCCGAACTTGGTGTCCCCATCGGCCTTCTGGACGAACTCCGGCCAGGTGTCGCCGGCGCTGTCCATGTTTTCGTTCTTCGGGTTCTTGGTCTCCAGCTTGTTGCGGGCGTGCACGGTGCCCGCGTGGCTGGCATTGAAAATGACCATGTGGTGCCGGTTGTAGATGGCGATGCGGTGATCCACGCCGGCCAGGGAGAGCGTGGTAGTACCCAGGACCGTCAGAAGCGCAATGAGAATCAGCGCGATCAACATGACGTACCCAGCGCGTCCCGCCCCCCGGCGTCGAGACAGGGCAGGCCCCCTGTGTCGAGACAGGAGCGCCCGGAGGTGGCGGAATCGGGGAGGAGAAGCCATGACCGCCATTAGAGTAGCCTAAGATTTCGGATGGCAACCTGGGTATTCAGGATCTGCCGGTGGTATCCGTCGGAGGTGCTTGCCGCGCTTCGGTTTGCCAGGCCGGGACGGGTCTCGCTGTGCTCATCCCGTACATCCTCCCGGGGGGTTCGGGCCAGCAGACTCACCCGCACCATCCAAAGCGACTGGCCCTGGTACTTGCTGTTGCTGTCCAAGGCCAGGGAATCCAGCCAGTTGGACTCGGTGCTGCAGTCGGTGTTCTTGGCGCAGTACTCGAACTGCATGTCCTCGATGTCATCCACCAGGGGCACATCGTCCGCCGCTGCCCCGGAGGTCAGGTACGTGTAGTTCAGGTCCATCATCAGCACCGGATGCTTGGACGAACCGGGACCGATTCCATCGGTCCCGTTGGAGTCGATGTAGTAGGTCACCACCGTGGCCCGGGAGCAGCTCATGATGGGGGGAAGATTGTCGGTGGTGCTGCAGCTGGCATCAAAGTCCGAGTAGTTGCCGGAGTTGGAGGCCACGCCGATCTTGCCGGTGCTGGAGTTTCCTGCGGTGGTGATTTTCCAAAGGTAGGACTTGATGCCCCCAGAAGGGGCATAGTCCCAGCACATGATCATCTCGGACGCCGAGTAGTTGTCGATCAGCGAGCCGTAATTGCGGGCCGACATGTCGAAGGTCAGGTTGGAGGTAGAACAGGGCTCCACGGTCGTGACCATGGTGTTCATCTCAATGGACGGCTCCGCGTAGACCAGGGTGATGGCATCCGGGGCACCTGTGCCCCCATCCGAGGCGATTACCGCCGGAAGTGTGTAGGCGCTGGATGTAGAGTTCGCGCCGTAGTCGTATCCAAGCAGGCCCCGGGTGGCGCCGCCGGTGCCATAGCCGGCCTGGCGAATGGTGCGGCTCAAGATGTCCGCCGCGAAACGCAGGTTCTGGTGCATGGACATCTGGGTGTCCTGGAACATCAGCTGGCGGGACTGGATGGTGAACACCCCGTAGAGCCCAGCCACCACGATGGTGGAGAGAGTCACGGCCACCAACAATTCCAGCATCGTGAAACCAGACCGCAGGGAGTTTTGGAGGGGTCTATGCATCTTCATCCCGGTAGCGGTAGGTGGCGACAGTGGTGCCCCGATAGCGGTTGAAGGTGTTGTCCTTGTAGGTGCACCGGACCCTCAGGCGGACCCATGTGTCACGGCTGGCGTCCATGGTGTCCACCTCCCAGGTGAGGAAGTAGTTGGGCGCGGCTTGCCCCGAAGGGGACGTGGTCTTTCCGTTGGAGTTGAGCGCCGAGGGCAACAGGCCGAGGCTCGGGTGGTACAGGGGGCCCCAGGTATCCGTCGAGCCATCTCCGTCCTTGAGGTCGTCCGGGCGACCGGAGGTCTTGGTCCAGGAGAGGGAGAGGAGCTCCTCCAGCTGTCCCTGAGCCAGGTAAACACAGTCCGTCAGCTTGCGGGCGTGCATGTTGCTGCGCACGGCCTGGGTGTGAAACCCGAACATCACCACCAGGGAAAAACCAAGCAGGGACGTAGCGATCAACACCTCGATCAGGGTGAAGCCACGGCGACGGCTCATGAACCCCTCTCTGAATTCTGGGCCACCCCAGCACCAGACCCCATCTCATCCACTCCCAGGGAGGATTCGAGACGCACCATGCCCGAGCGTGCGATTCGCAGCGCCACGGAGTCATCGATGCCCGTTGCGTTCTTGTTGACCAGGGTGAGGGTGATGTAGCCGTCTGCATCAAAGTCGCTGGCGGGGTTGATCACGTACCCGCGCGGGGAGAACACAATGGCATCAAGGTTGCTGGTGCCCGGCCCGGAAATCGCCCCCCAGGGCTTGAGACTGACCCCCAGCGCGTTGTCTTGGCCGCCCCGGCCGATGCTCACGGTTCCGCGAGCCGTCGAGTCATCGGTGCCGTCCAACTCCATGTCCGCGGGCAACGTGTCCCAGACATTGGAACGGAGCCCCTTGTTTCCCACCTGCAGCCACCATTCCCCCGCAGAATCCGGTCCGGCCACGGACCAGTCCGGGTCCGAGCTGACCAGGAGCACCCGTGCTTCCTTGCTTTGCTCAATGGCGGTGTAGCGCAAGGAATGAATGTCATTTCGCAGGTCCTTGGCGGTCTGCACCATGCGGTACCGGGGCAGCAATTCCCGAAGCGACCCATGGGTGATGCCGGCCAAAACCGCCAGCAACAACACCACCATGGTGATCTCAATGATGGTCACACCCGAACGAGAATTCGATCGACGCACTGTCCACACTCTCCTTGCACAGATCTTAAGTCCATTAAGCAAGAATCACACCAGCATTAAGCGCACGGAAACAGATGGTTCTCAGGGAGCCTCCCTGGCGGGATTGGGAAAAAAGGCGCCACTGTTGGGCAAAAGTTTCCTAATTCTCGCCGGAACCCCCGACGGCCGGGACCGGGCAGGTCTCAGCCAGAATGCTGCGTCTCCGGTGGAGCTTGTGGCGCACCTGGAGCAGCTCTTCCGACGGGATTCCCACATCCTCCGCTCGATCCAGGTCCCGCCCCGCGCGATCCAACCAGGCCAGAATGGGAGGCAGGGTGCCAGCGCAATCCGCAGGATCCAGCCGACCTGAGGTCATGGCGAGGAGGGTGCGGGCACGCAGATGAAGAAGCAGCGCCTTGAAGCGAAGCTCACGAATCTGCCGTCCCAGCGCTTCATCCACACTCTGGAGAGCTTCCTCGTAGAGGGCCAGGCGGTACTGGGCTTCTGCGAGGTTCAAGCGGTACTCCCCCCGATGCGGCGTGGCAGACACCAGCCCCTCCAGCAGTGCGAGAGCCTCTTCATAGCGCCGGCCAGCCATGTGAGTCAGGGAGAGGGAGTTGAGGACGGACGGCTCCTCGGGAGCCAGGGCCAGCGCTGCTTGGAAGTGCTGCTCCGCCAACCGCAGGTTTCCCTCGGCGAGGGCGATGGAACCGAGGCCCTTTTCTCCACGGTAGTCCTCTGGCGCTACACGACGACACCGGACAAACCAGTCACGGGCGGAAGCCGTCTTCCCTTCCAGGTGGTAGGCCCATCCCAGACCATACAGGGCTTCGATGCGATCCGGGTCCTTGTCCAGGACCCGTCGATAGCGCCGCTCGGCCTCCTCCAGGTTGGAGGCCTGCAGCGCCTTTTCAGCCCGGGCGATCTGGCCCTCGACCCCGCACCCGAGCACCAGCGCCGTCACCAGCACCAGTCCCGATACCCCCGGCCTCATGAACTCTCGTCCAACCCGTAATCCCGGATCTTGTAGAGGAGCGCCTTGTAGGAAATGTCCAGCAGGCGAGAAGCCTTGGTGCGGTTGCCTCCGGTTCGGCTAAGCGCCCGTTGAATCAACTCGGACTCCAGCTGGGCGCCCCTGCGCTTGATAGACAAGTCCACGGAATCCTCCAGCGCGGGCCCAGCTTCCAACACGTCCGCCGGAAGGAACTCAGGGGTGAGCTCCTCTCCATCGCACAGCAGCACGGCCCGCTCCACCGCATTCTCCAGCTGGCGAACGTTGCCCGGCCAATGGGCTGTACACAGCGCTGACAGGGTGTCCGCCCGAATCCGGGGAATCGGCCGGTTCAGTCGAGCCCCGTGCTCCCGGGTGAAGTGGTCCACCAACAACGGAATATCCTCCCGCCTCTCCCGCAGCGGTGGCACTTCCAGGTGGACCACGTTGAGCCGGTAGAAGAGGTCCTCCCGGAAAGTCCGGCTGGCCACAGCCTCCCGGAGATTGCGGGAGGTGGCACCAATTACCCGCACGGACACCTGGCGGTTTGCGTTGCCACCAAGACGCCGAACTTCCTGAGTCTCCAACACCCGAAGGAGCTTGACCTGCAGGGAGAGGGGCAGCTCTCCCAGCTCATCCAGCAACAAGGTGCCCTCGTCCGCTTGCTCAAACAGCCCGGGCCGGGACTTGTGGGCGCCGGTGAAGGCGCCGCGCTCGTGGCCAAACAGCTCTGACTCGAGCAGGTTCTCCGGAATGGCCCCACAGTTCACCGCCACGAAGGGCCCATCCGAGCAGCTGCTCAAGGAGTGAAGCCCCCGGGCGAGGAGCTCCTTTCCGGTGCCGCTCTCACCGGTCAACAACACGGTGGTGGGGTACACCGCGACCTTGCGCACCGTATCCAAGAGATCGCGCACCGCCGGGCTTGACCCCAGAAAGCCGGCGACCCCCTCCCTCGCCCGGGCCTCTTCTTTGAGGCGACGGTTCTCATGAAAGAGCCGCGCCCGATCCTGCTCCAGGCGCTCCCTCTCCTGGACCTTGTGCAGCGCCAGGAGAATCTCGTCCGCCTTGAAGGGCTTGGACACATAGTCGCAAGCCCCCCGCCGCACCGCGTCGTAGGCAAGCTCCATGGAGCCGTAGGCGCTCATGACAATGGTGTGGACCCGGCGCTCCTCGTCAGCCAGAGCATCCAAGAAGCCCAAACCGTCCAGGCGGGGCATTCGCACATCGCAGAGGACGATGGCCAGCTCCTCGCGCTCCTTCAGGCGGGCCAGCCCTTCCTGCCCATCCCCCGCTTCCAACACCTCGTGCCCCGCACGCTCCAGAATGAGGCGCAGCATGTGACGCAGGCTCTCCTCATCGTCAATGACGAGAATTGGGGGGAGGGGGAAGGCATCGGCAATCACCCCCCCATGATAGTGCGGGGCGCCCCCGGCCGACGGCGGATAGCCTGGAAGACGTGCCACACCTTGTGCAACTGGTCCACGGCTATCCCCCCCGAGAAGTGGCGGGCACAGAGATCTACGCGGCCCGGACCAGCGCCGCCATGAAGGCACGAGGATGGGACGTGGGGGTCATCGCCGCCACACGCTCCCCCGGGCGACGACATGGAAGTGTGTGGACTGAGGAGGTGGACGGAGTCCCGGTGCACAGAATCGTGAACAACCTTCCCTGGCGGCCTCTGGGCCAGGCGGAGCGGGACCGACTGGTGGAGAACCGACTCCAGGACATTCTCCTGGAGGCCGCGCCAGACGTGGTGCACGTGCAGCACCTCCTGTATCTATCGGCACACCTGGATCCTCCCTGCCCCACGGTGGCCACCCTGCACGATGCCTGGGCCTGGTGCCCCCGGGGTGGAACCCTTCTGCAAGAAGGAATCGCCCCTTGCCCCGGTCCCTCCCCCGACGCCTGCATCTCTTGCGTGGCAAAATGGTCCAGGGGGTCCAGGGCAGAACACCGCATGGCGAGGGTCGCCGGCCGGCTCTCCAACGTGGTGGATCCAGACCGACTGCACAACCTGTGGCGTTCGTTGCCGGCGCCCCTTCGGGGACTCGCCCTACAAGGCCCGCCTCCCGCGCCCGCCACCTTTGGGGACTTTGCGGACCGACAGGCCGCTCTTCTTTCGGCCTACCGAAACATGGACCGGATCGTGGCGCCTTCCCGCTGGCTCGCTCATGCAGCCAAAGCCCAGGGGCTGCCCCATGTAGAACACCTTCCCCACGGGGTGGACCCGGGCATTGGGCCCAGAAACCCAGAAGGGTTTCTCTTCCTCGGCAGTCTTGTGCCCCACAAGGGAGCCCACCTGGTCGCAGAAGCACACGCTCTGGCCCAAACGCGAAACCCAGGACTTCCAGACCTGTCCATCGTGGGAGCGCCGGTCGATCCCGCCTATGTCCAGTCACTTCCCGCAGATCTTGTGAAACCCCCGATCGCCCCCTCGGAGGTTGCCGCGCGATTGGCCCAGTCCCGCGCCCTGGTCCTGGGCAGCACCTGGCCCGAAAACGCACCGCTGGTCATCTTGGAGGCCCGCGCCGCAGGTTGTCCCGTTCTGGCGCCGGACATCGGTGGAATTCCCGAGCTGGTGCACCACGGAACCGACGGACTCCTTTACCCCCCTGGAAATGTGGAAGCCCTTGCCCAGTCCCTGGAGGAGGCCCTTGGAAGAAGTTGGGAGGATGTGCGGCCGCCTCCCTCTCTGCACGGACACATGGACCAACTTGAATCCCTGTACCGCCAGGTGGCGGGCCTGCTATGATTCGCGCCTTCTCGGAGGCTTTGATGGCAAGCGAAGCAATGCAACTGCTGGACGCGCATGTTCGCGCGTTCCTGGCCCGCATGGGATTGGACACTTCCAGCCGCGACGACGGGATGTATCTGTTCAAGTACGGGTCCACCGCCGTGATGCTCAATCTCTTTGAAAAAGACGGCCAGACCTTCGTGCGGTTTGCCTCGACCCTCCTCACGGAGGTGACCCCGAACGTGGGGTTGGTCCGAAGGATTCTGAGGTTCAACGCGGAAGTTCTCTTTGGGTCCTTTCTGTTGTTTGAGGACAACACCCTGTCGTTTTCCGCCACGCTTCTGGGCAGCAACCTGGACTTCGACTCGTTCTCCTTCACCTTGAACTACGTGGCCCACATCTCCGATGACTACGATGATCGCCTGCAGGAGATCGCAGGGGGGCGGCGGGCTCTGGACATCTACGGAGAGGCCTGATCCCAAACGGGCTGCGGGTCCTCCACCTGGTCCACGCCTCCCCCCTGGCACCGGAGGCTGGAGGGTGTGAGCGCTACGTTGGGGCCTTGGCCCAGGCCACACGCGCACCGGTCTTTACCCGGGATCGCGGTCGCGCTTCCCCCCTCGCCTGCGACGAGAGCAGCGGCTTTCCTTTGTGGACCCTGGGCTTGCCCATCCCGGCGAGCGCCGTCTTTGAGGACACCTGGCGCATTCCGGCTGTGACCGATGCACTGCGGAAGGTGCTGACGAGAGCCTCCATTGACCTGGTCCACGTGCATCACGCGGCCCATCTGGGTTTTGAAGCCGTCTCCCTGGGCAAAGCCCTGGGCATTCCCGTGGTGTTCACACTTCATGATGCCCACATGGCCTGCGCCCGGGGACAGTGGGTCAACCGGGATCTGGAGAGATGTGAAGGGCCGGAGCCGAACCGCTGCGCCCAGTGCCTGGGGCCCCATCTCAGGGCAACGCCGGCCTTGGCCCGGGTGGGGCGCGCCCTGGGACTGGCTGGCCTTGGGCGTCGCCTCCTGGGAGGGGTTCCCCCGGGCAAGTCTCAGCTGGATCGGGCGGAAGCGAGAATCCTGGCGGGGCGGGAGGCGTTGCGAGCCGCAGACAGCGTCCTATCGCCCTCTCGGTACCTCGCCGATCGCATGCTGAACCTGGGCTGGGTGGAGCCGGATCGCATGCACGTGGTGGATCTCCCCCTGGTGGGGCCGGTGGTTCCGGCCCCCACAGCGGATCCAGGCCCGGTGCGGTTCCTCTTTGTGGGAAGCCTCCTCCCCACCAAAGGTCCTCAGGTGCTGGTGGAGGCATTCGCCGGTCTGCCAGAGGAGCTGGCCAATGCCACCCTGGAAATCTTCGGGCCTGCACCGGGTTTTGATGGGGTCCCTGCATTTGCCGAGAGCCTGACGCGCAGAATCTACCAGGTCCCCGGGAGCCGGTACGGAGGAGTCTTCGATGCCGACGCTCGCTCCTCTGTCTACGGACAGGCTGATGTCTTGGTGGTGCCCTCCACCTGGGAGGAAAACAGCCCCCTGGTGGTCCGCGAGGCAGCGGCTGCAGGACTGCGAATTGTGGCCTCCCGGGTAGGTGGGCTCCCGGAGCTTGTGCCCGGTGCCCGGTGGGTTCCGCCGGGAGACATCGAAGCACTTCGAGAAGCACTCCAAGAGGAAGCCCGCAAAGGAAGAGGGAGAACCCCATGTCGATCCTGGCCGATGGAGCCCCATGTAAAAGCGCTGGCTTCCGTCTACGAGTCCGCCCTTGTCAACAACAGCAAATCCCCAGCAGGATTGCGTTGACAGGCGGAACAGCAGAACGATAGCCTCACTTGTTCCGAAACAATCTTCGTCACCAAATGGGGTCCTGATGGCCAACGAACAACTCGTCATTCCGGCCGGCGTCCGGTTCACCATTCAAAAGGACGGCGTCAGCATTGAATATGCCGGTGACATCGTCCTGCAGGGAGACCATGAAGAGCCGGTGGCGCGGGTGGTCAGCCACGAAGGATCTGTGATGATCCAGGGGAGGATGCAGGTAGGCATGGTGTCCAGCGAGCAAGGATCCGTCACCTTGGATGGCGAGGTTCAGGCCGGAGAGGTGCAAGCCGGTGAGACACTGACCCTCCACGGCGCCATTGCGGTTCAAAGGGCAGCCGCTCGAGAAGTACGCGTGCTTGGCGGCTCCCTGCATGGGGACCAGATCACAGCCAGCGACAGCCTGGAGCTTCGCGGAAGTGTCCAGGCCAACAACCTTGCAGCGCGATCCGTCCGAATCCTGGAGGGCAACGTCACCGCGCGGGCAGTTCAAGCCTCCTTCTCCGCCGAGCTGGGTCCCGCGACCCTCGAGGTGGACATCGTCCTGGCGCCCAGCGTCAGCGTGGACCCCCACACCACCGGACGCGTGGCCGTGCTGGAGTCCGACAACGACCTGGGCCCCAACGGCCTGAGGGGAGCTTTCCGACTGGCGGAATTCGCATCCTTCACTGGCCAAGACCCCAAGGCCTTCCTGAGGGAGCGCAACGTGGGCACCCTGGACCAGGTGCGGGACACAGGGCCCGCACCTGCCCCAGCGGCCCCCATGCCCGCAGCACCTGTGCGGACCTATGCCACTCCTGCTCCTGCGCCGGTTCCCATGTCGATTTCTGTCCCCGCGCCAGCCCCCACTCCGGCGGCAGCCCCCACTCCGGCGGCAGCCCCGGTGCCCGTGGCGGCCCCGGCGCCCGCGCCCGCGCTCCAACCCAGGCCAGAGCCCACCCCCATTGAGGACATCCCGCCGGCACCCGAGCATCCCGCGCCGATCCAGGTAGCGGTCCCCGCGGGGCCCACGGCGGTCACCGTGGAACCCAACGAAGGGGACAACGGAGCCGCGGTGTACGTGGAAGAAGACGAGGCCCCAGCGGAACCGACGACTTCAGCGCCCCACCCGGCGCTCGCAGCGGTCATGGCTGAAGTGGAGAGCGCTGAAGTTCCCGGGGAAGAATCCACCCCTGTGTCGGTGGAAGAAGAAGGCATGGTGGAGTCCGTAGCGCAGCCACCCACGCCTGCGGAGGCCGAGCCCTCTGCGGAGGTGGAGCCGTCTGCCCCGATGGAAGCTGCCCCAATGGAAGCAGCGGCAGCCCCTGCGCCAGCCGGAGCCACCTCTCCCATTGCCCGGGAGCTCTTGGACACCGTGGATCGCATTGTTGTCTGCTATGAAAACTCCGATGTTCCTCCCGCAGTCAACGAGCTGCGCGACCTGATTTCAGCGGAGGACTACGACCAGATCCGGTCCGACATCACAAGCATCTGGAACAGCCTTCTCAAGTACCACCAGCAAACGGGCACCCGACTTCAGCACCAGGTCACCACCACCTTCAACACGATCAACTCCATCGTGCGGAAGATGGACCGCGCCGGCTGACCGGCCGTGCTCCTCTGTTTTCTGCTGCTCCTCGGAGCAGAGGCTGCCTCCCCACAGCCCGACCCTCTGCCGTCCGACGACCCCCGCCTGCGAGCCCAGGCCTACCGTTCCCTGGGAGATGCCGGGGAGGCCGCTTCCCTGGAAGTGTTGGCCCGGCAGATCACCCACGAACAGGACCCGGGGGCACGGGCGGCTGCCCGCGATGCCATGGCACGGCTCCAGCTGTCCGAGGCGGAGCTCCAAGGCGCGCTGAAGTCAGCCGAGGCGCCTGTGGCCCGGGCCTGGGCCGCTCACTGCCTGGGGCGCTACCCGGGTCCAGTGACAGTGCATGCGCTCATGGAAGCAGCGACTGACCCAGAACCACAGGTGCGCCGAGAGGTCTACGAGTCCCTGGGAGGGCTCGGGGACCGCGCCGCGCTGGACACGTTGATGGGAGCTGCTACCCGGGATCCCTCGGTGGCTTTGCGGGCGGTGGCTGAGCAGGCCACGCGCACCCTGGTGGGCCGTGACCGCCAAAGGACAGATGTGCCCACCCAGCTTGCCCTGTTGCAGTCGGGCACAGCGGAACAACAGGCCGCCGCCGCAGCAACTCTGGGCCAGGCAGGAGACTGGCGTGCCGTTCAGCCCCTGCTGCACGCGGCGTCCACAGGCCCCGACCCCCTCGCCCTGGCAGCGCTGACTGCCCTCGGAGAGCTGGGGGACCTGCGGGCGGTCCCATCTCTGGTCAAGCAGGTCGAAGAGGGCACTGGTTCGACCCGGTACCATGCCATCGGGGCTCTCGCAAAACTGGGTGACGAGTCCTCCGTGGAGACTCTGGAGGATCTCTTTTCAGATGTGGACCCCCTGGCGCGGCAGTTCGCCTTGCGAGCCCTCTTCTGGATGCAGGCCGCCGAGGTGGTGCAACGGGTGGAAGTGCTGCTCAAAGACCCAGATGAGCGGGTTCGTACCGAGTTGATGCTCGGACTGGCCTCCACGGATCCCGAAAAGCGAGCGCCCCTGCTAAGGCAGGCCATTAGAGATCCATCCCCTTTTCTAAGGTCAGAGGCGGCCCGGCTTCTTGAGGGCCAACGGGATCCCGAGACTGCGAATGCCCTTCTTCATGCCTTGGAGGACAGAGACCCGCTGGTGCGGATTATCGCCGCCCAATCCCTTGCTGCCCACGGAGAACCCCGGGCTGTGGCCCCCCTGGAAAAACTCGTAGACCGCACACGCGCGGACGAAGAAAGGGCCGCCTACAAAAAGGCCCTGGAGCAGCTGCAGTAGGTCCCGCTACCCCAAAAGGGGAAACGGTTCGCCCTGGACGTTTCCGAGGTCAGGGCAAACCGTTTCGAGTGAGGGAGGTGGCTTTGGGCTCCAGTCTCGGGGCCCCGGGGCGCATGAGGCAACAATACCGACAACCAACCAGACCCTCCTCCAAAAAAATCCGGGGTCGTCTCTCCTCCTGGGTATTGCAATACAGCGCTGCTCCGGAAAATACCGCCGAATGGATCCCGCGACCTCGGACCATCAGGGCCAAGGCCCAGGTTCTGTCCGCGTTCTCTCCGGCGACTCGGCTCCCAGAGACTGAAGCCCAAAGCCTTGATGTTTGCTGATCGAACGACTCTCCTCCAAGATCGAACGAACAACAATGCAGGTTCAAACGTCCTGCTTTTCCTCCCATTTCGTCAAAAGGTTCTCCACCGCGTTCTTGTCTGCGGGAAGAAGCCCGTCAAACTGCACGCCCATGCCAGGAACCATCGGTCCCGAGTCTTCAGGCGTGACCACCCAACGCACGATCCCGTAGGTCTCGATGGGCTTGCGGCGTTCGGGAATCCGGAACCGAAGGCGGAACCGGGTGCCGAGCGCCAGTGGCTCTTCCGTCTGCAGGAACATGCCCCCAATGGACACATTCGCGGTGTAGTCGATGAGGAAGTCTTCGGTGCTGTTGTACTCCACCATGACTCGAATCGGCAGACGCTTGTTGATCCTTCGTTCGATTCCGACGGGAGTGGTCATTTGCAGGTTCCTCATGTTCTTCCCATCGACCCTTTCGCGGGGAATGTTTAGCGGTGTCCCGTGACTTTTCCACGATTCGATGACAACTCGCCACCTTGCGCCCTCTGGGACAGGTCCGTATGCTTCACTGCACACCGAATCGATGGCCTCCGCAATGCATCTCCTGACACGCCTCCTTTCCGTTGCACTCGCCCTGGGGGTGACCGGTTGCAACTTCTACGAGGTCTTCCTGGTTTCGGGGCAGGAACAGGCCAGCTATTCGAACGTGGCCGACGTGATCTTCATTGTGGACAACAGCGGCTCCATGACGAATGAGGCCGAAGCTTTGGCTTTGAATTTCAGCACGTTCATCGACTACCTGACAGACGAGCAGGAGGGCTCAAACCGCGCAGAGGAAACCCTCTCGGATGCGGTGACGAACTACATCACCTACGTTTCGGATCGGGGGCGACTGCTGGACTACCAGCTGGCCATTACCACCACCTCCATCGCCGGTGGACAGGCAGGGGCCGCCGGTGCGCTGGTGGGCAACCCGGACATCATCCACAAGCGCTCGGACAATGTGGAGAAGGCCTTCAACAAGAGCCTCTTGTGCCAGGCCACCTGCTGGGACCCAAGCGATCCTTCGAACCCGATGCCCAGCGACCCGGACTACGAGTGCAACGCGGACGACCCGACGATTCCGGACGCCGCCTCCTACGAGTTCCTGGACTGCGTATGCGGAAGCCAGTCCTGGGAGAGCGGCGCCGCCTGCGGGGCTGGGGACGAAGAGGGGCTGGAGGCCGCTTTCTTGACGATGTGCCGCACCTTCCCCTTCAACCGCCTGCCCGAAGAGTGCTTTGACGAGGTCTACTCCCCCCTCTCCGAAGGGGACATCGAGTCCAACGCAGGCCTGGTTCGAGACGACTCCACTGTGATTTTTGTCATTGTGTCGGATGAGGGGGACGGCTCCCGCCGCCTGGCAAACCAGGAAGCCGACCCTTCGCCCTACCTGGATCTGCTGGACAAATTCAACATCCGGTACCGCTTTGCGGTCGTGGGACCGCCCTATGAGTGCACCGTGGACGAGGAAGGCCGAGAGACCTGCACATTGACCTGCAATTCGGGTGGGGCCACCACTTGGGGCACCGAGCGCTACCAGCAAGCCGCCCTGGCCACCGACGGGTTCTACAACCACATCAGCGAAGAAGACGCGGGCGGGGACTGCCGTACCAGCCGCTTCTCGGATCACCTGGAGGACCTGGGGGACCTGCTCAACGCCCTTGTGACCGCCTTTCCGCTGCAGTCTGTGCCGGACATGGCCACCATTCAGGTCTTTGTGGACGGAGAACAGGTGCAGCCATCTGTGGCCACGGAGGTGGACAACGTGGACGGCAGCAAAACCACCACCTACGTGGGGGGCTGGCACTACGATTCCTCCCTGAACGCCGTGGTCTTCCACGAGCCGGACATTCCCGACTACCACCAGTCGGTTCGCATCTACTACCGCCCCCTCGAGGGCATGCCGCGCACTCTGCCCTTTGATTTCTAGGGATGGATTCCAAATGATCTGCACCACATTGACCGCATTGGGATGGCTCTTTTCCCCCTTGGCATTTGCCCAGGACCCGGTGGACCTGGGTGTGCTCCGAAACTCCGAGGTCCAGGTGGTCCAGCGGCGAATCTACGCCATGAAGGGAGCCACGGAGATCACGGCAAGCGCAGGGGTGATTCCATTTGACCCCTACACGATCGCTCCCAAGGCCCAGATCTCCTACGGCAAGCACAGCAGCGAGTCCATGGCCTGGGAAGTCCAGGCCGGGGCGGGCTACGGGCTGAAGAACGCGACCTACCGCACCCTGGACTCGCCGGCATATGGCAAGGTTCCGGAGGCCTACCGGTACCTGGGGAGCGTGACGGGTGGGGTGTTGTGGACCCCGGTCTACGCCAAGATGAACTACCAGGGCCAGCGGGTCTTCCACCACAGCCTGTACGTGCCGGCGGTGATGGGTGCCACGGTGGAACAGACCGTGGATGAGAACCTGGTGTCCAACACCATGGACAGGTTCTCCGTGGCCCCGACGCTCGGTGTGGGGCTGGGGGCGCGGATCTTCCTCCATGATGGAAAGGCGGTGCGCATCGAGCTTCGAGACGACTGGATGGTGCAGAAGCGCAGCGGAAGCGACACCTGGGCTCTCAAGCAGAACGTGGGAATCCACGTGGGCTACTCGTTGATCTCGGGTGGCAAGTGAGCGTGTTCGCTGCGATTGCGCTCGCGGGCTCCATGGCCCTGGCCCAGCCCACGGATGCACAGTGGGCCCAGGCTTTCGGTGACTACGATGCAGCGATCTCCCGAGGGGACAAGGCAGCGGGAGCAGATGTGCTGGTGGGCATGTTGGCCAACGAAGATCTTGCGGAATTTCACGGGGAGGTGCTGGTCAACCTGGGGGATGTGCTCAGGTCCATGGACCTGCACTACGGGGGACTGCTGGCGTATGGGAAAGCCCTGGAGCTTGGGGAGCGAGCACCGTCAGGCACGGTGGAGAAAGCTCTGGAGGCGGCAGACAACGTGGGGGATCCCGCGCTCTTGGAGCCGGTGTTTGGAGCGGACGTGGGACTCTCCGCAACCGCTGAGGCCCGGTCCCGCATGGCCTGGTTGGCTGCAAAGGAGAACTACAGGCAAGGGAATTTCGGAGTGGCCCTTGGGATTCTCGCCCTGGTGGACTCCAAGAACGTTCGCTTCGTGGATGCCCAGCACTTGAAGGGCATCGTGCTCTGCCAGCAAGGGCGGTACGAAAGTGCTCTGGCCCCCCTGCTCACGGCCGAGGCCAAGGCAGACGAAGAGGGCCTGCTCCACGTCATTCGACTCAACCTTGGTCGGGCCTACTACGGGGCCGGGAACTTTCCCCGGGCGATCGAGTACTACGCAAAAGTGCCTCGTTCTTCACCCTTGTGGTTGCAGGCCCAGTTCGAGCGGGCCTGGGCCCATTTCCGCCTGGAGGATGTGAGCGGCGCCCTGGGGATTCTTCACACCCAGGTTTCCCCCTTCTTTGAAGAGGAGTACCACCCGGAAGCGTGGCTCCTACGCACGTATTCCCTCTTTCTGCTCTGCAAGTTCCCTGAGGCCAGCGTACAGATTCAGGCCTTCCGAGACCGGTACGGTCCCGTGCGGGATGCCCTGGAGAGCGTGCTGAAGCAGGCGGATGATGGGCAGCTGGTGGGCCAGGTGCGAGCGCTGGCGGAAGGGGGGGAGACCCTGGTTCCGGCCGAGCTGATCGTGCAGTACCTTGACGAACCTCGCATGCAGTCATCTTTGTCCGCGGTGGACCGAGCCGATGACGAGCTGGCCCGGCTGCAAAATGTAGTGACCCACGCATTCTCCAGCACCATCTCCAGTTGGGTCCACACCCGGCGACAATCCCTGATCCTGGCGGAGGGCGCCCGGCTTCGGGGCCACCTGGACCGGGAGCTGGAGCGAATGAGTGGGATGATCAACGACACGGACATCACCCGCATGGACATCATCCGCCTGGAGAGGCGTCTCTACGAGCAGGCCTCCGCCGTCGGCAAGATGGCGGACGCCCGGGCCATCGCAAAACGTTCCACCCACGTGCCCCGGGGATGGGTCCACTGGCCCTACGAGGGCGAGTACTGGGCGGACGAGCTGGGCTATTACCGGGCCGTGCTTGAGCCCGAGTGTCCAGCGGATCTGCGACCGGGGGGCTGACGAGCCTCCAATTTGGCCCGACTGGCGGGGGGGATGCGGCATCCCTCGGCGAAGTCGGGACGATCACCG
>CAZRYF010000009.1:49033-111309 GCA_964604165.1 uncultured Enterobacterales bacterium
ACCGCGGCGGCCCGACTGGCGGGGGGGATGCGGCATCCCTCGGCGAAGTCGGGACGATCACCGACCGCGGCGGCCCGACTGGCGGGGGGGATGCGGCATCCCTCGGCGAAGTCGGGACCTCTTCCTCTTGGGCGACCCGGTGGGTTTCGGGTCAGTCCTGGGCTGCAGCTGGTCCGCCGAGGAGGAGGTAGGCCTTTCCCGCGTTCTCGCCGCCGGCGTCGTTGCGGTTGGCGGAGACGAGAATGTCGTCGTAGCCGTCGGCGTCGATGTCGCCGGCTGGGGAGACCCGGGCGCCTGCGTTGTCGCCTTCCGCCTCGCCCGACAGTGGGAGCCCCACCCCGCCCAATGAGAGGATCGGCTCCGCGGCTTGGAGGTCCCCTCCTCGCACCAGGTAGGCCCTACCGGAGTTGAGTCCCGCCCCGTCATGCTGGCTCGCCCCCACGAGGATGTCATCATAGCCGTCCCCGTCCACATCCCCGGCGGTGCTGACGGACCCCCCCGCGTTGTCATTGGCGCTCTCTCCCACCAAGACGTGGTCTGCGTCAGCCAGGGACTTGCTGGTTGTCCCGCCGGTCGGGCCGGGAACCGAATCCCCAAACACCAGGTACGCAGCCCCCGCGTCCCCGCCTGCACCTGCGTCATCATGACCGTAGGCTCCAATGAGGAGGTCCGAAAAGCCGTCTCCATCCACATCACCGGCCGTGGCGACCGCACCTCCCGCCCCCTCGTCCGCCACCTCTCCGAGGAAGATCACACCGGACACCGCGCCAAGGGAGTTGCTGGTGCTCCAGCTCCCATACGATTCGCCGAACAACAGGTAAGCCTTGCCCGCCCACTGCCCGTTGCCGTTGTTCCGAGGGGCACCGATCAACAGATCGTCTCGCCCGTCCCCCTCCACGTCGCCGGCCCCCGCCACGGCAGATCCTGCCCAGTTGCCGGCACCCTCGCCCAAGAAGCCGAAGTCCGCCGCACCCAACGACATCTCGCCACTGGAGGCAGGACCGTGGAACCCAACACCAGGTAGGCCTTGCCAGCATCGGTGTCTCCCTCATCCGATCCATAGGCCCCAATCAGGAGGTCCGGAACCCCATCTCCATCCACGTCCCCCGCTCCGGACACGGACTGCCCGGCATCGTCGTAGGCGCTCTCTCCCAAGAACGCGAAGTCCGCATCGGCGACCGAGATCTGCCCCCCTTGGGCCGGTAGGGAAGAAGACAGAAACAGGTAGCTCTTCCCGGCACTCGCGCCCGACTGGTTGTTTTCATCCCCGCTGATCAACAGGTCATCCAGGCCATCTCCATCGAGATCACCAGGAGTGATGACATTGGCGCCCAAAGACTCGTCACCCCCTGCGAACTCCATGTCACTTCCCCCGAGGGACCAGTCCCCCCGCATCGACTGCAGAGTGGCGCCCAAGAGCAGGTACCCCCGGCCATGATCGTCGTGCAACTCTGGCGCCCCCACGCCCACATCCGCCAACCCATCTCCATCCACATCCCCCACACTTCCAAGGCCGTTGCCCGCGAATCCACCCGCGCCCGAAGGCAACAAGCGCACATCCGCATCCAAGAGCCGCGACGTGCTGATCACCCCATCACAATCCCGATCCACCAGCGGCGTGTCCTGCCCGATTCCCGGCACCGTCCACGCATCAGAATCGTCGCAGTCCCCATCCTCCACACTGAACCCATCTGAATCGTGATCCACCGTAGAGTCCAAGCCGGTTTCGATGTCCGTTTCTGCCTCCGTGTCCTCGCCCGCGTCCAACGCTGTCTCCGCCTCCGAGTCGCTCCACCCGGAACGCGGTGGCACATCCGGAAGACACGAAAAAGCCAGGAGAAGAGAGCACCACATTCCCTCTCAACTATCTTCTTCCCCGCACAACAACCACCAGGTGAGCTTTGTGCGGTCACTCTCAGTCACCCCCCCCGAAGGCGGCATCGTCGGCGCCTCCCCGGTGGCCCGGGCCAGGATGCGGTCACTCCACTCCCAGGCATCTTTCACCGAGTCGAAGACCACCTCCTCCGGCGCCCCGTTTCGATCCGCAGCCGTGCTCGCGTGGCAGGACTGGCAGCTCCCGGTCACAAACCCCTCCCCAAAATCCTCCCAATAAACCGGGGCGGCGTCGATGCAGAGTCCCGTGTCGTCCGGCCCCCCGCAACCCACCAGCAGCAGTCCGATTGCTCCAACTCCCCCGCTCCAGCTGCTCACGAGAGAATGCCAAGGAGCGGATCCACCCCGGGCAACAGCGCCTCGGTGTCCAGGTCGGCCAGAGCCAGAAGCGTCGCCCCCAAGTGCTCCGCCGACAGATCCACCCCGGAATCCGAGATCTCAGCGGTCCGCGGATCCACCCGTCGCCCCCCAAAGTACGTATCAAAGCCCCCCACCACCCGAGACCCATCCAGCCCCGGCCCCACCACCATGCACGAGGTGTAGGGATGGTGGTCCTTTCCCTGGAACCCGTTCAACAGCGGCGTGCGCCCCATCTCGGAGAGCACCACCAGCACCGTCTCATCGGCCAAACTGCTGGCCCAGGTGCCCGGAGCCTCCGCCAGACCCGACATGATCGTGCCCAACGCCTCAAACAGCCCCCCCCAAAGCGTGGACTGTTCCGGATCGTTTTTTGCGTGGGTGTCCCAGCCCCCGTTTCCAAAGCCGATGGAGACACATCGAGAGATTCCCTCACTGAACACCTGCCGCGTCAGCTCCGACACCGCAGAGACCCCGCCCGCCAAGGAAAAGTCGATGTTGTGCTGGTGTCCCTTGAGCGCCGCCGCCTGCTCGGTGGCTGTCACAAGGTCATCCAGCAACGCCCGCTCCGGAGCAGACCGGGACGCCAACGCCCGGGCCTCGACCCGTCGGGCCAAGAAGGAGTCGATCTGGGCTTCCGCCGGACGGTTGGGCCCCCCCTGACCCTGGTCACTCCAATCTCGCAGGTCCCCGGACAAAAGCCCCCCCAGCTGCCCGTTGCCGCCGGTCCGGGCCACGCTGACCCCACGCTCCCCGGGGTAAGAAGGCGCAGAGATGACCAGGTTCGGAAGCAGGAACTCGCTGCGCTCCGCATCCGCCAAGAGAGCAGCCCAGTCCGAACGCAGGCCCGAGGGGCTGCCCGTCATGGCGATGCGCGTACAGACCTCATGGGCCAGGGAACGCACCAGGAGCCCGTTGAAGACCACCGTATTGGCATGCCACCGGCTTAGAAACGAGCCCACGGCAGGCCGGTCCGCATGGTCCACAAAGGGAATACCGCCCGCCTGGGCCAAGCCCGCGTCCGGCTCCATGTCCACGTTGGGGTTGTCAAACTGGGCCGCGAACACCCGGGTGGGATCCCACCCCCCCTGGGCGAACACAAAAACAAAGCGCAAGAGCCCCTGCCCCGGCCGGGCAAGGACCCGCCCTCCGGGCAATCCCGCTGCAAGCAAGGCCGCGGAGGCCCCGCCCAAAAACTGCCGCCTGGAAGAATGCCCCATCAGTACACCATCAGCTCGGGATCCCGCAGCAGCGCCGAGAGCACCCCCGCCCACGCGGCCTCGATAGTCCCTTCCGCCAGGAACAGGTCGCCCCATAGCTCCAGGACTGCAGCCACCTCTTCTCCATCTACATCCACGCGGTCTCCAAACAGCCGCCAAAACAAGGACTGGACCTGGCGTGCCATGGCCGCTCCCCCGTTCTCGGGAGTCTCTGTGAAGTCGACTTCGTCGAACAAGCGGGGGCTCGCGGCTACCGCATCGTTGGCCACCACAAACGCGGCCCCCAGTTCCGCCAGACGCTCCTGCACCAGAAGCACCGTAGCGTTCGGCGTGCGGGCCGGGGTTGTGGCGTTGGCCCCATCAAACCCACCCCCCAGCAGCCGCACCCCCACCTGGTCCGTGCGCATCATGTCCGTGCCCTCGAACTCCCAGGAAAACCCGGTCAAGTCCTTTACCTGGCTGGCCATCAGATCCGCTGTGACCATCTTGATCGGCGTGGCACCCGCCACATCCGTCGGGCCGGACAGGTAATGTCGGTCCCAAACAATCGACCTGAGAAGCGCTGACAGCGTGCCCCCCCCCGTCACAAATGCGTTGCGATGCCGTGAGAGCGCCGCGGTGTCGTCCAGGGAAGCATCCCTTCCAAGCAAGAGCTGCCACGACTGCTCCACGATGCACTCCGGAAAGCGCTTGTCCGCCGCGAGAAAGTGTCCCAAGTCGGCCAAGGTCGAACCAGCCTCTCCAAAATATCCCGGGGCGATGCCCGTGTAGTTGCGCCATGCCATCTCCCGCTCCGGATGGAAGACCGACACATCCACCACGTTGTCCGGTGTGTACCACCAAAACCCGTAAAGAAAACTCGCCAAAGGGTCCAAGCTCACGTGGCAGTTTACGCAGGCCGCATTCTCCACCAGAGCCTCCTCCACAGCCTCCGCATCCAGAAAGTCCACCGAACCATCAAATTCAATCGGCCGCTCCAGGTAGTCCTCGCACAAGAAGATCCGGCTCACCGCGTTGGCCCGGTGGCGGTTGAAGTTGGACGCATTCGAGGGATAGCGCCACCAGAGAGAGTTGGTGGCGAGCACCCCGGCCGCCGGACGCCCATCCGTGTAGTGGGCTCTCCTCCAACCGGACTCTCCCTCCGGGTAGTCCAAAGGCCAGATCGCCCCCAGCACCTCGTTGGCCAGGGTCCAGTCCCCGGTCACCAGCTCCGTCCACGGCAGGTCGTTTGCCGCCACATGCCCCACCACACGCAGCACCTCGTTCTGCACCGCGGACCGAAATGACACCTCGTCCTCCAACCCGTAGTCGGCCGCCGACACGTAGAATTCCTCAAACCTGGTCAGGAAGATCTCAGAGAAGAGATCCCGCACCCGGCTCTCAAACCGCGGATCGACAAAAAAGCCGTCCACCAGCTCCTCCAGCACGTCTGGGTTCGCCTCCACCGTCTCCAACTCGTCCGCAGAGGGCCGGACCCCTCGCAGGTCCATGCTGATGCGCGTGAGAGCACCCAAGGGCCCCATTTGCGGAAGCCGCTCCGCCGGCGGCTCCGAAGCGCAGGAGAGGAGCAGCGAGACAATCACCAGGGACGATCCCCCAGGGGCCAGTTCAACAGACCGGTGAAGTCCGGACAGACCGCACCCAGGGGCTCACCCAGATACCAGGCCCGCCCGCAGCCATCGCAAAGATCCGAGTCCCCAGGATCTTCCTGGGTGGGGCCATCGAAGATCACGTCCACCCATTGCCCCCCTGGATCCCGAAAGGACACAATCCCCGAGACCTCCTCCGGGCAGGCGTTTCCCAACATGTAGGAGCCAAGAAGCTCGTCATACAAAGACACATCGCTCATGACGATGGTGTCGACTTCTCCCGAGAGGTCCGTCACCCCCCCCTCCAAGGTCAGAAACCTCCCCTCCAGGTTGTCGAGGTATCCGGCCGACATCAGCAAGTCTGGCGTTTCTCCATCTGCAAGCCAGCTCCCCTCCACCCCGCCCCCACTCCAGGCGAAACCGCCGGAAATGCCCGAGTAGTACAAGGTGTGGGGGTCGGCCCCCGTGGATTCCATGGGGGTGATCTCATACACGTAGGCGCTTCCGCCCGAGACAAAGACATCCCCCTGCGGGTCGGTGATCTCTGCCACTCCATTGAAGGTGCGGGCGTCATAGACATAGCCGTCTTCCGGATTCTCATACCCGTCGTAGACCAGCCCGAACCCGTAGCCCGAAAAGTGGGTGCCATTGCCTGTTGTGCACTCGTCAAACCAGTAGGCGTTGCCGTCGGCCTCGTACCAATTGGGACAGTAGGCCTCCGTGTGGTCCATGAGCGCGTCGTACACATCCAGTACTGGCGTGGCGTGCAGCCCCCGCACCCGGACCATCAGCTCCTCCAGGGCGCCCTCCATGTCCGCTTCGGTCAACGTGGGCTGGGCCACTTCTCCTTCCTCCACAATCCAGGGAGAAGGCTCGACCGCCTCCCCCGTGTCCACGTCGAGGGTCCCCCCACAGGAAAGAAGGAGCAGGGCGAGCATGATGCCTCCGGTCAAGGCTCCAGCATGCCACCTGAACTGGGGTTTTGAAAGGGGATCCCCCTCTTCTCAAAGGGAGGGGTCGGGCCGAACCTGCACCTCAATGCATCCCTCCGAGAGCCTGGACGCCAAAGCCTGCTGAATCGCAGCGCCGTCGACCTCTTCCACCACCGACCGGGCGTGGCCACCTGCTGGATCCAACCCGATTCGCTCCAGGAACGCCAACCGGTAGGCTCTCCGATGCGCTCGCTGGGATCGCCGGGCCCGCTCCCCATGAATGCGTTGCTTGGCCCGGGCCAGCTCCTCCGATGACGGGCCTTCCACTGCGAGCCTCTCCACCTCCCCCAGCAGCCCCTCGGCGGCTTCCTCCAGTCGGGTTGGGTCCGTGGCAAGACTGACCGCAAACAGACCCGGATCCCAGGCCGCCACATGCTCGGCGGAGAGGGAGTAGGCCAAGGACCGCCGCTCCCGCAACTCCAGGAACAAGCGCCCTCCCTGGCCGGCAAGAAGCTCCTCCGCCATGCGCAACGCACCGTACTCCCGGTCCGTGAACCGGGTGCCACGCCAGGCAAACACCACCTGGGCCTGTTCGCGTCCGGCAGCCAGGCGATAGGTGCGCCGGCGCTTCGGCCACCGGGCAGGACGACGAGGCGAATCCAGGCTTCTACCGGCCGGGTGGTCCTCGAACATGGCCCCCAGCCGCCCGATCATGCGCTCCGGGTCCACATCCCCCACGACCCCCACCACAAGATTCTCCGGCGACAGGAGCGAGGTATGCAACCTCCTGAGGCGGTCGGAATCCAAGCGGGCCAAGCTCTCCGGTGTTCCGCGAGGAGAGAGGGAAAAGGGATGGGGGGCCAAAAGCCGTCGCCGCACCTCTTGCCAGGCCACTTCCTCCGGGCTGTCAAACAGGGAGCGCATCTCCTCCAGGAGAGCTTCCTTGACCTGGTTCATGTCCCGGGAAGCAAAGTGGGGCGTTTCCAACAAAGCGCTCATCAACTCCAACCCATCGTCCAGCTGCTCCACGGGAAAGTCCGCCCCCAAACCCACAAGACTTCGACCCGCCCAGCTGTTCACGCTGCCCCCCCGAGCGTTGACCTGTTCCGCAAACGCCCGGGCATCCCAAGCGCCCGCACCGCGCATGACACATCCATCCCAAACAGCTGTCCACCCTGCACTTGCCGGACGTTCCACCAGCTGGCCTCCCAGTCCCATCATTCGCACCGACGCCACCGGCGTCCGGGGGTCCCGCTCCACGAGAACTCGAACCCCACAGGGCAAGGTGGCACGCACCACGCCAGCGGTTCGGGCCCAGGTGGACCCCTTCTTCGGGCGGGCAGGCCTGGCCCCACGAAAACCCTTGGCGCTCCACTCCCCCTTGGGGGCCAACAATCCAGAGGTGCACCGCTCGGGCACCAGGATGCGGGCCGCCACCTCCCGCACTTGCTGCGGGGTCACCGCAGCCACCGCACGGTCGTAGGCCTCCGCCCCGCAAGCGTCTCCGGTAAAGAGGGCGTACCAACCCGCCTCGTGGGCCCGCTCGTCCACACTCTCCCTGCCAAACAGCCGCCCCGAGAGGATCTGGGTCCGCGCCCGCGCCACCGCCCCGGGGGACACGCCTCGTTTCTGCACCTCCACCAAGAGGTCCCACAACCGCCGAGTGGCTGCCTCCGCCTGCCCAGCAAGGGGCGTGCATCCCACAGAAAAGAACCCGTTGTCCCTCTGGCAACACGCGCTCGCCCAAGCCGACGTCACGAGCCCCTTGTCGAGCACAAGATCCGCCCCCAACACCCCGGCGTTGCCCGACCCCATGGCCACTCCCAATACGTCCAGTGCCGCTGCATCCGGATGCAAAATGTCCACCCCAACAAACGACAGGTCCACCACTGGCTCCCGGAATCCCCGCTCCAGGGTGATTGATCGGGACCGTTTCTGGGCAGGCTCCGTGGGGCGCTTTGGCCTGCGGACCCTGCGGTACGCTCCCGGAAAGAACCGATTTGCCTGAGCAAGAACCTCCTCCGCAGGCAGGTCGCCGCTGATGGACAGAGTCATGTTCCCCGGCACATACCAGCGCCTCCAAAACGCGCGAATCCGGCTGGAAGACATCTGGGAGACGCTTCTCTTAGACCCGATCACCGGACGCCCATAGGGATGCTCCCGGTACATCTTGGCGGAGATGGCATCGGAGAGGGTGCGATCAGGGTCCTCCGCATCGCCGCGGATTTCCTCCAGGATCACCCCGCGCTCCCGTTCGACCTCTACGTCGAGGAAGCGACTGTTCTGGGCCATGTCCGCGAGCACCTCCAGGGCTTTCGTCCAATGCTCGGCGAGAACGGTGGCGTAATACACGGTCTGGTCGTGGGAAGTGTAGGCGTTCATGTCGCCCCCCAGGCCCTCCACCACGCTGGCCACATCCCCCACGTTGAACCGCTCGGTCCCCTTGAACAGCATGTGCTCCACAAAGTGGGCAGCCCCCACCTCGTTCGGCCCCTCGTCCGCCGCCCCCACACCTATCCACAGGTACACCGCCACAACCGGTGCACCGGGCACCCGGTCCACCACGACAGACAGGCCAGAGTCGGTGCGGCTTTCAGCGATCATGCGGGGAATTCCCTGGGCGAGAAGCGGCCCCCGGTATAACCCGACCCCGTCATGCCTTGGGGCGTCTATCTGCACATCCCCTGGTGCCGCACGCGCTGTCCGTACTGCGCGTTCAACGTGGAGGTTCACCCAAGCCCCCCCACCGCAGCCTACACCGAGGCCCTGCTGACCCAATGGGCGGACCTCCAATCCCGGTTCGATGGGCAACCGTCCACCTTGTTTTTTGGGGGCGGAACTCCCTCCCTCCACCCGCCCGGTGATCTGGCCCGCCTGGTCCAAGCGCTGCACCCGATCCAGAACGGAGAGGTCACCCTGGAGGCCAACCCGGGCACCGTGGATGCTTCCTTGCTTCAAGATCTTCTACATGCAGGAATCAACCGCCTCTCCCTGGGAATTCAGACCTTCCACGAAGGCCACGCCCGGTTCCTCAACCGAGCCCACAGTGTCCGAGACGCCCAGAATCTCCTGGCCCAGGTGAGGCAGGCGGGCTTTCGGTCGTGGTCGGCTGACCTCATCTTCGCGCTGCCCCACCAGACACTGGCCGAGCTCGAGAAGGACCTGTCGACGCTGTTGGAGACCGAACCACCCCACGTAAGCCTGTACGGTCTCACCGCCGAACCGGGAACCCCCTACACCCAGGGCCTCGCCACAGGAAAGGTCCCCCCTCAGGACCCGGACCTGTGGGCCGACATGTACAGTACCGCAGTCGAGCGCCTGGAAGCTGCCGGCTTGCATCGCTACGAGGTCTCAAGCTTCGCTCGCCCCGGGCACCGAAGCGCACACAACGAGCTTTACTGGAGAGGCCATCGATACGCCGGCCTGGGCGCCGGGGCCCATGGATGGCTTCCAGATGGGCAAAGGACGGTAGGAAAAATGGCCCCTGCCGACTTCATTGCCACCCCATGCGAGCCACTCTCGGTGGAACGGCCCGACTCCCTTGTCACCGCCTCAGACCTGATCCTCTGCACCCTTCGGCACGTAGATGGAGTGGACCGCGCCGGGCTGCGCTCCCTGGGACACGACATCCCAGCAACCGAGTTGGCCCCCTGGACCCGTCACGGACTGCTACGCGTGACCCGGAGTGCGATCACCCTCGAACCCGCCGGATGGGCGGTCGCTGATGCCCTTGTTCGAAAACTCGTCGAGAGCTTGGGGCCAGGGTCTTGACCATTGCCCTGAAAAACGGCCATGCTCGCTTGAAAGAGGAACCTGATGGCTGAAAAGGACCCAATAGACACAGACCCCGCCAAACCAGAGGCCGCTGGAGGAGAGCCCCTCCCCAGGGGTCCAGATCCCGGAGAATTCGCCCTGGACATCGGGGAGGACCTGCTGGCCGAAGCCTTGCAGGCCGTAGAAAAGCGCCTCTACTCGAAAAAGGACGGCGAAGAGGAGGGGGACGAGGTGGAGTTCGAGGTGGAGCTCGACGATACCGCCCCGGCCAATCGCCCCTCAGGGGTCGAAATGAAGCTCGTGGAGCGAATAGAGGCCCTGACGGGGGAGCTGGAGGACACCCGCCAATCGGCCCGGGACACCCGGGATGAGAGCCTGCTCGCCCTCAAGAGGGCGGAGCGAAAGGCCAGCGCGGCGGAAGGTCTGAGGCTGGAGTTGGACGACGCCCGCGCCAATGCCCAGAGCAACGAGAAGCTGGCCATGGAGCTCCGGGGCAACTTGAAGGAGCTGAACCAGGAGAACCAGCGAGCCAAGCAGCGCCACAAGCGCGTGCTGGAACAAACCCATCAACAGGCCCTGGACCAAGTCTGCAAGGAGCTCCTTCCCGTGGTGGACAACCTGCAGCTTGCCAACAAGCACGTGCCCGAGAACCTGCAGAACGACTCCTTTGTGGAGGGCCTGTTGATGTCCGTTGTCCAGTTGGAACGTGCACTGGAGCGCATCGGTGTGGAGCCGCTCGCTGTGGCGCCCGGGGACGCATTTGACCCCCAACTGCACGAAGCGATCGCCTCGGAACCCCACCCGACCATTCCCCGAGGACACATCATCGAGATCCTTCAGGTGGGATACCAACTCAAGGATCGCCTCATTCGAGCGGCACGTGTGACCGTCAGCGGGGACGAATTGGGAGCCCAGCCGGTGGCTGAAGAGTAGATCCCCGACCGCGCCGACCGTGGTACATTCCCTCGGAATTGAGCGGGCTGTTTAGCGAGAGGGGACATGTCCAAAGTCATCGGAATCGACCTGGGAACCACAAACTCCTGCGTCTGCATCATGGAGGACGGAACCCCCGTCGTGATTCCCAATGAGGAAGGCACCCGGACCACCCCGTCCGTGGTGGCGTTTACCCCGGAAGGGGATCGCCTCGTGGGGCAGATCGCACGCCGGCAGGCGGTGACCAACCCCGAACGCACACTCTTCGCGGTCAAGCGACTGATGGGCCGGCGGTTTGCCGACGAGGAGGTCGAGGAGATCGCCTCCCTGGTGCCCTACCCCATCGTCCCGTCAGACCGGGAGGACGCCTGGGTGCGCTGCGGCGAACAGGATCTGTCTCCGCCGCAGATCAGCGCCATCATCCTGGAAAAGATGAAGGCCACCGCAGAGGCTTACCTGGGGGACGACGTGGAGAAGGCCATCGTTACGGTGCCGGCCTACTTCAACGACAGCCAGCGCCAGGCCACCAAAGATGCCGGGCGCCTCGCGGGACTCGAGGTCCTTCGGATCATCAACGAACCCACCGCCGCCGCTCTGGCCTATGGCCTGGGCAAAGACAGCCACGAGAAGATCGCCGTGTTCGACCTGGGGGGCGGCACCTTTGATATCTCCGTGCTGGAGCTGGAAAACGGCGTCTTCGAGGTGCGCTCCACCAACGGCGACACCTTCCTCGGGGGTGAAGACTTCGACAACCGTCTGGTGATGTGGCTGCTGGAGGACTTTGCGGAGGCCACCGGCGTGGACCTCACTGGGGACGTGGTCGCCATGCAGCGTCTCAAGGAAGCCTCGGAAAAGGCCAAGCACGAGATGTCAAGCGCCGACTCTGCCGAGATCAACCTTCCGTTCATCGCCACCAGCGATTCCGGACCGGTACACCTGAAGAAGGCGGTAACCCGGGCCCAGTTCGAAGAGCTCACCTCCGATCTCATCGAGCGCTTGGCAGGCCCCTGCCAGCAGGCCCTCAGTGATGCCCACCTGGAACCTTCCGAACTGACGGCAGTGCTGCTGGTCGGGGGCATGACCCGTATGCCCCGGGTACGGGATCGAGTGGAGGAAATCTTCGGACGGACAGCCGAGACAGAGGTCAACCCGGACGAGGTCGTGGCGCTGGGGGCGGCCATCCAGGGCGCGGTGCTCTCCGGCGATGTGCGAGATGTGCTGCTGCTGGACGTCACGCCACTGACCCTGGGTATCGAGACGGCAGGCGGCTTGTTTGAGCCCATCATTCCGCGAAACACAACGGTGCCCTGCAAGAAGTCCAAGATCTTCACCACCGCCCAGGACAACCAGGACATGGTCCGGGTGAATGTGCTCCAGGGTGAGCGGGAGCTGTCGGACGACAACAAGAACCTGGGCCGGCTGGAAATGCACGGGCTTCCCCCTGCCCCCCGCGGACTTCCAGAGATCGAGGTGACCTTTGAGCTTGATGCGAATGGCATCATGCACGTCCGGGCCCGTGATCTGGGCACTGGAAAGGCCCAACAGATGCGCATTGTGTCCCACTCGGGCCTCTCCGATGCGGAGCTGGAGTTGATGCTGCAAGAGTCTGAACTCTACCGGGATCAAGATAGGGATCGACGGGATGTCGTGGAAGCCCAAAATGACCTGGACGGGCTGATTTACACCACAGGGCGCTCCCTGGATGAGTTCGGGGATGGCCTCACGGAGAGAGACCGGGAGATCATCCAGGATGCACTCGAAGGCGCAGAAGACGCTGTCGAGTCTACCGACCTGGACCTTCTTCTCGATGCCAAGGACGCCTTGTCCGTGGCGGCCCAAAGGTTGGCTGAGTCCATCTACTCCTCCTCTTCTGATCCTGTCGGGGGGGCCGACAATCTCGATGCTGAACTTCTCGAGGATGACGTGGACGAGCTCGCCGAGTAAGTCTCCATAGGTCCGGGCCTTTCCGGCGCACGGACCCTCCCATTCCAGGACTCCCTCTTGGTCCGCCCCGACTACTACAACGTGCTCGGCGTCCCCAGGGATGCAGGCCCAAGCGACATCAAGAAGGCCTATCGGCAATTGGCCCTGGAGTTCCATCCGGATCGGAACCCGGATGACGCCGAGGCCACCCGGCGTTTCAACCAGGTCTCCGAGGCCTATGAAACCTTGTCCGAACCCAGTCTTCGCCAGCGCTACGACCGGCTTGGGCCTTTCTATCAACCGAGCGGCCGCCCCCCGACTCCTGAAGAGGTCGGCGAGGTCCTTTCCGAGGCCTTTGGGGGAATCTTCCGGCGACGAACCCAGAACGATCCCGGGGAAGACCTGCGCTACACCCTGACTGTCGACATTTCAGAGGTGGCCACCGGTGCCATCAAGACAATTCGCGTGCCCCGGGAGGTGCGGTGCCGCCGGTGCGCTGCCACCGGCGCGGACCCAGACGGGGGCACAAAGAACTGCGAAACCTGCAGCGGCACTGGCCGATCCCCCACCCGGCGCCTTCTTCGATCGGCCTGCGCCCGGTGCGAGGGCAATGGCTGGATCCGCGTTCGCAGCTGCCCGACCTGCAACGGAGGCGGTCGCCACGGCAGCGAGGACAAGCTGAAGGTCCAGGTGCCCGCGGGCGTGGCCACGGGACAGAAGCTCAAGCTGCGGGGAAAGGGAAACGAGAGCAAGGGAGAGGGTCGGGCCGGGGATCTCTTGGTGGTGATCAACGTGGCGGAACACCCGCTCTTTTCCCGCCGGGGTGCAGACGTGCTTTGCAATGTTCCCCTCACCGTGTCCGAGCTGGCCCTGGGTTGCGAGCTCAAGGTGCCCACCCTGGAGGGCGTCACCAAGATTCGCATTGCACCGGGCACGCCACCTGACAAGGTGCTTCGAATCTCCGGGAAGGGACTTCCCAAAGTAGGGCGCGGAGACCGGGGTGATCTACACCTCAAGATCAAGGTCGACATCCCCAGCAACCTGACCCCAGAACAGGAAGAAGTCCTGCGGCTGTACGCCACCCGGTTGGGCCCCGAGGCACATCCCCACCGGGCCGCCTTCGACAAAACCACTGACGAGTGCGATTCATGAAGCTTCTTCTCCTCCTCTTGTTGTTTCTGCCCTCTTCCGCCACAGCAGGACGCCGCGCCCGGCCTCCGGTGGGCCGGAATCCAGCCATTGTGCAGCAAGCCCTGTCCCTGTCGGATCGCACCGAGGCCATCTTGCTTCTGGAGGACTACCTGGCCCGGGGAAGCAACCCCGCCCTGGTGTCCGAGGTGAGAATTCACGCCGGAGAGCAGCGTCGTCTCGCCGGCGACCTTCCCAGGGCCCGCGCCCACTTTGAGACCGCAGCCGCCGAGGCAGGCCGCACCCAAGAGGTGGCGGAGCTGGGACTTGCCCTCGTGGATCTGGAAGGAAACCGATCTGGCAACGCCCTGGCCACCCTCCGACTTGTCCCGGAAAAGAGCGCACCCGACACCATGAACGCAGACCGATTCAGGCTGCTTGCCCTGGAGGCCCAAGCCGGCCGTGGCTCCGGGGACGGGGCCGCCCTGGCCAAGAGGGCCTTGGCCTACGCAACCTCCGATGCCACCGTGCGCCAGCGCACCCGGCTCGACCTCGCCGCTCTCCTGCCAGCCACAGCAGTCGAGACCGAAGCCGCCCCCGAAAACGCCGAAACGCAGGCCATCGCCAGGGCCGAAGCGGCGCTGGCAGAACGAAATTTTCAGGAGACCTTGCGCTTGGTCGAGGCGCTCTACGCGGCCTTTCCCGAGACTGAACTTGCGGGTCGGGCGGACTGGCTGGCCAAGAGGGCGAGGGCCAAGGACCCCTACAGCGCGCGGAGAATCGGCGTGCTGCTTCCTTTGAGTGGTCCCTTTGGTGCTGCGGGCATGCAGGTGCGCCGCGCCCTGGAGATGGCGGCAGCCGATGGCGCGTCTGGCATGGAGCTGGTCTTTCGGGACACCGCGGGAGACATTGAAACGGGGCAGACTGCCTTTGAGAGCCTGCTCATCGCCGAAGGGGTAGCAGCGATCATCGGCCCACTGCTCAAGGACGTGGCCCTCGCAGTCGCGGAAGAGGCCCAAGCCGCCGGGACCCCCCTGATCACCCTGACCCAAGCGAGCGGCATCACCGAAATTGGAGATTGGGTGTTTCGAGGCATGCTCACCCCCGAACAGCAGATTGACTCCCTGCTTGCCCATGCCATGGGGGAGCTGGGAATGGCCCGGTTCGCGGTCATGGCCCCGGACAACACCTACGGGCACGGGGTGGTAGAGACCTTTCACCGACAGGTCGTGGAACGAGACGGCCAGGTCATGATCTCCGTCTTCTACGATCCGGAGGCCAGCGACATGCGGCCCTATGCGTCCGAGCTGGGACAAAAGGACTACAAGGCTCGCTGGAAGGAGCTCCGGGACCTCAAGGAAGAAGCTGAGGAAGTGGGAATGGACCCGGACAAGGTGGTTCTTCCCCCCTTGGTGGAATTCGATGCGATCTTCATTCCGGACTCCGCCCGTCGCGTGCCCCTGGTGGCATCTGCCCTGGCGTACGAAGAATTCGCGATCGGAGGATTCAAGCCCAAAAAAGACATGGAGGCCTTGCCGCTCATGGGCCTCAATGCGTGGCACAACCACAAGCTTCCAGAGCTGGGCGCACGGTATGTGCGCCACGCGCTGTTCGTGGATGCCTTCAGCACCACCCGCGAAGACCCTGCTGTCGAAGCGTTCGTGTCCCGGTTCTCGGCCGAGGTGGGCCAGGACCCCGGGGTGCTGGAAGCCGTCGTCTATGACCTGGGGAAGATCGTGGGCGTGGCCACCCGAACAGCACCGCCGAGCCGAGAGGCTTTCCGCACCGCTTTGGCCGGGGTGGGACTTTCCCAGCCAGTGGCCGGTGGGGGATCCTTTGGACCGACACGGGAAGTGGCCCGAGAATTGATTGTCTTCACCATCGACACGGAGGGCATCGTGGAGGCCCTCCCCGACCCGACTCTCCTCCCGCCGGGGGAAGCCCCACTGCCAACGGAATAGGCTTTCTGGCGAATCTCCGGCGCCAAGCTGCTATTCTCGTCCGAGGAACCATGTCCGACGACCCAGGCGAATCTTTCGTCATCGAGCGCCTAACCCCTCCCGGGGAATCACCGGAGTGGCTTGCCTGCGGCCCAGGGGATGATGTGGCGGTCTTTCAAGACGGCACGACGGTGACCGTGGACGCCATGGTGGAAGGGGTCCACTTTCGCGCCACCGACGCCCCGGAGGACGTCGGGTCAAAGCTGGTGGCGGTCAACGCTTCCGACCTGGCCGCAAGCGGTGCCCGACCCAGGTGGGCGCTGGTGGCGATCAGCCTGCCCCATCCTTTGGACGCCACCTGGATCAACGGTTTCTCTCAAGGGTTCTTGCAGGCCCTGGAACAGGTCGGAGGCCACCTGGTCGGCGGGGACACCACCCGCTCCCCTTCCCACATTCACGTGTCCCTGACCCTGGGCGGCCCCCTGGCGGGGGCACATCTCTCTCGCAGCGGTGCGAGCGCAGGAGAAGATGTCTGGGTCAGTGGGGTGCTCGGAGATGCCGCAGTGGCGTTCGCGCTCCCGGAGGTTCCCCCCGTGGTGCGTGCCGCGCTGCACCGTCCCGCCCCTCCCCTTGCGCTTGGACCCGCACTTTCCGAGGCGGGCCTCGCAACAGCCGCCATGGATCTCTCGGATGGCCTGGCTGAAGATCTTGCGCGGCTCTGCACCGCTTCGGACTGCGGCGCGGTGGTGCAGCCTGGGCAGCTGCCCCAGTCCGAGTGGATGGCTCGCAACGTGGTCGACCCGATCCCCTTCCAGGTGGGGTTTGGAGAAGACTACGAGCTTCTTTTCACGGCGCCGCCGGAAAGACGTTCCGAAATCCAGGAACTGGGCGACTCGTTGGGCATTGAGTTGACGGTCATCGGGCGTACAGTCTGTGACGGCGGAGCGCGTCTTGCCGGCCAGGAATGGCCCGAGACCTGGTCCCACTTTCCGGTGAGCACGTGAGCCCCGACGCCCTCCAGGGAATCCCGCCGGCCGTGGGACTGCCCATCGTGGCCGGCCTGATCTGCGTCTCGGCCTTCTTCTCAGGCTCCGAAGCCGCCCTGTTCTCGCTCCAACCGGTCCAGAGAGAAAGCATGGAGCACAAGGGACGAGCCGGCCGCCTCGTGTCTCGCCTCCTGACCGAGCACAAGCGCACCCTGGCGTCCGTGCTGATGGGCAACGAGCTGGCCAACATTACGCTGTCGACCACCTGCGCCGGAATGGTCCTGTACGTTTGGCCCAACTACGGCTGGGTCAACCTGCTGGTGGCAACTCCCATTCTGATCTTCTTCGGGGAGATCACTCCCAAGGCCATCTCGCTCCGCCATGCCTCCCGCCTGTCCCGCCTGGTGGCCTTTCCCCTCCATGCATGGGCCACAGTGGTCTCCCCAGCCAGGTGGTTGCTCACAGGGATCGCTGACTTTTTCCTGAAGCTCCTCGGTTCAAGCGGTGGCGATCTGGTGAGTGTCATCGGGGAGCAACAGCTGCGCTCCCTGATCGACAAGAGCCGCGAAGAGGGCGTGCTTGGAGAGACAGAGCAGGAGCTGATCCACCGGGTGTTTGAATTTTCGGACATTCCCGTGTCCCGCCTGATGACACCCCGACCGGACGTGTTGTCTATTCCCTACAACCTCTCCTACGAAAAGATCCTGGAAGTGGTCAAGACCGAGAAGTACTCCCGCATCCCGGTGTACAAGGGCCGTCCAGACAACATGGTGGGGGTGCTCCTGGCCAAGGACCTGGTCCGCTTCACTGGCCGCGACAAGCCTGGAACCCGGGAGATCATGGCGCTCTTGCAGGACCCCTATTTCGTACCCACCACGAAAATGGCCGATGAGCTCTTGGATGAATTCCGTCGCTACCGAACCCACCTCGCGCTCGTGGTGGACGAGCACGGATCCCTGGCTGGACTGGTGACCCTGGACGACCTCTTGGAAGAACTGGTGGGGGAGCTGATTGACGGGTTCGAGGGGCCGGAGATCGAGCGGATTCAACCCGATATCTGGACAGTCCACGGCGGTCTTGTCCTGGAGGACTTTACCGCGCAGAGCGGAGTTTCCCTCCCCGAGGGGGAGTACCACACCCTGGCCGGGTTCGTCTTCGCCCAGATGGGCCACCTTCCCGCAAAGGGAGAGAGCATTCGATGGGACGGCATCAAATTTGTGGTCAGCGGGATTGATCAGCGGCGGATCACGGAGATCACTGTGCACCTGAGCGCCCCTCCCACGAACGAGGCAGCGCAATGACCTGGACCCTGGTGATCATCTCCCTGTGTCTCCTGGGAGAGGGCTTCTTCTCAGGCTCGGAGATCGCCCTGGTCTCAGCCAACCGCCTCCAACTGAAAGTCCGGGCCGAAGAGGGCCACCGCGGTGCCTCGCTGGCCCTTCAGCTCCTGGAGCGCCCGGAGTTTCTGCTGGGAACCTGTCTCATTGGCACAAATGTCTGCACGGTGGCGGCCTCCACAGTGGCGGCCGTCGCGTTTGCACACCAGCTGGGCAACCAGGGGGAGTTCTGGGTGGCGTTGTCCTTGTTTCCCCTGATTCTCTTGTTTGGCGAGCTGATTCCCAAGAGCGTCTACCGGGAGCACGCAGACATCCTGGTCACCCGCATCATCTACCCGCTGAAGGCCGTTTCCTTTCTGCTGACTCCCTTGCTTCACATTCTGGAAACCACCACCCGGACCGTCATCGGTCTCGGAGGCCTGGATACCAGCACAGAAGGGTCCACCAGCCGGGAAGACCTGCAGCGGATGATTGACGAGAGCGAGACCATCGACATCAACGCCGAAGACCGGGAGCACATCCAGCGTGTTTTTGAGTTTGGGGAGGCGGACATCGAGGACGTGATGGTGCCCTTGATCGAGGTGGTCATGGTGGCCGACTCTGCCACAGCCTCCGAGGCCCTGGATGCCATCATCGAGCACGGCCACTCCTGGCTGCCCGTCTACGAGGGGCGGGTCGACCACGTGGTGGGCATGCTTCACCACAGCGACCTTCTTCTCCTGGAGGATACCGGGCAGGAGGTGCGGGAGCTGATGAAGAACGTGAAATTCGTCCCCGAATCCAAGCGAATCGAGGGTCTCTTCCGAGAGTTCCGGGCCGAGCGCGTGAGCCTTGCCATCGCGGTGGACGAGTATGGGGGTGCCGTGGGACTGGTGACCCGCGAAGACCTCCTGGAAGAAATCGTCGGCGAGATCGATGACGAACACGACGCCCGGGATCGAAAAGTGCGAAAGGTCGGACCCCAAAGCTGGATGGTGAACGCCCGGGTCGAAGAGGAGCTCCTGGAGGAGACCACCGGATTCCAGATGCCGGAAGGGGACTATGAGACCCTGGCCGGCTTTGTGCTCATGCGACTGGGGCACATTCCCCGGGTGGGAGAGCGCATCCTGGAAGGCACCTGGCGGATTGAGGTGACGAGAGCGAACGATCGGGCCATTCTCGAAGTCCGGCTCACGGGGGGAGACTCCAAGTGAAGGCCATCGTCCTCGAGGCAGATTGGGACCCGCGCCCCAGCTACCCGGTCACCGACCAGGAGAACGCGACCCGCAAGGCCAACATGGCCTGCGGCACCTGGCGAAACCCACGGCTCTCGGCCGCCACCCTGGACGATCCAGAACCAGGACCTGGAGAAGTTGTCGTCCGGGTCGGCGCCTGTGGGGTCTGCGGTTCCGACACACACTGCTACGAGTCCGACGACGATGGCTACGTGATTTTTTCAGGCCCCGCCCGATTGCCGGTGGTGCCCGGGCACGAATATGCCGGCGAGGTGGTGGCCCTCGGGTCCGGGGTGTCGAGCCTTGAAGTTGGAGATCTGGTCACCGCAGAGGGAATGATCTACTGCGGAACCTGTGACACCTGTCGCCAGGGACGTCCCAACCAATGCCCGCACCTGGAAATGGTGGGCTTCTCCATGCACGGAGCCTATGCCGAGCTCATTCTGGTCGAGGCGCGGTTCTGCTGGCGACTGACCGGTGTCGCCGAGCGCACCCAGGATGTCGGACGCACCCTCGCGCTGGGAGCCTTGGTAGAGCCTCTTGCTTGTGCCTACAACGGGATCTTCGTGGCGGGCCGCGGCATGCGACCGGGCGCCCACGTGGCGGTCCATGGGTGCGGCCCCATCGGCCTGGGCGCCATCGCCCTGGCCCGGGCTGCGGGCGCCGCTACCATCACAGCCTTCGATGTCGTGCCAGAGCGATGCGCCGTGGCCATGCGTTGCGGGGCCGACGCAGCGTTTGATCCCGTCGCACTTCGCGCCGCCGGGTCTTCTCCCGCGGATGCTGTCCTGGAGGCGACCCGCGGAAGCGGAGCGGACCTGCAGCTGGAATGCGCGGGGGCTGCTGGCCAGACCTTGCCCGAGATCGAAGCGTCCTTTGCCCCAGGTGGGCAGATGATCTACTTGGGACGCACCGGAGAGCGGGCACCCGTAATGCTGGATGTGCTGGTGTCGAGCGCTGCCTCCATCGTGGGAAGCCGGGGCCATGGGGGCCAAGGATGTTTTCCACGTATTGTGCGCATGTTGGAGCAAGACCGCTTGGTGGTGGAGCCCATGATCACCGCAAGGCTCCCTTTTGGGGAGGCCCTCCTGGCGGTGAAACAGAGCTGCCGGCGCACCGACGGCAAGATCCTGTTGGTCTTCGACTCGTAGGGGACGTTGACCGCAGCCCTTAAGACTTGGTATTCCCCTCCCAACCCACTCCAAGGAACCACATGCCCATGGCCATCGGGATTGACCTCGGCACCAGTCGCTCCATGGCCGCTGTGGTGGAAGGCGGCCGACCCCGCCTGTTGACCGAGCCGATGCGCGGAGTACCCTCGGTGGTTGCGGTCAACGAGGCTGGACAGACACTTGTGGGAGAGATGGCTCTCGCCCAGGAAGCGCTGGACCCCACCAGCGCCGTGCGAGCTTCGAAACGCCTCCTGGGTCGCTCGATCCACGGCCAAGGCGCGGATCTCTTCACCTACGAGGTGCTCTCCGGTCCCGATGCATCTCTGCTGGTGCGCTTGAAGGAGAAGGTGCTGACACTCGAAGAGGTGTCCAGTTCGATTCTCGCCCACGTCTCCCAGGTCGCAGCCCACGCCCTCGGACAGTCCTTTGAGGGCGTGGTGGTGACCGTACCTGCCTACTTCAACGAGCGCCAGAGACAGGCGGTTCGATCCGCTGGCACCCTGGCGGGTCTCGATGTGCTGGGACTGTTGAACGAACCCACCGCGGCTGCCTTGGCCCACGGCCTGGGCCGGGACCTGGAACAGCGGGTGCTGGTGTTCGATCTGGGGGGAGGCACCTTTGATCTCTCCGTCATCGACATCCATGATTCGGTGTACGAGGTCGTCGCCACGGGCGGCGACACCGCCTTGGGAGGCGTGGACTTTGATGACCGGGTGCTGGAGCACCTGCTGGAGCACCTGAGAGACACAGAAGGACTGGAGCTTGCGCATGACCTGGATGCCTTGCGGGCCCTTCGCTCCCTTTCGGAGCAAGCGAAAATCCAGCTCTCTGAGACAGAGGAGGCCCGCATCTCATTGGCCCCCTTGGCCGAAGACGAGCTGATCCTCACCCGAGAAGAGCTGGAGGCCTTGGTGGAGGATCTGGTGGAGAGAACCCTCGAGGTCACGACCCACGTGCTTCGAGAAGCCGGCGTGGATGCATCCCAGTTTGACGAATTGCTCCTTGTGGGGGGCCAGAGTCGTATGCCGAGAATCCGTGAGCGGGTCCGGGAAATGCTCGGCATGCCGGTCAGCACACGGGCCGACCCCGACGGTGCCGTGGCCACGGGTGCAGCGGTTCTGGCCTGGTCCCTGGCGGGCCAGCCATCGGACGCCACGAATCTCACGGAGATCCTTCCTCTCGCGGTGGGCGTGGCCTTGCCGAGCGGCCAAATGCACAACCTCTTCCCTCGCGGGTCCACCCTTCCCCAAGAGGAGCGAGTCACCCTCACGACCCACGCAGACGCCCAGCGCTCAATCCGCCTCTCGCTCTACCAGGGCCAGGGAGAGCACGCACTGGACAACGCCCTCTTGGGACACTTCACCTTTGGCGGCTTGCGAGAGGCACCTGCGGGGGGGGTCTGCCTGGACGTCTCCGTCCGGGTCGACACCAGCGGCTTGTTGACCCTGAAAGCCACAGACATGGAGACTGGAGAGGTGGCTCGCTGCGAGATCCGAATGGAAGATGCAGCGCCCATGGAGGAGGCGGAGGACCACGAAAGCATCCCCCCCACCCCCGCGCCCACCCCCGCGCCCACCCCCGCGCCTAGGGTAGCGATTCCGGAAGCCCGCCCACCAGCAGCCCCGGAACCCGAAGACCCTCCCTCCGCACCTCCAAAACTTGCCCCAGAGGATGCCCCCGACCCTCCTGGATTGGAGGTCTCCCTTCCCGATCTGGAGACCGCTGCACCTCCCGGCCTGGAAGACCTTGAGCCTCCCCCCCCGCCTCCGGTGGAAGGACAGCAACAAGTGCTGCCCGGGAACGCTCAGCCCTACTCGGCTGCCCACGGGGTCATCGACCGAGTCCTTCAGTGGGTTCGCGCCCTGTTTCGTGTCTGATCCGGGGCAGACCTTGCGGGAAGGGGTGCGCATTGTCCTGGTGCGGCCCATTCACCCGGGCAACGTGGGGGCCACAGCCAGAGCCATGAAAAACATGGGGCTCCGCCGACTCGTGGTGGTGGACCCGCCTTGCTTTGACCTGGAGCGGGCACGGTGGATGGCCGGAGGCGGCAGGGACGTTCTTGAAGCCGCCAGGTTTGTTCCGGACGTGGCCAGCGCCATTGCTGACTGCGACCTGGCGGTGGGATGCACGGCCCGGATGCGGCGCTGGGACTGGCCCGTGTGGGAGCCAGCTTCCCTTGGAAGAGAAGCCATTCGCCGGGGCGGGACTGTTGCAATTCTCTTTGGCCGCGAAGACATGGGGCTGGAAAACGAAGATCTTGCCCACTGTCAGGCGCTTCTGCGCATTCCCACAGATGGGGAGCCGTCTCTGAATCTCTCCCAGGCGGTCTTGTTGGTCTGCGGCGCCTTGTTTCAATCCGCGAGAGATGCGGGGTGGACCCCCACAGAGGAAGACCGACAGACCACCCGCTCCGCAGGACGAGGCCGGTCCCGAATGCCCCCATCCGCCGCGCCCCCTTCCACCCCAAGCGCTCCTTTGGCCATGCAGCATGCCCTGGTCAAGCGAGCGGTCTCCATCTTGTCCAAAACCTCCTATATGAACGGAAGGAGTGAGGAACAGGTCCGGGTGGCCCTGGGTCAGATGCTGCAGAAGCTACACCCCACGGAAAAGGAAGCCACGATTCTCTTGGGCATGACCAAGAAGACCCACATTCGCCTCTCCATCCTCGCGGGCGGTGAAGAGGAGTAATCCTCTACAAATCCTCCTGCGCCTGTCGCGCGGCTTCAATGAATTCCGGCTGATCCGGGTAACCATTCATGAGCTCTTGATAGACCTCCCGGGCGGCGGCGGCGTCCCCAGCCCCTCCCAGGGCCCGGCCTTTTCCGAGAAGAGCCTGGGCCTGGTAGAACCGATCCGGGCTGGAGGAAAACACCTGGTCCGCCAACCCCACCGCCTTCTCAAACTCCCCGCGCCCCCGAGCCACCTCCGACAACCCCAGGCGAGCCTGTGAGGCGGCTTCCTGTTGTTCTCCGAAGCCCGCCAGCACGCTGCCCCATTCTTCTTCCGCCGCATCGAAGTCCGCCAGAGAGAGCCAGGCCGCGACGCGGACCTGAGCAAGGGACGCCACCCAGGCTGGGCCGAGATCGCTGGCGTCCTCGTTTTTCAGCAAGGACAGTGCCTGGTCGCTCCGACCCTTTTCCAGGTAGATGGAGGCCATGGCCAGGTGTGCCTGGAGCTTGACCTCCCGATCGGTGCTCTCTTGTTCGATCCGGCGCATCTCAAAGAAGGCATCATCCACTTGCCCCTGCTCGAACTGGATTTGTGCAGCGTGCAGGCGGGCCCAGTCCCGAAGGGCAGGGTCCGCAGCGCTCTTGGACACCTGCCGGTAAAGGCCTCTGGCTTGCTCCAGATCTCCCTGCCCTCGCAAGAGCCCCGCAAGCCCGTTGCGGGCGGTTGCAAGGGCGGCGCCGTGGTCCGGATAGTCTCGCAAGATGTCTTCGAAGAGCCCCCTGGCAACCTCGGGCTGCCCTTGCTCCATTCGGACCTGCGCCAGCTGCTCTCGCCGCCAGACCTCAGACCCCACATCCGGCCCACGCATTTCCAGGTAACGACGGGCGGCTGCTTCCAGATCTCCCTTCAACCGATCCGCATCGCAGATCCCCATCTGGGCTTCAAAGACCGACTCCACCAGGTCCGAATACTCCGAGAGCACGCCCTGGTACGATGCCCGGGCCTGGTCCGCTCGACCCGCCGCGACCTGGGCCCGCCCCACGCTCAAGCGCATGGCCGCCTGGGTGGGGCGATCACGGGTGGTCCGCCCAATGGCCCGGTAGGCGGCAATCGCCTCCTCAAACTCGCCGCGGTTCAGCTGCTCATGGGCGATCTCCAGGCGGGCCATCTGGGCCGCCTCCTCGTCGTCTCCGGCTTCTTCCACCAGCTGGCCTGACAACTCTGATGCTTCCTCGCCCCGACCCAACCCCTGAAGCGCACGAACCTGGAGCTGCAGCATGCCAATCCGCACTGTCGCGTCGTCCACTTCCTCCTTCCAGCGCTCGAGGACCGCCAGGCCTGCTTCCAGGTGTCCCAATCCCAAGTGCACCCGGGCCAGCCCCAAGGCGACCTCCCACTGGCTGCGCGTGGGCAGGTCTTCCTCCTGGAGGAGAGACTGGTAGGCATCCAGGGCGTCCTCCAGCTCCCCACCCGACTCGGCCAACTCAGCCAGCGCCAGGCGAATCTCCCGAGATCTCCCCGGGGTCTCAGCGGAGTCCAACAAGGAGGCATACACCTGTCGTGCCCGGGTGCTCTCCCCTCGTCGCACCAGGATGCCGGCCATGGCCATACGGGCGGAGAAGGCCGCCTCGTGTCCGGAGGGGAGCTCCTCCACGAACCTCCGGTAGGCTTGCATGGCCTCATCGTCTCGGCCTGCATCCAGGTGGGAGGCCGCCAGGCCCTCCAGGCCCTCGCTGCGAAGGGCGGGGTCCATCGCTTCTCGGGACACCTGGCGATACAAACGCCGGGCCCGCTCATGATCCCCCCTCGACTCGGACACTCGAGCCAGCCCCAGGCGAGCCAGGGAGGAGGCCTCAGGATGCTGGCCATGGGTGGCAAGAAGCGACTCAAACGCAAGCTCTGCATCCACGAGGCGTCCCCCTTGCAAGAGCGCATCTGCGATGGAGGCCTCCAACACAAGGGACTGGTCCTCGGTGGTGGCTTCCGCCAGCAGCGCCCGGTAGGCACGCACGGCTTGGGGGTACTTGCCCTCCCGCACCAGCAGCTCGGCGAGCTGTGTCCGGGCCGTGTCACCGGCGGACCCCTCCGTCTCCTGATCCAAGACCCGCTCAAAAACTTGCCGAGCCTCGTCGATGGCTCCTCTTTCAGCCAGGGCCCGGCCCTGCCCCAGGAGCGCCTGAGCGACCAGTTCCTCTCCCCCTTCCCGACGAAGCTTGGAGAGAACAGAACCCGCGTCCGCATCGGCAGCTGACAACATGGTCTGGGCCAGGGCCAGCCGGGCAGCCTCCACCACCTCCCGATCTCCCGCATGCTCGGTGACCACTCGTTGGTAGAGCGCCCGGGCCCTCTCCGGCTGTCCACGGGAAGTGGCCACCTGTCCCTGGAGGACCAGCGCCCGCCCCCGCACCTCCGGTGCAATTTCTCGGGACAAGAGGTTCTCCAACAGGCTCCAGGCCCCATCCAGATCCCCTTGCCGCTGGGACAATCCCGCCATGGACAACAACACCTTGCCGTCCACGTTGGACACTTCCGGGTACCGAGCCTGCAGCTCCCGGTAGATCTCCAGGGATCTCGGCCCCTCTCCCCGGGTCTCCAGGAGACGGGCCTTGCTCACCATCAGCTCCATGCGCTGCAGATCGTCCAGGGGGAAGCCCTCCACCCGCTCGAGGGCTGCCATGGCCTGGTCATACCGTCCGCGAGAGGCAAGCAGCTCGGCCATGGACCGGTTCACCGCCAGCACCACGCTCGGGTTGTCCGGAAAGCGGGTCAGCACATCTTCCTGCATGGCCAAGGCCCGATCCGAAAAACCAAGTCGGGCGGTGGCATCCGAGAGCCCCACGAGGCTGCGTGCCAACACATCCGGTGCCAAGTCATCCCGGGTGGTCAATGCCTCCCAGGCCGCCACCTCGGCCTCTGCTCGATCCGCGGCCCCAAGCACCTCGGCCATGCGCACCCCTACCTCCGCCTGCAAGTCCGGAGTGTCGGCAATGGCAAGGGCACTCTCCAGCGCCGTCAACGCCGAGTCAAAGTCCTCGGAGGCCACCCACAAGGCCACCATCTCCAAGGTGTACAAGACGCGATCCTGGGGGGTCTCACTGCGCTCTACCAAGGCCTGGTAGCGCTCCAAGGCCTCCTCCATGTCCCCTCGGGCCACATCCTGGCGGGCCCGCCCCTCCAGCTCGGCATCGGAGAGGTTGTCCAGACTGATAAAGCGAACGGCGAGGTATCCCCCCAGGGTCATGACCAGCACCACGGCGGCCATGCCCGCCACCCGAGAAACCTCGATGGGGCCCAGAAGACGTGAGAGGGAGAACGCTGCCAGGCGGGCGCCTCTGGACTCCAGGTCCCGGAGCATGGCCGGGGACAAACCGAGCGCACCATCCACATCGGCACCCTGTACATCCGCGTCTACCAACCGGGCCCCAGCAAGGTCCGCCTGTTCCAGGAGGGCCTCCACAAGAACTGCATCTTCAAGATCTACGTCGGAGAGGCGGGCTGCGGTGAGATCTGCCCGCACCAACCGGGTCCTCTCCCAACGGGTTTTTCTAAGGTCCGCTCCCACCAGCCGGGCCTCAGAGGCATCAAAACCCCGAAGGTCTGCTCCCCGAAGGACAGCATCGTCCATGCGGGCGCCCCTCGCGCTGGCTTCTACCAGGCTTGCACCCGAGAGCCGCGCACGCTCCATGTGGGCCCCATCCAAGCAAGCGCCACCCAGCTGGCAGCCTGAGAGGTCCGCTCCCTCCAGGTGCGCACCTGAAAAGTCGACACCGGAGAGATCGCGCCCAGCCAGCTGCGCCCCCCGCCAGTCCACACCCGCCAAGGAGGCTCCCGGCTCTACAGCGCCAAAGTCTGGGACCGCACGCCGAAAGCGCTTCCACCAGGCCCGGCGTGGAGTGGACTCCACGGGTTTCACAACAGGAGCATCAGGGAGGCTTGCTGGGGCCTCCGGGGTGCTGGCTTGGGCCTCCGGGGTGCTCGCTTGGGCCTCGGGGGTGCTGGCTTGGGCCTCCGGGGTCCCTGTGAGTTCCTCCTGGGGGGCCTTCCTTACGGAACGGGAGCGCACCTTCTCCCAGATCCCTCCCACCGAGGCTCCTGCGGCTTCCAGCTGCTCCCGGGCGATGTCCTCCAACCCGCGTGCGCCGCGAATTCTCAGCCCGCGGGCACGAATGTTCTCCAGGGAGGCTCCCTCCAGTGAGACCCGCACAAGCCTGGACTTGCGCAGATCCGCCTGGGAGAGATCCACACCCGCGAGACTTCCCCCCACGACGCTGCAGTTTTCCAGTACAGCACCCACCAGGCTGGCTCCTGTAAAGTCCACATCCTCCAGCACCGCGCGCTCGAACTCCGCCCCGGAAAGATCTGCTTCTTCCAGAGCCCCACCTTCCAGGTGACAACCCTCAGCCAGAACCTTCTGAAGGTTGGCGCCCTTTGCGCTCAGGTCCGTTACCTGGGCGTCCTTCAAGCTGGCCCCCAGGAGGTTCGCCCCATCCAGGATGCATCGATCAATTTCTGCTCCTTGTAGATCCGCCCCCACCAGGCGGGCTCCAGTCAGGTCCAACTCCACCAGGATCGCGTTCTTCAACCGGGCCCCGTCCAGGTTCCTGCTCCGCAGATCCAAGCCCTTCAAAACCCGTCCTTCCAGGTTCGCACCCGCCAGGTCCACACCCTCCAGGTCGGCCTGATCTGGCCTCCGCGGCAAGTTTCGGTTGGGCTCATTCATCCGGACAATGATATCTGGCCTGGACCCTGGCATGGACCTTGCTTCACTCCGGGCCGGAAACAACGCTTGGTTCAAGCCGGGCGCGGGTTCACAAAAAACCTCAGAAATTCTTTCAGACAGGATGTCTCCTTGGGATAATCTCTTGACGTGTCCAGACCGCGGCTCCGCGTTCTACACGCCTCCGAGATCCCCCCAAACCTCACGCCTGACGAGCCGACCATGGACATGATTCGCATCGAAGGGGGCCAGGTGCTGCAAGGCACTGTGCCCGTGGCAGGCGCAAAGAACGCTGCCTTGCCAATCCTCATGGCGACCCTCGTGGCTCCAGGGGAGCACCGGTTGGCCAACGTGCCCGAGCTGGTGGACGTCTCAACCACCCTGTCACTCCTGGGAAGACTGGGTTGCCCATCCCTCTTTGTGGACGGCAACGTGCGGTTGAACACGGAGCGAATCAGCTTTGTCGAAGCCCCCTACGATCTTGTTCGAAAAATGCGGGCTTCGGTCCTCGCCCTTGGGCCACTGTTGGCGCGCTGCGGCGAAGCAAGGGTCTCCCTGCCGGGTGGATGCGCGATCGGCGTGCGCCCGATCGACCAGCACCTCAAGGGCCTGGAGGCTCTGGGCTGTGAGTTTGACCTGGTGGGCGGCTACATCAATGGAAAGGTGCGCAAGCTGACCGGGGCCCACATCGTCCTGGACTTTCCCACCGTCACCGGCACGGAGAATCTGCTCATGGCCGCGGTGCTTGCCAAAGGCGAGACCCGCATCGACAACGCAGCCTGTGAGCCCGAAATCGCGGACCTTGCGGTGTTCTTGAGAAGCCTTGGCGCCAAGATCGCCGGCGAGGGAACCCCCACACTCGAGGTCCAGGGCGTCGACTCCCTGGCGCCTCCCGAGGCCCACCACCACATCCTGCCGGATCGCATCGAGGCAGGAACCTACCTGGTGGCCGGCGCCATTACAGGCGGCGACGTCACCACACAGGGAGTGCGCCCCCAGGACCTGGCTCCCTTGCTGGCGGTCCTGGAGCAAGCCGGCTGTGAGGTCACGGCCGGATCGGACTGGATCCGCCTGCGGCGAGACGGAGACATTCATCCGGTGGATGTGACCACCCTCCCCCACCCAGGCTTCCCCACGGACATGCAGGCCCAGGTCATGGCCTTGATGTGCGTCGCCAACGGCATGGCCACCCTGACCGAGACGATTTTCGAGAACCGCTTCATGCATGTTCCCGAATTGGTTCGCATGGGCGCCCAGATCGAGGTCAGCGGCAACCGTGCTGTCGTGACCGGAACAAGCTCCCTCCGAGGCGCTTCGGTGATGGCCACCGACCTGCGCGCCTCAGCCTCCCTCGTCCTTGCAGGGCTCGCCGCCACCGGCGAAACCCGTGTGCTGCGTCTGTACCACCTGGACCGGGGGTATTCGAACCTCGTCCAGAAGCTCCAAGCCATTGGTGCCCAGGTCCAGCGATCCCCCCAGGGCCGTGCTGAGGTTGCACAAGTGGCCCAGGTCAGCGCCACGGGCTAGGCCCCTTAGACCTCTTTCAATTCCGCCCCGCTCTCGATCCAGCCCTCCCTCCGGAGCTCATCCGGGTGCCCATTTCCCGCCCCACCATTGAAGCTGTCCGGGAACAGACGGATATCGTGCAGGTGATCGGTCACCGGGTGCGTCTCAAACGTGCCGGTCGGAACCTGCGCGGGTTGTGCCCGTTTCACAACGAAAAGACGCCCAGCTTCAACGTGCGCCCGGAGAAGCAGACCTACCACTGCTTTGGATGCAACGAAGGAGGCGATGTCTTTGCCTTTCTCATGGCCATGGATGGCCTCTCCTTCGTGGAAGCCATCACCGAGTGCGCCCAGGTCGCCGGGGTGACCATCGAGGAGGATGCGCTCTCCCAAGAAGAGGTCCAGCAGCGGGCGCGAAAGGCAAGCCTCTTCGATGTGTGCAAGGCAAGCGCCGAATTCTTTCACACCCGACTCCTCACAGACCCGGCAGCCCAGGCAGCACGAGACACCCTGGCCAAGCGAGGCATCACCGACGAGACCATTCGCTATGGGCTTCTCGGCTATGCTCCGAACTCCTATACGGCGCTCCTGGAGCACCTCCACGGCCAGGGGATCTCCCACGACCTTGCCTGTCGCGCCTCCGTGGCCCGCCGAAGTGAACGAACCGGCCGGCCCTACGACGTCATGCGGGACCGCATCGTGATTCCCATCTTCGACCGTCGCTCCAGGCCCATCGCTTTTGGAGGGCGGCTCCTGGAGGGAGAAGGGCCCAAGTACCTGAACTCGCCTGAATCCGAGATCTACAACAAGTCCGCCACCCTTTACGGGCTGAACTGGGCCCGGGGACCCATGCAGCGCAAGGACCGAGTCCTTGTAGTGGAGGGCTATTTCGACGTGCTGTCCCTTCACCAGGCGGGCTTTCCTGAGACTGTCGCCACCTGCGGCACCGCGCTGACCCCACTGCAAGTGAAGGAGCTGCGCCAGAACACCGACACGGTGGTGGCCCTCTTCGACATGGATGAGGCAGGCATGGAGGCCGCGGACCGCTCTCTCAAGATTTTTCTGGACCAGGGAGTCGAAGCCAGGCACATGGAGCTGCCAGAAGGAAAGGACCCAGATGACTTTGTCCGAGCGCAGGGACCGGACGCCTTGGAGGGGTGCCTCGCGCGTTCAGTGCCCCTCATTGAGCTCTCCATGCGCCGGGCGGTGAGCCGACACGGCACCACCCCAGCAGGCCGACAAAAGGCAGTGCGGGACATCGCCCCCCTGCTACGCAAGCTCCCGGGGGTTTTGCGCAGCGACATCCTGGTCCGCGCCGCCAACCTGCTGGGCGTCCGGGAGAGCGCACTCAGAGAAGCCATTGGAACCCCTTCAACGGCGCCCCAGGCCCCCGGGCCCGCAGGTCGCTGGAAGGGAAACAAGGCCCTGAACAACCTGCTGTGGTTGCTCTTGAATGCCCCGGAGTCTGCCTCCCCCCTGGTTTCAGAGGCAAACCTGGACCTCCTCTCCGACCGGAATGACGTCAAGCACGCCATTCTCTTGATTCTGGATGGTTTCAGCCTGACCCAGGTACTGGACCAGGTCGAGGACCCGGACCTGGCCGCCGTGCTTCGCCTCGCTGGGGCAAGGGAAGGGCTCTTCCAGGACGAGGAGGTTGAACCCGCCACGCGGTCCATTCTCGCCACGCTGGAGCTCACGGGAATCGACACGGAGTTGAGAGAGATCAACCTGCAGATGGCTTCCGATGACCTGCAGCGAAACGCCCAGGCTCTGGGTCCTTTGCTGGCCCGAAGGCAAGCCCTCCAAATCGCACGGCAGCAGGCGGTCAAGAGAAAGACCCGCGGTGCCGATCCCCATGCTCTCACACCCGGGAGCCCAAGTTGATTCGTCACTTTTTGTTGCGCAGTGCCCAACAACCGGACACATGTATCAAGAGGACACCGCTGATTTGCCCTGACTCCCCTGGAATTCCAAGTGCTTCAAAGCCGCCAGAAGCGCTGCCACCAGAGGCACTGTTGAGGGGATCCCCACCACCTGCTGAAACCGAATCCAGGAATGCCCCATGCTGAAGGACAAGGACCTCAAAGACATCCAAACGCTGATCAACATTGGAAAGCAGCGAGGGTATGTCACCTACGAGGAAATGAACAGCGCTCTGCCGACACACCTGGTGTCCACGGAGCAACTTGACGACGTAATGATCCTGTTTTCCAACATGGACATCGACGTGGTCAACCAGGCCAAGAAGGCCGCGGAAGCTGCCCGAAGAGGAGGTTCTGACGGTTCCACTGCTGCGCCGGCCGTGCGGGCCACGGACCCGGTGCGCATGTACCTGCGCAAGATGGGGACGGTCTCTCTTCTCTCTCGAGAAGGCGAGATCGAAATCGCAAAGCGAATTGAGGACGGCGAGTTCATCGCAAGCCGCGTGCTCCTGACCTCCACCGTGGCCATCCGCGGACTGGAAGACATGATCGAGGAAGAAAAGGAGCGCTCCCGCCGCGCGGCCCGCAACGGCAAGCGCCCCCGCCGGGATCGCACAGCCCAGACGGAGCTGCTCAAGAACAGCCACAAGCTGTCCCTTGTTCTTCACAAGCGCCGCCGGCAGCTCATCAAGAACCTGAGACGCGCCAAGTCCAAGCGCCGTCGCTTGATTGCTGGTGACCGACTGGAAGCCAACACCATGGCCCTGGTGACCCTCTTGGGCCAGTTGGAGATCAGCCGGCAGCGGCTGGCGTCCTGGTCCAAGGTCATTCATGAAGCCGACCAGGAATCCCGAGAGTACGAGCGCCAGATCGCCACCGTGGCCAAGGAAGCCCGCGTACCGGTCCGAGACCTGCGCCGCATGATTCGCCGGGTGCGCCGGACCCCCAAGCGCGGTGGCAACGCCGTGGTGGAAGAAACGGGAATCTCAGTGGAAGTCTGGGGTGAGTACGACTCCCGGGTCCGCCGCGAGCTCCGCAAAATCCGCAAAATCGAGGTGCGGGTGGGCATCGAGCGAGACGAACTGCACGAGATCACCCGGGAGCTGAAGCGTGGCGAGCAGATGGCAGAGATCGCCAAGTGCGAGCTCGTGGAGGCCAACTTGCGGCTTGTGGTCTCCATTGCCAAGAAGTACACCAACCGCGGCCTTCAGTTCCTGGACCTCATCCAAGAGGGAAATATCGGACTGATGAAGGCGGTGGAGAAGTTTGAATACCGTCGGGGCTACAAGTTCTCGACCTACGCCACCTGGTGGATCCGACAAGCCATCACCCGCGCCATCGCCGACCAGGCCCGCACCATCCGGATTCCCGTGCACATGATCGAGACCATCAACAAGGTGGTACGCACCAGCCGCTACCTTGTGCAGGAGCTCGACCGGGATCCCACGCCGGAAGAAATCGCGGACAAGATGGAAATGCCCGTGGACCGGGTGAGGAAAATTCTCAAGATCGCCAAGGAGCCGATCTCCCTGGAGACCCCCATCGGGGAGGAAGATGACTCCCACCTTGGGGACTTCATCGAGGACAAGAACATCCTCAATCCCAGCGAATCGGTCATCAACCAGAACCTGTCGGAACAGACCCGCAAGGTGCTGGCCACGTTGACCCCGCGGGAGGAGCGCGTGCTCCGAATGCGGTTTGGAATCGGCCGAAACCACGACCACACCCTGGAGCAGGTGGGCCAGGATTTCGAGGTCACCCGGGAGCGAATTCGGCAGATCGAAGCCAAGGCGCTTCGCAAGCTTCGGCACCCCAGCCGAAGTCGGCGGTTGCGTGCCTTCATGGAAGGTTGATATCGGGTGCTGGGCCTATAGCTCAGCGGTGAGAGCACCCGGCTCATACCCGGAGGGTCCCAGGTTCGAATCCTGGTGGGCCCACCTTGGAGCTTTCCCCGTATGCACGAAGACACCGCCCGACTGATCGCCCTCTGGACCGCCGAACAGGTGGTGGACGATCTGCTCTCGGAACGGGCCGCCCTGGATGAGGCCATCGAGAAAGCAGAGGCCGAGCTCGTGCGAGCGGAAGAGGTCGTGGCAGGCATCGCTGCGGAGCAGGAGGTGCTCAAGGAACAAGAGCACACCCACAGCAGGCGCCTCCACAGCTATGCAAGGAAGCGAGACGACACCAGGGAGCTCATCGATACAGGTCGGGCGCCGGACTTCCTGGTGGCGGAGCAGCAACACGAGAAGTGTGCCGCCATCGCCGATGAGGCAGAGACCGCCCTGCTGGAGATCATGGAAACCCAGGACGAAACCGCAAGCAGAAAGGCAGGCGCTGTCGATGTGCGTGACCTGAAGACCCACAGACTCAATGCCTGCCGGGATGCCAAGAGCAAGCGTCTACCAGAACTGGAAGCCTCACTTGCCGCTGCCGAAGGCGAGCGGGACACAGCCTTGGAGCCCGTCTCCGCCTACCTGCTTGGCCGATACAGCAACCTGCGAAAGAAGTCCCTCTCCTGCGTGGTCCCCGTGCGCGACGGGAACTGCACCGGCTGCCGCATGGCGTTGAACCGCACCACCCTGGCCGAGCACAAGCGAGGGGTGACCGTGCACCACTGCACCAATTGTGGTCGTTTCCTGGGCGAGCTGATCTGAGCAGGCGCACAACCAAGGCTGCGCCTCCAAATACCGAAGCCTCTTCTTGCGCAGGCCCCAATTCCCGATAGATCGGGAGTGGGTAGAAGAGGCCAGGGTATTCGCCGGCGCAGCCTTGGTTGTGCGGGAGGAAAGTCCGGGCACCACAGGGCAGGATGCCGGGTAACTCCCGGTCGCGGAAACGCGGAGGAAAGTGCAACAGAGAGCAAACCGCCAGGGAATCCCCCTTCGTTTCGTGTTCGGGCCAACCTCCTCTTACCAGGGGGCACGACCCGGACTTGGCTCGGCGAGGCATCCGCTTCGGGCAAGGTTGAAAGGGTGGAGTAAGAGACCACCGGCGGCTTCGGCAACGGGGTCGGCCAGGCAAACCCCATCCGGTGCAAGGTCGAAAGTGGACAGGGCGGCCCGTCCTACGTCCCGGGTAGACCGCTTGAGATTCCCGGAGACGGGAATCCTAGATGAATGAATACCACCTCCAGGCGGGCAACTTCCTGGAGGACACAGAACCCGGCTTACGGGCCTCTTCGACCCACCCTTCTTAAGCAGTAGTCCCTGACAAGTTCAATCCCTCCGGGAGGACATGATGGCCAACCGCAAAGATGACGCCCTCGACTACCACACCAGGGGTCGCCCCGGAAAGCTGGAGGTGGTGCCCACAAAGCCACTTCACACCCAGCGCGACCTGTCCATGGCTTACACCCCGGGTGTTGCTGAACCCTGTCGACGCATCGCCGAGAACGAGGAGGATGTCTACAAGTACACCGCCAAGGGCAACCTGGTGGCTGTGGTGTCCAACGGAACGGCCGTTCTGGGCCTGGGTGACATTGGCCCCCACGCCTCCAAGCCAGTCATGGAAGGCAAGGCCAACCTGTTCAAGAAGTTCGCGGACATCGACGTGTTCGACATTGAGCTGGCGTGCACGGATCCAGATGAGGTTGTGGCGGCGGTCAAGGCCATCGCCCCGACCTTCGGCGGAATCAACCTGGAGGACATCAAGTCTCCCGACTGCTTCTACATCGAACGGCGCCTCCGGGAAGAGCTGGACATTCCCGTCTTCCACGACGACCAACACGGCACCTCGATCATTGCCGCAGCCGCACTGATCAACGCACTGGAAGTAGCCGAAAAGGACATTGGCGAGGTGAAGTGCGTCTTCTCCGGCGCAGGAGCCGCCGCCATTGCCACAGCCCGCCTGTTCGAGGCCGTGGGCATGACCCGGGAGAACATCTGGCTCTGCGACTCAAAGGGGCTGATCTACTCCGGCCGCGAAGCTGCTGCTTCAGAACAAGCCCGGATCTTTGCTCAGGACACAGACAAGAGGGACCTGAAGGACGCCATGGAAGGGGCCGATGTGTTCATCGGACTCTCCATCGGCGGAGTCGTCAACCAGGACATGGTGCGAGCCATGAGCGAGCGCCCCATTCTCTTCGCCATGGCCAATCCAGATCCGGAAATCCTGCCAGCCGATGCCCGCGCCGCCGCCCCAGACGCCATCATCGCCACCGGGCGCTCGGACTTTCCCAACCAGATCAACAACGTCCTGGGCTTCCCTTTCGTGTTTCGAGGGGCCTTGGACTGCCGCGCGAGCACCATCAACGAGGCCATGAAGGCCGCTTCCGTCCGAGCCCTTGCCGCCCTCGCCAAGGAGGACGTGCCTGACGCGGTGCTGCGAGCGTATCGCCTGGACCACCTGGAGTTTGGAGCCGACTACCTGATCCCCAAGCCGTTCGACCCCCGCGTGTTGACCTGGGTCGCCCCAGCGGTGGCCCAGGCCGCTGCAGAGTCCGGCGCCGCCAAGCAGCCCATCGAGGATTTGGAGGCCTACTCCAACGAGCTCGAGCGACTCATCGAGCGCTCCAGGGAGTTCCTGCGGCCCCTGATGAACCGCGCACGGCACTCGGGCAAGCGAATCGTGTTCCCGGACGGAACCAACCTGAAGGTGCTGCGGGCCGCCCAGATCCTGGTGGACGAGGGAATCTGCCAGCCCATCCTTGTTGGCCCTGAGTGGAAAGTTCTCTCCCGGGCCGAACAGGCCAATGTAGACCTGACAGGCATTGAGATCCTGGAGATCAACCAGGACGAGAGGTTTGATGCCCTCGCAGACTCCATGTGGTCCAGCCGGCAGCGCCGAGGCTACACCCGCCAGCGGGCGCGGCAGCTGCTGCGAAATCCCACCACCTTTGGCTGCATGCTCGTGCGGGAGGGATACGCCGATGGGCTGGTCGGGGGGCTCATGTTCCCGTATGCGGACACCGTGCGCCCGGCGTTGCAGGCGATCGGCGTGGCCGGGGACAAGCGCATCGTCTCCGGGGTGTATGTGATGCTCTTCAAGGATCGGCAGCTGTTCTTTGGAGACTGCACGGTCAACGTGAACCCAAACGCAGAAAAGCTGGCCCAAATCGCCTTGAACACGGCACAGGTGGCGAGGTCCTTTGGACGGGAACCCCGGGTGGCTATGTTGTCTTTTTCGGACTTCGGCGAGTACCGCGGAAGCGATGATGTGGACAAGGTGCACAAGGCGGTGGAGATCCTCCGCAGGGATCACCCAGACCTGATCGTGGATGGGGAGCTCCAGGCGGACACGGCAGTGAACCCGGAACGGGCCCAGGAGATGTTCCCTTTCTCGCCGCTTCAAGGCCGCGCAAACGTGCTTATCTTTCCCACCCTTGCGGCGGGCAACATCGCCTACAAGCTCTTGGGAGAGCTGGGTGGCGCCACCACCGTGGGGCCGTTACTGGTGGGACTGGACAAGCCGGTCAACGCACTTTCGGTGGGCAGCGACGTCTCGGACATCGTGAACATCGCCGCCTTGACGGTCACCCAGGCCATGACCCTGAAAAGCTGACCCCGCCACCACTTTCAGAGGTTAGGTCACACTCCCGGAGGTTCCCATGCGCACTGTTCTTGTTTCCATTCCACTTCTGCTCTGCGTCGCCTGTCCTGGCACACCCAAGCCCAACGACACGGGGGAGCCGCACACAGGCGAGGAGACCGGCAGCGAGACGGGCGAACCCGGCGGCGAGACCGGCGAATCCGGTCAGAACGGCCACACCGACGAAACCGGCGAGACGGGTGAGACCGGCGATCCGGGTCCCACCTCCCCCTGCTTCGTTCAGGGCACCCTCTCCGCCACGCAGTACCTGGACCTCCCCGGCGCAAACATCGTGGGGGCGATCACCGACGACAGCGGAAACCTGTACCTGGCCGACCAGGCCGGCGCCCGCGTCATCGAGGTAGACACAAGCGGCCAGGTCAATGAGCTGGTCACTGGCGTGTACGATCTGGGACAGGGCATTTCCGAGCTGGAGCTTGTGGGCACGGACCTCTACTTTGCCGAAGCCAACACCGGCGCCATCTTCAAGATCGACCTCACCGGCACCTTTCCCGTGACCTACTCCAGCCTCACGCCGTTCATCCAGGACAATTTCAACGACCCGGGGGGACTGGCCTCCGACTCTGCTGGAAACCTGTATATTTCCTCTGTGGAGAGCTCCACGGCCCAGGGGTACATCTCCACAATCGATCCTTCGGGCACACTCCTGGACTTGAGTTGGGCCACCCTCGACGGGAGCTGGCCCACCCTTACCTCCGATGATGCCGACAACATCTACACGGTGGAGACCAACGACATCACGCAGATCACACCCGCCCAGGTGGGAACCTCCGTGGTCAGCAACATCCATGGCCCGGTGGGCCTGACCTTCCGGGACGGGTGCCTGTACTTCACCGACGACGACGGGCTGAAGCAGTTCGACTTCAGCGCCAACCCGCCCTTCCAGATCTTCGACCACACGGCCGTGGGGGTGGTGATTCCCGAGCCGACCCGCGTGTTGATCGATGGAGCCTCCCAGATCACCTACCTCTCCACGAGCACCATCTGGCGCTTGGAATAGGGTCGATCAGAACCGGACGTCCACGCGACCCAGTGCCAGCTCGAGTCCATGAATGGCGTGGGCCGAGTCTCCCAAGAGGTCCAGGTAGAGTTGCGGGTTCTGCTCTCGAATAGAGGGAAGGTTGTCCAGCGCCCCCTTGGCCTTCAGGGCCACCACCGAGGCAATCAAGGCCTGTGTGGCCTGGGCCATGACCTCCTGCTGGCTCGGGTCCGGCGCAAAGAGACCCATGGCCGCCATCTTGTGGACGCTCTCCAACCAATGGCCCGTAAACTTGAGCTGCTGGGCCATGAGCACCAGCTCGTGCTGTGGAGCGCGTGCGAGCAGCTCCTGGTAAATGCCCAACTCCACGGGCAGTCGGAAAATTGCCAGGGGGCCTTGCAGCGCGACCTTCTTCCGGGCAGCGTCGTCTCCAAACCCGCGAGCCACCACAAAGGCGGCTCCCTGAAGCAGGTGGGCACCGCCACAGGTGTACTTGAAAACGCCCTGTCCGCGCTTCTGGAAGGAACCACCAGCTTGCATGGCCCGCAAAAGCTCGCTGGACTCCTCGGTGAGCACATGGGCCAGGAGGTTTGCGAGGTCGTCCAGAGACATCTCCCTTCCTTCCGCGGACCAGACCAGTCCTTCCGGTGCGTGGGCCGCGATGCCCTGCATGCCCCAGGGCATGTCATTGGGGGAGTCAAAAGAGCTCTCCCCGGTCTGGGAGTCAAGCCAGGTCTTCAGCACCGACTGCTGCCAGAGGTCCCCCACGCGATGGTCCACCCCTTCCACCTGGACCGGTCGGTCCAGACGCACGCCAATCTCAGTGAACACCTTGAGAAGAAGGTCCGTGTGGGGCTCCACCTTGACCGTGGCCCCTTTTCGGGTCAACGTTCGAGGGAATCGCACCAGGCTTGCCCCTTGGACCGTGGACTCCAACGCAAACTCCGAAAAGAGATGGTCCACCGCCGAACCACCCCCTGGAAGGGCCAGGTCAGGCCCCATCGCCAACAGGGCGTGGGCAAGCGCCCAGGGGTCGTCTGGGGTGACGCCCTGTGCCTGCACCACGCGTTCAAGTTCGGAAAGCACCCGCTCGATGTCCGGCGTGGACACCAGGGGCACCGGAGTGCGGGCGGTCCGCTTGGGCAAGACCGGGCGAGGAAGAGAGGCGGGAGCCGGGGCGGGCCCACTCTGGGTGACGCCCTCCTCCGAGACAGGGGACGGCGGTGGTTCCGATTCGCTGCACGCCAGCAGGACCAGGGTGAGGGCGATCAATTCTCGGCCGCGGCGGCAGCCTCGTCCAGGCGAGCCTGTCGGACGTCCAGGCGCACGATGCGATCCCGATCCACCACGTAGATGTACTCTTCCTGCACCGCGATGCGCGGGTGCACGAGGTCGATCTCCGAGAAGCGAATCTTGTACTCGAGCTTGCCCGGCTTCTTGAAGCGCATGGCCCACCCCTGGTCGGTGATGGCCCAGATGCGCCCGTCCTCGTCCAGGGTGAGGTCCATGTCCTCAAACCCGATCCCCAGGTCGTCTTCCCCCATGATGACTCCAAAGCGAAAGCCGTCCGCATCGTAGCGAATCACCTCCCGGCCATAGACCAGCATCAGGTAGTTGCCGCGAGGGGCGGCCTCCATGGCGTTGGGCGTGCCGTCCTCCAGCTCGGCCCGCACCACCTCTTCCCCGTCCAGGGTGTAGCCCACAAAATCTCTGCCCAGCACCACAAAGAGAATCTTCTTCTTGGGAAGATAGGCCAGGTAGCCCTCGCCCCCGACCTCCGGATCCACGCTGGACTCGAATTCCACCACCCAGCCGATGACCCCATTGCCTTCCCCATCGAAGATCTGCACCCGCCCCTTGGCGTCCAGCACGGCAAACCCGTCGTTTTCCTTGCCCGGAAGAATCTCCACGTCCAGGGGCGTCAGAAAGGACCCGGCCGCATCGCCAGGGGCAGCCCCGGATACATAGAAGGTGCGCCCCTCATCGAACCATTCAGAGGTAATGCCCGCCTCGGGACCCCACTGCCGTTCGGACTTACCGTCCCGGTTGAAGCGCTGAATCCGGTGGTTTCCGGTGTCGGCCAGGAGCAGGCTCCCCAATTGATCCACCTCGATGGGGACCGGCTCCCCATAGGACTGGATCGCCCCCAACTCCCACCCTTCCGTGCCCCAGTTGGGGATGTTGTTCCGGGCGCCGCCAATCAAGTTCTGGTAGGCATAGAAGTACTCGATGATCTCCTGCATCTGTTCCGCTCGGTCTCCCTTAAGTCGCAGGTGAGCCAGCTCCAGGGCGGGAATCGCGTTGGGGTCCTTCAGCTTGCGCAGGGCCTCCACCCCATCCGGATCCGGCCGAATGGCAGCCGCCAAGTACCCGGCATCCACGTACTGGTTGGCCTTCTTTCGCACATATTCTGCACCGTCCCCGGCCTGGTCCATGAGAAAGGCCAGGGAGTCATCGTCTCCAAACTCGGCCTCCTGAATCTTGGAAAAAGCCTCCCGCACCGCCTTCTCGTGTCCTTCGTGGGCCCGACCGGCCGTCTCGGTGTCCAGCCACTTCACAAGGGGAAGGATCTGGTCCAGGGAGTCGTGGAAGTTGACCCCCACCTCGGCGATGTGCAGGTCCGGGAAGACAAACCCCTCGTAGGCGTCCACCACCTCAATCCGGAGCGTCCGACCACGCCCTTCCAGGGGGATGTCTGCCCGGTGCATGCGGTCCTCCAGCTGGACCTCCAGCTCGGTGGGACCTACCCGGGCCCCAGAGAGGGTGATCTTGATATTCCGAGGGCGAGCGTTCTCCCGAAAGGACTTCGCCCCCTGGGCCAGGTTGCCAGGCCAGATGGAGACCTCGGTCACGTCGATGACGCGCCCCAGGTTGATCTCAAGCCAAGCCCCCTCTCCCTGGCCTTCTTTGCTCTCCGCCCAGCTGGTCTTGAGCAGGCCATCCATGGCGTTTCGAGCCTCCAGGCGCTTGCGGTCTTCATTCACCAGGGTGGAGGATGCGCTCGCGCTCCCCCGCACCGCGGCGAGGGCCGGTTGGGACATCAGGGAAGCGGCAAGAATGATGGAGGTCATTTGGACCCTCCTTGAGGGCAGAAAAGCCGGTTTCAAGTACCGCAGCGCCTGACCCGACGCCACTTCTGCGGTGGGGGGACCACGGGATTTTTGCGGGGGATGAACCCAGACCACGTCTGCGTTACTCCCCTTGCATGCACCAACACCTCGTCCCACATGGCACCGGATGGTTGGAGGTCGTCGTCGGCTGTATGTTCAGCGGCAAGACCGAAGAGCTGATTCGACGGGTTCGCCGGGCTCAGTACGGCAACCTCTCGGTGGTCGTCTTCAAGCCTACCCTCGACAAGCGCTACTCAGAAGACTGCGTCGACTCCCACTCCGGCATGCAGATTCGCTCCATCCTGGTGGACCACTCCTCCCAGATCCTCTCCCTTGCCCAGGACGCCCAGGTGATCGGCGTCGACGAGGCCCAGTTCTTCGACAGTGACCTGCCGCGGGTCTGTGACCAGCTGGCCAACAGCGGCCGCCGCGTCATCTGTGCCGGGCTGGATCTGGACTACCGCGGGCGCCCCTTCGGCCCCATGCCAGACCTCCTGTGCATGGCGGAGTACATCCAGAAGATGCTCGCCATCTGCGTGGTCTGCGGCAACCCAGCGGATCGCTCCCAGCGCATTGTGAACCGGGAAGCCACCGTGCTCGTCGGGGAGAAGGACGCCTACGAGGCCCGCTGCCGTCTGCACTGGGACCCGGAGAACTTCGACCCGGATCAACCGGCCCTGCCCTTTGGGCGAAACGTGGCGGACGCGGCGACGTTGTAGTTCAGAAGGACCCGGTCACCGCGACCAGGGCACCAGGAGAAGATCCGGGGATCCACCGGGCGCTGACGGTCGACTTGGCCCCCTCCACCGTGTGATCCAACACCACCCCTGCCCCGAGGGCTGCAGCGCCCACGAGCGAGATTCCGGCGGTGGACACCCAGAGACGATCCCAGGCCTGAAAGCTGGAGATGGCCTCCTGCTGTGCCCGGCCATCCGTCGCATTGTTGGCCTGGTCCGCGAAGGTGGCCGCCTGTCTCAGACTGATGGCGGCAAAAGTTCCCGCGACCAGCAAGGTGCCGCCTCCTGCCACTTGCAGTTTCTCGTCCAAGGACCTGGAGGGAACGGACGTCTTGTCTTCAACAGCCGAAAGCAAAACCCAGCTTTCGCTCCCGGTGGTGGTCAACCAAGCCCCCGCATCGCTCGGCACGATGACCTGCCTGTCCGGACCGATCTTGGCCCACAGAAGAAGGCCCAGCACCTCTTGGGCCTCCGGTTCGGACACCTGCCCCACGATGCTCGCGTGAGAGGCATCGGACACCACCAGAGCCGCGCGAGAGGCGTCGCCCAATTCGACCCACACCGAGAGCGCCGGTTCACTCACCTTCAAGAGATGAAGCCCCGGGACCAGCTTCAGTGTCGTCGTGTCCTCGGACAAAGTCTCTCCATCGACCCGGATGACTCAGGCGTTGGGAGAGCGAATGACCCGCAGGGTGGCCCCGCCGCCCCCTGCTCTCTCTTCCCGGGCCTTCTCGAGAAGCGGTGCTCCCGCCGGATTGAAGCTCAGATCCCATGTCAGCAAGGGGTCATAGTCCACAGCCGACCGAAAGCTCGCCGTCGCCTTGGCAGGATCACCCAACCCGAGGTGGGCGACACCCTGCAGGTAGAACAGCTTGGAACCAAAACTCCTGGAGACCGGATCTGGAGAGCACACGATCCCCTGGCGCCCCAGCACCACCAGGTCCAACGCCTCCTGGAACTCCCCGTAGTTCAAGGCCCCCCGAATCGAGGTGAGCTGTACAGCGGGATCTTCCAGTGCCGCTGGCTTCGTGGCGCATCTCTCGACCTTGTCCACGCCCAGGAGGTGTGGCGCCGGCGCGTCGAAGATGCTGGGCGCCAGTGGGGCCACGTTCTTTGCCGACGTCCCTGCATCGGCCGCGGCTCTCCGAAGCACGCGAGGCGAGTCGGACCCGGTCAAGACCTGGTACTCGGCTGCCGCCGCGCTGAAAGAAAAGAAGAAAACAAAGGGGAGAAGGCGTTTCAACGCTTGCAGCTACTCCCCGTGCTGATGTCCCAGCAAAAGCGGTTCTCAGCCCGTTCATCAACTTCAATGCTCCATCTTACAACACTCCCGTCCATGGCGGTGGACTCCAGGTGGTGCTTGCCCACCAAGAGCTCACCGACCTGGCCCGGCGAGACGAGTCGACCTCCATCAATCTTCAGCTTTCGCCAGGGCACGGTCTGAATGAAGACGGGCACACGCGCCCGCGCTACGGCCGGGATCCCGGGCTCCAATGATGGAGCGCTCTTCCTTGCCATCGGGGCCGCCTTGGGCACCGGTCTCTGAATCCGAGTGGATCCACCCGAGGGCTCCACAGGTGGGGGCTCGCCTGACGCGGGCTCCACAGGTGGGGGCTCGCCAGCTCCATCGGACTCAGCAAGGGTCTCCTTCCCTGCTCCCAATTCTTCGGGAGCGGCGGTGACTGCCGGACTCTCCTCCTCGACAGCATCCCTTCCGACCTGGCTTCCCCAGAAGACGGCGGCCAGGCAAAGAACCAGCGCCAATCCGCCCCCCCAACCCGAACAAGACGCCGACGCTCTCCCCCGGGTTTCCAGTCGTCTGGAGCAAGCGCAAAGGACTCTTCATCCAACACTTCCTGGGGCACCTGCCAGCTCCAGGTGTCTTCCGTCTTGCCTCCCTTTGCTTGAGCTCCAACGAGCGAGGCGTTCCTTTCAATCTCCCCCGTTTGTTCAGAGAGCGTAGAACCTGAGAGATCCCCCAACTCATAGGCCCGGGTCTCTTCCAACAGCCCTGGCACCACACCTTCAGACCAGTCTCGAAGCGATGGTCCCTCGAGGCGCCGAGAGAGCTCCCTGCAGCGACGCTCCGTTTCCCGGTGCAGCGGGCGCTCACCCGGCTCAAAGGACATGAGGGCACCGAGCAGCTCAACCACCTCCGCATGATCCGGCCCCAGCGCGTTTCTCGCTTCCTCCATCAGCTCGGCCAGGCGCTCCTCGAAGCGCTCTCGGTTGGAGGAGGCGCGACCCACCTTCATGCCAACAATCAACTCATAGAGCACCACGCCCAGGGAATAGGCATCGCCCTCGACTCCGTCAATCAGGTCCAGCCTCTCCGGCGACATGTACCCCATGGAACCAAACCGCAGCACCTCCGAATTGGCTTCCCTGGACTCAAACTCGGCGCGGGCCCCGCCAAAGTCCAGCACGCGGACTTCTCCGTGCAACGTCAAGTGAATGTTCGCTGGCTTGATGTCCCGATGAAGAAGGAACAGGGGGCCTGCCTCACCCTCGGTAAAAAAGGCCACGTGCAAAGCGCCCGCCACCTCTCCCACGATCTCCAAGGCCGGCCCCACGGGCACCCGACCGTTCATGATGAGCCGAAGCAGATCGACCCCGTGCACATACTCCATCACCACGGACCACCGATCCGCCAGCTTGACCAGACCATCCACGCGCACCACCGCCCGGTGCTGCACCAGGCCGAGAATGCGCGCCTCGTCTCTCAACCTGGCAGCGATCTCGTCCACTCCCTGAACGTCCGGGTTCAGGACCTTGAGCGCAACCTCCCTCGTGAATCCACCCTCTCCACTCATTTGGGCGCGGTACACCGTGCCGAACCCCCCTTGGCCGATGGCTTCGTGTACAAGGTACCTTCGTCCCTCGCTCAAGCAGACCTCCAACGCCTCCTGAATCCTATCACCACGGCGAAAAGAAGAGACAGAACAGTTGTATGGGAGCGGGAAGCGACCGCCGCACATCCACAACCCGTCGGTGAAAGGCTGAGCCCCTCGTCAAGCTGATCGTCCCCTCCGACGAACCCGGTGTCCGGAGGGACCCCGACTCCAGAATCCTCGCCTGAGTCCTGGGGAACGCCCACTCCGGTATCGTCACCGGAGTCACCGCCGGAGTCACCGCCGGAGTCACCGCCGGAGTCACCGCCGGTGTCACCGCCGGTGTCATTGCCGGTGTCATTGCCGGTGTCATTGCCGGTGTCATTGCCGGTGTCGTCTCCCCCTTCAGGTACAACCAGGATCTCTCTCTCCACCGCCCAGGCGCTGCTCGCTCCCTCGGCATCCACGGCACGCGCGGTCCAGTGGTATGTGGCCTCCAGCAGTGCCCCGGGTGCCCACGACGTGATCCCGCTGCCATCCTCCTGCACCCCCGTCACCCCCTGAACCTCCACCCCAGCCGCGTCCGTGATCCGGAACTCATAGACCACCGCATCGCCCTCTGGATCCGTCGCGTTGGCGAGGGCGAGCGCATCCCCCTCCGAAAAGGAGGCGCCGTCGACCGGACTCTCCAGCACCGGAACGGTCGGGGCATCGTTGGCGGTGTTGTAGAAGAATGACCAAAGGTCGCTCCAGTCCCCACTCGTCCAGTCATCGGAGGCCCGGGACCGCCACCCATACCAGGTGTCCTCCGCGAGCACGACCTCCAGCTCCCAGGAGGTCGTGCCCGTTGCATCCTCCTCGACGCCGGCCGTCGTCGCGACCAGGGTGGTCATGGAGGTGTCCTGGTAGATCTCAAATCCGTAGGAGAGGGCGTCGCCGTTGGGGCTGCTGGCGTTCCCCACGGAAAGTGCCGGCTGGAGATCCGACAGCTCGCCTCCATCCGCGGGCAAGTCAAGGACCGGGACCCCAGGACCGTCGTACACGGAAGGGTCCGTGCCAGCGAGGAACTCGTCGAGGCCGGTGCGGCCATCCGAGTCCGTGTCCGCGGTCCCGTCCGAAGCATCCGAGGAGTCCAGGCCGACCTCGTTCTCCCACGCATCGCTCATTCCGTCGCCATCCTGGTCGACCAGCAGGACCTCCAGGTTCCACGCGAGGGTGTCACTTCCCCCGTCGTTGTCCGTGAGACTCAAGGACATGGCGTGGACTCCAATGTCCGCGTAGCCGGGGGTCCAGGCGAGTGACCCGGTCTGGGAATCAAGGGACACCCCTGCGGGAAAGGAGCCAGACCAGGTGTGGCTGTCGAGGACCCCCGGATCGGAAAACCCTGGCACCACCGAATACGGCACGCCCTCCTGCACAGAGGTGCCCGGCGAGGCGCTGATCGAAGGGGAGACGTTCGTGACAAGCACGGACATACTGGAATCGACAGAGCCGCCGTCGTCGTCGGTCGCGGTGCAAGTGACGTTGTAGGAGCCGTTGTCCACGAAGACATGGGAGGCTGCGGGACCTACCGCTGAATTGCCATCGCTGAACTGCCAACCATAGGTCAAGGTGTCGACTGGGCCCGCATCGGAGGCGCCACAACTCCAGGAGAGATTGTCGCCTTCGTTCCCCACAGTGTCTCCCGAAAAGCTGGTCATCACCGGGTCCACATTGGAGATGACAATCGAGGAGAGAAGGAAGTCCGTCCCACCGTCATCGTCAACCACAGTGACGATAATTGGGTAAACTCCGTCATCCGACCACACATGGGAGGTGAAGTCTCCGGTTCCCGTGGTTCCATCCCCGAAGTCCCAGCCCACAGTGTGGGTGTCCGCGGCCTCCACATCCGTGTAGCTGACGCTTAGAGGGACGCTCGCTCCTCCGCGCTTGGGCTTGCCTGGATGGCCGAGATGACAGGGGCCACGTTGTGGATGGTGACCGTGGTGCTCTGATCGTCGTCATTCAGGTCTCCATCGCATGTGGCCTGCACCTCCAGAAGCACGGTCTCCTGGACCGGTCCGTCGTAGCCCGCCGCGCTGAACGAGTGGCTCGATGTGGTGGAGAAGGGCGTGTCAAAGGAGCCGTTGTTGTTCAGGTCCCACCGATAGGAGAGAGAGCCGCAGTCGCTGTCCGCAGTGCTACCGCTGCCATCCAGCAACACGGTGCTCTCGGCATCCACCGAGTAGGGCCCACCCGGGTCGGACTCCACATCGGCCGCAAGGGCAATCGCGGGAGAGAAGAAAGCCAACAAAAAGAGAGGACGGGTCATGTCAAGCTCCATGGAAGGGGGACAAACAGCCGCAGCGACTCCAAAGCGGCGTAGGACACCGGAAGCACCCGTTGGATCCACCCTTCAAGATACGCCGGCGTCCTCTCAAGTCAACGCAGGCTTGTGGGAAGTGTACTCTCCCTGTGTACAGACCAGGGCCTGTCACAGCGAGTCGCCCCCGGCGCCCAGCTCCCACCCATCCAGATCCCGGTCCCACCAGCGCAGCACCGGGCACCCACTCTCCTCCCGGGCCACCGCCAGGGACTGGAGCTGCAGCTCTCCGGGGGTCAAGGGCGACCTCGCGTAGGGGTTGGAGTGCACCGCGCCCTTGAGGATGGGGGAACCCGGGGCCACGCCACCAAGCTGCACCAACGCCGCGAGGTTGTCGAACAAAGGCTCCTTGAACAAGCTCGGCTCCCGCTCATCCGAGAGGGCAGCCTCCCAGGGCGCATCGCCTGTGGCGCTCTGTGTCCAGGCGGGCCGGCCGTAGAGGAACTCCCGCAGGTAGCTGGACCCCATGCGCCAGGGCCCATCGGCCACGGAAAGAATCACCACCGATCCCGGCCTCCCCGCCTGGAGGCGTCGGTCCAGCGTTCGCACGACCCGGGCCTCCAACACCTGCCGGGTTCGCCCTCCGAGAAAAGGCCCAAGAATAAGGGCCACCGGGTTCCCTGCCTCGCTTGCGACCTCCCCGGTCAACCCGAATTCAAAGTGGATGTTGCCCTCCTCGTAAGAGGCGTACCTCCCGGGCCACCGACCGGCTTCGACCTCGTAAAGCCACTGCTCCACCGATCGACGCACCCGCTCCGGGTCAAACCCCTTGGGCAAACCCCGGCGCACAAACACCGAGTACCTACGCTGGGATCCCACCCGCTGCAGGGCCGACTCCAGCCGACACAAGGACTCTGGGTCCACTGGCTCCCGCTGGAGAAAGGCGAGCACCTCCACTTCAATGGGCTCGCCGGCGGGTCGAATGGCGTACAAGCGCCCTCCCGCCGGCTCCACCCCGTTCAAGGTCCATCCAGAACGAGAGAGCAGGTCCACGGCGACCAGCTCGGCCAAGCCCTGGCACACCCGCCGACGCTCCCCGGAGAAGATCCGCTCGGACACCGGCGCAACCAGGTGCGCGTCGTGGTCAGCGAGAAGGGACTCGACCCGAGGCTGTAGCTCCGCCGCCAGTGGACTTCGGGGAAGCTCCCCGCTCTCTTCTGGCATTGGAGCTTCCGCGGCGAGCACCATTGAGATCCTGTGAAGATGGGCCCCGCCAAGTACCCCGCCTTTTCGAGCCCCGCAAGGCGCCCACCCCGCCCAGGGCCAACCCCAGGAGGATCCAGGGCGAACCTTCCCTTCCGCGGTTCTTGTGGCTACAGCCGCAACCTGTTGGAATCTCTGCCATGCGCACAGATCCGTGGCCGCTTGCGTTGTCGCCGCCTTCCTCCTCGATGTCCAGGGCCCAGTCCTGCAAAGTCTCCTTGACCTCCCGTGGGGTCATGCGCGGCCTGCGAGAGAGAAGCAGCGCGGCCGCCCCCGTCACGTGGGGCGCCGAGTAGGAGGTCCCCTCCCCCATGCGCGTGCCCAGGCTCTGGGTGCTCACCCCCGTGGCTGCCACAAGGTCGGGCTTCTGGCGGCCGTCTTCGGTGGGTCCCCGAGAGGAGTAGGAGACCACCTCCAGAGTCTCCACAAGGTAGCTGCCCACGGTGACCGCACCTGCGGCATCTGCAGGCAAAGAGAGGGTCATCTGGGGTGTGGAGAAGCCCTGGCCCATTCCGTAGGGGGAGTACAGCCAGGCCTCCAGGTCCAGATCCACCGGGCCATTCCCCTCCAGGATCTGTACAAAGCCCACCTCCCCGTCGGCCAGCGTACAGAGCACCCGCTCGAACGGGACATCATCTCCATCCTGGGGGTCCGTGCTCTCCCCGCAGAGAGTGCCCTCTGCATCCACGACCCGAACATCCAGGTCGTTGGCGGCCCCATCCATGGCCTCGGACCACCGAAAAGAGACCTCCACCTGGCCCGAGGGGGCTCGCACCTCGATCACAGGCACTCCCGCCAGATCCAGGCCCCCTGCACCATCCGACTCCAGCGCACCGCTCCGGTACTTGTCCGCCTCGTTTCCCGCGGCAGCCACGTACACCACTCCCAGGTCCGCTGCATGGTCGACCATCTGGGAAAAAGGAGAGCTGCCATCCAGAGTCCAGACATTGTCGAACCCAATGGAGGCGTTGATGATGTCCACCTCGTCGGCGGCAAGGAGCAACTCCATGAGGTCCATGTACTCCTGGTCCGTCTGAAAGGAGTGCAGCTGCAGCGCGGCATCCGGCGCCACGTCGTGAACGATCTCCGCCACCGCCGTGCCGTGCCCCACCGAGCCCTCCTCATCCTGGAAGACCTCAACCTTCACCGGCAGCTCCACCCCCTTGAGGTCCCGCCACCCGCCAAAGCCCACATCCACCACGGCCACCACCACCCCCGCGCCGGTCTCTCCCAGCCCGTGCCAGTCCACGTCCGCAAAAAGCGGGTCCAAGCCCTCGGACTCCACAGTCTTGGATCGGGCCCAGTGAGGCTCTCGCACCCGGTGCACACCCGACAGCCCCGCCACCTGGACCAGAGCCACGTGGGGCACCCAAGCCTGCACAAACCCCGGTCGCACCACCTGGGGCACGATGCGGGGGTCCACCTCCTCCAGCGCCGCAAGGTCCAACCCCACGTGCTCGATGACCACGGGGCCCCCGGTGGGTCCGACCCGCGCCGGGCGCAAAGCAGCCCACCGGGCCCGGCTCGAAGAGCTCGCGGCAGCCACCTCCCGCAAGGCACTGGACAGAGGAGCCCACTTCGGGTTCTCTGGCGCGGGGGCGGCCAGCGCCAAACCCAACAGGAACAACCAACCCAAGCTGCACGCCTCCTTCCGCCCTGTCCAAGTGTACACTCCCCCCGATGCTGCTCCCCCAGTCGTTCTACCGCCGAGATGCGCTGCTCGTGGCCCGCGAGCTGCTCGGGGCCGAGTTGCGCCGAGACGAGGTCCGCCTTCGCATCACCGAGGTCGAGGCCTACCGTTGGCCGGGCGACACAGCCAACCACTGCCGGGCCGGCCGAACGAAACGAAACGCCGCCATGTGGGGGGCGCCGGGGCGGGCCTATGTCTATCTCTGCTACGGGCTCCACAGGCTCTTGAACGTCGTGACAAACCCGGAAGGTGAAGGTGCCGCCGTGCTGATTCGGGCCTGTGAACCCCTAGAGGGGCTCCCAACCGTTCGAGAGCGGCGAGGCGGCAAGAGCGGCCCCGTCTTGCTCACCGGTCCCGGCAAGGTCGGCGCAGCCCTGGCGGTGGACACCCACTGGTGCCACCACGCGCTTTTTGAGCCCGGCGGGCTAGAGATCCACCAGGGGTCACACGCTGACAGCGTACTGGAAGGCCCCCGCATCGGTATCGATGCTGCGGATCCCGCCCACAGGGACGCGCCGTGGCGCCTGGCCGTCGCCGACACACCCTGGGTGAGCTTCCGAAAGCAGCTGGTGTCCGCTTGAAACCCGCCGGCCCGGCGCTGTTGAATTGGGAGGGAAAGGCAGGCCCCGCTTCGCCCGAGACCCTGCCCATCGAGACCCTGGTCCACCACGCAGTGGGGCCGACCGCCTCCTTTGAAGGGCAGCTCCTCCAGGGGGAGAACGCCGCCATTCTTGGGCATCTCCTCGCGAATGGCCTCGCCGGAAAAGTGGACCTGGTCTACCTGGATCCACCCTACGGGTCCAACGCCCGCTACGAGCGGGAGATCCGACTGCGGGGAGAGCCCGAGATTCGCCTGGGGAAGAAAGAGCAATACACGGACCTGCTCTCCCGGGACGACTACCTCCAGTTCATGTACGAGCGGCTGCTGCTGCTCAAGGCCCTCCTGACCGACACCGGAAACCTGCTGCTTCACGCGGATGAGCACCGGGGACACCTGCTTCGCTGCCTGCTGGACGAGGTGTTCGGCCCAGATGCGTTTGTGAACGAGATCATCTGGCACTACCCGGACAACTTCCAGGGCAATGTGCGGGGCCTGCCCCACAACCACAACGCCATCTTCTGGTACGCCAAGGGAGGGCGGTACACAGCCAACGCGGTGCGGGTTCCCCTGCCCAAGCCGGTGAAGCGCGACCGCCGGGTCTGGTCCAAGGAAGAAGGGCGAATCGTGGCGGCGCGGGATGAACACGGCAAGCTCATTTACGACACCTACACGGATCGAAAAGCAGACGATGTCTGGTCCATCGGGCAGTCGGCGGTCACCAAGCGCAAAAGCGGCGAGTACTTGGGCTACCCCACCCAGAAGCCCCTGCGGCTCCTGGAGCGCCTGCTGTCAGCGGCCTCCAACCCGGGAGACCTGGTGCTGGACCCTTTTGCAGGATCGGGAACCACGGCGGCAGCCGCCCAGCGCCTGGGCCGCCGCTGGATCACCTGCGACGCAAATCCGGGGGCGATCCAGACCACGGCCGTCCGTCTTCGAGGACTCCTGGAGGAGAAGAATCCGCCCGAGGCGCCGGCACAGACCTCCTTTTGTGTAGAACGGGTTGGCCCTGCCTCCGAGACCGTTGAAGAAGCAGGGAACGTGCAGGTCGAGTCCCGTTCCACAGACGACGGGGTGGAGATCACCGTGGTGGCTTTTTCCGCTCCGGCCCTGGCCGAGCGCCTGGAGGATACGGTGTCTGACTGGCGGCGGCTTGTGGACTGCATCCAGGTAGATCCGGACTTCAACGGATGCGTGTTCCGTCCCGCCGTGGTGGACCGCCCCCCCAAGCACGCGGACCTCGTCCAGGGGACCTACCGCCTGGACCGGGCAGGAGAGACTCTGGCGCTGCGGGTACTGGACGTGCAGGGAGGCGAGGTCACCTGGACCGGCGCCGCCCCCACCCGGTGAGCCCCAGGAAGCCCAACAAGCCAAGCCCTCCGAGGCGAGTGCCCCCAACCCAGCCGGCAGGTCGGTAGCGAAACACAACCTCCCTCTCTCCGGCCAGTAGCTCTACTGCCCTGAAGGCTCCCCCCGCCCGAAGCACCGGCGCCACCCGGCTCCCTGCTTCTGCAGTCCACCCGGGGGCCCAGGCATCAGCAAGCACCAGGATTCCCGGTGTCTCCTGGACCCGCTGTACGTGGACCTCGCCCCCCGGCAGGTCCGTCGCCGTCGCTGCCACCCAGGTACCGGCGAGCGGCCACTCCCCATTGAGACCTTCCACTGGCGGCGCCCCCCGCGCGTCTCGCTCCTCTTCCACTCCCACAAAGCCCGCCTCCGCCGACGTCACGGCCCGGGCGCCGGTCGCCATCCAGGCCCGGGGCGCCTCCAGGTCCAGCGCGTACACGTGCAGGGGTGCCGGGCCCACCTCAAGGAGGGCCTTGTCAGGCAACGCCTTCGTGGACACCACCACCCGCACCCCGGCAAACGCCAGCAGCCGCTGGTTGGCCTGGGTGAGGCGAGTGATGGGAAACCACGGGCGCTTCAGTCCGGGGTCCAGGTGGGCCATGAAGGCCTCGGTCTCGCTTGAAACCGGCAGATCGTAGCCCCGCACATCCTTGAGTCCCGCAAGGGACCCGGTGTTGGGCTGCAGCGCCCAGCCCATTCCCACCACGCGGCCCTCTCCCACCACCTGGGCCAGCTGCTTCACCCACGGAGCCGCGGCCAGGTCGTGCTGTTCTGCCGGCAGTGATCCCTGATCCAGGTGCCGGGCCCAGGCGCCGGTTCCAAGCACTGCCAACAGGGCCAGAGCCCGCCCCCGGGGGGCGAACCCGTGAACAGCCACGCCTGCCGCCAAGGCCACACCCAGCGCACCAACTCCCCCCAGGCGGGCATGGTTCAGTGGCCCCGGCGCACCAGTGGTGGCCAGCACCAGGCAGATCCCCCACCCCAACAGGAGTCCCCTCACCATAGGCTTGCGCCACCCCCACACAGCCAGCCCCAAGGCCCCCAGCCCCGGGTGCAGCACGCCATCCGCCCAGACCCCGGGCCCCCTGTAGCCAACGGCTGCCGGATGCCCATGCCACCCGGGCCACAGAAGGTCAGCCCACTGGCCGAACTGCAGGCGGTTCCCCCCATGGGCCTCCAGGGTGGCCGAGCCCAGCACCTGCTCCACCAGGGGCAGCCAGGCGGGGGCAGCCAGGAGCACGCCAATCCCAAACCCGCCCACCAGTGCAACCCGGCGCACCCGCCACAGGGACCACCCCAAAGCCAGCAACAGCCCGTGGGCAGCGGTCTCCAGGTGGCCGCCGGCCAGGAGTCCAGCGACAGCGAGTGCCAGCAACCATCCGACCCCTCCCCGGCGCACCCGCTCGACCCCCACCAGCACCCAGGGCAGCCAGACAAAGGTGCTCGCGTGGGGGTGCAACAGCCACACGTGGAGGAACGGGCCGGTCACGGCTGCGGTTGCCCCCACCACAGCCCCCCAGGGACCGGCCCCCAAAAGGACCAGCAGCCACAGAGTGCCGAGCCCCATCCAAGTGAGCAGCCAATAGACCCCCAGGTCCTGGGCCGATGCGTTGGAAAGCGCCAGGTGAAACCAGGTCACCGGGGAAAACACCCGGGACTGGCCATCGGCCAACAGCGGTGTTCCTGCGTAGAGGTCCGGGTTCCAAAGCGGCGCCTTCCCCACCTTGAGATCCGACACCACCCGCTTGTTCAATGCCTTGAACTGCACCGCAGGGTCAGACAGCGTTGGATGCCGCACGGCGCCCCCCGCATCGTCCTGGAACGCATGGTGTACCGACAAGTGGTCGTCCGCCGACACGACCCTGGATCCCGGAAGCGCTCCTGGAAAGAGCAGGCAGGGCAGCACCAACACCCAGAGGATGGGCCCCCACACGCGACGCTGTTTCCAGCCCGGCACGGCCCCACGATAGCGCAGCCGCGGTACCCTTCCGCCATGTGGAGCCCCCTTCTTCTCTTGGCCTGCACCCCGGCGGCACCTCCGTCTCAGCCAACCGGACCGTCGCCCCCGCGGGGCGTGGTCCTGGTCACCGTGGACACCTGGCGGGCGGATCACCTGGGCGAGAGGGTGAGCCCTCATTTCCAGGCCCTCGCCGATGGCGGCGCTCGCTTCACCCAGGCCTGGTCGCCCATCGGCCTCACCAGCGCAGCCCATGCGAGCCTGTTCACCGGGCTGCTTCCACCGCGCCACGGGGTGCGGGGCAACAACCACCATGGCTACGCCCTGGCGGAGTCATTCACGACCCTCGCCGAGTCCTTCTCCGCCCAGGGATGGGACACGGCAGCGTTCACCACGGGCTGGCCCGCGGGTCCCGAGGGCGGCCTGGGACAGGGCTTCGACGTTTTTTACGGGCCCCCGTCAGGAGAGCGGCCCACGAGCGATGCCCTCGCGGAAGCAAAAAGCTGGCTGGAGAGCCGGGAAGAGCCCTGGCTCTTGTGGCTCCATGCCTATGAACCCCACGGGCCCTACAAGCCGCCGGGCATGGAGGAAGACACTGTGGGCAACGAGCGAGCGGCCTACGCAGGGGAGGTACAGGCCGTGGATGGGCTGCTCGGTCCCTGGTTGCAGGAGATGCGAGCAGCGGGGAACCCGGTGGTGCTGACCTCGGACCATGGAGAGGTCCTGGACGAGGAGCCCTGCCACTGGCAACACGAGCGTTCCAGCAGCGAGCACGTGCTGCGGGTGCCCCTGGTCCTGGCCGGGCCCAAGGTCCCCCCGCAGGTTCGAACCGACACCGCCGGCCTGCACGATCTCTTTCCCACCCTGCACGCCCTGGCCGGCCTGGCCGATCCCGGAGGACACCAGGGCAAGAACCTCCTCGCCGGGGAGACCGGGCGGACGGTCTGGGTGGGAGAGTCCGGCTTCTGCGAGGCCGACTGCAGCCCCGGGTGTGACCCCGCCGGCTTCCTGGGCAAAGACCGGGTCGTCTACGCCAAGGAGACCCAGCTTACGGACCGACCCGGTGCCGGCCTGCTGGGGGATGCGTCCCTGGCCCCACACCTTGCGTCCTACGGCCGCCCAAAACCACCCGCAGGCCCCGCCGATCCGGCCCCGGTGGAGGGGCTCGGGTACGTAGACGGGCCGTAGCCCTCAGCGACCGGAGGAGCCGTGCCAACAAACTCGCCACCCACCCAGGGAGAACCCCAATCCGCCCCGTTCTGGGTCACCTCCAACAAGCCCAGGAACGGGCCGCCTCCGCCGCACCGCCTGGAGTTCGCCTGTTTTCCGGGGGGGTGAACTGACCCACGCGTGACTTCTCGAGGTCGTTCTCCTGGTTGGGCCGCTTCAGCGCATGAAAGGCAGTCCTTGCCCATGCAGCCCCATCGGCCCGTGCGCCGATTGGGGTTCGGGTGAACAGCGAGCGTTCAGTCGTTATCGGGAACGGCCAGGCGATAGCTGGTGCTTCTGCCACCGCCCTCGTTCTTGACCAGGATGTCCCGCTCCAACAACTCCTTGATGTCGCGAAGGGCCGTGTCACGAGAGCACTCGCCGAGCCGGGCATACTTGGACGTATTCAGATTCCCCTGCCAGCCGGGTTCCAGCATGCGGTTGATGACCTTGCACTGTCGTGGATGGACAGGGTCCGGATTGATCCGCTGCCAGGTTCGGGCCTTGTAAAGCACCGAGGCGAGCATCTCATCTGAAGACTCGATGACGCGATCAAGGCAACCCAGGAACCACACCAGCCAGGACGTGATGTCGAGGGAGCCGCGCTGGGCCGATTCGAGCTGGGAATAGTAGTCCTTTCGCTCCGCTTCCATGCCCGACGACATGCTGTAAAAGCGGTCCCTCGATCCATCGCTCCTCGAGAGCGACATTTCCGTGATCGCCCTCCCAATCCGACCATTTCCGTCGTCGAACGGGTGGATGGTCACAAACCACAAGTGGGCTACGGCGGCCTTGAGCACCGGGTCCATATGGGTAGACCGGTTGAACCAGTCGAGAAACCACCCCATCTCGCCCTCGATACGCCCCGCAGCCGGTGCCTGAAAGTGCACCCTTGCCTTGTCCACAGGCCCCGAGACAACCTGCATGGGTCCGGATTCACCCGTCCGCCATGCACCGACGGTGATGCAATGCATCCCACTTCTCCCGGTAGGGAAAAGAGCGGCGTGCCACCCGGCGAGCCGCTCGGGCAAAAGAGGCTGCTCGAAGTTCTGTGTAGCGTCGAGCATCAATTCCACGATGCCCTCGACTTTCCGCCCGGCTTTCGGCAGCCCTGCCACTTCCAGACCGAGCTTGCTGGCAATCGAGGAGCGGACCTCGTCGGATGCGAGATGTTCACCCTCTATGGCGGATGAGTGGACGATTTCGTGGGTGAGCGCCGCCAGGCTCGCCTCAGTTCTCAGTTTGAACCCCAAGGCCTCCATCCTGCCGATGTGTTTGCCCTGTTTGTAGCGCACCGACGCCAGCGACTCCGCCAAGGCCTGCGCGTTCCAGGTGAATTCCGGCCAACCCTGAAGTTCATGGAGAAAGGCCATAAATAATGCACTCCTTGCGGCGATTATAGCCACACCAGCCAAATATATCGTTATTTTATCGTATACTTGCGTCGATTATCCCACCCAACCACTGCATGGCCTGGCCGGTGCTACCGTGACGTCGGGGGAAAGGCAGCGTTTGAGAGGACTCCCAAGCAGCCGCTCTCTGGGCCCCTGAACTTGAACAGAGGGCCTGTTTTCTCCTATCCTTTCGCCCTCCCGTCCCTACCGTCCCACGGAATCCCCATGTCAGCTCGTTCCTCGGCCACGATCCTTGCTTGCCTCGTACTCCTCACCTCCTGCCGCGGCGATGACTCGCAGAAGGAGACAGGAGATGTCGAAACGGGGACCGTCGACACCGGCGACTCGGCCACAGACACGCAGGTGGAAGCTGTGGACGCCGATGGCGACGGGTTCTCCAGCGACACCGACTGCGATGACGACAACGCTGAGGTGAACCCGGGCGCCATGGAGCGATGCGACGGGCTGGACAACGACTGCGATGGGCTGGTGGACGATGACGATGATCCGGTTGCCGGCCGCGCCGCCTGGTACCAGGATCTCGATGGAGACGGCCACGGCAATCCTGCGGTGGAAGAGGCCAGCTGCGAGGCGCCAGCGGGGTACGTGGCAGACAACGAAGACTGCGACGACCTGGACCCGGCCATTCACCCGGGCGCCGAGGAAGAGGACTGCGCGGACCCCACGGACTACAACTGCGATGGCTCCGTGGGCTACGTCGATGAAGATGGAGACGGGTTTTCCGCCTGCGAGGAGTGCGACGACACGGTCACGAGCACCCATCCCCTGGCGTTTGAAATCTGCGACGGAAGCGACAACGACTGCGATGGCACCGTGGACGAGGACGACGCTGTAGATGTGCAGGTCTGGTATGCAGACGCCGATGCAGACGGCTATGGCGATGCCTCCGACACCAAAGAGGCCTGCACAGCCCCTGCAGGATACGTCGACAACGACACCGACTGCGACGACACCGCGGCTGCCGTGAACGAGGCCGCCCCAGAGGTCTGCGACAGCATCGACAACGACTGCGACGGCTGGGTGGATGACGCGGACCCGGACGTGACCGGCACCACCCCCTGGTACGGGGACTCCGACGGGGATGGGTATGGAGGCCAGCAGTACCAGCAGAGCGCCTGCACAATGCCGCCGGGGTTTGTCGCCAGCAGCGACGACTGCGACGACCTGGATGCCGCAAGCTACCCGGGCGCCATCGAGGTCTGTGACGCATCCGATAACGACTGCGATGGAGACATTGACGAGGGCGTACAGCTCACCTGGTACGCAGATGTGGATGGAGACGGCTACGGGGACCCGGCAAGCTCCACGAGCGGGTGCACCCAACCTCCCGGGTACCAGAGCAATGGGGATGACTGCGACGACAATGATGCTTCATCCCGCCCCGGTGGAGTCGAGGTGTGTGATGGGGCCGACAACGACTGCGACGGCAGCGTCGATGACAGCGCCATCGACCCGAGCACCTGGTACGCAGACACAGACGGAGATGGGTACGGAGATGCCACCAGCAGCACCGAGTCCTGCAACCAGCCCAGCAACACGGTGAGCGATGCGACCGACTGCGACGACACCCTCTCCCTTGCCAACCCCGGAGCCCAAGAGACCTGCGATGGAGTCGACAACAACTGCGACGGCGTGGTCGACGAGGACAGCGCGGTGGACGCCAGCACCTGGTACGCGGACACCGACGCGGATGGATACGGCGACATCGCCACCTCCACCTTGGCCTGCACGGCACCGTCTGGCCATGTCAGCGATGCCACTGACTGCGACGACGGCGCGGACTTCTCTTACCCGGGAGCCACAGAGCTGTGTGACGCCAGCGACAACAACTGCGATGGGACCGCCGACAACCAGGAGGCCCTCGGTGCCGGCCAAGCCTGTCCGGCCACCGACTGCGCAGACATTCGAGACAACAACCCCACCTCGGCCGATGGCCTGTGGTGGGTCGATCCCGCCAGCGATGGTGCCTTTGAGGTCTGGTGTGACCAGACCACCGATGGTGGCGGATGGAACATCGTCTGGAAGAACCATGGGGGAGCAAACGGCGGAGAGAAGTCCAACGAGACCCTCTTCGCAGATGCCGTCGCCTCCCTGGGAGATGCAGCGGTCACGGATCACGAAGACGACCTTGTCTCGGGCATCAGCCAGCGGGCCTACGAGGTCTGGTGGGCCTCGCCAAACCGGGAGTGGCTGAAGAACACCACCTTGTGGGACAGCAGCGACGTCATCGAAAACCAGCAGCACATTCGCGTCAACATGAACAGCGTCACCATGGAGGAGATCTTCTCAGTCCCGGTGGGCTCTTGCAACACGGCGAGTGACACCATGGAGGTCACCGTCAACGACTCGATCTCGTTCGCCTCCACCAACCTCATCAACCACTATTGGAGCGGTACATTCGGCCTCGCCAACAATGGCCACGGCACCTCCGACTCCTGCGGAGAGACCACATCCAATCTCATTGATGATCCTTCCGCCCTGGGTGACACCCTGTACAGACTCGATGACACCACCGCCTCCCTCAACGGCATTCGGCACCTGTTCAGCTATGTCCACACCTCCACAGGAAGAGACGCGAGTCGCTGCCTGTACGCCTGCTGGGATTCCGGCTCCTACAACGGCCACTACGACGGGTTCAGCTGGGGCGTCCGATAGCGGTAAACCCGCGTGCAATACCGATCGCCCAGCTCCAGTGCGGCGTCCTGCTGCCATCCGGGCAGCGCAAACGTATTGCTGACCACCACAGGGAACTTCCCCTCCAACCTCCCCGCCAGCTGCTGCATGCCTTTCGGGTAGAGAAAGCAGACCAGGAGCGCCCCCACCGAGAGATCCACCTCGAGAAAGTCCTGTCGCACAATTCGAAGGTTCTCCAGGCCTTCCAGACGAGCCCGAAGGCTGGAGAACGCCCAAGGGAGCAGGGAAATCTCGTACCCCACCACCTGCCTCTCCGGGTGCGTCCGGGCCAGGGCGACGGCCAGCCCCCCCCATCCGCAACCAAGCTCGAAGATCGGCCCCGGCCCCTCCGGTTCCGCCAGCTGTAGCACGGCCTCCCGGGCCCGCCTGGAGCTGGGCATCGGCGAGATTCCACTGCGCAGCACGCCAACCAAGATGGACACCATGGCCAGAAGCGCCCCTGCAATGACCCCGAACTCCAGCCAGGTCAAGCCGCGTCTTCCTCGCCGACTCCAAACAGCACCGCCAGCGCCGGCAACAGCGCCACCGACGCCAGGAGGCACATGGGCAAGCCAATCAGCAGCACCAGGGCCATGGACTCCATGCCCACGTGGTCCGTGAAGAGGAGCACTGAGTAGCTGGAGCAGGTGGTGAGGGTCGTCAGAACAATGGCCCGACCCACGGAGCTCGCGGCCCGGGAAGGGCGGCGCCCCGGGTGCTCCCGCATGCGGTGGACCACGTGGATTCCATCGTCCACCCCGAGGCCGATGATCAGGGGGACCGACATGAACAAAACGGAATTAAAGCTTCGTCCCATCCAGCACAGCGCCCCAAATGTCACCGCCGTCCCAAAGAGCACCGGCGCCATGGCCAGGAAAATCCACATGGGCCGCCTGAGGTCCACCAGCAAAAGCAGCGACACAAAAAACAGGATGCCCCAGAAGACCTGCTGGGCCCACTCAAGGGGCCCCATCACCATGGCCTCGAGCAAGAGGCCAAAGCCTGAGATGGCCGGAAAGATCGACTCGGCCACCCCGCGCTCCTCCACGATACCGGCCGCGTCCATGGCCGATCCCTTGGTGTAGGCATACACATAAAACTCGTCCTCCCCCACCCACAGGTTCTGGAGGGATGCAGGGAGGTCCCCCAGGCCGGGAGGACCCTTTTGTGTCGCCTGCTCCAGCCGCCACACAGCCTTGAGGGCCGCGTTGAGGTCTGCCGCCCGGGCTGCTGGTGCGAAGGGAAGCATCGCCGCGAGGGTGGTCCGGGTGCGCCGCAGCGAGTCGCGCTGCTCATGCAGAAGCCCCGCCCGCTCCTGGGCATCCTCCCGCAGAATCGACGCCACGCTGTCCACTCGCTCAAACAACGGCTCAGCCTCAAAGGCCCGGGTCAATCGGCGCGCCTCCTCCACGGTGTCCGTTCGCGCAACCCAAGGAGCAAAGTCCGCATCGTAAAGGTCCTGGATTCGTCGGCCAGCAATCGCCCCGGGGAGGTCCCGGTTGACCACCTTCTCCAGGTCGGTCTCAAAAGTGAACCGGTGGGACCCCACAAGGGCCAGCACCGTCCCGGCCAGGAAGAGCCCCACGACCCGCCGCGGGCGCGACTCGGCCCAAGCGGCGATCCCCATTCGCAGGGAGGGAGCAGCCCCATCCGTCCGACCCTCCTCCTGGTGCATCAAGACCCACAACGCTGGCAACAACGTCAACATCAGCACAAGGCAGATCAAGAGCCCGATGGCCCCGGAGAGGCCCATGTGGATCGCCTGGGGATCGTCGGCGGTGGCCACCACGAAGTAAGCGCCGATGGTGGTAAAGCCCCCGGCCACCACCCCCAGCCCGGTCCCCACCAGGGTGCGCTCCAGGGCCTCCTGCAGGGTGGCCCCGCCCCCGCGCTCCTCCCGCATGCGAGCGCTCAGGTGCAGGGCAAAATCCACCCCCAGACCGAACACCATGACCCCGAACATGCTCTCCAGAATCGTAATCTTCCCCAGGAGTCGCCCGACCGCCCCCACCGTGGCCCCCATGGAGAGCACCATGGGTCCGGCGATGGCCGCCAGGTAAAGAGCCCGTGGCTCCGCCCGCCTCAGAACCAACAACACCAACACGAGACTCAACGGCGTCAAGAGCTTGATGCGTCCCAGGGTCTTTCCCTGGTCCTGGGCCCCAATGGCAGCCAACCCCGAGAACCCCGCCTCGACCCCGAGCCCATCCAGCACCTCCAGGGCCCGCGCCTCCACCACCGAGTAGTTCCCTTCTCCCATGGGCAGCTCCAGGGGGTCATCCGCCATCTGCACCACCAGGAGCCGCGCCCCCTCAGGGTTTGTTGCGGTCCACTCCTTGGAGAGAGAGGCCTCCCGGTCTCTCAATCGACCCGCCGCCTCCTGGGAGTAGGTGGTGGCCGCCTCCAGCCAGTCATCAAAAAGCGCCCGATCCACCAGGTAAGGGGCGCGCTCCTCAAACCACTCCCGGGGAGGTGGCATGTCCACACCGTCCACCGCATCCAGCACCTCCAGGGCTTCCTTTACTGCCCGCCCCGCCTCGTCCAGAACCTCCTCCGGCCCCTCCAACAAGAGGGGCATGCTGCCCACCAGGTTGAGATCCTTTCCCAGGTCCTGGTATCGCTGTACCAGTGGGTGGTTCTTGTTCATCAGCCCGGTCATGCTCAGGTCCACGGGCACCCCGACTCCCGCAAATGCCATGACCAGGCAGGGCAGAACCGTGGCCACCACCACCCGGTGCGGGTACGCCAACACCACGTGGGCCAGCCACTTGAGCACCCCCTTCACCATTGATTCCCCCCTCTTGCGGCGCCGTGTCAGGGCGCCTGGTAGGAGCTGGTTCCCGCGTCATAGACCCGGCCCGCGTTCGCGCTGTCTGGCAGTGTACCGGAGAACGTGCCGTAAAAGAGCTTGATGGTGCCGCCATTTGTGGTCTGTCCATCGCCGCCCCGGGCGCTAAAGGTCTCGCCGGTCGCCTGAACGGTCAGCGTGTTGGCCTCCAACACCAGGGTTCCCCCCGCCCCTGGGCCTCCCGCGTAGCTGGTGGCGCCGCCGCCGTTGTCTCGGCCGCCGCCTCCACCGCCGGCACCATTGGCCCGGAGGCTCCCGGTTGCGCTCAGGGTCAGGGCGTCCACCGCGTACAGGGAGATCGCGCCCCCGCCGGCGGCTCCGCCGCCTCCCCCGGCTTCCTGTGCACCGGAGCCCCCCCCGCCACCGCCGCTGCCCAGCACGAGGCTTCGGTCCGTGGAGGTGTCGCCATTGGAGGCCGAACCAAGGTACCCGCCGTCGCCGCCTGCACTTCCATTGGCGGCTCCGCCGCTGCCTCCAAAGAGACCTGCCCCCGCACCTCCATCGTTGCTCTGGCCACCGCCCACGCCGCCGGTTCCTCCACCGCCGCCCCCAGCCGAG
>CAZRYF010000010.1:0-40528 GCA_964604165.1 uncultured Enterobacterales bacterium
CCCGCAGGGGGGCGAAAGCCCCCGCCGCAGGCGGGGGACCGTACGGGTCGGGGGGACGCGACAAGGGCCGCCGCAGCAAGCAATTCGGGGCCGCCAGCTGGAGCGTAGCGGAAGCCGGCGAAAGCCCTCGCCGAACGGCGAGGGACCGTAGGGTAGAACGGCTGGTGAAATATCCGGGCTATGGACTGGATGGGGCGGGCGGTAGATGGCGTCTGCTAAATGCGTACGGTTTGAACATTGAGCTCGCGCTCCAATGGGGCCCCGACTGACGGGTCGACTAGTTGACTCGCGGCTCGCAGATTCTCCATGAATCAGTCCGGCGTGGACAGAGGATCTCTGTCCATTGCCCACGCCGCCTCACTGCTGCTGAATCCCCGCATCGATCAGGCTTCCGGTCGTTCCGCCGGCCATGTCATCTGAGAGCGCTGTCACGTTGGCGATCGTGGCGTCCTGGAAGGCGTACATGATGGCGATGATGGCAATGGAGACCACCGAAAGGGTGATCATGTACTCGACCACGGTCTGGCCACGGCGCATGGGAGGCTCCCGTCGGTGCGCCCCAGAGCATAGCTGGCGGTTTGACCGGCCACAACACCGGGGGTATGCCCTCCTTCTGGAGGGGCCATGGCGAGCCACGCATCGGTGTCCGAGATTTCCCGACACGAAGGGAAGACTGTTGTCCTGGAGGGCTGGCTCTACAATTCACGCTCCAGCGGGAAGATCGCCTTTCTCTCCCTGCGGGATGGCACGGGGATCATCCAGTGCGTGCTTCGCAAGGATGCGGTCGATGAGGCCACCTTCGAAGCCGCCCGCCGCCTGGGCCAGGAGTCCTCCCTGCGCATCACCGGGGAGGCCAAGGCCGACCCGCGCTCCCCCATCGGGTTCGAGGTGGCCGTCACCTCCCTGGAGATTCTCCAGAACGTGGAAGGCTATCCCATCACCCCCAAGGAACATGGTCCGGCCTTTCTTCACGACCACCGGCACCTGTGGCTTCGTTCTCGCCGTCCCCATGCGATCCTGAGCATCCGGGCCCTCTGCGTCCGCGCGATTCGCGATTATTTCGACGATCGGGGCTTCCTCCTCCTGGACTCGCCGATCTTCACGCCGGCCGCCTGCGAGGGCACCTCGACCTTGTTTGAGACCGAGTACTTCGGTCGCTCCGCCTACCTGACCCAGTCCGGGCAGCTCTACCAGGAAGCCGGGGCCATGGCCTTTGGCAAGACCTACTGCTTCGGGCCCACCTTTCGCGCGGAGAAGAGTGCTACACGCCGGCACCTGACGGAGTTCTGGATGGTGGAGCCGGAGATCGCCTGGGCGGATCTGGACGCGATCATGGACCTCACCGAGGACTTTCTGGTGGAGGTCGTAGGCCGGGTGGTGAAGGAGGGCCGGGAGCATCTGGAGGCCCTCGGGCGCGACATCTCCCTGCTGGAGAATGTGCAGAAGCCTTTTCCCCGTCTCACCTACGACGAGGCCTGCGCCCACCTGGAGGATCTGGGGGAACCGGTGAAGCCCGAGGATGACTTCGGCTCCCCCCACGAGACGAAGCTCACGGAGCAGTACGACCGCCCGATCCTGGTCCACCGCTTTCCCACGGCGATCAAGGCCTTCTACATGAAGGCCGACCCGGCCAACCCCTTGCGGGCCCTGGGGGTCGATGTGCTGGCGCCGGAAGGCTACGGCGAGATCATCGGCGGCGGCCAGAGAGAAGACGATCTGGACGTGCTGCTGCAGCGTATTGAGGAGCACAACCTTCCCTGCGAGGCCTTTGAGTGGTTCCTGGACCTGCGGCGCTATGGCTCCTGCCCCCACGGGGGATTCGGGCTCGGATTGGAGCGGTTGGTGACCTGGTTGTGTGGCATTCGCCACGTGCGGGAGACCATTCCCTTTCCGAGAACCCTTGATCGTCTCGAGCCGTAGGAATCGTCATGTTGTTTCTCTCCCTGCTCTCGTTGGCACAGGCAGCCCCGGAGGTCCCGGCCGCTTGGGAGGCCACCCTGGAGCGGGTCGTCCCCGCCGTGGTGTCCTTGCAGGTCAGCTCCACCCGGCCCTTCGACACGGAAGGCGCCTCCTCCTCTGAGGGCACCGGGTTTGTGGTGGATGCCGAGCGGGGGATTCTCCTGACCAACCGGCACATGGTGGAGCCCGGGCCTGTGGTGGCCAAGGCGGTCTTTCAGAACCACGAGGAGGTGGCGCTTCAGGCCGTGTACCGAGACCCGATCCACGACTTTGGCTTCTACCGCTTCAACCCGGAAGATGTTCGGTACATGGACCTGGTGGAGCTGCCCCTGGTGCCGGAAGCCGCCAAGGTAGGGGTGGATATCCGGGTCATCGGAAACGATGCCGGGGAGAAGATCTCCATCTTGAGCGGCACCCTGGCCCGGCTGGATCGGGCAGCTCCCCACTACTCGGGCAACGGCTACAACGACTTCAACACCTTCTACTATCAGGCCGCTTCAAGCACCTCCGGAGGCAGCTCTGGCTCCCCGGTGGTGGAACGAGAGGGCCGCGTGGTGGCACTGAACGCCGGAGGCAGCGTGGGCGCGGCCTCCAGCTTTTACCTTCCCCTGCAGCGGGTCGTGCGGGCCCTGGAGTTGATTCAGAGCCAGGAACCCATCCCCCGTGGCACGGTTCAGACCATTTTCCGCTACACGGCCTTTGATGAGCTGCGCCGCCTGGGGTTGTCCGAGGCCACCGAGACCCAGGTGCGGTCGGAGTTTGAAGAGGGCACCGGCATGCTGGTGGTGCGCCAGGTGCTGCCGGATGGACCTTCACAGGACATCCTGGCGCCCGGAGACATTCTCCTGAAGGTGAACGGGGAGTGGGTCTCGACCTTCCTGCCGCTGGAGGAGGCCCTGGATACTGCGGTCGGAGAGACCCTCGAGTTGGAGGTGGAGCGCGGCGGAGAGCCTCTGGTTCTGTCCCTCACCGTGGGAGATCTGCACGCCATCACGCCCGATGCCTTCCTGGAGTTTGGAAGCGCCGTGATCAATGCCCTGTCCTACCAGCAGGCGCGAAACCACGTGGTCCCGGTGGAGGGCTTGTACGTGGCCAACCCGGGCTTCACTCTGGGGGCCGCAGGGGTGCCGGATGGGGCCTTGATTCGTGAGGTCGCCGGCGAGCCGGTGCCGGACCTGGATGCCCTGTGGAAGGTGCTCTCAGCCCAGCCCCACGGGGCCCGGGTGCCTCTGCGCTACAGTGCCATTCGGGACCCCCGGCGCGAGCAGGTGGCCGTCCTCGAAATGGATCGGCTCTGGTTTCCCATGCAGCGCTGTCAACGGGACGACGCCACCGGGCTTTGGCCCTGTACCCAGGCGGATCCCCCGCCGGCACCCGAGGCGTTTGCTCCCGCCACGGCCTCTCGACCCACCACCGGCCGGGGACCGGTGCGCAAGCTGGCGTCGTCTCTTGTGGTGGTCGATTTCGACATTCCCTACCGGACCGAGGGTGTCTGGGGCTCTCATTTTCGCGGCGCGGGGCTGGTGGTGGATGCCCAGCGAGGGCTGGTCCTGGTGGACCGGGACACGGTGCCGATTCCCCTGGGCAACCTGGCCTTGACCTTTGGCGGGTCGGTTCGGGTGCCTGGAGAGGTGGAGTTTGTGCACCCGGTGCATAATTTCTCTGTGATCTCGTACGACCCCGCGCTCCTGGGCGAGACCCCAGTGAAGTCCGCGAGGTTGAAGACCACCTCCCTGGAAACCGGAGACCGGGTCTACCAGGTGGGCATTACCCGCAGCCACGAGGTGGTGAGTCGGCGCACCCGGGTCGCCCGCATTGAGCCAGTGGTGCTGCCCCTGCCTTCTCCTCCTCAGTTTCGCGATGTGAACCTCGAGGTGGTCGATACCCACGCCGCGGCGCCGTCTGTGGGGGGGGCTCTCACGGATTCATCTGGGGCTGTCGTGGCACTTTGGGCCTCTTTTCCCTACAAAGAAGACGGAGACCGCAGCTCCTTCTTCCGGGGCATTCCCACAGAGAACTTCCTGCCGGTGCTGGAGGCTTTGCAGACAGGTGGGCAAGCGGTGGTCCGAAGCCTCGGCGCCGAATTGACCCCCCTTCCGCTGGCGGATGCTCGAGAACTGGGCTTGACCGATGACAGGGCCAGAGCCCTGGAGGCAGCCAATCCCGGGTTTCGCCGGGCCTTGATGGTGAGCCGCCTGACCGCGGGTACCCAGGCCGCCGAGCGCCTGGAGGAAGGGGACTTACTTCTCTCGGTGGACGAGGTCGCGGTGTCTCGGTTTATCGACCTGGAGAGAGTCAGCCAGAAGCCTATTCTTCAGCTGGAGCTTCTTCGGAGCGGAGAGGAAATCCAGGTGGAGCTGCCCACGGAGCCTCTCTATGGCCAGGGCGTGGACGAGATTGCTATTTGGGCTGGGGTGCTGCTTCATGCGCCTCACCGAGAGCTGGCTTCCCAACGGGGCCTCTCTCGCGATGGGGTCTACGTGGGGTTCTACTGGTATGGATCCCCTGCTGCCCGCTACCGCCTGCGGGCCACGCGGCGCATCATCGAGGTGAACGGTACCGCCACGCCGGACCTGGAGGCGTTCTTCAACGTGCTGGCGGAGAACCCAATGTCCGAGCCGGTGCGTCTGACCACCCTCGACCTGGATGACCAGGTGCGGGTGGTGACCATGGAGTTGGACCCCCACTACTGGCCGACCCGGCGCTTCCAGCTGCGGGATGGAGTTTGGGCCCCCATGAAGCCGGTGGATCACTCTCCCTGAGGCCCCTGGACTTCCGGTTCCTCCCCGGACATGAGCCTCCTGAGGTTTTCCTTGTGCCGGTAGATGAGCAGTACCAGGACCAGGAGGGAGGTCTGCAGGTACTCTGGCGCCCAGGCAGCGCAGAGCAGGGGAAGCGCCCCTGCAGCGGCCAGGGAGGCCAGGGACGACTTTCGCCCCCACCAGAGAACGGAGCCCCACACCACCAGATCCACGAGCAGCACCAGGGGGGCCAAGGCCAGGAATGCACCGGCTGCGGTGGCGACTCCCTTCCCCCCGGAGAAGTCCAAGAGCACGCTGTAGCAGTGCCCCACCACCGCCAGCAGCGCAGCTACTCCCAGCCAGACCGGGTCATCGAACACGACCCGGGCCAGACACACCGCCAGAAAACCCTTGCCTGCATCCAGGGCCAGGGTGGCGGCGCCGAGACCCGTTCCGGCGATGCGGGCCACGTTGGTCGCGCCAATGTTCTCGCTCCCCTCCAGGCGCGGGTCTCTCCCGGCGAATCCCATGCAGACAACCAGTCCAAAGGGAATCGAGCCCAAGCCGTAGGCCAAGAACAATGTGAAGAGCTTGAGGAACACTGCCTCTCCAGGCTACGACAAATGTACCCTTGTTGGCTCGGGAGGCCTTCATGAGAGTTCTAATGATGCTGGGTGTGGTTCTGGTCTTGGGTTGCAACGGCAAGGACGAGGTGACGGACACGGGGGACGGACCCGGGGATGACACTGAATTTCCCGACCGGGACGGGGACGGCGTGGCCGACGAGGATGACTGCGACCCGGACGACCCCTACACCTACCCGGGGGCCAACGACATCCCCTACGACGGCGTCGACAATGACTGCGCCGGGGACGGGGACCTGACGGACTTTGATGGGGACGGGTACAACTCCACCCAGGTCGAAGGGGGCGATGACTGCAACGACGGCAACCCGAACATCTTCCCCGGGGCACCGGAGGTCTGCTACGACGGTATCGATCAGGACTGTGCCGGAGATGAAGACTCCGATGACTGCGATGGGGATGGCTATGACCGGTTCAGCGACTGCAACGATGAGGACGCCTCGGTGAATCCCGGTGTGGCGGAGACCTGGTACGACGGCGTGGACCAGGACTGTTCGGGCCCGAACGACTCGGACTATGACGCTGACGAGGATGGTCTGGACCACATGGACTGGGGCGGGGCCGACTGCAACGACGAGGACGCGACGGTGCTCCAGGGTGGCGATGAGACCTGGAACGGCGTGGACGATGACTGCGACGGAGACATCGACAAGATGGATGAGCGCGATGCCCAGTTGGACTGGTTTGGCCTGGTGGCTGATGACCAGGGGGCCCTTGGGCTTGCCGCCGTGTTCATGTCGGACCTGGATGGGGATGGGGGTGACACCCTGGTGCTAGGAAGCAATGGGGGGTACCCGGTGGAGATCGAAGGGCTCACCATGTTTGGCACCGGCGTCTACCTGGTGGATGTGGCCGATGGGGCCGGGGGCGTGACTGCCCAGAACGCAGGGCACATTCCCGCGAGTGGTGCTGATGGCACCGGTTGGGACCTGGCCAACCTGGGGGATGTGGATGGGGACTCCATCGATGATCTGGTCGTGGGGGCTCCCCTGGCACAGGGGGGCGGGGAGGCACGGGTCGTGCTGGGTGCCGATCTGGCCGGAGGGGGCACCGTCAGCGATGTTCTGGCGACCCTTACCGGAAACACCTACCTGGGGGTGGATGTCGCCTCGCTTTCCGATGTGGATGGCGATGGGATCTCGGAGATTGCGGTGGGCGAGGGCTGGGTGGGGCGCACTGAGGTGGGGGTCTTTGGCAGCACGGCGTGGCTCTCCGGTGGCACGCACGATGCGGTCAACGCCCTTGCGGTGATCGAGACCAGCTCCGTTGACGAGAATGACTACTTCAGTGGACACTCCGTGGGAGGGCTTGATTTCAACGGTGATGGTCTGGGGGACCTCCTCGTAGGGGATCGCACGGGCCTCGTGGCCGGGCAGACCGGGGTGGTGGATGGGACCGATATTGCTGCGGGAGGCGTCCTCAACCTGGCCGATCAGATCACCTTGATCGGGTACACCGGGTACGAGGTGGGCAAGACCCAGGGGTGGATCGCCGACATGACAAACGATGGCTACGACGAAGTGGTGGTCAACGCCTCGGGGAACACCCCCGGCATCGATGCAAGCGCCGGCACCGTGTTCGTCCTGGATGGAGACGACCTCGCTCCGGGCGCCGTCGCGGTCGACTCGGCGACCTGGTTCTACAAGGTGAATGGCACCTTGGGAGAGGGGCGGCTGCAGGGGGCGGAAGAGAGCGGCGACTTTGATGGAGATGGGGTGCAGGACTTGATCCTGACCCATGCAGCGAGCCCGCGGGATTCGGTCAAGAACGCGACCTTCATCCACTTCGGTGCGGATGTGCTGGCCTATTCCGCTGCCAATGCCTCGGACCCCAGCACCGATGCGGACAATGCCACAATGGAGTTCGTCAGCAAGAACCAGGGAACCCAGTTGGGCTACCACGCCCTCGGCAACGACGTGGACGCTGACGGAGACCTGGACATGGTGCTCACGGCCCCCTTCGGGCAGAGCGCTGGCGGGTACGTGGCCGTCTTCTTCAACGACATGGGGGACGGCTCGTGATCCGCGCCTTTCGCCTCGTCTACGCGGTGTTGACCCTCAATTTTCTGATTCCGTCGTTGTACTACTGCATCGATGCAGACGGGGCAGCGCAGATGTTTGCTTCCCTGGGCGAGTGGTTCGGGGTCATGGAGTATCCGTGGACCGAAGACTCCATGTTCTGGCGTATCCTGGGCATTGGCAACGTGGCCACCCTCGGCTTCTGTTGTGCCTTGCTCTTGTCTGACCTGTTGCGGTGGTATCCAGTGTTGGTGCCGCTGGTGTTTCTAAAGTCCTGCTCCGTGTTGGGGTTTGTTTTCGCGGGAGTATCCTCGGGCCACCCTGCGTTCTGGGTAGGCCTGGTTTTTGATGGCGTGACCGTGGGGGCCATGGTCTTTTTTGCTCGGGGTGCCCACAAGGAGATGGTGGCGTGAAGGCACCTGCGTTTCTTTTGGCCGCCGGTTTTGGGACCCGCCTACGTCCCCTGACCGAGCATCGACCCAAGCCCTTGGTGCCCCTGTGCGGCCTGCCCTTGTTGGACCAGTCGGTGGCGCTGCTGCGGAAGCACGGAATCCAGCAGGCCGTGGTCAATGCGCACCACCTCCCGGACGCGATCGATGCGTGGGCGGATTCTTGTGACATGGAACTACATGTCTCCGTGGAGTCTCCCCAGATTCTCGGGACGGGCGGAGGGCTCGTGCACGCGGTGGAGCACCTGGCGGATTCCTTTGTGATTCTGAACGGGGATGTGGCCTGCGATGTAGACCTGGGGGCTCTCTTCATGGGCCTCACGGGAAGCCTCGCCACCATGGTGCTTCGGGTGCGGGCACCCGGGGAGCGCTACGGCCTCATTGGCACGGACGCACAGGAGCGCGTGGTGGATCTCGTAGGCCTTGCCCGGGCGGAGCCGGAGGGGGACGTGCGCAAGGACCGCCACTTCACGGGGATTCACGGGATGCGCCGGGAGGCCTTGGAGCTGATTCCCAATCAGCAAGCCTGTGTGATTCGCACGGCCTACCAGGCGCTCGTCCCTGATCGCCAGGTGGCAGCCCAGCACCATGCCGGGCTGTGGCTGGACCTGGGAGATCCCGCCAGGTACCTGCGGGCCAACCGCATGGTGTTGCGGGACGAGGTGGACCTGCCGCTGCACCCGTGGGACATGGTTTCCTTTGGCATTCGCTTGAGCGGCCGGGAGGTGGGTCAGAAATCCGAGGTCGAGATCCACCCATCGTCTGCCCTGGTAGGCCCGATTTGGATGGGCCCGGGCGCGAGCGTGGGGGCGAACGTTCGCTTGGGTTCAGAGGTCGTACTGGGTGCCGGCTGCCGCGTCGGCGCGGGCGCTCGCCTTCGCCGCTGTGTAGTCTGGGACGGCGCCGAAGTCCCGCCGGAGACCGTACTGGAAGACGCGATTGTGCACGATGGTGGGGTGTTGGAGTTGTTCTAGCGGCTACAATTGCTCTCTCTTAGAAGACCAGCATCGTGAAGAGGGCTGGGTTCTTGCGGCTGTCCGGGCTGCACCGCCTTTGGCGGCTTGCTTTACACCCCACGGACCCTAGGTCTACGGCTCGCCGGCTCGCCATATACCCAACGCTCCGTACGGGCTCAAACTCCGCGCCTGGGAGTAGAGGGGGGCTTTGTTCGGGACCGGGTGTTCCCGAGCGCCTCCGGGCCTGCTACTGCCGCTAACGATGATTGCTCAATGTTTCGCAACCATCGCAAGCGGCAGGTACGCACTCCCTCCGGCGATCGGGCCACCCTTTCTCTCGCGATTTTGTTTTCCCTCGGAAAAACAAAATCCCTCCGAGGCATCCCTCACCAAGCCCCCCTCAACTCCCTGGTCGGCGCTGCGCTTGGATCAGGGAACAGCGGGTCAGGAGTTCATTACCCGGTACACCCGGCTGCTGAGACAAGGTCGTAGAAGAGCGGGTTGCCGTACCAACTGGCGTCTTCTCTGTCCTCCTCGTCAGGCCAGTCACCTTCGCTATCTCGACAGGCCACATTTCCGATGAACCAGCCGTACTCGTATCCGTCCTTGTGGCTGTCCTTGGATGCCCGGCTCATTTCTCTCTCATGGTCATCTGAATTGTAGGACGGCGCTTCTCAATTGCTGTCCAGACACGACAGACCCTCTGACCAGCCGAGGCAATAGCCGAGTTGCCACGCTGTTGATCTGTAGCAGGCGTCACCAACAGCATCGTCTGCCTCCGCAAGAACCATGCATTCGGCGCCCTGTGGAATAGCTTCCTGCATGCCGCCAGAGCTTGGCACCTCAATGTCTGATGCCCCCGTTAGCCAAAGCCATACCCACCGGTCAGAGTCAGAGTTGCGAGAACCGACATGAGTCTCATGGGCAGGGCGTCTCCCGTAGCGTGCTGGCTTCCCATTCACGGTGAGTACTACACAGATTCCTCCAGATCACCTCTGTGTCCCCAAGATCCGAGCGCAGCGCCGTCAGAAGTCAGAACCCGGCCATCTTGGAGATGATCTCCTTCATGATTTCGGACGTTCCCCCCCCAATTGTGATCAGGCGCACGTCCCGGTACGACCGCGCCACCGGGTACTCCTCGATGTAGCCGTACCCTCCGTGGAATTGGAGGCAGTCGTAGGTGAGCTTCTGGGCCAGGTCTCCGGCGAAGAGCTTGGCCTGGGAGATCTCCATGGTGGCGTCCTCCCCACCGTTGAGCTTGTCCAGGGCGTGGTAGGTCAGCATGCGGGCAGCGTTCAGCTCGGTCATGAGCTCGGCGAACTTGTGGCGCCAGACCTGGAACTTGATGATCGGGCGGCCAAAGGCCTCTCGCTCACGGCCATAGGCGATGGCGTCGTCCAGCTGCATCTGCATGCCGGACACCGCCATCAGGGCTGCTGCAAGGCGCTCGCCCTGGAAGTTCTGCATGATGTGGATGAACCCCGTGTTCTCACCGCCCAGCAGGTAGCGCTTCGGAATGCGGCAGTTGTCGAAGTGCAGCTCGCTGGAGTCCACGCACCGGGTGCCCAGCTTGTCCAGCTTTCTCCCCACGGTGAAACCCGGGGTGTCCGTGGGCAAAAGCACCAGGGAGATGCCGCCAAAGCCCTCGTCCCCGGTGCGAACCGCCAGTACGACAAAATCCGCGAAGCTGCCGTTGGTGATGTAGGTCTTTTGGCCGTGAATGATGTAGTCGTCGCCGTCGGACCTGGCCGTGGTGCGAATAGCGGACACATCCGAGCCGCACCCGGGCTCCGTGACCCCCAGGCAAGCGATTTGATCGCCGGTGATGACCCCCCGCAGAAACTCGTCCTTCTGCTCCGGGGTGCCGATCTCGGCGATCACCGGCGTGGCCATGTCCGTGTGGACCAGCACCGACATCATGAGTCCGGCGCTGTGGCTGTAGCCCATGGACTCGATGTAGGCGGCGCTGCTCCACCAATCCAGCCCCAGGCCCCCGTACTCTTCGGGAAAGCGAATCCCAAGAAGACCCAGATCTGCCATCTCCTTGAGCACCTCCCGGGCCGGATAGGCCCCGGCCCGGTCCCACTCGTAGGCGTGGGGCGCGAGGCGCTCCGTGGCGAAGTCCCGCACGGTCTTGCGGATCATCTCGTGTTCTTCGGTCCAAGGGGGAAAAGTAGTCATGGGTGCCTCCGGGGGTGGGAAGTATAGGTCTGCGGGATCGCCGGATGGTAGGCTCGCGGCCATGCCTGTCACCGTTGAGATTGGAATCGTGTGCACTCCGGGTCCAGAAACGGGCCGGTCGGGGGTGAACCAGGACAACTACCTCTTGTGCCGCGAGGGCAAGGCCCGCTTTCGAAAAGGGGACGACGAGGCCATTCGGGAGGCTGGGGAGCAGGGTGTCTTGCTCGCTGTCAGCGATGGCCTTGGAAATGGCCGAGATGGAGAAATCGCCGCCAGGGCGGCCGTGCAGTCCCTGCCTCTGCTCCTGGATGCCACCTGGCCTCCCGGGGCAACCCCCGAGGAGCACCTGCGCCTGTTCCTATTGTCAGCCCACCGGCGCATTCGAGACGCCGCAAAAGCAGCGGGCCCGGTGCGCATGGGGGCCGCCATGACGGTGGCCTGGTTGCTGGGCTCGCGGGTGCACTGGGCCCACATTGGCGACACCCGGCTTTACCACCTTCGCTACCGGCAGCTTCACCAAATCACCCGAGACCACTCCCTGGATGAAATGGCGGCGCGCAAAGGGGGCGTGGGTCATCCCGCAGGTTCGGCTCTCGCCCAGACCTTCCTGGGGGGAGGCGTTCAAGGCCAGTCGGAGATCGATCTGGTCCCAGGGCTGGACACCGGGACCATTGAGCTGATGTCCGGGGACCAGTTCTTGCTCATGTCCGATGGCATTTGGCGGAACACGGACGAGGACCTGGTCGTTCAGGAGCTGCGCCGGGTTCCCATTCCCCAGCAGGCGGCGGAAGCGCTGGTGGAAGGAGCCCAGCGTCGGGGTGCTTTGGACAGCGCCACGCTCATTGTGGCCCGGATCACTTGAAACAGCTCCCTTGGCCCGGGTCAGTCTGGCAAGGCGTCTGATGCAAGAAACACCGAGGTTACCAACCGTGCAGGTTTGCCTCCAGATCGGTCAAAATTCATGTTGAGGATGGCCTTTCTCACGCACCATGTGGTCTTTGTTGGAAGCCATGTAGTTCCTACAGATCGCACGGATCCGCTGGGTTCCACCACCAGGTCCAGGCGGAGACGATCTACACCGCCAAGGTCACATTTATTGATGGTGGAGATCTGTTTGTCGAGCGAGCGCAACAGGGAGTCGTAGTCGGGCTGGGTGGAGGGATCTCCTGGCTGAAGCACCTCCGGTGGCACGCCTCGCTTCTCCAGGGTGGTGGGCTTGAGCATGTGTGGTTCTTTGTTCCAGACCCAGGTGGCCGTGGCAGCGGCCGTCACCGAGCCGACAGTTGCCAGCGACGCCAAGACGATCCCCGCAACTTTTGCCAGCCTGCGCCAGCGTGCCCGGCGCTGTTCCGCTTTTGCGATCTCCGGATCTTCCTGCTCCTCTCCCTCCCCATCCTCGTCTTCCCCGTCCTCTTCTTCTTCTTCTTCCTCGTCGTCGTCCTCGTACTCCTCTTCCTCCATTTCTTGCGACACAAAGGGCTTGAAGGCCTGCAGCGCTGCCATGGCGTCCCCGTCGGTCATGGGGGCGGCCTCCTCCGTCTCTACCCACTCCGGCGCTTCCAGCTCGCTTTCGTCCTCGTCGTCCACATCCAGGATGGACTCCAGGTAGTCCCGGACCTGCTCCAACCCCAGTCTGTCGTCGACCTCGGGGTCCATGGTCGATGCAAGAAGTGCGTTGAAGAAAGCGATTCGCGTCGGGTTCTCCGGGTCGGTGGAATCACTGTAGGGGGGGATCCAGCGAGGAGGGAGAACTTGCTCCAGTCGGGCCGCCAGGACGACGGGGTCCGTAATGCCCGTGGTGTTGAGAAGAGGGTGCAGGGACTGGCAAAAGAGAAGCAAGGCGCCCAGGGAGTAGGCATCCGCAGATTGGCTTGCTTGTGCTCCCTTGAAGCGTTCCGGGGCTGCATACTGGGGGTTCAGTTGAAACCCCCCTCGCGAGTGTGTGCCAAGCACCTCCATGGCCCCGAAGTCAGCCACGAGAAGGGTGGGCAGCTCTCCCTCTTTGGGAGAAGAAGACAAGAGGATGTTCTCCGGCCGGAGGTCCCCGTGCACCACCCCCCGCTCGTGGGCGGCATGCAGGGCATCACAGACCTGGAGCCCGAGCTGGGCCACAGCGGCCAGGGTCATGGCGCCGTGTTGTCGGAGGTGGTCCAAGAGGGACCCCCCTGCTGGTTGTTCCACGACCACATAGGGGGAGGCCTCCATGGGCCTGGCGACCTCGACTATGCGCAGAATCCCCGGGTGGTTGAGCCCTTGCAGGGTGCGGCTCTCGGTTTCCAGGCGATCCAGGTAGTCTTCCAGGTCGTCCCGCTGGGAAAGCACCTGCACGGTCAACAGCTGCGGATCGTCCTCGCTCTCCGTCTTGTCCTCACACAGGTAGCTGGCGCCGCGACGGCTTAGGGCCAGCTTTCGGTGCACGTCGAACCGGTCACCGATGAGGTCCCCCGGCCCCAGCAGCACCCCCCAACCATCTTCTGGTCTCGCCGTCCCACACTCCAGGTTGGCGCAAGTTCCGGGCGTGCCTGAGAACGTGCCCAGGCACTCCAGGCAATAGCTTCCTTGGCTGGAGGTGTCCGGCATGGTCAGATCATTTCACAGTTGGGTTTGGAAGTTGTCTGAATCGACCTGGTGACCCGCGTCGGCTCCACTGCGCGAAGCTTTCACCTCTGAAGGTTGGGTCAAGTTCCCCCACCCAGAAAAACTCGAATCACGTTGTTGGACCCCGGTGCGCCTCCGACCAGAAAGTCCGCGACCCCGTCACCGCTCAAGTCGGTGTTTCCCTCTACAAATGTTCCCAATTGGCGGTTTGTCTCCATTCCGTAGATGATCGCTGCCCCTTCTTCGGCGACCGCAGCGTCGTATAGGACCAGATCGCCTACGGGCTCGCCGGTGGAGGTGTCCCACCAGCCCTCGTGGTGACCCGGGCCGTTGTAGATCAGATAGACCGCCCCTGTTTCATCTCCCTGGACGGAGTTGTGAGGTGCGCCGATGATAAAGTCGGTGCTTCCATCGTTGTTGATATCGCCTGCCAGTGCAGCCGAGGCGAGTCCTTCCCCCCCATTGCCCAGGAATCGAACGGGTCCCGTGGCGTTGGGGGAGGTGGCCGTGGAGAAGGTCTCATTGATTGCGTACTGTCCGTTGGCCTCGTAGAAGCCCGGCACCAGGTACACGACCCCGTCTCCCCCCCGTGCGGCGGGTGCGGTGATGAAGAACTCCTCGTCCCCATCCCCGTCCAGGTCGCCGACCCCGGTGATCTTCGAGCCGAACCCCTCCCCGAGACCCTCGCCCGTGAAGGTCAAGCTGGCAATTGAATTGATGCCGGTGTTTGTCTGGGCCGGTGGAAGATCGCGAGCGTAGATCACAAAAACGCTCTCGGTGGCGTTTGCATCCTCAGGAACGCTGGAGACAATGAGATCGGAGAGCCCGTCCCCATCTACATCCGCGGCACCAATTGCCGTACCCAACAAGGCGTCCGAGGAGGGACCCTCCAGCCGAAGCCGGTACCCGGAGTTGTTGACCGTTTCATTGACCCAGGTGTTTCTGTCCGAGGAGAGGTAGAGGTAGACCAGCCCGGCGTTGTCCCCGGAGAAGGTCGTGGAAGAAACGGCCCAGTCTGAAGCACCATCGCCATCCATGTCGGGAATCATCTGAACTGCATGGCCCAAATTGGCACTTTGGACGCAGTGGACGGGCTCGTGCTCGACGCGGAAGGAGCGGCCCCCGGACAGGTCCGGTCCAGCGGAAAGGAGCTGGTCGAGGTCTCCGAAGACCAGGGTGGATGTACCCATCAGGAGGTGGGCCTCCCCAAGTGGTGACCAGCAGGAGTCCGTGTTGGCCAGAAACTCCCAGTCCGGGTTTCCAAGGACCACGTCATCAACGCCGTCCCCGTTGATGTCGCCCAGGCCGCTGATGTGGTCCCCCAGGAAGCCCGTGCGGGTGGAGGCGTTGGTCAGGAACCAGGCGTCGTTGCTGCTCATGTCTCCGTAGAGCGGCCCCGGAAAGAAGAAGGCCTGCTTGTCGCTGGAAGAGGCGATGAGATCGGACACACCGTCGTCGTTGAGGTCCCCCGCGAGTCCGGCGCTCCTCCATGCGCCCTCCAGGGAGGCGTCGCTTCTGTCCCCGTTGACTTCTCCGAAGGGGTAGCAGCCTGTGGGGGTGATCGGCTCGCAGTCCGAGTCGATTCCATCGTCACAGTAGTCTGCGTGCCCCGGGTAGACGTCTGAGTTCTGGTCGTCGCAGTCCATGGCGGCCGTGAAAGGCACCGCGTTCTCCGGCGGGTCACAGGAAATGACGTCGCTGTCTGCGACTCCCCAGCCATCCTGGTCTTCGTCTCTCAACCAGCGATAGGCGTCCGCGTCGCTCTCGTCACTCCAGAGCACGAAGTCCCCTTCGTCACGGTCTGACAGCCCCATCGCGTCCACCACGCGAACCACCAGACTGTAGCAACCCGCAGGAAGAAGGGCGTTCCACGTCACGTCTCCGGACGCGTCCGGGTGGGCCGGGCCGTCGGAGGATGGCTCGCCGTTCACCGTCCATTCAAGGGTCAGGGTCTCCAGGGCCTCGTTGACATCGGTCACCACCGCCACCACCGATGCACCTTCCGCAACATCCCAGGAGTCCCCCGTAGCGCCCGGGGACTCCAAGCGGATGGTGGGGGCCTGGTTGGCCGTATACTCGATCTCGACCGAGTCTTCTCCATCGACGCCGTTGGAGCCCACGACGCTCAGGGTCAGATTGTGGCGGCCCACAGACAGTCCGGCCTCCGAGACGAAGCTGTATTGACTGTCCTCGTAGCTTCCCTCTCCAGAAACCACGCCGTCGACGTCAGTGCTGACGGTGTAGGTCGCGCTCTCCAGGAAGTCGATGCCGCAGACGCTCTGAACATTCGCCGTGAGGACCAGTGCCATGCCTTCTGAGAAGATGGCGTCGGTTACGGGCGACACGATGCCCACCTCGATCAGGTCGTGGCATGGGGAGACCTTGGACTCTACACAGTCCAGGTGCAAGCCTGCGAGCGTGATGATGGCAGCCCGGCCCAGCGCGTTTGGAAAGCTCATTTGGTGGTTGCTCCTCTGAAAACTCTTGAACCCTGTAGCAAGTGCGGCGCTGTCAAGGAAGCCCTCGCGCCCGCGCCGTCACCTGTCCGCTGCCCTTGACCTGCACCACGTCGAAGCGCTCCTCGAGTGGTCGGCCATGCCCGTCTTCCCCCTCGTCGGGGGGCGGCCGCCACCGGATGAGGCGTACATCGTCCAGCTCGATGAAGTTCTCCCCCAGGGTGGGCGGAAGCAAGCCAAACTCTGGGAGCAGCATTGTGGCCGCGGCGGGAAGTTCCGTGTCGATCTGGAAGGTCTGCCATTCCTTGGTGGCCACGCGCTCTTCGAACTCCTGGTAGTGCAGGTCGCTGCTGGAGGTCTCGTAGGTGCGCAGGCGGATCTGCAGGACTCCGTTGCCGCGGAGCTGCCCGGTAAGGGTGTACGCCGCCCCCTCGGACAGGGGCAGTCGGTGGTCGGGCCGAGACCAGGTGGGGTTCAAGGCGTGGCGGGTGGAGGTGTGGCGGAGGAGTCGGCCGGCATCATCGGCGGGGGCGATCTCCGCCCACTCGCTGGCCATGCGCCAGAAGACGCCTTCGCTGCACTTGCTGTCCAGGTCCACCTCCTCGAAATCCCCCACGAGGAGGACGTCCCGCCCGACACGCCAGTCCTGTGCTCCGGTCACATCGTGAATCCAGGATCCCTCCACCTCGAGAGGCTCGGACCAGCCGCTTCCCTCCGCCTGCAGGTGGATCACCCGGTCCTGCTCGGTCGCCCGGTCTTCAAAGTCGACTTCGACGGCGCCGTCATCCGCCACCACCCCGGCCCCGGTGCGGCCCAGGTAGTCCCGGGCCAGCTGCTCCTGGAGACGGCCGCTGACCCCTCGTGGCCGGAAGTCCTCGATAATCAGCGGCTCCAGGGTCGCGCGCTTCACCTTGCCGTTCCACCCGATTTCCAGGGTCAACAGGCCGCTATGGAGGGTGTCCCACAAGGTCTGGTCGAACACGAGGTTGCCCAGGGAAAACGCCACCAGCTTGGTGCCCTGGGCTTCCATGGCCTGCATGACATGCGGGTGGTTGCCCACCACCACGTGCGCTCCCGCCTCCATGGCGGTGGTGGCCAGGTCCTCCACCAGGGCCGAGGGGTCCTCCTGGTATTCCCAACCCCCGTGCAGGAAAACCAGCACGATATCCGCGGCAATGCGGGCGTTGACCACGCTCTCCCGCAGCTTGTCTACATCGCACCCTGCCACCCCGGGGCGACCCGGCAGCGCCGCGTAGCCGATGCTCTCGGCGGTACCTGTGATGGTGGTGCATGCCACCAGTCCCAGGGTGTGGTTGTCCACGATCAGGATCCGCGGGTCCCAGGCCTCCTGCTCATTGGTGCCGGCGCCGAAGCCCTCGATTCCGGCCCCTTCCAGGGTCGACAGGGTGCGGGTGACCCCCTCATCCAGAAAATCGTAGGTGTGGCTCGTGGCCAGGTTCACCAGGTCGACGCCGGCTTCGGCGAGGGCAAAAGCGACCTCCGGTGGGTTGGCGAAGAGGTGCTCCTTGGTGGGGTGCGCCTCGGCATCCATGACCAGGGGCCCCTCCAGGGTCAGGGCCGTCAGGTCACTGGCGGAGAGAAGTGGGGCGATGTCCGAAAGGAGAGCGGCTGCATCGGCCCGGGCGTGGGAGGGGCGCACCAGGGCGTCCCCCAGATCGCCGTCCTCGTCCGGGTCCTGGTAGCGCCGGGCAAACATGGTGTCGCCGCCGACCGTCAGGGTCAGGGTCTCCCCGTCATCCACCGAGAGACGCACCTGCACGTGGTCCCCTGGTCGGCTCGGTCGGGTGCGGGACAGGTATCCCTCAGCCTCCACGCGCACCCAGCGGTTGCCGTCTCCCTCCGGGGTAAGAAAGCGCCCGGCGGTGTCCGTGTGGGTCTCGCCGGCATCGGTCAACACCCTTGCGTCGGGGATCGGGTTGCCCTCCCTATCCACCACCTCACCCCACGTGGAGGCCGGCGCAAAGCACGCCTCTTCCGGGTCTGTGTTGGGACAGGCGGCAAGCAAGGCGAGGAAGAGCAGTGACATGCTCCTCCATTATCGGTGGAGAGGCGCCCGGCCGCGAGGGTTGCCCTTGGGTTGGGTCAGCTTCCTTCCAGCAAACGCTCCAGGGGCATTACGCAGAAACCCCAGGTGGCAGCATCTCGCCAGGGCACCCTGAAGTGGTCGAAGCCCTTCTTTCCGGTGAGGGTGTCCAGGGTGTAGCCGCATCCGGTGAAGCGACGCCCTCCGCGCTGCAGGCGCTCGTGGCATACCACCGCTCCTTTGATGGTCTCCCCGGGGGTGCCCCCGCGAATGGGCCGGCAAAGCCAGTCGGCGCGCACGTCGAAGATCGTGACCTTCCACGCCATGTCATCTCGCCAAAAAGGGTGCTTGCCCACAAGTCCGAGGGTCTGGAGGAGTCGGGTCTGGTTGTTGCCGTTCTTTCTGACCCAGTCCCTCAGGTCAGAAAGGGGCACGGCTTCCATGTACCGGTTGGATCCCACCCGCTGGCGAACCGGGGAGATCCAGGCAACTTGCATGTTGTTTGAAACCCCCGAGACCCCTTGGCAGTCGGAGGCGGCCGTGGCGGTGGAAGTCGAGAGAAGAAGCAGCAGAGCAGTGAGCATTCATTCCCCTCCAAGGGCGCGGATGCGGTGTACAAGGTCGGTATGGGCGGCGCAGCCAAGCACCTGGGGATCCCGGGCAACAGGAGGCTTCAGATACCGCTCCCGCAGCGCCATGAGCCGGGCGTTGCTGTCCCGGGCCAGCTGCTCTTGCGCCGGGTCGGACTCCTGCAGTCGGACCAGATGCTCGAACGCTTCGGCCTGCAGAGAGGCCGTCTCGCAGCATAAGAAGAGATCGACGGTGGCCTCACAGGCAAGGCGCAGTTGTTGTTCCAGGGGAAAGCGCCCCCGTACAGCCTTCATCTCCAGGTCGTCGGACACCACCAGCCCGCCAAACCCCATCTTTTTTCGCAGGATCTCACGCAGGATCGCTTGGGACATGGTGGCGGGGACCTCCTCATCCCAAGCCGGGTAGAGGACGTGGGCGGTCATGACCGCCTCCACGCCGGCGGCGATGGCTGCCCGGAACGGCGCCAGCTCCTTCTCTTCCAGCTCGGGGGGCTCCCGCTCCACAATGGGAAGGTCCAGGTGGGAGTCCACGCTGGTGTCCCCGTGGCCCGGAAAGTGCTTCACACACGCCGGAAATCCCGCCGCCTGAGTGGCCCGAACCCAGCAAGCCACCTGCCGGGCCACCTTTGGGGGGCTGTCCCCGAAGGATCGGTCCCCGATGACCGGGTTGTCCGGGTTGGAGTTCACATCTGCCACCGGCGCCCAGTTCATGTGAAAGCCCAGGGCCGCCACCTCGGCGGCCAGGGCCTCCGCGTGGGCGCGGGTCACCGATTCCTCATCGGCGTTTCCTACCCAGCGCAGGGGCGGAAAGAGGGTGGCGCCCTCCCGAATGCGCTGCACTCTGCCCCCTTCCTGGTCCACCGTCAGCAGGGCCGGACGGGACCCGGGCAACAGAGAGGCCAGCTCCCGGTTCAACTCCATCACCTGGGCGGGCTCCTCCACGTTGCGGGCAAAGAGAATGAACCCCGCGGGCTGTACTTCTCTCACCAGGGCGCGGAAGTCCGCGTCTACGGATGCGCCTCCAAGCCCGAGAACCAGGCGCTGCCCCGCCCGCTGCTTGCGGTCGAAAAGGGAGGTCTGCTCCCCCTGGGCTGTGACCCGCCAGGTCACGGGTGCTCGGCCAGCTCGATGAGCACACCGCCGGTGGATTTTGGATGGACGAAGACCACCCGGGTTCCGTGGGCGCCGGGGCGGGGCGCGTCCGAGGTGAAGCGGTAGCCCTTTTCCCGAAGCCGCTTCATGTCGCTTTCGATGTCGTCTGTGCGAAAGCAGAGGTGGTGAATGCCGGGGCCGCGCTTTTTGAGGGAGCTGGCGATGGGGCCCTCCCCGTTCAAGGGCGCCACCAGCTCAATTCGGGTGCCTGGCAGGGGCAGAAAGGCGGTGGCGGTCTGTTCGGTCTCCACGTCCTCGGTTCCCTCCAGAGAAAGGCCGAAGTCTTCGACAAACCGATGGATGGCTGCCGGCAGGTCCGTCACGGCAATTGCCACGTGGTCCAAGTGGGTGATCATGGGGGCTCCTGACACTCCATAATCTCCTGACGGGCAGATAGGGCGCTCTCCGGGATAGGATGGCGGCCATGATGCATGGGACCCTGAAGGCCGGGCTTGGAGTCTTGGCGCTGCTGCTGCTTGCTTGCGGAGACAAAGAGAAGCAGGAAAAGGAAGAAGACGGTCCCCGGTCCGATGCACGGACCCTCGTAGAAGTGGTGCCTGTGGCCCGGGGCACGGTCGGGGATACCCTCACCGCCAACGGGTCCGTGGAGAGCGTGGCCGAAGCAAACCTGACCCCCGAGACCACCGGCACCGTGGTGGAAATCCGGGTGGAAGAAGGAGATCGGGTGCAGAAAGGGCAGGTCTTGGCGGTGCTGGCCAATCCGAACCTGGATGCCAATCTTTCCCGTGCCCAGGCGGAGGTGGCCCGGACGGCAGCCGAGCATGAACGCATGGAAGAGCTCTTTCGCCAGGGTGCCGTGTCCGACACGGAGTTGCAGACCTCGGAACACGCTCTCGCCACCGCTCGGACCTCCCTGGAGGAGGCAGAACGAACCCAGGGCTTTACCCGCCTTGTGAGTCCCATTCGGGGGACGGTCTCAGCCAGGGACCTTCGCTACGGTGAGGTGGCTGGCGGCCAGCGAGCCTTTCAGGTGGTGGACCTCTCCCGGTTGCGGGTGGTGGTGCAGATGCCCGAGCGAGACCTGCCGCGGCTTGCAGTGGACCAGCCGGTAGCCTTGACCTCCGTGTACGAGAATGGCGGCAGCGCCACGGCCCGGGTGGACCGCATTGCACCAGTGGTGGATGCCACGACGGGCACCGTCCGGGTGACGCTCCTGGTGGACAGAGAGGACAACCAGCTGCGGCCCGGCCAGTTTGTCTCCGCCCGCATTGAGGTCGGGCGACACGAGGACGTGCTGGTGATTCCCCGGTCTGCGCTGCGCTACGAGGAAGGCCGTCCCCTGGCGTACCGGGTGGAGATCAAGGAGCCAGAAGACATCGAAGAGGATCATGAAGAGACGAAGGGGGATGACGACAAGTCGAGAGACGACAAATCGGAACCGGACTACCCCGGTCCCCATCGGGTCGCGAAGACCGTCCCTCTCGAGGTTGGTTTCATGGACTTGCAGTGGGTGGAGATTGTCGATGGCCTTGCAGAAGGAGATCCGGTGGTGACCCTGGGCAACGAGGGTTTGCGGGACGATGTGCGGGTGCGCCTGCCGGACGACCCGGTGTTGGCCAACGCTGACGACGACGATCTCGAATGACAACGGAGCGCGGATTCATCGCGCTGGTGGTCGACCGTCCGGTGGCGGTCCTCATGCTCGTGCTGGCCGCGGCGGTGTTTGGGCTCGTGGCTTTTGCCCAGCTGCCTGTGGACCTGATGCCGGACATCAGCTACCCGACTCTCACGGTGCGCACCGAGTACCCGGGTGCAGCCCCGGATGAGGTGGAGTCTCAGATCTCCTCCTTGGTGGAAGAGGCGGTGGCGACGGTGGATGGCCTGGCCGCCATCGAGAGTCGCTCCCGAGCGGAAGTCTCGGATGTCGTCCTGGAGTTTCACTGGGGCACAAACATGCACCGGGCCTCCCAGTCCGTGCGGGAGATGCTGCAGTCCCTCTGGTTGGCTGAGGGTGCTGAGCGTCCGTTGATCCTGCGCTACGACCCCAGCTTGGACCCCATTCTTCGAATTGCACTGTCGAAAAAGGCTTTGTCGGGGGAGGGTCCGTCGACGACGCCGGTCTCCACTGAGGGACCTGCAGCGGATGAGCAGAGCGTGGCGCAGCTGTTCGCCCTGCGTGAGCTGGCAGCCGAGCGACTTCGCACCAGCTTGGAAGGCATCCAGGGGGTGGCCGCAGTGGGGGTCCGGGGGGGGCTCAAGCGCATCGTCCTTGTGGAGTTGGAGGAAGACCTGCTCTCTGCCCGGGGCATCACCCTGGAGTCGGTGCGGGCCTCTTTGTCGGCGGAGAACGTCAACGTGGCGGGAGGGGCGATCTTCGAGGGAGGCTCCGAGTACCTTCTTCGGGTCCTGGGGGAGTTGAACACCTTGTCCGATCTGCGGGAGCTGGGCATCCCCCGGGGAGACGGGTTTCGGGTGCCCTTGGGCGAGCTGGGGCGGGTGGTGGAGACCCACGAGGAACGTGACCTTGTGGCCCGCCTGAACGGTAATGAGGCGGTGGAGTTGGAGATATACAAGGAAGCCGACGCCAACATCGTCCAGACCGCACGGCGGGTGAAGGGCTGGCTCGACGCCGCGGACCTTGACGCCATGGGGGTGGATGCCAGGTTGTTGGAGGACCAGGCTGCCTTCATTGAGAGCTCCATTGGAAACCTCGCCCGCACGGTGCTGGTCGGTGGCTTTCTGGCCATCAGCATTTTGTTTCTCTTTCTTCGGGAGTTTCGGTCCAGCGCCATCATTGCCACGGCGATTCCCTTGTCGGTCATCTGTGCCTTTGCCCCCCTGCACTTGGGGGGGGTCAGCCTGAACCTCATGTCCCTGGGAGGATTGGCCCTGGGGGTTGGCATGTTGGTGGACAATGCCGTGGTCGTGTTGGAGGCCATCAGCGTCCATCGTGAGAAGGGAGCGACCCGGAGGGAGGCTGCCATTCGTGGCACCCGGGAGGTGGCAGCAGCCGTCACCGCCTCCACACTGACTACGGTGGCAGTGTTCCTGCCGATCCACTTCGTAGAGGGCGTCGCAGGTCAGCTGTTCGGTGATCTGGCCTTGTCCGTTGTTTTTTCGCTCCTGGCCTCACTGGTTGTGGCGCTGGTGCTGGTTCCCATGCTGGCAGCACGAGGGGGGCGCTCCCTGGAAGGTGTGCATGAGGCGGACCCCTTGGCGGCCTTCGGGTCGGTGGGTGCGCTCAAGTCTGCCAAGAGGTGGATTCGTGGGGGGAACCAGGTCCGGGGCTTTCTCTGGATCTGGGTCGTGGTTCGCTTTGGTTTACATTTTGTTCTGGACCTGTGGCGGCTCCTGGTGCTCGCACCCGCGCTGTTCTTGTTGATCCATGGGGTGCGACTGGGTCGTCTTATTCGCCGGCCGTTGGCGGCGGGGGCCCTTCGGGCCAGCGGGGGTTTTGGGCGTTGGTTTGAGGCCAGGGCCGAGCGGTACCCTGGCTCTTTGAAGAGCACCCTGGCCCATTCGGGGCAGGTGCTCATGGGGGCAGCGCTCTTGTTGGCTCTCTCGATTTGGGGGCTGGGCACCATGGGGCGGGAGCTGATTCCCCAGATTCACCAAGGGCGGTTCACCGTGGAGTTGGCTCACCCGGTGGGCACCCCCCTTGCTCGAAACCTGGCCCAGATGGATGCCATGGAAGCCCGGGTCTTGGCCCAGAAAGGGGTGAAGGGTGTCTACAGCATCGTGGGGGCGGAGCGCCGGTCGGATGCCCAGGGTGACGAGGGACCCCACACCGCGAGGCTCCTGGTGGAGCTCGCCCCCACCGCCCGTATTGCAGCGCAGGAGAAAGCTGCCAAGGAAGGGCTTCGCCTGTCGTTTTCGGATCTCACTGGCATCGAGGTGAACATTCGAAGTCCAGCGCTTTTCTCGTTCCGGACCCCTGTGGAGGTGGTGATCTTCGGGAGGGACACCGCCCAGCTCCAGCAACTCTCCGATGCAGCCCTGGCGGCCCTTTCGCGCATTGAAGGCTTGCAGGATGTTCGGTCATCTCTCCAGCCGGGCTATCCCGAGCTTCGGGTACGATATGACCGCCTGCTCCTGGAGCGCCTGGGGCTCTCAGCCCAGGACGTGGCCCAGAGCATTCGAAACCGGGTCCAGGGGGTGCAGGCGACCCGGATCTCCCGGGGGACCCGCACCGACGACCTGATGGTGCGGCTGGTGGAGGGGGATCGTTCCGGGGTGGGGGACTTGGAGAGTTTGAATGTGAACCCGAGCTTGCAACCCCCCTTGCCTCTGTCCAGCGTGGCCTCCATCGAGCGTGCTGAGGGTCCCTCGGAGATTCGGCGGGTGGACCAGCAACGTGCGGTGGTGATCAGCGCGAATCTCGTGGGGTTTGACTTAGGGGGTGTCGGGCGGTCCATCGAGGACGCTCTCTCCAGTCTCTCCTGGCCCCAGGGTGCGGATTTCGAGGTCAGCGGCCAGAGCCGGGAAATGAGCCGCTCTCTCTCTTCTCTGGGGTTTGCCCTGGGTCTGGCGGTGTTCCTGGTCTACGTGATCATGGCCAGCACCTTTGAGAGTCTTCTGCATCCCTTTGTGATCCTCACCTCTCTTCCTCTTGCGCTGGTGGGGGTGGTGGGGCTCTTGTTGCCTCTGGACGCGTCCTTGAGTGTGGTGGTGTTGATTGGCCTGATCGTCCTGGCGGGGGTGGTGGTCAACAACGCGATCGTGCTGGTGGATTTTGTGAACCGCTTGCGTGCGGAGGGGCGGGACATAGACGCCGCCATCCTGGAGGCTGGGCGAGCACGCTTGCGGCCTATTGTGATCACCACCTCGACCACTGTGTTGGGGCTCTTGCCTCTTGGACTCGGCTTCGGGGAGGGCGCGGAGATTCAGCAACCCTTGGCGTTGACCCTCATGGGAGGGCTCGTGTCCGCCACCCTGTTGACTCTTTGGGTGGTGCCCACGGTGTACCGAACCCTCGGCTCTCTGGAGCGACGGTGAGAGGCTGGCTGCCTCGGCTGGCGGTGCGCCGTCCCGTGACGGTGAGCATTGGCTTTGTGGCCCTGTGCGTTCTGGGGGTCATCGCGGTGATTCGCATTCCCCTCCAGATGATGCCCAGCGGGTTTACCCCCCCCTGGATGTGGATCTGGATTCCCTACGAGGTCAGCTCTCCCTTGGAAGCCCAGGAACAGGTGGTTCGCCCACTGGAGGACCAAATCGCTACCCTGTCGGGCATCAAGAACATGAACACCTGGGCGGGAGAGGGAAGCGCCTACTTGTCCCTGGAAATGGAATCCAGCGTGGACATGGATGAGGCCTACAACGAGGTGGTGGATCGGGTCGAGCGGGTCCGGGGGGATCTCCCCAGCTCCGTGGAGCGGGTCGGGGTGTACCGATTCAATCCTTCGGATGAGCCCGTGCTTGGACTTGGCCTCTCCATTCCCGAGACCGTGGAGGAGCCCTTTCGCGTGGCCCGGGACGTGGTGCAGCGAAAGCTGGAGCGCATTCCGGGGGTGGCCAAGGTGGAGAGCTGGGGAATCCACGAGGACAAGGTGTGGATCGAGTTCGATCGGGAGCGCCTCATGGCCCACGGGGTGGAGATGGGTGGCGTGATGCGTCGCCTGGGGGGAGACAATTTCCAGTTGACCGGCGGCCGCATCGAGGAGGGGGGGCGCCTGCAATTTGTGCGCTCCATGGCCAGGTATGCCGGGTTGGACGAGCTCAAGAATCTTCCGGTGGGTGAGGGCGTTCGGCTGCAGGACATTGCCACCGTGGGCATTCACCCGGACAACGACGGTTCAGTGCTGCGTATTGACGGCCAGCCCGGTGCGTCCATGTGGATCTACAAGTCCTCTGAGGCCAACACCGTGGGGCTGGTTGAAGAGGTGCGAGAGACGTTGAAGGCCCTGGAGGGGGATGCCCGAATGGAGGGCACCCGGACCTTTGTGTTCTGGGACGAAGGGGAGATCATCGGGGAGTCCCTGGACAACCTGGTGGACACAGCGATTCAGGGAGGCATCTTTGCGGTGGGGGTGCTGTTCCTGTTCCTGCGGGACTGGCGCATGACGCTGCTTGTGGCCTCGGTCATTCCGGTGTCCCTGCTCATGACCGTTTCCGCCCTCTACTTCACTGGGGGCACTTTGAATGTTCTTTCGCTGATGGGCCTGATGGTGGCGGTGGGCATGGTGGTGGACAACGCCATTGTGGTGGTGGAGACCATTTGGAACCGCCGACGGGAAGGGGCGGGTGCAAGGGAGGCGGCGGTCTCCGGCACCGCCGAGGTGAGTCTGGCCATTTTGTTGTCCACGCTCACGACGTTGGTGGTCTTTCTACCCATCATCCTCATGAGCAACGACGTGATGTTCTCGTTTTTCATGGGGTCTTTGGGGTTTCCGGTCTGTCTTGCTCTGGCAGCCAGCCTGGTAGCTGCCCTGTTGTTCTCGCCTTTGTCCACGCTGGCTTTCAAGTCCACAAGGGAGGTGGCCTCGCCTTGGATGGATCGCCTGTCCCGGAGCTACAAGTGGGCGCTGACGGGCCTGCTCAACCACCGGTCAGATGCGGTGCTTGGGTTGGTGGTCTTGCTGGTGGCAACGTTTCAGATTCCGGGAAAGGGTGTGGAGTTCACCGAGGTTTCCGGGGAGTTCATGGGGGATTTCACGATTCACATGGAGGTGGATTCGTCGTTTACCCACGGCGACATGTTGGAGGTGGTAGACGAAATCGAGGCGCTCGTGGAGTCCCACCGGGAGGACTGGGGGGTAGAGACCTACCGAACGAAATTCCGTTCGACTGACGGCTGGGGGAGGACCCGCGTAAGTCTCCTGGAAGAGATCGATATGGATACCCGGGAGGCGCTCCAGGAAAAGGTGGAGCGTCTGTTGCCGGAGAGGCCGGGGGTTGACTTGTGGCTGGAGCGGGACTGGGGGGGAGACATGGGGGGCAACAGCGTCAGTGTGTCCCTCAAGGGTGACAACAGCGAGGTGCTCCTGGACTTGTCAGAGGAAGTGATCCGGCGCATGGAGAGCCTTCCGGCTGTGCTGACGGCGGACCACAACCTGGAGGATTCCGGCACCCCGGAGATTCGTCTCCTGTTGGATCGGGAGGCACTTGAGGAGCATGGGCTCACCGCTGAGTGGGTCGGTCCGACGGTTTCCTTTGCCATGCAGGGCAGGCAGCTTCCCCGGTTGTACGAGGGGGACTCTGTTTTTGAGATGATCGCGCGCTTTGAGGCGGAGGATCGGGCCAGCGTGGAGGCGCTGCTGGACTTCCCTCTCGTCAGCCCGACCACCGGCGCTGTGGTGCCCTTGCGGTCCGTCGTGCGGACCGAGATGTCCAAGGGGTTCTCTGGCATCCATCGCCGCAACCGAGAGACCAGCCTGCAGATCGAAGCCAAGCTGGGGGGGGAGGTGAAGAACGAGCTGGCCCTGGCCTCTATTGGGGCTGTCCTGGAGCCCATGGAGTTTCCGCCTGGGTACCGTTGGACCCGGGACGAACATGATCGGCAGAAAGCCCAGGAGGACGCCACGGAACAGCAGGCTCTGCTCATGAGCGTGGTGTTGGTCTTCTTGCTTATGGGAGTTCTGTTCGAGAGCTTTCTTCTTCCCTTCTCCATTCTGTTCACAATCCCCATGGCGCTTGTGGGGGTGGCCTGGACCCTCTGGTGGACCGAGGACAGCTTTGACCAGATGGCCGGCATCGGGTTGGTGGTGCTCATTGGGGTCGTGGTGAACAATGGGATTGTGCTGATAGACAAGGTGACCCAGCTTCGGCGAGAAGGGCTGCCCAGACGGGAGGCGCTCTCCCTGGCAGGACAGAGGCGCCTGCGCCCGATTCTCATGACGGCACTCACCACGGTCGTGGGGTTGATGCCCATGGCGCTTGGGTCCCGCGCGATCGTGGGCGTTCCCTATGCCCCCCTGGCCCGGGTGGTGGTGGGCGGGTTGTTGGCGGGCACGGTTTTGACCCTGTTCTTCCTTCCCCTCGTCTACGATGCTTTAGATGAAATCCGGGACCGAGCCCGGGGGACGTGGCGGCGCAGGCTTGGAGAGAGCGCATGATCGGCTTGCTGTTGTGGATCGGAGGGAGCCAGGCCGAGACCCTGGGGCGGGATCTGTCCTATGAAGCAGCCCTGGAAGACGCCTTGTCCCACAACGCCACTCTGCAGATCGCAGAAGCGGGCGCCCGGGCTGCGGAGGGAAGCCTGACAGCGGCCAAGGGCACGTGGGACCCCTTGTTGGGCGCTGAAGGATGGTATGCCCCCACGGTTTCGGAGGGCCGCTCCCAGAGCGCCCAGTACCGCCTGGACATGAGCACGTTCGGTGTGGGCACGGACCTGTCCCAGCAGCTACCCAGCGGCACGGGCGTGAGCCTGAACTGGCGTGCCACGCGCATTCCTTCCTCGACCTATGACTTCTCCGTGGTGGGCCAGGAGTTCAGCGAGGAGGTGCCAAACACGTACACCACCGAGCTCACGGCGAGTCTGTCGCAGAAGCTGTTGGAGGGGCACAAGATGGCCTACAACCTCCAGCAGGTGCGCCGGGCGGATCATGGGTGGGTGCGTGCGCAGGCGGAGCTTGTCTCGGCCAGGCAGAAGGTGGTTGCGCAGGTGGCGGTAGGGTACTGGGATCTTGTGGCCGCCCGGTCGGCCCTTGAGAGTGCCCGGCGTTCCATTGCGGTTGCGGAAGAGGAGCAGCGGGTGGTGCGGGCCCTGGTGGAGGCGGGCACCCTGGCCCAGGTGGACCTGACCCGGGTGGCGGCTGCCCTCGCCCAGGCGCACCTGGAGGGAATCCAGGCTGAACACACCGCGGTGGCGGCGTCAGACTCCCTGGCGTTGCTGCTCGGGCGGGAGCCGGGAGAAGACCTGGTGCCCACGAGCCCTCCGGGAGAGGTGCCCCTGGGATTGGATCTCCATGTGGAGCGGGCGGTGGCGGCAGCCTTGTCGGGCAATCCGGACCTCGCCCTCGCCCGAATGGACCTGGAGGCGGCCGAACTGGAGGTGGACTGGGCCCGGCACGCCTTGTTGCCAGAGCTCACAGCGACCGGAACGTTCGGTGTGAGTGGGTACGAGGAGGGAGAGTTCTCGGCTGCCATGCAGGAGCTCTTCAGTCGGGCGCTTCCGAGCCACTACCTCGGGTTGCAGGTTTCTGCGCCCGTGGGCAACCGCGCGGCCCGCGGGACGCTGCAAGCCCAGATGGCGCAGCTGGAGATTGCTCGTCGGAGTGTGGAGCAGCAGGAGCGCACCGTGGCCAGTGAGGCGGCTGCCCAGGCGCGAATCGTGGGAAGTGCAAGGCGGCAAGTGGAGCTTGCGGAGCTGAACCTGAATCTTGCGGAGGAGACACTGGCAGCGGAAAAAGCGCGACAGGCGGTGGGCCGCGCGATTCAGAAAGATGTGTTGGAGGTGCAGCAGGCGCGGGCGCGGGCGGAGGTTTCGCTTGTGGAGGCACGAACCGGATATCGAAAGGCGCTCGTGTCCCTGGAGGCGCTTCAGGGCAGGTTGTAGGCGTTGTCGTCTCAACGCCGCCCTCCCCGATCGGCCCATTTGTGGGGGAGATCGGATTCAGGGATTTCGCGAGAGGGATTCAGGGGACGGACAGATTCCGGGGACAGATTCCGGGGACACCATACTTAACTCGGATCCCTACGCCAAAAAATGCGCCAACGCCGCCCGGAGGTTGTCACAAATAAGGTCGATCTCCTCGCTGGTCAGCCGGAAGTGGGGCGTGTAGCGCAGGGCGTTCTTGCCCCCGTGGATGACCCCAATCCCGTGGGTGCGGCAGTACTCCTCGACCTGGCCGAACCCGACCACCTGGAACCGCTCCGGATCCAGCTCGGCGGAGACCAGCAAGCCCGTGCCTTGTACCTTCGTGATGCAGCCCGGAAACTCGTCGGCGACTCCTTGCAGCTTCTCGACCATCTCCGCGCCCCGGTCCCGGATGTTCTGTCGCATCGCCGGGGTGACCTGGTCCAGGGCCGAACAGGCCACCTCCAGGGCCCGGGGGTTGGTGGTCATGGTGTTTCCGTAGACGCCGCTCACATAGAGTGCCTGGGTCGCGGGGCTGACCGCGAGCACGGACAGAGGGTACTGCCCGGCGTTGAGGGCCTTGGAGTAGGTCTCCATGTCCGGGGGATCGCAGTCGGAAAACCCCGGGTAGTCCACGATGGACAGGCAGCCCTGGGCGCGAAGACCGGCCTGGATCGAGTCCACCAGGAGCAGGGCGCCGTGGTCCCGGGTGAGCTGCCGCGCCAGGTCGTAGAACGCCCGGTTCACCGCCATGCCCGGGTTGCCCTCTCCCATGACCGGCTCCATGAACATGGCCTCGAAGAAGATGCCCTCCGCGTCGGCGGTGGCGAAGGCCTTGCGAAGAGCGTCCAGGTCATTGGGCTCGACCGTGACCAGGTTGTCCGTGTCCCGGTAGGAGGCCAGGTGCTTCTTGTAGGTGGTGAGGCAAGAGTCTGAGACCTGGCCCGGCCGGGAGGTGCGGCCGTGAAAGCCGCCAGTCAGCGCCAGAAAGGCGATGCGCTTGCCCTGGTGTCGGGCCCCCTCGGAGGTCTGGGCGTGGGCGTTGAGGTCGGAGATGCGGGAGGCCAGGGTCACGGACTCCGAGCCGCTGTTCAGGCACAGAAAGGCGGCGTAGGGGCAGCCGCTGTCGCGGGTGTGGCCGATCTCCTTTTGAAGGCGCTGGGCCAGGCGGGCCTGGGAGAAGCTGGGGGTCATGACGTTCGCCATGACCCAGTTCTGGGACATGGTGTCCATGACCTCCTTCGGGCCGTGTCCGTGGCCGAGCATTCCGTACCCCCCCGAGTCGTGCAGAACCGCTCCGTGAGAAGTGACAATCCAGGGACCGCGGGCTGCGAGAGGCACATACCGGTTCAGGTTGTTGGCCGGGTAGAAGTTCACGTAGTCCCGGCGCAGGTCCTCTGTGAGACGCTCCTCGTCCATGCGCAGGTGTTCGTCCCATTCCCCCCGAAGGGAGTGATGGACACTCACCGCCTCGTCGATGGCCTGGGCAAGCAGGGGATCGCATCCCAGGAAGGTCTCCAGGACTGCGTCCGGCAAACCAGGAGTGTCTGTCTTTCCGCCGTACTCGCGGAGATCCTGGAGTCTCTCAAGGGATGCATGCATGGGGACTTCTCCGTCGGTTGGATGCCGCTCTCATAGCGCATCCGGACCGGAGAAGACAAGCTCAAACAAGCCGCAGAACCGCCCCCAGGTAAACGGCTCTTCCCACGGGCACCTTCCGGGTTTCTTCCCCATTCTTCAGCTTCAAGGTACAGTTCAAGTCCCCATCGATGTGCATGTCGATGTAGGTGGGGTTGGCGGGAAGATCTTGTTGAATTCGACGAAGGGTCTGGAGGAAGGTCTCTCGGCTTCGGGAAGCCAGGTAGTTCTCTGCTTCTTCTCCCATGTGTTGGGCGGCTTCAGGGCCGGTCAAATACAGGGCGCGAAAGCCGTTCAGGTCTTGCCTCTCCACGATGGGAAGGAGTGCCTCCCCCAGCTCGTGGGGCGTCATGGGGTGGACCCTCTTGGGCGTGAAGGCGGCCTGCCGGGCGTTTTCCTTGCGCGTGAGGAACCACAGGATCAGGAGGCCGGCAATCCCCAGCACCTTGTCCGTGTAGGTGCGCCGCTTTTCGGGGGGCTGCGCCCCTGCTGTGGTGGGAGCGGTTTCTTCTCCCCCTTCCAGGGCGTCAGCGACCGTCGGATTCTCCCATCCCCCCGTGTCCTCCCCCGCCTGGACTGGAAGAGCTGCCGTCAGGATGACTGCCAGCAGCAGCGATTGTGGCTGGATCCGTGCCCCCAGAGCGCACAAGAACCGCGCCAAAGAAGCCGTCGCAGCCGTGCAGATCCGGCCGAAGCTGTAGATGATTTCCATCCCCCGCCTGGGTGCCCTGGTTCTTGTTGAGTACGTCCCTGGCCGGCATTATGTCCCAATCCGGGTGCCTCGTCAGGAAGGATTTCACCTGGGATTCGTTCTCGGCGGCGAGTAGGCTGCACGTGGCGTAGACAAGCCAGCCTCCTGGCAGAACCAGAGAAGAGGCCCGGTCCAGTATTTCCGACTGGAGATTCACCAGATTCGCGGCCTCCTCTTCCGTCATGGACCAACGGGCTGCGGGTTGCCTTCGCAGGCGGCCGATCCCGGTGCACGGGGCATCCACAAGCACCCGGTCCACGGAGTCAGGAACGACGCAAAGAGGCTCGTTCGGGGACTGGACACGGAATTCCAGGTGCCGGGCACCGGCGCGCTTGGATCTGTGTCGCGCCTCATCGATTGCACTCTGGCGAGGATCCAGCCCCAGAATCCGTGTCCCGCGCGGGAGCCTGTGGGCCATGGCCAGGGACTTACCTCCGGCCCCTGCGCAGAAGTCCACAACTCGGCCTCTTCGAGGGGGGGACACCAAGGCCGCGATGACCTGGCTGCCCTCGTCCTGCATCTCGAACCAGCCCTGGCGCCAGACAGCAAGGCCCTTGAGGTTCGCCCTGCCCTCCAGGTGAAGGGCATCCTCGGAGAGAACCCCGTTTCGGGTGGCAATCCCGGCCTCCAGGAGGGCGCCTCGCAGGCGGTCCCGGTCCGCCCGAACACGGTTTGCCCGCAGGGTGGTGGGGGCTCGCTGGCGAAGGGATGATGCGAGCCCGGCGGCCTCCTCGCCGTGCTGGTGAAGGAGGGCTGCTGCCAGCCAGTCCGGGAGAGAGCCCAGCTCGGCGAGAAGCTGAGCGTGCCCTGGGCTCTCTTCAGATGCCCAGGCCTTGAGCGCCTCGCGGGGGTTTTGCAGGCTCTCTGGACGGTCCTGGCCTTCCGGAAAGGAGCCATGACACAGAGCGAGGTTGGCCCGCCAGAGGTCCGAAGGGGTGGGCTGATCCGTGCCCGCCAGGACCAAGAGGCGCTCCAGGATGCGTCGATCCCGAACCACACCGTAGGCGAGATCTGTCACCAGCCGACGGTCGTGGCTCCCCAGGGATCGCTGGGTGCGCACATGCCGTGCCATGGCGGGATCCGCCCCCGGCTTTCCACTGAGACCCATGGCCACCAGCTCCAGACCCACGCGCAGAAGCAGCCCTCCGTGTGCCCGGCCAGCCAGCCGATGCTCCTTGGCCTGTGGAAGGGCGTCAAGCAGGGTATCGAGCAAGGGGCGATCCAGTGGGTCAGTCCACTTCGTCGGGGGCGCCAATCGGGAGATCGTCGATGTCGTCCAGGTCATCCAGGGCGTCTTCGTCGGCCCACTCCAAGCCGAGCTCTCGCTCCACGTGGGCCACAATATCTTCCCCCGTCAGCTCCATTTCGTCCTGGCTGGAAAACGAAAGCTCTAGGATGTCCACCAGGGGTTCCTCGAATTCTCCGTGTTCCTCAATCCGCTCAATCAACTCGTCTGAATCTTCCAGGTCCGCGCTCTCAGCGGATGAGACCAGAAAATCCATTGTGATTTCAGCCAGATCTCTAGAGTCTGGCTGATCGTTTTCCATCTCCAGATACTCGTCGACAGAGATGATCAGGGTTTCGCGAACGGCGAGGGGCAACTTCATGACACTGGACTCCATGCTGTTGCCTACCAAGACTGGTCCCGGGAGGCAAGCTCCGATAGGTGCCGAGCCATGAAGATGACCCGGGAACTGCTGCTTGCCCTGCCGAAAACGGACCTCCATGTCCATCTTGATGGATCCTTGCGATTGTCCACTTTGATTGAGCTTGCCCGGGCGCAGGGGCTGGAACTTCCCAGCTGGACTGAAGAGGGTCTCTGTGAGTTGGTCTTCAAGCCTGCCTACGAGTCTCTGACCGACTACCTGCATGGATTTGCCTATACCTGCGGGGTCTTGGCGGATGCGGAGGCCCTGGAGCGGGTGGCCTACGAGTTTGCGTGGGACAATCTCAACGAGAACGTTTGCTATGTTGAGGTCCGGTTTGCGCCTCAGCTACACATGGGGGCCGGGCTGTCCTATGACGACGTGTTCCGGGCGGTGGCGGCCGGGCTGACCCGGGCCCAGCGAGAGCACGAACAAACCGAAGCCGTGAAGAGCGGTGCCATGCCTCCTTTTCGCTACGGAATCATTGCCTGCGCCATGCGTATGTTTACTGGGGCCTTTTCCCCCTGGTTCGCCGGCTTGGTTGATGCGCTGACCGAGTCACCCCGGGAGTCCATCTACGCCACGGCGTCCCTGGAGCTGGCGCGGGCAGCCGTTCGGGCGCGGGATGAGCTTGGAATCCAGGTGGTGGGTTTCGATCTGGCGGGCGCCGAGGCCGGCTTTCCTGCGATGGCTCACTCTGAGGCGTTTCAGTATGTACATGATCACTTCTTGAAAAAGACCGTGCACGCTGGGGAGTCCTATGGGCCCGAGTCGATTTTCCAGGCAATCACCGCCCTGCACGCGGACCGGATTGGTCATGGCTACCACTTGTTCTCTCCGGAGCTCATTTCCTCGGATCAGATCGAGGATGCAGAGGCCTACACAGGTGCTCTCGTGGAATACATCGCGGATCGAAGAATCCTGATCGAGGTCTGCATGACCTCCAACCTGCAGACCAACCCCGGTATCGGCAACATCGAGAACCACGTGTTTCGCCGCATGTTGGAGGAAAAACTCTGCGCGACGGTCTGTACCGACAACCGACTCATGTCGCATACCACAGTCACCGGTGAGCTGGATCTTGCAGTGCGCACCTTTGGAATGACCCCCAAGCAAGTGCGAAACACCGTGATCTACGGTTTCAAGAGGAGCTTCTTTCCCGGAAGCTACCGGGAGAAGCGCGCCTATGTGCGCCACGCCATCGACGTGTTTGATGGCGTGATGGCTCGCCAGGGGTAGGCAGGGCCTGCCCTTCGGGGCCTACAGCGCCGTGACGACTGTGGAGGGTTCACTTTCCACATAGGGCCGCATGGAAATCCAGGTCAGGGTCATGCCGCTGGCGTCCCCGTCATTGGACCTGTGCCGGTACTCGAAGCTGGACCCCACTGTTGGGCTGAAAGAGCCAGTGGCGGCTGCCTCGCTGCTGCCGCAGAGGCTGTAGGACATCGCGTCGGTCTTGATGATCGTCCAGCTCCTCGCACCGTTCGGTCGGGCCGGACAGTTGTAGATGTCGATGTCGCCGCCATAGTTGTTGCCGTCCAGCCAGAGGGTCAGGTCGGACTCGGCGGACCAGACGCCCTGGTAGTAGTCGATCTTCTTGTGCACGCTGCTGGTCAGGCCCGTGCCATTGAGCCCCACGTAGTAGCTGCTGCTGCCGGCCATGCCGACATATCCGGAGGAGAGGTGGTTGTAGGACCATCCGGAGATTCCCGTGGCGGCGGTGGTGTCCTGAAAGTCCTCGTACACCTCGAACACATCCAGGCCGGTCCCAGCGGCGTTTGAGCCGGGGGTGACCGAAAGGTCCAACGTGCCGGATGCGGACAGGGAGGGGAGCTTCACCCAGATGTAGTCGGTGTAGGTGGAGGTGCACTCGCCCGCCTGATCCCCGCTCTGCACCTCAAAGCAGTAGTCGATGGCGGTGCCGTTGGAGTCCGCGATGGAGAAGCCGCTGCTGATGGAAGTGGCGAGCGCCGAGAGGTCGACTCTCACGGCATAGTCCGTCAGCTGCACTCCCTGGTTCTCCGTGAAGGTCAGGGTCGCTACCGGGCAGGGGGTTGACTCCACGACCCCGTCGCAGTTGTAGTCGGGGTCGCCGCAGGATTCGCTTGCGTTCGGGTAGTACAAGGCGCCGGTGGTGCTGTTGTCGTCGCAGTCGGTAGCGTCGGTGACGTAGCCGTTGGGCTGGTTGCAAGATGCCACGGAACTGGAGGCGTTGCCGTAGGCGTCCCCGTCGCTGTCCTGGTACCAGGTCGATGCGTCGGATGCGTCGTCTTCATCCACCGTGCCATCACAGTCGTTGTCGGTGTCGTCGCACACTTCGGTGGCGCCGGGGTTCACCGCCCCATCTGCGTCGTCGCAGTCGGTCGAGTTGCCGGCGTGGCCCGTGGGCTGGTCACAGGCGACGGTGGTGCTCCCTGTGGTTCCGTAGCCATCGGAGTCCCCATCGACGTACCAGGTGGTGGCGTTGATGGCGGACTCGTCGATGTCTCCATCGCAGTCGTTGTCGGCAGCGTCACAGACTTCGTAGGAGGTAGGGTTTGTGGCCGCGTTGAAGTCATCGCAGTCCAGGGCGTTGGCCACGTGGCCGCTGGGGGCATCGCAGCTCTGCTGGGAAACGGCGCCGTTTCCGTACCCATCGGCATCGGCGTCCTGGTACCAGGTACTCCCCACGCCCTCGTCCACGTCCCCGTCACAGTCGTTGTCCGAGGCGTCACAGATCTCAGATGCTCCCGGGTAGCTCGCGGCATTCAGGTCATCGCAATCGTCTGCAGCCGCGACAAACCCCGCGGGGGCCGCACAGGCCACCTGTTGGAACTGCTGGCCGCCGTGACCGTCTCCATCCGAGTCCCCGTACCAGGTGCTACCCCCGGTGATGGAGGGGTCGGCATCATCGATGAGTCCATCGCAGTCGTTGTCCACCGCGTCGCAGACCTCCACTGCGTCGTCGTTTACGTCGGCGTCCGTGTCGTCGCAGTCCTCACACGCCGCAAAGCCGTCGCTGTCCACATCGTCAAAGCCCACGGACCCGTCGCAGTTGTAGTCGTTCGGGTCGGTACAGTCGGTTTCCGATGCCCCGGGATGGTAGCCCGGGTCCGCATCGTCGCAGTCGCCATCGTGCATGGAGTAGCCTGCAGGGGGATCACAGGCGGTCGCGGTGGAAAGGGTGGTGCCATAGCCGTCGCCGTCGTCATCCACGTACCAGGTCAGCGCATCCACCGCGTCGTCCTCGTCGCTCACGCCGTCGCAGTCGTTGTCCACCCCATCACAAACCTCCTCGGCCCCCGGGTGGCTGCTTGCATCCAGGTCGTTGCAGTCCCCCCGATCCTCCACAAAGCCGTCCGGCTCCTCGCAGGACTCCACCGACAGCGAATCCCCCCCGTAGCCGTCCAGATCTGCATCCAGGTACCAGGTGCTGGTCCCAAAGACGTTGGAGTCCTCATCATCAAAGAGCCCGTCGCAGTCGTTGTCGATGCCGTCGCAGGTCTCCCTGGCATCCGGGTTCACGGCTGCATCCTTGTCGTTGCAGTCCTCTTCCTGGGAGAACCCGTCTCCATCGGCGTCCAGCAACTCGACTGTGGAGTCTCCCCCGCTGTCCACCAGCCCGGTTTCGATAGGCTTCTCGGGTTCACGGCAAGAAGACAGGGCCAACAACGAAAGAACCAGGGTGCGCATGGGAGACTCCAGGTGAGGATCGTACACCAATTCAAGAACTTTCCCGCCTCTCTCCAGCGTCCCTGGGTGGGCCCTTTGGTGTCCGCTTCGCAGAACGTCCAAAAGGCCGTGGCGTAAAGGTCTTACTTCTTTTTCTTCTTGAACATGCCAAAGAGACCGCGGCCGGAAGGGGCCTCCTTCTTGGTTCGGGTCAGGCGCTTCATCTCTCGCACGGCGTGTTCGTTGCTGGGGTTGATCTTGAGGGCCTTCACAAAGGTCATCTTGGCCAGGTCGTCCAGCCCCTTCGCCTTGTAGAGCAGACCCATCAGCACCCAGCCGTTGTCCAGCTTGACTGAATTCTCCAGGGCGGCCTTGAGCATGTCTTCGCCTTTCTGGGCCTCCTCCGGTTCCCGTTCTTCGTTGAGTTTCCAGGTGGTGTAGCCAAGGTAGGCTCGGAATTCGGGCGCATCGGGGACCTGTGCAACGCAGTTCTGCAGGATTTCATGGGCCTGGACGATTCGTCCGGCCCGAAAGTGCGCCACAGCCTTGTCGAAGCTTGCTTCGGCTTTGAGGATCTCCTTGACCCGCTCCATGGCGAGCTCGTTTTCGTCTTGGAGTCCGTGAATCACCTTGTCCACATACGCCTGTCGTGCCTCGGGCTCGCCGAGGTCCTGCCAGGCAGCGCCAATGACCGCAAATATCCGGTCCGCTGCTTCTATCTGTTCCGGAGACTTGTCGGCCCAGGCATCCGGGTGGTAGGCGCGGGCCAGCTCGAAGTAGGTGGTGCGGTAGGTGGTGTCGTCCGCGTCCCATTCCACGCCAAGCACCTGGAAGTGGTCTTCAGCGGCCTCCAGGCGTTGCAGGGTCTCCTGGAGCCGGCGCAGCTCCGGATCATCGGAGAGATCCAACGGACTCCCTCCTGCCTGGGGAACCGCCGCCGGGCCACCCACCTCGTCGGCAATGAGGTTGGCAATGTTCAGGACGTCGGCTGCGGGCGGCGGCGCATCCGGTGACGCGGGAGAAGGGCGGGTGGTGTCCTCGGACCCAAGTTCTGAGTCGGTACTCTTTGTGGTTATTTCCACATTCCTGCCCGTCTCAAGGGCCTGGATCGCTCCCACAAGTCGCCCAAAGTAAAGGGCGCGAGCTGCCTGGTCCGGGTGCAGGGGGGCAAAGTCGAGAATCTCTGACAGGGTTCGCTGGCCATCAATGGTGGAGAGAAATTGGCGCAGCGGGCCCGGAACGGGCAGTCTGCTGACAGAAACTTGGGCTCCCTGGGTGGTGGGAAAGGACTCCATGGCGGAGGCGAGGCGCGGGCGAATGTTCTCGGCATTCAGTTTTCGTTCCACCGCCTTCCAGCAGGTGGTGGCCAGGTCGCTGGGAGACTCCTCCCCGGGCGTGGCGTCTTCTTGAAACTCCCAAGACCCGATGGTGAGATTTGTGCAATTGAGAACGCGGAGGGTGCGCTGCAGTTCCTTGAGTTGAGATTCCGGGGCATCTGGCAGGCTCTTGGACAGGGTCTCCATGGACTCGCTCTCGCCGCCTCCCCCGCTGGCTACGAGGGCGCCTTCTCGCAGATGGAAGGTGCGATCTGCCTGGCCGTCGGAAACGGTGAGCAGGCCCGTGCGTGCTTCCCGATGAAGGCCGCAGAGCACCTCCAGAAAGGGCGTGTTGGCGAGGGAGCCTTGGGAGGAAGTTGTCATTGCACCTTTGGAGGCGAGACTCCATCCTACGGGGCGCGGGAGAGCGCTTCAACCGCAGCAGGTGCCCTCGGGCTCAGCTTGTACTGTCACATGTGCGCTGGGAAGCTCCTCTTGCAGTCTCGACCGGATTGCGCTGCAGACCTCCACGGCCTCCTGCACATCGGCGAGAACCACGTGGACGGTGAGCACATCTCGGCCGGGCCGAAGTGACCACACGTGCAGGTCGTGCACGGACTGCACCCCGGGTGTCGCTCCAATGACCGCATCCAAAGCGGCGACGTCCACGCCCCTTGGTGCAGCTTGCATCAGCACCCCACTCACCTCGCGAAGCATTCGAATGCCACCAAAGAAGAGGATGCTGGCGATGAAAAGGGACGCCGCCGCGTCCGCCCAAAACCAGTCCTTCCAAAGAATCAGCGCACCCGCCGTCAGCGCGCCCGCGCTGCCCAGGGCGTCCCCGAGCACGTGGAGCAGCGCCGCCCGGGTGTTGAGGTTGTGGGCATGGGAGAAGAGCATTCTTGCAATGCCAAGGTTGACCGCCAACCCGATGCCGGCCACCACCATCATTGGGCCGGCGATCACGTCCGGATGAGAAAAGAGGCGCTGAATCCCCTCGACCCCCACCCATACGCCAAGAATCGCCAGTGCTGCGGCGTTCACCCCCGCACCCATCACCTCAGCGCGCGCGTAGCCCATGGTCTGCCGTGCATCCGGCGGCCGCTCTGCAATGCGGGCAGCTGCCACTGCAATTGCCAGGGCGCCCGCATCGGAGAGCATGTGGGCTGCATCCGCCAGCAAGGCCAAAGACCCTGTCCAGAGTCCGCCCGCGACCTCCACCGCCATGTAGATCAGTGTGATCCACAGGGCCTTGGTCAGCAGAGAAGACGGTGCGCCGTGGCCATGGCCTGGGCCGTGATCGTGGTGAGCACCCATCTGGGCTTCATAACCCGCGAACGGGGGGGGGGGTCCCTCTCGTGGAGCGGGCCCCTCGTGGTGGAATATTCCTGCTTGGCCGGACAAATTCTGACGCATGCGGGGGATACAGTGGAATCACGAGACGGGTTTGCCAATTCGGCTTACACACATCTCGTCTGGCACGACATCCTTCCCCACCTCATTCCCTCCCTGGGAGCAATCATGGTCAACAAGGTCCTTCTCATCGGCAATCTCGGACAGGATCCGGAAATGCGCTCTACTGCCAGCGGTACTTCCGTTGCAAATCTTCGCCTCGCCACCACGGATCGACGTAAAGATCGGGATGGCAATTGGAACGACCACACCGAATGGCACTCGGTGGTGGCGTTTGGTCGCACGGCGGAGAATGTTGCCCAGTACTGTCGCAAGGGGAAGCAGCTCTTCATAGAGGGCCGCCTTCAGACCCGCAAGTGGCAGACCAAGGAAGGCCAGGATCGTTACAGCACTGAGATCGTTGCGGACAACATTCGCTTTCTCGGTGGCCGCGGCGAGTCCGCCGGCTACGGCGCCCCCAGCTATGGGCAGCAGCAACAAGCTGCCCCCGCCCCCGCCCCTGCCGCGGCCGCACCCACGCCCGCAGCACCCGCCAACAACGGCGGAAACATGCCATACCAGGGGGACGAAGACATTCCCTTTTAGGGATGGGTCCGGAACGGCGATGGCTCCCGTCGCCGGCTTGGGCGGGGCCGGCGTGGGTCGGCCCGTGCGGTGACTTGACGTAGCTGCGCTACGCCTGCGCACCGTCCAGGCCGACCCACTTGGCCGCGCCCGTCGCCGGCTCGGTCCGCCATCGCCGTCCCGGACCCTCTGGGGGTTGGCGGTTTGGTGTTGGGTGGTCTTGGGGTGAACTGACGTAGCTGCGCTACGCCTGCGCACCGTCCAGGCCGACCCACTTGGCCGCGCC
>CAZRYF010000010.1:40628-99743 GCA_964604165.1 uncultured Enterobacterales bacterium
CGTCGCCGGCTCGGTCCGCCATCGCCGTCCCGGACCCTCTGGGGGCGGTTGACGGGAGTGTCATGGAGATGGCTCGGCGTGGGGCTGAAAATTGTGACGAATACGTCATTCTTGGTGGCGTATGTGGGATGAGGCGGGCATGATGGAAAATGACAAGCCCGTCATGTTTGGGGTCCTCTCGAATGTGACGAGTATGTCAGTTTCGGAGGGTTTTGGTTGTGGTTGGGATTCCTTTGGGGGTTGCCTATGCCCATGTGGTGGAGTGGGGGCTGCATCGGTACTTGCTTCACGGGCCGGGAAAGAGCCGTGGCAGCGTCTTTTCGTTCCACTTTTTTGAACACCACCGGGCGGCCCGGACCCATTTGGGTGTGGATCCCATGTACGAGGGGTCCATTTGGCAGTGGAATGCTGCAGCCAAGGAGCTTGTGGCGCTTTCAGGGTTGATTCTTCTGCACCTTCCCCTGGCGCCGTGGATGCCCTTCTTTGTGGCCACAAACCTGGTCTGCGCCCACCGGTACTATCGGCTCCACAAGAGGTCACACCTGGACCCCGCGTGGTGCCGGGAGCATCTTCCGTGGCACTACGAACACCACATGGGACCCAACCAGGACATGAACTACGGGGTCACCACCGACTGGGTCGATCGATTGATGGGCACCCGGGAGATCTACCTGGGGACGCCGCGAGAGGTGCGGGACACGGCCAGGCGCCTGGCAGCGGCCCAGGCAGGGGTCGGTTGACCGGCAATCCAGTCCGAGGCGGGGGCCGGCGGGTTAGAGGGGCCGGCCATGGGTACATCAGTCGTCCAGGCCCGCGGTCTTTCCCGTCGATTCGGTCGTCGATGGGCCCTTGCGGACGTGGATCTGGACCTGCCGGAAGGAGAGAGCTTTCTGGTCGTCGGAGCCAACGGGAGCGGCAAGACAACCTTGTTGCGCCTGGTGGGTACTTCTCTGACGGCCACCCAGGGCGATCTAAAGCTTTTTGGGTTGGATCCGCAGCGGGATTTGTCTCGTATTCGGGCGGAGTTGGGGGTTTTGTCCCATGCCTCCGGACTCTACGAGGACCTCTCGGCCTCGGAGAATCTGGCGATTCTGGCAAGCTTGATGGGGGTAGAGGACGAAAGCCCTCGCTGGTTGGCCAGGGTGGGACTGGAGGAACGCCCGGATCCGGTGCGCACCTACTCGGCAGGCATGCGGAAGCGCCTGTCTTTTGCACGTCTCCTGGCCCAGAAGCCGAGGCTTGTTCTGCTGGATGAGCCGTATGGACAGTTGGATCCGGAGGGGTTCGACCTGGTGGACGGGATTCTCCGGGAATTCGCGGAAGAGGGTGCAACGGTTCTGGTGGCCTCCCACCTGGTTGGACGGGCCGCTTTGCATTGTCGGAGCGCGTTGTTGCTTCACGAGGGGCAGCCGCGCTGGATCGGGCCTGCATCTTCCGTGATCCAGGCGTGGGGACTGCTGCACGGGAGGGTGTCATGAGCCAGCTCTGGGCCATCCTGCGAAAGGACATGTTGATTGAGTGGCGTGGAAAGTCCCGTCTGATTGGCTTGTGTTGCTATGCGCTGACCTTTCTGCTGCTGTTTTCGTTTGCGGTGGGTCCGGACTCGGTGGCACTCAGGCGGCATGCGGCAGCCTATGTTTGGCTCTCGGTCCTCTGTGTTTCCACGTTGCTGCTGGTGCAGTCCTTTCGAATTGAGACGGAAGATGGTGCTCTGGAGGGGCTTCTTCTGGTGCCTGTCTCCCCCGCCGCCCTGTTCTACGGAAAGGCCCTGGCCAACACCCTCTTCATTGTGGCCATGGGGTTGTTTGCGTTGCCGGTCGCAGCGATTCTCTTCGACCTCTCCCCGGCCGGGTCTTGGGGAGGTCTGTTTGTCGTTCTGGTGCTGGGGGCGGCAGGTTTCGCAGCTCCAGGTACCCTCTATTCTGCGCTGACAGCCCGCATTGCAGCCCAACAGCTTATGTTGCCGGTCCTTTTGTTTCCCCTGGTGGTGCCGGCCGTCCTGGCTGCTGTCAAGGCCACCAGTCTCTTGTTGGAGGGGGATCCCATGGGACAGCTCTCCGTTTGGTTGGCGGTTCAGGTCTGTTTCGATCTCATCTACTGGAGCCTTTGTGGGCTTCTTTTTGCCCGGGGGGTGGAAGCATGAGCCAGGAAAGCGACTCCTTGAAGGCTCCAGCCGCTTGGACCGGGTTGGGCATTTCGCTCTTGGCGGTCGCCCACTTTCAGGGACTGTTTGTCGCCCCCGCGGAAGCCACAATGGGGGATGTCTACCGCATTCTCTACGTGCACGTTCCTACCGCTTGGTTGGCCCTGTTGGTCTACTTGTGGGCGTTTCTGGCTGCAATACCCTCCCTCTGGACCGGCCGACGCATCTGGGACGCGCGCCTGGAGTCCTGCGTGGAGGTGGGGCTCCTGCTCAACGGCCTGGTGCTGATCCAGGGGTCCATCTGGGCGCGGCCCACTTGGGGAGTCTGGTGGACTTGGGATCCTCGTCTCACCACGACAGCGGTGATGTTGGTCTCCTTTGTCGGGGTCATGGTGCTTCGGTCCATGATCCAGCCGCCCTCTCGCCGGGCCGTGGTCACCGCCATCGCTACGATCATCGCTTTCGTCGATGTCCCGGTGGTTTACATGTCTGTAAAGTGGTGGAACAGCCTTCACCAGATGCAGTCCTCGCCGGAGACGGTGGACGAGACCATGCACCTGCCCCTTCGTATGGCGGCCTTCGGCATGCTCTTTTTGTCCATGGGCTTCATCGGATTCCGGCGCCGAATCGCCGAGGCGAGGCTTGCTTTGGAGGATGATGCGCCGGATCTGCCACCGGCACCGTCTCCACTGTCCCTGGGTGCTTTGGGAGGTGAGGAATGAGCGGTGTCATCCAGGGTGGAATGGGGTTTGTTTGGGCAGCCTATGGCATTACCTGGGGCGGTCTGCTGGTGTATGGCATTTCCCTGGTGATTCGAACCCGGAGGTTGCCATGACCCCGGAGGCCACCCGCCGCTGGGCTCTCGGGGCCGTCCTGGTGATCTGCCTGAGCGCCTTGGGCGGCCTGTACTTTTTTGCCCGGGGAAACCTGGTTTACTACTGGTCCCCTACGGAATTGAGGGAAGCCCTGGAACAGTCCAATCGGGCCGACTTTCGGGCGGTCATTCGGCTGGGTGCGGTGGTCAAGGACGGTACCCTGAAGTGGGACAAGGACCAGCAACAGATCACCTTTCTTGCCACAGACGGCACCACCGATGTGGCTGTGCATGCGACGGGTGCACCGCCAGCGATGTTTCGGGAAGGAATTGGCGTGGTGGTGGAGGGCCGCATGGGCTCGGGGGAGGTCTTTGAGTCGGATCGGCTGATGGTGAAGCACTCCAATGAGTACAAGGTGCCCGACGAAGAAAGTGAAGATCCGATGTCCGTGTATCGGACGGTGGAGGACATGTGATCTCGCTTTTGGGGCGCGGGCTCGTACTTATGGGGCTTGCGGCCGCCTCCAGCGGCGCCGTGGTGGGCATGCTGGCGGGACGCAAGGGAAGCAAGAAGGCCGGCGACTGGACCCGAATCCTTGCCTACGCCTTCGGCTTCTTCATGGTGGCAGCGACCCTTCTCATGGAAGTGGCTCTCTTGACCCATGATTTTTCTGTGGGGTACGTCGCTCAGGTTGGCAGCTTGTCCACACCCCTTCACATCACCATCGTGTCCCTGTGGAGCGCCTTGGAGGGGTCGATTCTCTTTTGGGGGCTGGTGCTCGGGTTGTACACCATCGGTTTCGCGCGAAGCACCCGAGACAGCCACCCCCAGCACGTGGCGTACTCCCTGGCGACGTTGATGGCAGTGGCCGTGTTTTTTACCTTTCTCGTAGCGAGCGTGGCGGATCCGTTTGCCCCTGTTTCGCCTGTTCCGACCGATGGACCCGGACCGAACCCGCTGTTGCAGAACCACTTGCTCATGATCATCCACCCTCCGTCGTTGTACCTGGGATTCGTGGGAATGAGCGTGCCTTTCTCCATGGCCTGCGCAGCGCTGCTGGCCGGACGGCTGGATGCGGCTTGGATGAAGTTGCTTCGCCGTTGGACTCTTGTGGTCTGGGGGTTTTTGACCCTTGGAATCCTCTTGGGGGGGTGGTGGAGCTACGAGGTGCTCGGATGGGGTGGCTACTGGGCCTGGGACCCGGTGGAGAACGCCAGCTTTATGCCCTGGCTGACCGCGACAGCCTTTCTGCACTCGGCCATGGTGACCGCGCGAAAGGGGATCTTCTCTGGATGGAGCCTGGTGCTGGTGATCTCGAGCTTTCTCCTGACACTCCTGGGCACCTTCATGACCCGATCAGGGGTCTTCAACTCGGTGCACAGCTTCACGCAGTCCCCCATTGGTCCCATCTTTCTGGGGTTCATCGCAGTGGTTCTGGTGTCCTCGCTGGTGTTGCTCTCTGCGCGCCTGGACACGCTCTCAGAGGGGGGCACTCCCATGGAGGCCGCAGTGAGTCGAGAGGGGGGCTTCCTGCTGAACAACCTGTTGTTTGTGGCCTTTACGTTTACGGTCTTGCTTGGGACCCTTTACCCCCTCGTGGTGGAGGCGGTCAGCGAGCGGCGGATCTCGGTCGGTCAGCCTTACTTTGACACCATGTCGGCTCCCATTGGGCTGGCCTTGTTGTTCTTGATGGGGGTGGGGCCAGGCCTTCCCTGGGGGCGCGCTGAGGGCAACATTCGCGCCCTCTTCTGGAAGCAGGCTTCCTTTTCTGCCCTGGTGGGCATCTTGTCCGTGGCGCTGGGGGTGCGCAGTCCCTGGGTGGCGGGCACCTTCACGTTCGCCACCTTTGCGGGTTGGGGCAGTTTGCGGGAGATCTGGTTGCCGGCCAAGGTGCGCATGTCGGCTCAGGGTGAGTCCCTTGGGGTGGCCCTTGTCAGCTCGATTCGCCGGTCTCGTCGCCGTTTTGGTGGACATGTCGTGCACTTGGGCGTGGTGATTCTCGCGGTGGCGGTGGCATCTGCAGCCCATTGGCGCCAAGACGTGGACGTCACCCTGACCAAGGGAGAGGCCAAGGAGGTGATGGGGTACAGCCTTACCTACCTGGGGGCGGTAACCCAGGACCAGCCGCACCGGATCTCCCAGGTTGGGCGGTTCGCCGCTTCGCGAGGGGGAAGAGAGTTGGGTGTTCTCGAACCTCGATTCAACCGGTACAAGTCTCGGGGTGACGAGATACCGTCCCCTGCTGTTCACAGTGGACCGAAAGAGGATCTCTACCTGTCCCTGTTGAGGGTCGATGAGGATGACACCGCCTCGTTGCGGGTGGTGATTCAGCCCCTGGTTGCCTGGTTGTGGATTGGTGGATTGATGATGGTGCTTGGGAGCGTAATTGCGGCGTTTCCTGGGGGGCTTCTTCGTCGCCTTGGTCCCAGAACATCAGAGAGAGCAGCGTGAATTGGCGGTTCTTGGGCGTGGGTCTCGCTGGCGTGGGCGTGCTTGTGAGTGTTCTGGCTGCGCCCATTTGGAAGGGGACCGATCCCCATGCCCTTCCTTCTGTATTGGAGGGGCGGGTGGCGCCTGGGTTCGCCCTGAAGACACTGGAAGGTGAGGACGTGGACCTGGCGAGCCTGGCGGGGAAGCCGCTGGTGCTGAACTTTTGGGCCACCTGGTGCCAGCCTTGTGCGCTGGAGCACCCAAACCTCATGGCCGGAGCTCGGAGAAACCCCGGTGTTGTGTTTCTAGGGGTGCTCTACGGAGACACACCCGAAAAGGCCAAGCGGTACCTTGCACGGGCCGGAAGTGCCTATCCAACCCTGGTGGATCCAGGTCAGCGCACGGCCATGGACTATGGAGTCGGAGGTGTGCCGGAGACTTTCTTCATTGATCGAGGGGGACGCATCGTGAAGAAGCTCGCGCAGCCCCTTTCGGCCGCGGAGCTGCAGCGAAATGTGGAGGCGATTCAATGAGCCTCCTTGCTTGGAGTTGGTTGGCTCTTCTAGGGCTGGCGGGCGCTGAGGAGGTACCCGGTCTGGAGGCGGTTCCGGCGGGGCCGGCGCCCTCTGCTGTGGTCCTGAAAGAGCGGGTGCACTCCCTGACCACCCGCTTGCGGTGTCCGGTCTGCCAGGGCCTCAACGTGGCGGAGTCCCGGAGCGAGGCCGCGGTGGCAATGCAGGCCCGAATTCAGGAGTTGGTGTCCCTTGGGTACTCGGAGGCCCAGGTGATCGCCTACTTCACGGATCGCTATGGAGATTGGGTGCTGCTGGCACCTCCTCGCGAAGGAATGAACTGGCTTCTTTGGCTGGGGCCGGTGGTGTTGTTGGGTGGCGGATTGTGGTCTGTGGGAAGGGTGCTCTCCAAGCGCTCTTCTCCGACGTCGTCACCACCCCGATCGGAGGAGCCGAGTCCCTATCTGGAGCAGCTCCTGGCTGAAGTTGAGGGAGAGGACACATGAGTTTTGACTGGAACACCTGGGGACCGCCTTTGGTGGTGCTGCTGATCGGGCTTGTGGTCGGTCTGCTGGTTTCAAGTCGCATCCAGGGAGAGGGGGGAGGGGCCAGCCGGGTGGAGAGGGAGACCGCCTTGAAGGCTCGAAAAGACGGGCTGGTGCAGGCGCTGCGGGAGCTGGAGTCCCATGCGGAGAGGCTGGGGGAGGCTGAGTACCAGCGCCAGCGGGCTTTGTTGCTGGAGCAGGGGGTCCAGGTGTTGGAGGCGCTTGAAGAAGCCCCGGAGGATCCTCGGCCGGCGCCCGGACAGGAACGGGGTCGGTCCGCCGTACCCATCTGGCTTGCCGGTGCGCTTGGGTTTGCAGCCTTGGCTTTCTTTTTGGTGCAGGGGGCCGAGGCGCCTCGGGTTGACGATATGGCCAGCCAGGGGATGGAGACGCAGATCTCCGCGGAGATTCAAGAGGCCCAAGCTGCCCTTCAGGCGGACCCCCACGATGTGTCTGCCCTCAACACACTGGCCCACTTCGCCCTCCTCCAGGGAGATCTGCAGGTGGCCATGCAGCACTTTCAGACGGTGCAGCAGGTTTCCCCTCGGGAGAGGGAGGTGGTGGCCCATGGTGCTGCCCTGGCGATTCTCGTGAACATGGCTGACCGGGCCTTGCCCGCCCTGGAGCAGCTGGTGACCGAGGAGCCGGCGTTTGCAGAAGGACACTGGTGGCTGGCCGTGGGGCTGGTCCGTTCAGGAGACCTGGAGGCTGCCCGGGAGCACTTGGGTTTGGCCTTTGAATTGAACCCAGAAGGGGAAATGGGGGTTCTGGCGCAGGACATGCTTCAGAGGCTGAACGCGCCTCCGCCTGAAGTTCGGGTCGCTGGTACCGTGCGCCTGTCAGAGGGGGTGGTGGCTCCTGAAGGCGCAAGCCTGTACGTGGCCGCCATTCGATCCAAAGAAGAGGGCGGGCCCCCGGTTGCAGCGCAGCGCCTGGGGGTGGTGGGTCTGCCCTCAGAATTCTCCATGGGGGATGCAAACCTCACATTTGGAGGGGTTTGGCCCGAGGAGGTCTGGCTTCGGGCGCGGCTGGATTTGGACGGGGATCCCATGACCCGGGACGCCGCCGATTTGGAGACCTCGGTCATCGGTCCGGTGGGGCCTGGAACTGAAGGTCTGGAGTTGGTGTTCGGTGGGGTATGATGCCCACTCCGCGGGAGATTCATGCCTTTTCTTTTCGGTCTTTCTTTGTTGCTCGGCGGTCCTGTCATGGCCCAAGAGGTCAACCTCAGGAACGCGAACCTGTTTTACAGCCATGACGACATGCGCGTGCAGAAGCCCGGGGTGGCGCTGGAAATCAGCCGGACCTACAATTCCAGATCCAATGTAGAAGGGGCGTTCGGGTACGGTTGGACGACCAATCTGGACATCGTCTGCCAGGAAGGCCCCGACGGTTCGGTTCTGGTCACGGACTCCGATGGATTCATCTTGCGCTACACCCTGGAAGGGGAACCCAAGGAGCGACTCACCGCACGGTATGTAGACCGCATCGTGGCTGAGCGCCGCCAGGAGGACCAACGCTCGGGGACCTTGCGGGCGGACAGCACCTACGAAGACCTGGCAGGGAAACTGCTGGAGGATCCGGTGCTTCGGGCCAACACGGGGTTTCTCCTCCCCGACGCATGGGCTGACGCAGTGCCGGGCTCCTACCTGTCCTTTGACCGCGGCACCGAGCGGCTGACCAAGCGCGAGGATGGGACTTACGTGCGCATTCGCTCGGACGGTGTGCGCTACGAGTTTGATTCGGATGGACGCTTGCGCAGGTTTGTGGATGCGGGAAAGCGTGGCATGCGCTTGGATTATGACAAGACGGGGCGGCTGGTCAAGGTCAGCCATTCTCAGGGGGGAACCATCACCCTGACCTGGGGAGCGCAGGGGCGTGTCACCGGCCTCTTGGATACCCAGGGCGGCCGGGTTGCCTACGAGTACAGCGCCGGAGGAGACCTGTTGAAAGTGACGGGGCCTGGAGAAAAGCGCTTTGCCTATACCTATGACGACCTGCACAATCTCACGGCTGCCCGGGAAGCAGACGGTGAGGGGTTTCAGGTGACCTACGACACGGATCGCGACTGGGTCACCGGCCTCAAGCGCGGCAACGACATTTCCCGCTACGGGTTTTCTCTGTTTGAAGACGGACATGAGGTGGTCATCACATTGCCGTCAGGGGACACCAAGACCCACCGGTACTACGAGGGTGAACATCGCCATGTGGCTACAGACGAGAACGGAAGGGAGACGGAGACCCTTCTGTCCGAGTGCTGCGACAAGCCCCTGGAGGTCCGCGGTCCCGGTGGGGAGATCACGCGGTACGAGTACGACCGTCAGGCTCGGTTGGTGGGGGTCGAGCACCCGGATGGAAAAAAGGTGCGGTATGCCTACCATCCGAAGTGGTCCAAAGTCATGCAGGCGCTGTACTCGGACGGCCGGCGCTTTCTCTACGCCTATGATGATGTGGGCAACCTTGTGGAGGCCGCTGCCCGGGGGAGCCGAACCCTGACCCTGACCTATGGCCAGAACGGTAAGGTGGACGTGATTCGAGATGCGATGGGCTCCTCCTACTCGTTTCGATATGACGGTGCGGGGCGGCCTCTGGAAATTCGAAAAGGGTCCGAGGGAGCCTTGGGGATTCGCTACGGCGTCATGGGGGAGATTGTGGGCACGGAGATCCGGGAAGGGGATGTCACGCGGGCCGACTTCTACTCCAACCTGCGGGAAGTGCTGGATCTTCTTGAGCCGGCCACCGGCGAGGTGCAATGAACCGCGGACGGGCGGCCCTGGTCTGCTTGGTGCTGTTCGCCACGGGCTGCGCAGTTCGGCTTCAGGTCCAGAGTACGCCCATGGGGGCGGCGTTGTCGCTTGACGGTGAGTCCCTTGGGGTCACCCCTCTGGAAGTCAGGGTGCCCTATCGGCCGGTCTTCTTGTCCCCTCCGAGCCTGCGGATCACAATGCCCGGGCACCGGCCCCTGGAGGTCACCCTCCGGCGGGAAGCCCGGCTGGGGCCGCGCAGTCGCCAGCTTCTCTTTCATCCGCTGGTGGCGATGGGGGTACGGAAGGCGCCGACCTTGGACTTGCTTCTCATCGAATCCCATGGCCCGGTTGGCTCGTGGGAAGTGGAGTAGGCCCGCGGGTGCGCCAGTCTTCGCAGAAGGGAGCATCGGCCTGGATGCTCGCGACGCTCTTCTCGCAGGGCGTGCGGACCGTCGCCGGGCCCGAACATTCTCCCACCCCAAGACAGGCCACAGAGATCGCCAGGTAGCGGCCCAGCTCAACCGGGTTGTCACTCGGCGCTGCGCTGACCCGTTGTAGCTCCTCTGGCTGGGGGAGGGTTCTCATCCATCGATCCAGGGCGTGGCTGACGCAGTCATCTCTGTACTTTCCGCCATGCTCCACACAGAGCCGCGCCTGCTGCACGACGTCATCGTGGGGCCGGGTGTCCAGTATGGCGAATCGGCAGTCATCGTTCTCCCCACAGCCAGTCAACAGGTCCACCGTGGTCCAGGGTGAGGGGTGCCAGCGCCCGTGGCGATCGGTCATGCCCCCCCGGGCTCGGGAGGTGGACCAGGCACTCCGGCAGTCGCTCTCCCAAATGCCGGCATCGCCGCAGACTTCCTTGGCGCCTTCCGGGCCTTGGCCTGTGGCGGCCACCTTCATGAGGCAGTATCCTCGAACATCGGGCAGATCCTTGTACGCTGCGCAGTCCGTCGTTCGGCGAGGCGGTCCGGCGAGGGCGGTGGGAACCTGCTCCTCTGGGGGAGTGTGGTTCTCTGGCATGACACACGCGGTCAGCGCTGCAAGTGTGCCGCTGAGAATCGCCGCTTGCATGCGGTGCGCTCCGAATTCTTGGAAAGGAGGTTGCACAGGGCCTCGCCGCCCTCTTGAGAAAGGGAGCGGCTGTTCTTTTGGACCCATCCCACGATGGCGGCCCCCCGGACGATGGGATCTTCCAGGGTGGGGGCCAAAAGCAGCGCCTCGTCTACCCGGTCCGCGGGCAGCGCCATGAGCTCCTGGTACCGGCAACGGTCTCGTTCTGGTGCTGTTGCGAGGGAATTGCAGCGCTGTTCACCGGTGGTGACAAGGCAGCCCAAGAACAGGTAAAGAATCACTTGATGGCCTCTGCCAGCGCCTTGTAGGGGGCTGGATCCAGGAGCTCTGGATGCCATTGCACCCCGACACAGAATCGATGGGACGGGATCTCGATCACCTCGCAGATTCCATCGGGTGCTCTTCCTGTCACCCTCATCTCTCCCGGATCAGCGACGGCCTGGTGGTGGGTGGAGTTCACGTGGATCACCTCTCCCATGGATGCCAGGCGGCTCGTGGCGTCCAAGTGTACCGGGTGCCAGGGCTCCGTGGGATCTGTGGCTTGTTCATGGTCGATTGCACCGGGGTGTTCCGTGAGAATGTCCTGGACCAGAGTTCCCCCCGCGGCTACCGCAAGGACCTGCATTCCTCCGCACACTCCCAACACAGGGATCTCCAGGCGAATGCAGTCGTGGGCCAGGGCCAATTCCATGTCTGTGCGGGCTGCATCCGTCGTGTCGAGTCTGGAGGTGGCCACCTTGCCGTAGTACTGCGGGTGAATGTCGAAATGCCCGCCGGTGATCACCACGGCATCGACGTGGACGAGAAGGGCATCCCGCTCCTTTGCTGATCCTCCTGGGGCCAGAACCAGGGGGGTGCCTCCCATCCATCGAACTGCCTCCACATAGGAAGTGGGGGTCCAAACCTCCGGTCGGGGAGGCCGAACCCGCTCACTGTTCTGCGATGCGTTGGGCATGCGGGTCGCCGCGGTCACAAGCACCAGCATGCGCCCACGGTATCATTGATGGCCCTGGTCTGGAGGCACGCATGCCTGGAATTGGCGTCATTACCAATCCGCGATCCCGCAGAAACCGGCGGGATCCACGCTTGGCAAAGCACCTTGCCTACGTGTTGGGGGAAAAAGGCCAGCTCTACTCACCCAAGGATCTGGAGTCGCTTGAGGGCGTTGCCCGACATTTCCTGGAGCGGGGTGTCGAGGTCTTGGCCATCAACGGGGGTGATGGAACGGCGCACGTGGTTCTGTCTGCGTTCGTGCATGTGTATGGGGAGACGCCCCTTCCCAAGATCGCTCTCCTGCGGGGGGGCACCATGAACACGGTGGCGGCGGGGTTGGGCATTCGCGGACGGCCAGAGGGGCTGCTTGGAAAGCTGGTGGATCAGTACCACGCCGGGGAATCTCTTCCCGTGGTGGAGCGAAACCTGCTCATGGTGGAGGATCACGTGGGGTTCCTCTTTGGAAATGGCCTGGTGACCCGCATGTTGGATGTCTACTACGGTGGTTCGGAACCCACCCCCTGGAAGGCCTTTCGGTTGCTGGTTCGAGCGGTGTGCTCGACGATTGTCGGAGGAGCGTTCATCAAGAGGCTCATCGCGCCCATCGCTGTGGAGGTGGAGCTGGATGGCCGGCCCCTTCCCCACCGGCATTGGTTGGCCCTGATGGCGGGAACGGTGGAGGACATCGGCATGCGTTTTCGACCCTTTACCCGGGTCACCAGGCACCCTGGATGCATGGAGGTCATGGGAATCGCTTGTACCGTGAAGCGGCTAATGATGTTGCTTCCCGCGATGCGTCGAGCCCACCTGATGGAGGATCCAGATGTGGCGATGGAGCTTGGCCAGCGGCTCGTGATGCGTTCTGCTGAACCCATCCCCTACACCATCGATGGGGACTGCTACCCGGGAAGTCGCGAGCTCATGATCCGGGTGGGGCCACGGGTTCAGTTGGTGGTGTGACTACTGGATGTAGACGGCATCGGAAGTCATGGCGGCCGATGCTCCTGCATCGTCGTAGGCGGTGACCTTGCAGTTCCACTGTTCGCCTTGACTGGTGTCATCCTTCGCCAGAAAAGGGGACGTGCTCGCCTCTTGATCCACGCTCTCCAGGATCCACAGGTATCCATAGGAAATGGAATCCCCTTCGTCAGGATCCGTGGCCGGGTTGTCGAGCACGCAGATCAGGTTGTCGGTGGGAAGGGGGTTTGACGGGTGAATGCTGGCAGTATGCCCCGTGGGAGGTTGGTTGCCTTGGAGAAGCGTCACCTCGGCGGTGCCGGGTGAAGACCTGGTTTCCGGTTGGTTGACCAGAAAGGCTGTCACCTCGCAAGTGACGGTGTCGTTCGCCTGGCCGCTGTGCCCAGCACCGAGTGTGGTGGTGTCGGCACCTTCCACCAGTGTGTCAGCGACTCTCCAGGCCACTGAATAGCCCACCGTGCCTCCGCCGGGAGCTGAACTCGGCAGAGTCACAAGACAGTTCATGTCCTCGTCTGGAAGGGGCTGAGAAGGGAGGATCACGACGGAGGGTTGGGTGGGAGGGTCCCTGTTCTCATTGCAGTCGCTGCCGATGCAGGGAGGAGCAATCGCCTTGAGTTCCTCGCTGGGTTCCAGGTCCGGTAGACAAGCCGAGGTGACCCATACCAGTAGTGCGATGCCGAGAGATCTTTTGAAAGTCACGTGGGTGCCGTCCGTGTTCATCTACCGTTGCCCCACCAGCAACAAACCGCCACCCTCGGGGCCAAACCAGGGAGCGACGCTCGTGTCGGACAGGTCCTTCAAGCCGTACCCGGCCCCCGCGAGGAGCAGGCCCGCAAGCGCCACTGATTCTCCGATAAACAAGCGGCTTTGCCAGTCCTGGTACTGGTCCTCCAGGTCGTAGTAGCGGGTCCAGTCGGTGGTGTTGTGGGCCTTGGTCTCCACCTGCCGTCCCTTGAAATAGCTGGCCCCTGAGAGGGAAGCGCCGGCCGCGAAGACCACACCTCCTCCCATTGTGGCCACCCTGGAGAGCGCGAAGGACGGGTCCGAAGTAGAGATCGGCAAATCCGCCGAGGTCACCAGCTTTCCGGTGTTCTCCAAGCGCTCCCAGGCCTCGCCGCTCCCGACAATGACCTTCCACACTCCGTCGGGGTTGGAGAAGTACAGTGGAGTGCCTTTGTCCAGGTGGGACAGCAGAACCATGGAAATGTCGGTCTGTTTTTCCCTGTCCTCCACCCAATCGGCACGCTCGTTGCCCAGCACGTCTGGAATGATCAGGGAACTGTTGACCTCGGCGGGCAGGTTCAACAAGTAGGTGCGCATCCGGCCGGCCAGGATCTGCACCACGTGGTCGCCGGGGACCGGGTTGAAATCCTCGGCCAACTTGCCGTCGATCCACACCGTCCCCGCGTTGGGGGTTGGATAGAGCGACAGGTGGGCTCGGACTTCCGGATCCTGTCGGGCGCGGGCCTGATCCAGGAGCGGCTTCGCGTCTGGGGGGAAATAGTCGTCCCAGACGAGATCTGGATCAAAGGCCAGCGCGAAGGAAAAGGCCTCTCGGGCCCGAGCCTCGTCTCCGGAACCATGGGCCGCGATGCCCTCCAAAAAGTAAAGGCGGGGTGCGACCACCGTGTCGATTCGGTCGCTCAGGCAGGCCAGGGAGGCGGTGGCATGCTCGAGGGAGGTCAGAGCGTTCTCGAATTCCATGTACCCCACCATTCCCTCGATCTGTTCACGCTGGGTGTTGAGCTGAACCAGGGGGGTGGGGTTGCCTTCACAAGCCTTCCAAGTGCCTTCCACCATCGATGGGTGGGCCCCTTCCAGCAGATCAGACAGCTGGCGGGCCTCCAGGTCTGTGGCCTCCGGGTCCGCCGCGACAACACGGGCCAGGGCGTCGGCTGGCTCACCGCTGCCAAAGACCACCGTGGTCCCCGCCTGGACGGGACTGGAGGACAGCGCGAGAAGGAGCGTGGAGATCATTTCGAAGGGTGAGACCAATGCAATTCGGGGAAGGTCCTTGTCATGCGCCCACCGTGATTCGGTACAGGGCACCGTCTACCAGAAGGCGGTCTCCGCTGGCCAGGGACAAGGGCTGGCCGGTCTTGGGCACTGTGACAAAACTACCGCCCTCTTTGGCCATGTAGAACGGGAGCAGGCCACCAAAGTCTGTTCGGCGGCTCTCCATGTAGTCCTCCAGCACGATCACGCCCTCGGACAGTTTTGCCCGGCAGCGCATGGGACCCAGGTGCAGTGCCCCCATTCTCTCTTCCGGAACCCCTTGGGTAAGCATGGCGGCGCAGAGGGGGTCTTCCCGATCCACCAGAAGCAGCCGCCCTCGCGGATTTGGCAGTCCCAGCACTGTCTCCAGGTGCATGCCTACTGTGAAGTCCGCCTCCCCTTCTGAGTCTCGTCGCACCACTTCCAGGTGGATGTCTTCCAGGGAGTCTGTCTCGCTGGTGTCTTCGCCTTTCACACGCAGGCTGGTTTCCCCCGTGTCCAGAAGTGTGATGGACCCACGACGCCCCTTGACCACCAGGCGGGCGTACTCTTTGGCAGTGCATTGTTGCCCCTCTTCCATGCGCAGCTCCGGCAGGATGAGGTCGGCATTCATGTGGTTGCCCAGGACCGATGTGCCAGCCACCATCCACCCCAGTTGGACCACCCGCGCGGGTTGGGCAAGGTGGGTTTCCAGATCCTCTTCGTCCACCCAGACCACCACTGCGGCGGTGCCCGGATCGGTGTTCGAAGGGGTGGAAACAGCGGGGACCGGCGCTTGCAAAGGCTCCCTTTGCGCCGGCGCAGGTCTTGCCTCCTCTCCCATGGGTTTTGTGTCGGCATATCGAGGAGAAGGAGGCGGAGCCCTTGGGGGCGTGGCGCCCTTCTTCTGCTCCGCCACGGTGGGCGCCTCGGACGCAGAGAGCGGGGCTTCCTGCTTCCCGGGCGGATCAGGGAGCGCCGGGAGAGGGAGGGCTTCTTCTTTGGGGGCTGCTGCCTCCGAGAGAATGGAGGCGCTTAGATCTGAGCTTGCTTCGGCTCGGACCGCAAAGAGGCAATTCCCGATCAAGATCTCGTCCCCGTGCTGGATCTCTTCTTCTCGGGGCCCTGGGTCCCTGGCGGTAGGGTGGAGGGCCACGATGTGGTCACCGCGGCGCACATAGCTGTAGCAGTGGCGGGCCATGGACTTCAGCAGGGGCCGCCCCTGGAGGTTCACTTCCGCGTGCTCTGAGGCCACCATGATCGAGTCCGTATGAAAACGGCTGCGCTCTACTTCTCCCGACCGGGCCTGCACGCGTGCTCCTGAAGCTTCTCGCCAGGCGATGTTCTCGTTGTGATGCTGATCCGGAAGTCGAATTCGGCAGGTCTTTGCTCTTCCAATTCGGTTGATGGAACCAATCCCCAGGTGGGTGGTGGCGCCGGTCCGTCGGATTTCTGCCAGGTAGGGCCAACCAGGCGCCTTCACGTGGGCCAGGGTTCGCAGCTCCACCTCGTGTCCAGCCGCAGCAATTTTTGCCGTTCCGCTCATTTCGACCCGGGCACCGGCTGGAATCTCGGACCCGTTGACCGTGACACCCGGTGTCTCCACTTGAAGCTGGACCGAATCTCCCCTGACCTGAAAAACCGCCATGGACTTGCCAGGGACCGTGCTCAAGTGCCCGGTGGTGGAAAGGTAGACGTCATACCCTTCCATGACCTTGCCGAAGTGGATGCGCTGCAGGAGTGCCCCAGTCTCCACCAAGGTCAAGTACGTCTCCTCCATGACGTCCGGCACAATGGTGAGCTGGCCGTAGATGGTGGGGGAAGCTGCCGCGCCGGAAGGAGTGGATGCTGTGGGGAGTGGGACAGGTCGAAGGGAGAGGCTGTCGTCTTGTGGAATCGCCGCCCTTTCGGAACTTGTGGGTTCCGATGGCTTGCTTCCCACCCCCGGCGGCAGCTCCAGTGTCTTGTCTCGGACCGCGAGCACGATTCGAGCCACCACGCCTTGTTGTTTTCGACGCACGGTGATCACGTCGGCGGCCTCGTCTCCGGTGTTGTGCTCGATGGTGAAGTCGTTGGAGAGATCGGGGTTCACGACCTGTACATAGCCACCACTTGGGTTTCGATAGAGCTGGTAGAGGGCTGCGCCCGGAACCTCTTGGGACCGGAAGTTGTCGAGCCAGTGGTTTCCCACCGTAAACAGGAGTTGATCCGTGTACAGTTGCCCGACTTCCTGAAACTCTCCATCCGCCAGGGCCACATAGATCGCAAGGTCAACATCGCTGTCGGTCGCGGGTTGGTGGAAGTTTGGGACGGTTCCCGTGACCCACTCCCCCTCCACAAGGCCCAAGCGGTGCCCGTTCATTAGATCGGGATCTCCATCGGGAACCACGTAGATCCGCGGGAGTTGGGTGGGACACGCGGGGCGCGTGCCGGTTCGCTCAAAGTATTGGCGCACCTCTCGCATCATGTGCGCTTCAGCATCTCCTCGCCAGTGGTCTCCATAGGTCTCGGCGGCCTTTTCCAGGTCCTCATCGCTGACCACCACCAGGAGATGGGAGCAGGGCATGCGCTCATCGGAGGAGAGAGAGGCCAGGTGGCTGTGTAGACCGCAGACCCCTCGGGGAAGAGCGGAGGCCTCCCACAAGCGGCTTGCATCTTCCACAAGGTCCGCCTCGGTGCGGTGGCACCGCAAGCGCTCGTTGTACCAGGTGTCTCTTGGGTCCACGGCCAGCAGAGTGGACAGATCTCCGGAGAGTCCCCGGGTGGACCCGGTGGGAAGCATGCGTGCAAACCACTTTTGAAGAGGCGCCATGGAAGCCCTTGGGGTGGTCGCCGATTGTAACAGGGGTAACATGGGTCTTGGAGGGGCAATTCATGCGCATAGCCCGGACGTTCGGAACGCTTCTGTCTGCGGGATGGCTGGGATGCAATGTCGCACCCACGGCGCCGGTGATCACCATCGAACCGGGCCTTCCCACCACCGGAGACGATTTGGAGCTTGTGACCTTGGAAGAGGCGCTGGATCCCAACGGGGACGGGTTGGAGTATCGGGTGGTCTGGTTCCAGGACGATGTGGAGAGAGCCGACTTGTCCGGCACCGAGGTGGATGCTTCCGAAACCACCCGGGGAGAGACCTGGGAGGTGCAGGTGCGGGCGTTTGATGGCGTGCTGGAGGGTCCGCTCATGACTGCATCAGTCGTCGTTTTAAACACTGAGCCGGTCGTCACCCAGCTGGAGATTTCGCCGGCGGAGCCGCTGGCTTCGGAGGAGCTGGTGGCCAGCTACTCAGTGGAAGATGCGGATGGAGACGCGGTGTCCAGCCGTTTGCTGTGGAGTGTGGACGGTCTGGAAACCTGGCATGAGTCCTCCACATTGCCGGCACATGCCACGCGACGAGGAGAGGAGTGGAGCGTTCAGGTCGTGGCGGAGGATGGCCTCGTGGACAGTGAGCCGGGGATCGCAAGGGTCACCATCGGGAACACGGCGCCCCCGGCACCTTCCTCCGTGGAGATTACTCCATCCGCGCCCACCACGGCGGACACCCTGCTGTGTGTGGTGGGTGGGGCCACGGAAGACTCGGACGAGGATCCCATCTCCTGGTCCGTGCAGTGGCTCGCGGATGCAGCGCTCCATGGCACCCCTCAGACCACCACCTGGGAAGGGGACACGGTGGATCCCGCTGACACCCAGGTGGACCAGGTGTGGAGCTGTGCTGCCACCTCCTCCGATGGGGAGCTGTCCTCGGCTGCTCGCGCCTCTCAGCCGGTAACGATCGGAGAGGAGTCTACCGAGGGGTCCAGGTAAGCTGAAGCCCTGGAGCGCCAGTGTTCATGTAGGGAGAGACGGCCACACCGTGCTCCATGAACCAACCGCCGCCGGCGATGGCGGCGCTGGAGAGAAAGACAATCGCAGAGATGGTGTACTCGCCCTGGGCCTCATCGTAGTCCACTTTTGCGTTGGAGTAGGCGTCCCAGGAGGTGGCGCTCTTGCCATCTTTCATGTTTTCGATCGCCTGGATGTAGTTCATGGCGCCGTACAAACCGGAGCCGACGGCGATGCCTGCGCCACCCCAAAAGAGAGATTGTCCGGCGATGCGCTTGAGGCCAGAGCGGTTCACCATGGCACCCGTGGGAACCTCCAGGGCTGTCCACTCGCCCGAACCAAGGGTCGTGGTCCAAACGGTCGCGCCCAGGGGGATGAAGACCACGTCGCCTTCGCCCAGTGCCGCGGAGAGAATGACCTCCAGGTTGTGCCGGGAAGCATCTTCATCGGCCCAAGTGAGGTCGGTGTTGGTCACTGCGGCGGGAACCACCAGGGTATGGGTCACCCGGCTGGGGTCGATGGCGGACCCTGCGCCTTCAACGTTGGCCTCGGCTTCCTCGGCCTCTCCTGGTGCAGCTTCCACTTCATTGGGAGCGCTCTCGTGGGGAAGAACGCTCAATCGAACCGTGATGGTTTCGGAGCTCACCACCTGCACCAGGTGATCTCCTTCCGGCAGGGAGACGACCCCTCCGGGTGCCGTGACGGCCCGGCCATCGATCCAGAGCGCACCCTCTGCCGGGGCCGGAACCACGGCCAGGGTGAGGGAGGTCTCCTCAGCGAGGGCGGACCCTGCTGCATCGAACAAATCTTTTGAATCTGGCGGGAAGTAGTCATCCCAGGTCAGTCCGGGCTGGTAGTGGTGGGCCTGGGTGAACGCAATGGTGGCGCCATCACTGTTGCCGGAAGCGTGAAGGAGAATTCCATTGAGGTAATGGAGCCGGCTGCCTGTTTCGGGGTGGACAGGCTCCTTGAGACAGGCCAGGGCATTCACCGCGGTCTTGAGGTGGGCCTTTGCCTGTTCGAACTCCATGTAGGCGACGCCGCTCTCCACCCGCTCCACCGCGCCTCGCAAGGCGCTCATGGTGCTGGGAACACCGCCGCAGGCCTTGGCTTGGCCAGGACCAAACAGCACGGGAGCCTCCCCCACTGTGATGTCGGACAGGGTCACGGGCATAATGGCCTCGGCATCCAGCTTTGTGGTGGCCGCAACCCGCGTGACTGCCATGGAGGCGTCGTCTCCCGGGTAAATGATGGTCGGGCCTTCTGCGAAAGCAGATCCCATGAGGATCAAGGGCATCAACGTTTGCATTGGGCCTCCAGATCGAAATTCCAACACCGGGTCTCGGTCTTGTTGGCTCGAACGGTCAGGGTTTCCTCATGTCGGCGGCCGTCGCTGGTGGTGAGCACCACCGTGTGGCGGCCGGCGGACAACTCAATGGGGCGTCCGGTTCGGCCGGCGGGTTTGCCGTCCACGGTCATGTTGGACCAGGGGAGGCTGTTCATGCGCAGTTCTCCTTTGCCCGTGGCGCCTTGGGCGGCTGCTGGAGCGGGGGCTGCGGCGGGAGCTGCGGCGGGCTTGTACGCGGGCTTAGCGGGTGCAGCGGCCGCCGGGGTCGGTGCAGGCGCCGCCGCGGCTGCAGGGGTTGGGGCCTTCTTTTGGGCGGCATCTGCGCGTCGCTTCTTGGCGGCATCGCTGGCAGCTTTCTGCTTCTTGGCGGCATCCACCTCTCTCTGCTTGGCCTTCTCCAACTCCGCCCGGAGGGCCTCCATCTCCGTTTGGCTCTGGGACTTGTCTTCTGCCAGGAGCTTCTTGATGTCGTTGGCGGTGAGTCCTTGCTGGACCACGGCAGGTGCTTGGCCTCCACCATTCATGTTGTTCATGTAGAGCAGGCCGCCCGCCGCCAGAAGAAGAACCAGGAGCACGGCCACGACCGAGCTGCTGTTTCGCCCTTCTGGAATGGTGGGGGATGGACTCAGGGTGCCGGTCACGTCGGTGGTCTGGGGTTGCGTGCCTACGGCAGGCATGACCGGTGGGGGCGCCTCTTCGTCCTCAGCCAGCCACATGGAGCCGTCGAATGTGGCTCCAGAGGCGCTGGCCGCAGCTGCCTGGTCCCCAAATTGCTCCCCCACGTCCGGGAAGGAGGCTGGAGACAGCGTGCCGCCGGAGTGTCCGGGGTTCGTCTCGTCCTTGGGCAGAGCCAGGGGGGGGGTTCCTTCCGGGTCCTCTGGGAGTTCGTCCAGGATGGCCCGAATCGCTGTGGTCATCTCCTTGCCGGTCTGGTAGCGATCGTCGGGCTTGTAGCTGCAACCCTTCTTGATGATCGCGGCGAGCGCTGGGGGGATGTCCTTGAACATCTCCTCGTGGAGCTCCGTGGTGTACAGATCGAAGGGCTCCTTTCCCGTCATCAGGGCGTAGAGGCTGGCGGCCGAGGAATAGAGGTCGGCCCGGGCATCGGCGGATTTGGCGCTGATGCGCTGCTCGGGGGCCATGTAGGCCCAGGTGCCCATGACCGCACCGGTCTTGGTCATGGAACGATCTTCCTGCTGCACGGAGGCGATTCCGAAGTCGGTGATCTTCGGCTTGTTGTCCATGGAAAGGAGCACGTTGTGGGGTTTGATGTCCCGGTGAACGACGCCGTTGTCGTGGGCCACGCCAAGGGCCTCCACCATGTCCGCAGTGATCGCGGCGGCCATCTTTGGTGGCAGCACGCCAAATTTCTCCACGCGACCCATGAGCGAGCCGCCCTCGAGCATTTCCATCACGATGAAACACCGGTTTCCATCGGACCCGATGTCGTGCACCGTGACGATGTTCGGGTGGTGAAGCCGGGCCATGGTGCTCGCCTCGACCTCGAAACGCTTTCGAATGCTGGCCCGGGCCGCAAGGTGCGGGGCCAGCAGCTTGATTGCGCGCTCCACCTGCAGACGGGAATCGTAGGCCCGGTAGACCGTGGCCATTCCGCCCACACCCAGCTCCCCGATCAGTCGGTATCGACCTTCACAAAGAGCGGGCGCAACCTCTTGAATCACGGCAACCTCCGGCACAACGCCAAGCGGAAGCCTATCAGGTGTGCGGGGGTGATTCCAATACTGTTAAGGGCCCGTGCCCTATGAACTGCTTGCAGGAGGCTGGACGTGGCGCGAATTCGACCTTTTCGGGGACTTCGGCCCCGCTCCGATGCGGCTCTCTCCGTGATTGCTCCTCCCTATGACGTCATGTCCGAGGCAGAGGCACGGGAGATGGTCGGAAGCAACCCCGACTGCTTTCTCAGGGTCACCCGGCCCGAGGTGGGGTTGCCTTCTGGAAGTGATGCCCACGGCGCGGAAGCCTATTCTGCGGCCCGAAACGCTCTCGAGGGTCTCCAGGCGCGGGGGGTCATTGTGCAGGAGGCTGCTGAGGCCTTCTACCTGTACAGCCAGAGAATGGGGGACCACCGCCAAGCCGGTCTGATGGCGATCTGCTCGGTCGCCGAGTACGACGCGGGGGATATCAAGCGACACGAGTTCACCCGGCCGGACAAGGAGCAGGACCGGGTGGATCACATTCTGGGCACCGGTGCCCAGACCGGGCTGGTGTTTTTGGCGCATCGGCGGAGCGACACGGTGGAGGCGCTGCAGGCGGGGGTTTTGGAGCGAACGCCCTTGTTTGTGGTGACCACCCCCGATGGAGTGGTGCACACGCTGCATCGCGTGGATGAGGCGGGAGAGGTCGAAGCATGGCGAAGCGCTTTTTCCGACCTCCCGACCTTGTACATTGCCGATGGCCACCACCGATCTGCCGCGGCGTCCCGGGTGGCGAAAGAATTGGGCGGCGCAGGGGGGTCCGACGGGTTCCTGGCGGGGATCTTTCCTGAAGACCAGCTGCATGTCATGGCGTACAACCGATTGGTGAATGATTTGGCGGGACGGGATGTCAGCACATTTCTGGCTGCGGTGAAGGCCTCGTTCGAAATCGTGGACGGTGTGAAACCCGAACCCGATGGGCGTGGCGTGATTCATATGTTTTTGGATGGAAAGTGGCGGGGGTTGATACCGCGGCCCGGGCTGTTTGATGCGGAGGATGCTGTGGCTTCTCTGGATGTCTCGGTGCTGCAGGATCATCTTTTGGCGCCTCTGTTGGGGATTCAAGATCCCCGCAGGGACACGCGGATTCGGTTTGTCGGTGGAATTCGAGGCCCAGCGGCCTTGTCGGATGCGGTGTTGGCCGGAGAGGCTGCGGTGGGGTTCAGCCTCTTTCCCACCGGCTTGGATCAGCTTTTTGCTGTGGCGGACAGCGGGCAGGTCATGCCCCCCAAGTCCACCTGGTTTGAACCCAAACTGGCCGGTGGGGTTGTGCTCCACAAGCTGGAGGCGTGAAAGACGTGTCGCGATTCCTGGTTCTGTTTGCCGCCCTTTTTGTTTCACAACCGGTCTTGGCAGCCGATGCGCCCTCTTGCGCGTCGCCCCGAGAGGCGGCACTGACGCTGTTTGCCTGGCTTCAGCCGGGCACCTACGAGCCTGCCAAGGCAGCAACTTGCTTGGATGTTGCGCCTGACAAGGCAAAGGACGCGCCGCGGCTCGCGATTCAGTTGAAGTCGATTTTTGATGCCCGCGGTCTGTTCGTAAAGATGGAGTCGCTGCCCAACACGAGCGAGGTGGAAGAAGAGGACGGCGTCTTGACCCAGACGGTGTTGCTGCACCCGGATCTGCCCGAGGTCAGCCTGGAGAAGATCGGGGGAGACTGGAAGGTGGGACAGGCGGGGCTTGCGTTGGTGCCCGGGATCTACGCGGACACGTTCTCGGCGTTCAGTGTTGGGTTTCAGGAGCGGCTTCCCACCGTGTTCATGCGTCCCTTTTCGGGGGGGGCACAGCCCTGGCAATTCTTCTACCTCTTGACCCTGCTGCTGGTGGGTGGAGGGCTGGGGGCCTTGGTGAATTGGATGCTTCGTGCTCGGGCGCACCGGTGGGTGGAGGCCCTGGGCTACAAGATGGATTCCGAGGTCTTCAACCGCCTGCGCAGGCCTACCTCCATTCTGGGGGCGTCGCTGCTTCTTTGGGCCGGCGTGCCGGATCTGCACCTGGGGGTGCGGGGGGCCCAGGCGCTGCTGTTTCTGGCCAAGACGGTCGTGAGTTTTGAGGTGGTGGTGATCGGCATCCGGCTGGTGGATGTGCTCGGGGATGTGGCGGCCCAGAGGGCGGAGCGTACCGAAGGGCGCATGGACGACCAGTTGGTCCCCATTATCGAGCGGGCCGCCAAGCTCATCGTCGCGCTTTTGGGCATTGTCTTTGTCTTTCAGAACATGGGGGTCGACGTGGGCTCCCTGGTGGCGGGCCTGGGAATCGGTGGGCTGGCCTTCGCGCTGGCTGCGAAGGACGCGCTGGCCAATGTGTTTGGTTCTCTCACCATCTTTACGGATCGCCCTTTCCAGGTAGGGGATGCGGTGGAGATGGGCGGCGTCTCCGGGGTGGTGGAGGAGGTGGGGCTGCGCTCCACGCGGGTGCGCACCTTCCACAACTCTTTGGTCACCATTCCAAACTCCTCTGTGGCGACCACACGCATTGACAACCTGGGCAAGCGCCCCTATCGCCGCACCCGGGCGACCCTGGGGATTCTCTATGGCACCCCTCCGGACCTGATTCAGGCCTTCGTGGAGGGCATTCGGGCGATCCTGGCGGCCAATCCGGCGACGGTGAAGGACAGCTACGAGGTCAACTTCATGGAGTTTGGCCCCTCCTCCCTGGACATTCTGATGAACTTCCACCTGGAGGTCGACGGCTGGCACGGGGAGATGACCGAGCGGGCGCGGATCTACATGGAGATCCTGCGCCTTGCGGAGGAGCTGGGGGTGGGTTTTGCCTATCCGAGCCAGTCCCTCTACCTGGAGGCCACCCCGGACCGGCCCGTGTCGGCAATCCCGGCCGCCGACGCCCAGAGCCTGCGGGCCACCGTCGAGTCCTTTGGGCCTGGGGGAAGTCGAGCGCGTCCCGGGGGCGCGACAATCTCGGACGGGTTTGAGGCTGGGTGATTGGGCTCGCCGGTTCTCATTGCTGCGTTGGCCACGCTGGCCGGCCCAGCCTGGAGTGCTTTGGCCCCAAGCGGTCCCAACATCCCGGAGGGATGCAGTATCCCCCCGCCCAGTCAGGACCATTCGGAGAGCTGCGACCCAGCGTCCTACCCCCGCGTGCGCTCAAACTCCGCCAAGAACCCCACCAGTGCATCCACGCTCGCCTCGGGACAGGCGTTGTAGATGCTCGCCCGCAGACCCCCCACGGACCGGTGGCCCTTGATGCCTGAGAATCCCGCCTGGGCGGCCTCCGCCACCAGGGTCTTCTCCAGGGTCTCGTCCCCCAGGCGCCAGGTGATGTTCATGCGGGAACGGCAGCTTGGGTCCGCGTGGGGTTTCCAGAAGTCCGAGCTGTCCAGCAGGCTGTAGATCTTCTGGGCTTTGCGTTCGTTTGTGGTCACCAACGCGTCCAGTCCCTGCTCCTCCACCCACGTCAGCACCCGGTCCAGCACCCAGATGCCCAGGGTGTTGGGGGTGTTGAACATGCTGCCCTTCTCCACGTGGAGCCGGTAGCGCATCATGCTGGGCAGGTCGGGATCCGAGCGCTCCAGGGCCCATGGCGAGAGGGTCACCACGGTGACGCCGGAAGGTCCCAGGTTCTTCTGGGCCCCCGCATAGATGATGTCGTAAGCGCCGCCCTCCACGTGCCGGGAGGCGATGTCCGAGCTCATGTCGCAGACCAGGTGGTTCCCCTGGGGCCGGGACTGGAACTGGGTGCCGGAGATGGTGTTGTTGGACGTGAAGTGGGTGTAGACCGCGTCTGGCGAAGGAGTCCAGTCTTCGTCGCCCGGCACACGGTGGTAGGCGGTGTCCGCTCCGGAGAATGCCACGCGTGCGGTCCCGAAGTGACGCGCCTCTACCACCGCCTTCTTGGCCCAGGTGCCGGTGTCCAGGTAGTCCGCCACCCCGCCTCTCAACAGGTTCTGGGCGACCATCAGGAACTGGGTCGACGCCCCCCCCTGTAGCAACAGCACGTGGTGGTCGTCGGGAAGCGCGAGCACTCTGCGAACGCGGGCTGTTGCGGAGTCGACCACGTCGCCAAAAGCCGCCGAGCGGTGGGAGGTCTCCATGAGGCCAAGCCCCGTGTCCGCGAAATTTGGAAGCTGCGAGGCCAGGTCCTCGACCACCACCTCTGGGAGGACCGCCGGTCCAGCGGAAAAGTTGTGGATGCGTCCGTGGCTCATGTGCGGTTCTCCAGGAAATCAGGGTTGACGCAGTTCACCACCTCCCCGGTGGTGTCGTAGATCTGCAGAATGCGGCAGGCTTCTTGGGCCACGGCCTCTTGGGCCTGGTTCGTGGACGCGCCGATGTGGTGGGTGCCGTAGACCCCCTCCATGCCCGAGAGCTCGGTGCTCCACTCCCCGTCAGCGCCGGGCTCTTCACAAAAGACGTCCAGCCCCGCCCGGATGTCCTTGTCACGAATGGCGTCGCGAAGGGCAGCCTCATCCACCACCTCTCCCCGGGAGGTGTTGACGAAGATCGCTCCGTCGGGGAGTTCCTCAAATACCGCCGCGTTCACCATGCCGCGCGTGTCGTCGGTCAGGGCCAGATGCACTGTGAGGACATTTGATTGGCGGGCAAGATCGACCAGGTCGGTTGCCTGCCGAATTCCGAGCGCCTCGGCGGCCTCCGGGCTGAGCCAGGGGTCGAATCCCACGATCTGCATGCCGAACGCCTTGCCCCGAGCGATGACCTCCCGCCCAATGCTTCCACACCCAAGCACGCCGAGGGTGCGGCCATAGAGTCCGTCGGCCTTGGCGTAGTGTTTCTTGCGCCATTGACCCTTCCGCAAGTCCGCGACCCCGTCGGCAATGCGCCGGTCCGCGTTCAAGATGTGCCCCCAGGCAAGCTCCGCCACCGCCGTGGCGTTCTTCCCCGGGCAGTTCGCCACGGCGACCCCTCTATCGGCGGCGCATCCTGTGTCGATTGTGTTGAAACCTGCGCCCGCGCGCACAACCAGCCCCAAGCGCCCCGCGGCTTCCATGTGTTCCTTTTCCACGCGGGTCGAACGAACCACCAGCGCCTGGGGATCGAATTCAGCCAGCGCCCGGGCCAGCGCCTCCCCGGCCAGGGATGGATCCATTTGGATCTCACACCCGCTGGATCGCAGCGTCGAGAGGGGGCTTTCCGGAAGCTTGTCCGCAAGCAAGATGCGCAACATGAGGCCACTCCAAGCACGAGACAGGGGCTCTGCTAACCCGGCCCGGGGGGAGACGTTTGAAGGTCATTGGGCCAACGGGTGCCTTGCGCCCAGGGCGGGTTTCGATCCGCTCCGGTTGAAACGGTCGTATACTTTGTGGCGGATCCCCCCCCGGAGCATCCATGGCACATATCCTCGTGGTCGATGATGAGTCTTTGATTCGTCGGGCCATTACACGCATCCTCACGACAGAAGGCCACCAGGTGGTCACCGCGGGCGATGGCACGGAGGGGCTCCGATACGCCGGGGACACGGCCTTTGATCTCGCCCTGGTGGACTACGACATGCCGGGACGGGATGGCCTGTGGACACTCTCGAGCCTTCGGGAGATCCAGCCGGGCTGCATTCGGGTGTTGATCACCGGTCGCACGGACTTTCCCATCGTGGTGGAGGCCATCAACCGGGGAGAGGTGCTCCGGGTGCTCCAGAAGCCGTTCGAGCCCAACCGCCTGCGGGAGGTGGTGCGCGAGGCCTTTGGGGCGGTCAAGCGAATGGAGGCCATTCGGGAGGCCCAGCAGAGGGCGGTCGAAGAGTCCGAGCGGGCGGTCCTGGACGAGTGCTTGCGCTCGGATCATTTTCAGCTGGCCTTGCAGCCGATTGTGCATGCCCAGGGCGGCGGTGTCTTCGGGTACGAGTGTCTTCTTCGGTCCACCCATCCGGTGCTGGACGGGCCGGTGGCCATCCTGCGCATGGCCGAGCGCTCCTCCATGTTGACCGAGTTGGGGGGGTTGGTGGCCCGCCGCGCGGCGGATCACTTCACCAACATTCGCCAGGACGCGGTGCTGTTTGTGAATCTCCATCCAGACCAACTGGCAGATCCCGACGCCTTGATCGAGAGCCTTCTGCCGCTGGTGCCCCACGCGGAGCGGTGCGCCCTGGAGATCACCGAGCGCAGTCGCCTGCGTGGCATCGACGAGTGGGAGCGGGCCGTCGACAAGCTCCAGTCGGCTGGGTTCTCCATCGCGGTGGACGACCTGGGGGCCGGGTACAACGCCCTCTCCATGCTGGCGGATCTGCAGCCGAGCTACATCAAGATCGACATGTCCATCGTGCGGGGGGTCGACACGGAGCCCAGAAAGCAGCGCCTGGTGGACCTCTTGGCCAAGTTCTCGGATGCCACCGGGGCCGCCATGGTGGCGGAAGGGGTGGAGACCGAGCCCGAAGCCGTGGTGCTCCGCCGGTGTGGTGCCCACCTGCTTCAGGGCTATCTCTTCGGCCGGCCTTCCCTGGGTCTCCCGGGGGACCTTGGAATTGTCGCGGGTTGATCGGGTTAGCTGGAGGCCATGAGCCCCACACTGTACCGAGGGTCAGAGTCTTACGACGGACCAAGGCCCGTGCTTACCATCGGGAACTTTGACGGGGTTCACCTGGGGCACCAGGTCTTGTTGTCCCGCACCGTGGAGCTGGCGCAGGAGCTGGGTGCGCCTCCAGCGGCCTTTACCTTCGAGCCCCATCCCAGGGTGGTCCTGCAGCCGGATCGGCACCCGCCACGGATACTGCATTTTGAGGATCGGATTCGGCTCCTGGGAGAGTCGGGTATCGAGACGGTGGTGGTGGAGGCGTTCAGCCCGGCCTTTTCTCAGCACCCCGCCACCTGGTTTGTGGAGGAGGTTCTGGGGAACCGCCTGGCGCCTCGCGCTCTGGTGGTGGGCCATGACTTTCGGTTTGGGCGGGGACGGGAAGGAACCCGGGATCGAGTGGAACAGGGCCTTCCCGACCTCCCCATGGACTGCTTGGATGCCCTGGAAGCGGATGGGGTTGTGGTTTCTTCTTCCCGGGTGCGGGAGCGAGTCGCTTCTGGGAATGTAGAAGGGGCCGCCACGCTCCTGGGGCGGCCCTATTTTGTGCGGGGAACCGTTGTGTCAGGGGACGGTCGCGGGAGGACCCTTGGTTTTCCGACGGCGAACCTGGACCTGTCCTCCGAGCTGACGCCGGGTCGCGGTATCTATGCGGTCAAGGTGGAGCGAGATGGGCAGATGCTCGCCGGTGTCGCCAACCTGGGACTGCGCCCCACCTTCGGGGGCAGGCGGTTTACTGTGGAGATCCACCTGCTGGACTTTGCTGCAGATCTGTATGGGGAGGCGTTGGTTGTGCACTTTGTAGGGCGGGTGCGGGATGAACAGCGCTTTGATTCGGTGGAGGCGCTCAAAGAACGGATTGAAGAGGACGTTGTTGAAACCAGGGAGATCCTGGGGCAGTGAAGGACCCGCCCGCTCGCGTGCTGGGACTGGTCGGGCACCGCGCTCGGTACAGCCTCTCCCCCAAGATGCACAACGCCATGTTGCGGGCCAGGGAGATTAACGCGGTCTATGTTCTCTTCGATTCGCATCCGGACACGGCGGGGGCGGTGGCCCAGTCCCTGCGAACCCTTGACATCGCAGGGGTGAACCTGACGGTGCCGTTCAAAGAGAGGATTGTCCCCTTCCTCGATGAAATGACCCCGGCCGCGAGAGAGGCCGGCGCGGTCAACCTGGTGATCCAGGTGGAGGGGGAGCTCACCGGCTTCAACACAGATGGGGCGGGACTGATGGCTGCCTTGGAGGAGGAACATGGCTGGCATTCAGAGGGCCGCAGCGCCGTGGTGATGGGAGCCGGAGGGGCTGCCCGGGCTGTGGCTGCATCCTTGGCGGCGGCGGGGGCGAGTCGGGTCACCTTTCTGAACCGCGGGTTGGCACGCGGGGAGCGGGCCTGTGAACAGCTGCATGAGGTACACCCGAAGACCGAATTTGGTGTTTTGCCCCTGGAGGGGGAGAGCATGAAGCAGGCAGCGCCCGGCGCGGACCTGGTGGTGAATTGCCTCGCCTCGGGAGGCGAGGAGGTGGTCCGCCGATTCGATGTGTCCGGTCTCCCACCTCATGTGATCTGGGCCGACATCAACTACTGGATGGCCGAGCCTCCTCAACTCGCGGTCTGTCGCGCACAGGGTCTTCGTGTGAGCGACGGTCTCGGAATGTTGGTTCACCAAGGGGCGATCTCCTTTGAGTTGTTCACTGGAGAGCCAGTGACGGCAGCGGAAATGCGCCAGGCCTTGGAAGCAACGGGTTGCGTCCCGGAAACCGCGAGGTAGGATCTGCCCCATGCCAGTCCCTCTTCCCAGTCTCTTCGCCATGCTTGTGTCTGGGTTGGCGATCTTCTACCTGGCGGTTGCGTTGTGGCCTTCCGGCGAAGAGCAAGAAGCCCAGGCTCGCCTGGGGCTGAAGGGTGTCGAGGCAGAAGAGATGTCGCCCATTGTGGCTGTCATGATGCCTCTCTACACGCTGCTGATTCCAAGCGTGGCTTGGATCAAGGCTCCCAAGTACCGCGCAAACCTGGATCGGAAGTTCATCACGGCTGGCATGACGGGCATGATGAGCTCCACGGAGTTTCTTGCGTACAAGCTGCTCATGGGCATCCTGTTCGGGTTGCTCTTCCTGGCCGTTCTTTTCCGGGGTTTGATCGGCTGGCAAGAGCCGATCTGGATGAGTGGTTTGGTTTTGCTCTTGGGTCTCTACTTTCCGGACCTCTGGCTCAACGGAGAGGTCAAGCGGCGCCAGGGTCTGATCCGACGGGCGCTTCCCTACGTGATGGACCTGCTTACTCTGTCTGTGGAGGCAGGGCTTGACTTTGTGCAGGGGGTGGGAAAGGTCTGTGAAAAGGCACGGCGCAGCCCTCTGATTGAGGAGTTGTCCTTTTTTCTCGGCGAGATTCAGCTGGGTTCTTCTCGGCAGCAGTCCCTGCGAAACCTCTCCTGGCGGGCGGACATGCAGGAGATCAGGAGCTTCTCGGCGCTTCTGATTCAAGCGGACATACTCGGGGCGTCCGTCGGGCCGGTGCTCAGGGCCCAGTCCGACTTGATTCGGACCCGGCGCTTTCAGGCTGCGGAGCAGGAGGGCGCGTACGCAGCCCAGAAGATCCTGTTTCCCTTGATCATCTGCATCATGCCGGCGGTCTTTGTGGTGATCTTTGGACCCATCATTCTGAATTTCATCTACGGGAACGCGGTCATCGGTCTCTGAGCATGGACAGGATTCGGGTGTACAACCGCACGCGGGATGTGGTGATCGCAGAGGATGCAAAGCATGCCCGGGGGCTGAAGGACCGCATGGTGGGCCTCCTGGGAAGCGAGGAGTGGAGCGACAGCGATGGGCTGGTGCTGGACCCGTGCAGCAGCGTCCACATGTTTGGAATGCAGTACGCAATCGATGTCCTGTTCACCGGACGGGATGGTCGGGTATTGCGTGCTGTGTGCTCTCTTGGGCCATGGCGCATGAGCCCGGTGGTCTGGGGGGCACGTCTTGCGATAGAGTTGCCTCTTGGCAGGGTCGCTTCCACGGGCACCTGCGTCGGGGATGAGGTGATGTTGGAACCCCTGGAGAACGAATGAAGCTCCTGATTGTGCAAGGACCCAAGGAGGGAGAGTTTCACCTTCCTGAAGGCCAGCACATTGCCGGCCGGGATCCGTCCAACCCCATTCACCTGCCCAGCAAGCGGGTCAGTCGCCAACACTGCAGCTTCACGGTGCGGGGGCAGCGGTGCGTGGTCCAAGACCTGGGCAGCTCCAACGGCGTGATTGTGGATGGGGCACGGGTGGAGGAGTTTGAGCTCCAGCATGGAATCCGCGTGCAGCTTGGAGACTACGTCCTGGCGTTTCAGCTTCAAGTTGAGACTCTTGAGTCGTTGCCGTCTTTTGCGGAGAGCCCGCCTCCGGAGCCAGAGGTGCTGCCCTCTTCAGGAGGATGGGGGATGGAGCCCGCCGGCGGCATGGCGTTTGGCGGGGGGGAGGATGTGCCGGCGTTTGGCGATCTGTCCGGTGGTGGGTTTGGCGGGCCTTCTGGTGGGGAACCGGCGCCTGTGCCCTCTCAAGAAGTAGCCCCGCCCGTCTTGGAGGGTGGGTTTGGTGCGGCGGCGGATGCGGGCGGGTTTGGTGCGGCGGCGGGCGGTGGCTTTGGTGCGGCGGCGGGCGGTGGCTTTGGACAGTCCATGTCCGGCGCCTCCGGGGACCGTTCGGCGGCTGTTGCGCCGGCGGCTCAACAGGCAGCACAAGACGAGGTTCCCGAGGGGGTCATGCGCCACGTGTCGGCGGTGACTCGGCTTCTTGTGGGGCTCCCCTGGCTCGCTCGATTGGGAGGGGTGATGTTCCTGGCGGCATCGTTCATGATGGTGGCTCCCCTGGGCGGGGTTCTGGCCATGATGGGGCAGGCGAATTCGGCCATGGAGCGGCTGGCCATTCAGCAAGGGGCGTCCATGGCCGAGATCCTGGCGCACCACAATGGGCCGATGTTGGCCAAGGGAAGAGAGACCGATCTGGACATTTTGCCGGTCTCCAAGCGGGTGGGCGTGTTGGATGCACTGATCACCGGGCCCCAGGGATATGTGAAGGCGCCTGCAGCCAAGCGGGGTCGCTCATTGAGCAACCACCCTCTCTACAACGAGAGCTTTACCTCCCGTCGTCCTGCGACCCGAATGCATGATGGAAACCTGGAGGTCATGGCCCCGGTCATCGCCTCCGTGCAGGGGTTGCCACCTGGAATCGTTGGCTACACCTTTCTCGTGTATGACACCGGAAAGGTGGTGGAGTCCGTGGGCCAACCGACCATGCGGGCGCTGGCTTCCTTTGTGTTGGTTCTCCTGTTGTTTGCGGGGTTGTTTCTGGTGGTCTGGCAGTTGGCGACCCGGCCGGTTCGGGCCCTGCGAGAAGAAACCGAGCTTGCCATTCGTGGACATGTGCCCCAGGTGCGTTCCAAGGTGCGTTGGGACTCGCTGGAGGAGCTGGCGCACTCCATCAACCGAACCCTGGATCGAATAGGGGGGGACGGAGGCGGTGCCCAGGGCGGGTCAGAAGCCCTTGAGACGGTGCTGGAAGCGGTTCCGGACCCCTTGTTTGTGTTGAACTCTTCGCTGCAACTTACCTTGGCCAACCGCGCCGCCCTTCACATGTTTCAATTGGATGGCGCTGCGCTGGGGGCTCCGGTCTCACAGGTGGTGACGGATCCAGACCTCTCCGGTAGACTTCAGCACATGTTGCAGTGTATCGGGGCCGGCCAGGGCACAATCTTTGCTGACCATGTAAGCGTGGGCGGGCAAGCACGTCGGTTGACGGTGGCCGGTCGCCCGCTTGGGGGCGGCCAGCTCTCTCATGCTGTTGTGGTGGTGACGTGAACCAACCTCTCTTGTCGGCCACAGGTGGCCCTGCTTCCGGGCGGGTGGTTCCCATTGACATGAAGGGTGTGCGCATCGGTCGGGATCCCGCCAACGAGATGCACATCGATGACCCAGAGGTGAGTCGCCACCACGCCCGGGTGATTCTGCACAACGGTGTGGTTTGGGTACAGGACGCCGGGTCTCGAAATGGGGTGTTCGTCAATGGAAACCGGGTCAGCGGAAACCAGCAGGTGACCCCGGGGGATCAGATTGTGATCGGCGCCCATGAATTTGTGGTGGCGCTGGAGGGCACAAACACCGATGCGTCTGTTTCCGTGAACATGGACATCGCGAGCTTGCGAGGCATGGCGCCGGGTGCGCCACCTCCCGTGGGTGGAAACCGAAGGGTGCTGGTCTTGGGGATGGTGGGGGTCCTGGTGGTTGGCGGCGTCGTGGCGGCCCTGGCCATGGGGGGGGGCGGACGATCTGGAAAAGCAAACGGCTCCGTGCCGGTAAAGGACGAGGTGAGCGTCTCCAGTCTCTTCAATTCGGCGCCGGCGCCTGCCGGACCCGAGGAGCCGTCGGCAGCGGGTTTGACCGCATCGCAGCTTGCCGGGCAGATCGCTGGAGGCGGCAAACCCGACGATGAGGTTCCTCCCCCCCCGGCGGGCGCGACCGCACAAGATCTAACGGCAAAGGCGGATGGATTGCTCAATTCTCAACGACTCTTCGATGCGCTGGTCGTGTACAAGCAAGCGCTTCAGTTGGATCCGGAGTGCCAGATCTGTCCCCTGCGAATTGAGAGTATCTCCACGAAGATTGAGCGAGATGTGCAGCGGTCCTTCAGCGATGGTCTGCGCTACCAGTCCTCCCGCCAGTTTCGCGAAGCCGAGAGGGCCTTTCAGACGGTGCTCAAGCTCACGAAGCCGGGATCGGAGATGTTCTTGCAGGCAGAGGAAGGGCTGAAGCAGATTCAGGATGCAATGTAGGCACAGGAGGGGAAGACAGCCCCTTCTTTGGCGGTTTCCCCAGGCTCCGGGTTAGTCTCATCCCGGGAGGATCAGGGCCGAATGTCGGGCAATCAGGTCACCCTTGTGGTTCGTCGGGACGGAACAGTCCTCTTTCGAAGGAACCTTGAGCCGGGCGCTTTTGACATCGGACGTTCCGAGGACTGCGAGATCTGTCTCGAGGACATTGGGGTGTCCAGGCGGCATGCGCGGCTTCATGTGACCGATGACCGGGTGTTTATTGAGGATCTTGGGTCGGGAAATGGCTGCTGGTTTGATGGGCGCCAGGTCAAGAACCAGACCCTGGTGGACGGGGATGTCATTGTGATCGACCCGTTCTCCATGGCGCTGGAGATCGAAGAACCAAGTGTCACGGGTTTGTTGACGGACGAATTGACCGATGAAGGAGAGGATGCCACCCAGCTCGTTGGGGCGGCCGAGGAGATCTCGCTTTCCTTGCCCATCAATGTTGCGACCGGTCGCCTGGAGGTGTTGGCCGGGGAGGGATTGCCCGGGGGAATCGACCTGGATCGAGATATGACCCTGGGGCGTTCAGAACAGCGCGACATTGTCCTTTTGGAACCGGCTGCGTCTCGGCTGCACGCGGAGGTCAAGCAGGTAGAAGGGGCTTGGCTCATTGTGGACCATGGTTCCGCCAATGGGCTGTACGTCAATGGCCAGATTGCGACGGAACATGCCCTGCAGGACGGGGACATCATCCGCATCGGGGCGACGGAGTTTCGGTTTCTGGATCTCGATTTGGATGGGCCTTCCGACACAGGCACCCTCATGATGTCTCCCGAGGAGCTTCGTGCATCCATGGAAGAGCCTGAAGAGGATGCCACGGGGACGGAGGATTTTGGTGCGTTCCTGGGTGGGTCGCCGGAGGAAGAAGCCTTTTCCGCGCCCCCGTCCATTCCCTCCATCGCTCCGCCTCCCATGGTGGACCCTCCGTTGCTGGACACGTCGCCGGCACTGCCTCCTCCGCAGATGGAGTCTCCGCCTTTGGCCGCCCCGCCGCCCGGGGCGCCACCGGCACCATCCTCTTCCCTGCCGCTCGCACCGGAGCTCCAACCGAACCTGGGGCCCGTTCCCCACTCGGAGTACTCGTTTGGCGGCATGGAAATGCAGTTGGACACCTCCAGGGGAGGCACCAAGAAGCTGAAGTCGCGGAACTCGGGGGAAGGGCTCTTTGGAAATTGGGTGCGCACCCTGACGGTGGGGCTTCTGGTTCTGGTGGGGGTGATGTTTGTTTTCAAGACCGTGGGAGGAATCCTGGGGAATCGACCGGCCCGGGGTGGTGGTGGCGGGACGTTTGTGGTGGATGCGGATCCGGTTCGAAACGCGAAAGCCGAGCGACTTGTACGGGAGGGGGTCGGTCTCTTTCGGGACAAGGGCCAGTACTTTGAGGCCTTCGTGAAGTTCAACGGGGCATTGGAATTGGTGCCCGCCCGGGAAGACGCCAAGCGTCTTCAGTACATGTCCTGCGAGTTTGTGGCCATTGACAAGCTACAGGTAGCCGTGACCAGCCGGGCGGCCTCGGACGATGAGAGAAAGGCGGCAAAAGCCGAGGCGCTGGAGTTGGGCCAGTCGGCCTTGAAGAGGGGCCGGGCGGGCAGCGCCCTGGGCGAGGTGCGCCGCGCGCTGGAAATGAACCCGGGTGATCCGGAGCTGGCAGACCTGGAAGCCAAGCTGGCAAGTCGCCAGCGGGCCATCGGGCGGCAGGTGAAGAAGAGAAACGCCGATCAGCTGGCCGCTGAAATGACCACACTGGTCGGCAGGGGCAAGCAAGAGCGGGGACGAGGGAACTTCGACGAGGCCATCAGTCGCTGCCAGGAAGCCATGGATTTGGATGCAAACCGAACCCAAACGGCTCTGTTCTACGAAGCGGAGAACTGCGTCAACACGGCGCGGGCGGATCGCAGGCGGGATGCGCTTCGGTACTACAAGAAGGGGGTGAACCACATCAAGGCCGGGCGCCTGGTAGAAGCCCGCAGGGAGCTGCGAACGGCTCTTCGCAAGGACAAGGACTACGCGGCAGCAAGCACCAAGCTCAAGGATGTGCAGTCTAGGTTGAAAAAGCGTGCTCGGGAGGTCTACAACAACGCCCTGGTCATGGAGCAGTCCAACAACCTGGAGCTGGCCATCGCCTACTTCCAGGAGGTCAAGGATCTCGTGGATGACCCCAACGACAAGCTCTACCAGAAGGCTGGCCGGAAGCTGCAGCGGCTGACAGGCGGTTGATGCTGGGAGTGCTGATGTGGGTGGCTTGCGCGACGAGGTCGCCCGCCCCGGAACCCGCGGCGGCCGTTGAGGGGCCGCGCTTGGAGATGCCGGTTCGCTGGCAGCAGGTGCTGGAGGCCGGGGCCCAGGACGTGGATGTGGGCACGCGCAAGGAGGCGCTGGGTCTACTGGTGGTCCATGGCGTTTCCCCAGAACCTCACGCCAGCCGCGCCCTGTTTGATCCCAGTCCGTATGTGCGTCGTTCGGCGGTGGAGGCACTGGGAGTGCGAATGCCGGAGCGGGAGAGCCTTGAGTTGTTGCAGGGATTCGTGCTTCGAGAAGATGTCGACCCGTACACGCGGGGGCATACCGGGATTCTGCTGGCGGAGGCGGGTCACACGGAAGCGAGGGAGGTGTTGGAGGCCGCGGTGGTCGGACGCGAGTGGTGGCAGGCAGCCCCCTTGCAGCTGGCTGTCTTGGGCATGGGGGGGGACGCTGTGCTTCCGGCCCTGCAAGCGGGTCTCGCCCGGGGGGACTTTCCGTTGGAGTTGGTGTTCTTCCATGATTGCGGGCGCCTGGGGCGGCAGGAGCTGGTGGAGGGCCTGGTGGCCGGGTCAACGCGGGTGGAGGAGGAGCTGGTGCTTCCCATCGCGGCCTCCCTCGTGCGGTTGGGATCTTCCGAGGGATCGGCGATCTTTGTGGAGCTCTTGGCCTCAGATGTGTCTGAGGCCCGTCTGGAGGCGCTGGACTTTCTGGAGCCTCTTGCGGGCGAGGTGGCGGCGGGTTTGATCCACGAAGCCACCCGCGATCCGGATTCCCTTGTTGCGAATTACGCCCGCCTGATCGAGGTCCGCCGCGGAGATCGTCCCCTCTCTGAAGCGTTTTCCCTCGCGGAAGACCCGGACCGCCAGACCCGCGCCCAGGCCTTGTGGGCTTTGGAAGGTCGGATCGAGAGAGAGGTCCTGGGACGCCGAGAGCTGAACCGCCTGGAGACCCTGGGGCGTGGAGCACTGGAGGACACCGAGTACCAGGTCGCCACGGCGGCGGTCGGTTTGCTGGGTGCGCTGGGAACAAACCAGGCCCGGGCCGCGCTGGAGGCGGGCTTGGAGGTGGAGTCCCTGGCGTTCCGGCTGGAGGTGGTGCGGGCGCTCTTGGAGGGGCGGTAGGGCCTTTTGCCCCTGGGCCGGTTGGGCCGACACTCGGTAGGGGAGATGACCTATCCCGGTCAAGGTCTACCTTGATACCTGGTTGGGCCACAGCTTGTGGCACAATCCTCCGGGCTTGGTGTCTTGTGTTTGGTGTGTTGGAATCTTCGCGGCCCGCGATAAGGTAATTTATAACGGGAGAATGACGTGATTTCTGCCCCCCCCCTGGTAGCCCTCGCTGGCTGAATCTGGGGCTCGTGTGTTTGGTCGCCTGCAACAACCCGCCCGGTCCGGCGACCATCGCTCTCTCCCCCGCGGACCCGCTCACGACCGATGACCTTGACGTGGTGTTCCTCTCCGAGTCAACAGACGGAAACCGCAAGGACACCGTCTCCTACAATGCTTTTTGGTTCGTGGACGGCGTCAGCCGTTCGGACCTATCAGGCATGACCGTCGGGGCGGAGGAGACAGCAAAGGGGGAGATCTGGAAGATCATCATCACCCCCACCGATGGGGAACTGGACGGCCCACCGGTGGCGAGCGAGGTGGTGGTTGGCAACTCGCTGCCGGAGGTCGAGGTCAGCGTGGACAAGGCGGTGCCGCTGTCCAACGAGGATGTGACTGAGACCGCGACCGGGACCGATGTTAACCGAGACGCGCTGGAGTTCGTCTACACCTGGACGGTGGAGGGTGATACGGAGCGGGCTGGGGAGGGGGCCACGCTCTCGGCCTTTGAAACTGTGAAGGGCGAGGTGGGGACGGTGGCGGCGGTCGCCAAGGACGAGAGTGATCCCGCGACACAGGGTGTGTCCATTGAGAACGTGGCTCCGGTGGTGGAGAGCGTGTCGATTGATCCGGCTGAACCCAGGCTCGCATCACTGCGGTGGAACAGACGGGACAGACATGCGTATCTGGGAGAGGTAGCGCGGTGCCGAGCCAAAGCTCCAAAGTGCAGCACCTACCCTTCAGATGTGGGGGTTCGGAGTTGCTGGTAGGTGCCGGGGGTCACTACCACGGAGCCCGTCACTGAGACAGCAAGGCGACTCCGGACCGACGTCCTCCTCAGGGTCGCCAGAATCGGAGAGAGGTACCTTATACCCCCCCGAATTTGGCGAGTGTTGGGGAAAAAGTTCGCCAGAATCAGGGGGGATAGCCTATCTCCCCCCTTGGGTGTCCCGCCGGGGCTGCTGACCGGGACGCGAGGGTGGGGTGGATGGGGTATCTCCCCCCCTTGGGTGTCCCGCCGGGGCTGCTGACCGGGACACGAGGGTGGGGTGGATGGGGTATCTCCCCCCCTTGGGTGTCCCGCCTGCCCCATGCACAGTGCCCCGTTCAAGCGCCCTATCCTCCCTGTGTCAGCGCCCGCGCCGTCCAAGCGCCACCCGCGCCAAGGCCAGCAGGCCGCCGCTGAAGAACAGGATTGGCAAGATGCGGTGCCCGCCGAGGGTCGGTGCGTCCAGAAACAGCGACGTCGTTCCGCAGATGAACCCTGTGCAGGCGAGCAGGGTGTACGCCAGACGGCGCTCTCCCCGCCGGCGTGCGGCCTGCGTCGCCTCATCTTCTGCGACCTGCACGCTCATGTGAAGGCGCTGCTGGTCCAGATCATCCATCAACTGGCTTACGGTCGTTGGCAGTCGGTTCAGCAGGGAGCTGGCGGTGACCAGGTTGTAGAAGAGGTCTTCCTTCAAGCGGGCGGGCGAAAACCGCTCTGTCACCAGCTTCTCCACGTAGGGCCGGGCCGTCTCCAGCGGATCCACTTCGGGAATCAGGCTCTTGGCCAGACCCTCAGTGGTGAGCAGGGCCTTGAAGAACATGGTGAAGGCATGGGGCGTGCGCACCCGGTGGTGGATTGCCCCCTGGGCCAATTCGGTGAGAAAGCGGCCTACCTGCACGTCCTTGATGCTTCCCTGCCAGTTCCGGTGAATCAGCTCCACGCAGTCGCGCTCGAACGCCGGGTAGTCCACTCGCCCCGTCTTGATGCCGTTGTCATAGAAGATTCGGGCCACGGTGCGGAAGTCCCCTCGCTCCAGGGCGAAGATCATCGACACCAGGTCGTTCTGCATTTCCTTGGTGAGCCGGCCGGTCATGCCGAAATCCAAGAGTCCGATCACTTCCCCGGGCAGCACCAGGACGTTGCCCGGGTGCAGGTCCCCGTGGAAGAACCCCTGGTGCAGCATCATGCGGTAGTTCATGTCCAGATACCGCTCTCCCACAAGCTTCATGTCAAAGCCTGCCTCCCGTGCTTCCCGGATGCGAACCCCGTCCAGAAACTCCATGCACAGCACCGCCGACGTAGTCAACGAGGACACCACCCGTGGAATGCGCACGCAGGGGTCCCCGGCGAAGTTGTCTTCGAACTGTCGGATGTTGGCCGCCTCCTGGGCGAAATCCATCTCGCATTCCAGCGCCCGCTCAAACTCCCGCAGGATTCCATCCGGGTCAAAAAAGGTCGTGTCCGGGTACTCCACCACCATGCGATTGATGAGCAGCTGGAGAATCGACAGGTCCGAGCGCACCTGCTTCAGGATGCCCGGGCGCCGAACCTTGAAGACGACCTGCTCCCCCCCCACCAGGGTGGCGCGGTGGACCTGGGCAATGGAGGCAGTGGCGATTGGGGTCTCGTCAAAGTCTGCCAGCTTGGACCGCCAGTCACGTCCCAGTTCCTTGTGCATCTGCTGTTCGATGCCTGAAAAAGGCAGCGGGCCTACATTGTCTTGCAACGCTTGAAGCGCATCGGTGTAGGCAAGCGGAAAGACGTCTCCACGGGTGGAAAGCACCTGCCCCAGCTTGATGAACGTCGGCCCCAGTTCTTGAAAGGCAGAAGCCACGCGCTCCGGGTTCGACTCAAAGGTTCGCACCCGGGACTTGAATCCGGGAATCTCCAGGGTGGATACCAGCGCGCCAAGACCGTGGCCCACGAGAATCCCCGCCACCTCTCGCATGCGAGCGATGTCCCGCACGGTGGTGGTGAGGCCACCGACCGTGGACACGAAGGGAGAGACAAACCGCATGGCGACAACCCTATCCCAAAGAGAGGAGTTGGCCGATTCGCTCGGACCATCCCGGAAGCCGCGCGGGGGCCAGGCGTGCATCCGATGGGCGGGGACCCAGGAAAAGATCCGAGACCACCTCCACGTGGCCCGTCAACCCCATTTCCTCCGCCAAGACAAGGGCCAGTTCCGCCCAGGTGGTCTCCTCCGAGCCGATGGCGTGTGTGATTCCGGGTGGCAACGCCAGAACCGCGTCGGCAAGGTCTTCCACCCAGGTGGGCTGAACTCGCCATCCCTCCAGCGCCTTCACGGGTCCAGCTTTCAGGCGATGCGCCAAGGTCGACGGGAAGTTGGTGCCCCCCTCTCCATAGAGCCAGCCGGTTCGAATGACGTCGCCTCCCAGGGCAAGCACCCCCTGCTCGGCTGCGACCTTCTGCTCTCCATAGGTGTTGACGGGCGAGGTCGGATCCCCGGGAAAATGGGGGCCGCTTTCACCGAAGACATAGTTGCTGGAAAGGAGGGTGGTGGGCACAAGCCCCGCAAAGGCGATGGGGGCCTCCACGTTCACGGCGTGGGCCCTCGGGTCGGAACTACACTGATCCACCCCGGTCAGTGCGGCACAGAACACCACCCTGTCAGGCTGGTGCACCTCCAGGAATCGATCCCGCTGTGCTGGATTCGTGACGTCCAAGTTCAGTCGGCCCGGCGCCAGGAGCCCTCGCCGTGCCAGCGCGCCGCCGAGCAGTCCGTCGCCGCCTGTCACGAGGATTCGCATGGTGGTCCTGGAGGGGGAGAGGAGCACAAGCGTTTGACACGGAACACCGCGCCTTCGTACGCTGCAAAGGTAGGCACAAGCCCCCAGGGGGCAAAGAGAGAGCAGGTAATGGCGCTGCTGGTCACAGGTATCGAATACCACGGCCGACTGGCTCGCCGGGACGGGCGCCCGGCGAATCCGGGCACGTACGACCTGCGCTTTGCTTTGCATTCCGACGAACGCATCAAGCGGAGTTGCTGGACCGAGGAACACACCTCGGTTGTGGTGGCTCCCGGAGGCTTCTTTACGGTGGTTCTCGGGCTGACCACTCCCATCAAGGCCGAGTACTTCAGCGCGGGGCCCCGGTGGGCGTCTGTGCGAATTGTCAGGCGCGGAGAGTTGGAAGATGAAACGGGACCTCGGGTGCCGGTATTGGGGGGCGTGGTCTGCCTGGAGCAGCACACCCGCCGGGTTGTGGCACGCTTGAGCCGACTGGAGGAGGCTGTCACCGAGGCCGCCCGTGGACCCCAGGCCCTGGACATGCAGTCTTCTATCGAGGCGCTTCATCTTCGCCTTGGCCAGCTGGAGGACGGGCGCCTTGATCAGGTAGAGACCCTGCTGCGAGAGCTGGCTCGTCGGGTAAAGTCCCTGGATGGAGACGGTCGCCGCATGGAGCTGTTGGAGGAGCGGGTGGACGAACTCGATGGCCCCAGCGGAGAGATTCAGGAGCTTGTGGAGCGCATGGACGATCTCGGGGCCCTGGAGGTAGGCGCTGATGCGATTGTGAGCGCCGTGGCCGTCGCCAATCGAGGGGGCGAAAAGGAGTTGGAAGAGAGGATCAAGCGGCTTGAACTAGCCACCGCCGAGCTGGGGGGGCGGATTGAGACCTTGCTGATTTTGATGGAGAGCGAGTCCATGGCAGAGGCTACCTGGGACCTTCCCGCAGCCTCCGCAACCGATCTGGATGTGACCGCTACCTGACCCAGGGGTGTTGATGTCGGGTGCACTTGTCTTGCCCGCTTGGGCAGAGGACCTGCGGTCTCGCTACCTGGCTGGGGAGGCCAGCGTGTTCCTGCTCCACGGGAATGTGCGGGATCTCTTTCGCTGGGAAGAAGAGGGCGCCCCGGACTACCTGCCCCTGAAGGCCTTCCTCGAGCGATTTCTTGGACGGTCAAAGGAGATTGTTCTCACCTGGAATTGCTCCGAGGGCGTCGGTCTCTCCGACAAGAAGATGGAGAAGGCGGTGGAGCGAATCGTGAACGCCCGGCGCATGGTGGATGGGGAGCCACCCATGGGAGATCTGCCCAAGGATGCAGCCGGGGTGTTGTCCCTGGTGGAGGATTTGGTCACCACCTCCGACGCGGGGGTGTCGGTGGTGCTTGACTACGTGGAGACCCTCGTGCCCAAGGCGGACCTCTCCTACATGGGCGAAGCGGACAAAGCCAACCTGGTCGCCCTCCAGCGGTGGACCCAGGATCCAGACCTTCAAAAGTCCGACAACCTGGTGCTCCTGGTGACCCAGCACATGAGCGACCTCAACCGTCGGCTGCTCTCGTCCGCCCAGCTGGTGCCCATCGAGATTCATCTGCCCGATGCAGCTGAGCGGGAGGCCTACATAGGAAGCCTGGACCACGCTTTGGTCTCCATGGAAATGGAGGACGCCGCCCTCGCCCAGCACACCGCGGGACTCTCCCTGGTCCATGTGCGCAGCCTGTTGCGCCAGGCCAGGCAGTCCGGGGAGCCCATCACCTTTCGCACCGTGGCGCTTCGAAAGAAGGCCATCATTGAACAGGAATGCAGCGGACTGGTGGAGTTCGTGGATCCTCGCCACGATTTCAGCCATGTGGGTGGGCTTGAGCGTATCAAGACCGACCTGATGGGCATCGCCGCCGCCATCAAAGGGGGGCGACGCAACCAGGTCCCGATGGGGGTGATTTTCGTGGGCCCCATGGGAACGGGCAAGACCTACGTGGCCGAGGCCTTTGCTGGCGAGTCGGGCCTGACCTGCATTCGGTTCAAGAATTTTCGGGAAAAGTGGGTGGGGTCGACAGAGGCAAACCTGGAGAAGGTGCTCCAAGTGGTGGAGGCTCTGGGGTATGTCCTGCTGATCATCGATGAAGCGGACCGGTCTCTTTCCTCCGGGGGCGAGAGCGATGGGGGCACCAACTCCCGGGTGATTGCCCGGTTGAAGGAGTTCATGTCGGACACCTCCCACCGGGGACGCGTGGTGATTCTGCTGATGACAAACCGGCCTGACAAGTTGGATGCCGACCTCAAGCGTCCCGGGCGTTTTGACCTGAAGATTCCGTTTTTTTTCCCGGAATCCAGGGTGGAGCGGGAAGCCGTTGTTCGGGCGCTGGTGCGGAAGAACCGGCTGCCCCTGGCGGAAGGAGTTGAGGTTGAAGGCGTGGTGGAGGGTACCGACGGGTACTCTGCCGCGGAGATTGAGGCGGTGCTCTTGGCGGCATCCGCCAACGCGGGGCGGGACGGGCGGGAAGAAATAGCCCCCGCGGACCTCTCCAGCGCAGTGGTGGATGTGATTCCTTCCAAGGACACCCGCATGCTGGCGTTCATGGAAATGCTGGCGGTCTTTGAGGCCAGCTCCAGGCGAATGCTCCCTGATCGCTATCGAGACCTTGGCGCCGAGGAGGTCCAGGCCCGCCTGGATGAGCTTCGCGTGTCGCTGGGGCATCGCGTTCTGCCTTGACAGCCCCCCCCAAACCCCCTAAAAGCCCGGGGTTGCGACGGGTGGACCTCGTGCGCCATCGTTTTGGGAGCTCCCAATGTATGCAGTTGTAAAAACTTCTGGCCGCCAGATTCGCGTTTCCGCGGGAGACCACGTACAGGTGGATCGCCTGGATGCGGAGGTAGGGACCGAAACTTCGTTGGATGACGTGCTCATGGTGGGCGATGGCGATGACGTCAAAATCGGTGATCCCACGGTGAAGGGCGCCAAGGTGAAGGTCAAGGTGCTTTCCCACGAACTTGGCGACAAAGTCATCACCTACAAGTACAAGCGTCGGAAGCGCAGCCGCAAGATTCGCGGGTTCCGGCACTCCCACACCACCCTCGAAATCATGGCCATCGAGGCTTAGGAGTTTCCAATGGCACATAAGAAAGGCCAGGGTTCCACCCGGAACGGACGTGACTCCAACCCCCAGTACCGGGGAGTGAAAAAGGGAGATGGGCAGTCGGTTCGCGCCGGCAACATCTTGGTGCGCCAGCTTGGAACCCGCTTTCACGCGGGCCAGAATGTTGGCACGGGCCGGGACTGGACGCTCTTCTCCCTGGTGGATGGAACGGTCCACTACGAGACCTTCCGCGGCGGGAAGAAGCGCATCTCCGTAACCGCTGATTAGGCAGCGTGAGCGCAATTGCGCTTCATTGACGAGGTTGAGATTACCTGTGTGTCCGGCCGTGGCGGGGACGGGTCCCTCTCGTTTCGCCGGGAGCCGTACACTCCCCGGGGTGGGCCGGATGGTGGTGACGGTGGTCGTGGGGGAAACGTGGTCCTGGTGGCCACCCGGCGCCTGAATACTCTGTACCACCTGCGGGGAACACGCCTGTATCCGGCCAAGGGTGGCGGCGGCGGCGGCGCCAAGAACATGACGGGCCGCAATGGAAAAGACCGGGTCATCGAGGTCCCTGTGGGGACGGTGATCCGAGATCTCGACGAGGACGTCCAGGTGGCGGACCTCGCGGCGGAGGGGCAGGTGGCGGTGGTGTGTCGCGGTGGGCGCGGTGGACGAGGTAACAGCCACTTCAAGTCGTCGACCAACCGGACTCCCCGGCAGGTGGAGCAGGGTGGACCCGCCGTGCAGCGCCGGTTGGGGCTCGAGCTGAAGCTCTTGGCGGATGTGGGCTTGCTTGGCTTTCCAAATGCGGGGAAGTCCACCTTGATCTCCCGCATTTCAAGGGCAAAGCCAAAGGTGGCCGACTACCCCTTCACCACCTTGGTTCCAAACCTGGGAGTGGTCTCTCCCGGGGGGGAGGAGAGCTTTGTGGTGGCGGACATCCCGGGGCTCGTGGCGGGGGCCAGCGAGGGAGTCGGGCTGGGCCATCGCTTTCTGCGCCACGTCGAGCGCTGTAGTTTTCTCTTGCACATGGTGAGCGCCATGGAGATCGGCGAGTCCGTGGAGGATCCCCTTGAGCGCTACGAGGCCTTGGTGAAGGAGTTGGCAGCCTTTTCGGAGAAGCTGGCCGACCTCAGTCAGGTTCCGGTGCTCACCAAGGTGGATCTGTTGTCGGAGGACGATCTGGCGTCCCTCTTGCGACGCTTTGAAGAGCGGCTTGGGTTGCGTCCCTGGTGCATCAGTTCGGTCAGCGGAAAGGGAATCGATGCCCTCGTAGGAGAATGTGCTCGGCGCCTCCGAGATATGCTCGAGGAGGGCGAGGAGTAGAGGCGGTGGCTGGTTTTGCCACAACGGTGTCGGCGCTAATGCTCCTCCTCTCATGTGAGAGGGGGACGGCTTCTGGGGATTCAACCCTCTCGGCATCCGAGGTGGTGTCTTTTGAGTCGGTGGCGGGCCTGGGTCCCCACCGCATGTCTTCCACGCTTACCTGGGACCGGGGAGCAGCGCGGGGGGGGAGCACCACCGAGACCCTGGAGCTTGTCTGGGGCGACTGGGATCACTTCCTGGTTCGACGCCTGCGAGATGATCGCCTCGCTACGGAGGAGCTGATTGTGGGGGGGGTGGCGTATACCCGCGCCGGCAAGGGGCGCTTCCGGCAGGCGAGTGATGCGGAATTGTACCGGGTCCAACTGGCCGGCTCCTGGAGCCATTGGGAGCGCGCTCTGGAGCCGTTTCGCGGGGGCCACGTGTCGGCATCAGATGGGGACGAGATGGTCGAGTCTCGGCCTGCGCGCCGGTTTCTTCTCTCCCTGGCTCCCGAGGGGAAGGGAGTTTCTCCCGGTTCGCACCAGCCCGAGTCTCTGGCGGGTCGGGTCATCGTTGACAAGTCTACGGCGGTGCGATTGAGGGCCGAGCTGAAAGGAGTCTATTTTGAGGCAGGGAACCCGGACCGCCCCGTCACGGTGGGCTTGGTCCTTGAACGAGCAGATTTTGGGGTGTTTCCGGACTTGTCCCCTCCCTCCGCCGCAAGGCGCCCTTTGCTCGAGGAGCGGCCGAGAAGGGAATGACTCTCCCTCAAGGCGGTGCTTCCCCTTGCCGAGCAGGGGAAGATACGGGTACGATGGAGTCAGGTCGTACGCGAACAATCCGCTTGGCCCTTCCTTTTTGTGAACCTTCCCTTGAACTCCAAACCCCGCTTCCATGAACGCATCTGCGGGTGTCGTGTTCGGTCGGCTTCCATGGCCTTGGACTCTGAAGGAATCCGTTGAGAACCAACGGGTATTCCCTCTTCAATTCCCCCCACCTGGGAGGTTGCTATTCGCGACCCGCGTGATTTCGCTCGCCTTGCCACTCAGATCGCCGACGACAAGAAGGCGGAGGACATTGTGGTCCTGAACCTCCAGGGTCGCGTCTCCTTCTGCGACCAATTCGTCATTTGCAATGGAACCAACCGTCGACATGTACGGGCTATTGCTGAGGCGATTCTCGAGACCTTCAAGTTGGAGTACGACGTGGCACCCATTTCCACAGAGGGATTTGATGGCGCTCGGTGGGTGCTGCTGGATTTCGGAGACATCGTTGTCCACGTCTTTGACGAGCCCATGCGCGGGTTCTACGACCTGGAGGGGCTCTGGCGTGACGCTCCTCGCGTGGAAATGAGCGCGTCCGGGGAAGAGGCCCGGGTTGCCAGCACTGCCGTGTGAAGATTCGGCTGGTCACATTTTCCCGTGGACGAACGGGTTGGGCGGACACGGCGGCCAAGGATTATGGGCGCCGGATCGCTCGGTACACCTCCTTTGAGGAGGTACAGGCAAAGCCCTACCGGGGAAGTGCTGTCGGAGAAGGGCAGAGAGACGAGGGGGCACGGCTCTTGAAGCTGGTGCGCCCGAGGGAGTGGCTCATCGTGCTGGATGAGCGCGGCGACTCTTTGTCTTCCGAGGCCTGGGCGACTCTGTTGGACAGCGCGGGGCAAGAACGGGCTGGGGGGCTTGTCTTCGCAATTGGTGGTGCCTACGGACATGGGGAGGCCGTGCGAACCCAGGCGCGGCGCTGTATTTCCCTCTCCCCCATGGTGCTCAACCACCAGGTGGCCAGGGTGTTGGTCCTGGAGCAGCTGTACCGGGCCTGGACCATCCTTCGGCGGGAGCCCTACCACCACGCTTGACCTTTCCCAATCGGTGCCTATCTACCGGTGCAGGAGAGTGGAATCATGCGTGGCTGGGTTTGCGATGTGCTGGATGTGTTGGCTCCCACGGAGTGTGCGGGTTGTGGCCGCGAGCGCTGGGGCAGGGAGGCGAGCGCCTGGTGCCCAGAGTGTATCGACGGTCTTCCCAGATCCCTGCGCCCCCTGGTCCGGTGTCCTCGGGGGGTGCGAAGGGCCTGGGGTTATGGTTCCTATGACGGCCCTGTAGGTGCCGGGATTCGGCGGGGGAAGTACCGGCCAGACCCGGTCGCGTTACGAGAGCTGGGCGGATGGGTCGCCCAGGCGGCTGCGGCGTCGGCTTGGGAGGTGGACGCCGTGGTCCCGGTGCCTCAGTCTCGGGCCGCCTGGCGGCGGCGAAGATTCTCCCCGGCGGAGGTGTTGGCGGTGAAGGTGGGGGAAGGTGTTGGCGCTCCTGTCATGAAGTTGCTTCACAGGGAGGAGCGACGAGTCCAAGCGTCTCTCCCCCTGTCTGCACGCTCCTCGAATGTGGCCAAGGCGTTTTCTGCGCGGGACGCCGGGGAGTTTCGTCACGTCCTTCTGGTGGATGACGTTGTGACCAGTGGCGCGACTTCCTCTGATTGTGCGCGGGCGCTCTTGGAGGCGGGCAGTGGCTCGGTGGATTTGTTGGCGGCCGCCTATGTTGTCATTGTCTGACGTTGGCTCAATTTTTTATACACGATGTGTTGAAGTTTGTTGAACATTCTCCTGGCTTGGTGGAATCTTGACTGGCACGAAGTTTGCAAACAACAAAGGATGAAATAAACGCCCGATGCCAACCGTTGGCACCTGGTGAAGGACCCAAGGACGGGTTTCCCTCCAAACCTGTGAGGCAGTCATGACGAACCGCAACCAGCGAAAGACCACCACAAACATCGGCGACCTGATTTCCTTGTTCTACGAGGAGTATTTGTCTCTCTACGGAGACGAGGATCTTGCCACTGTGGCTGCTGCGGCCACCGTCAACGATATTTTGGCGGAACAAGAAGCCACGGCGCCCGTCCAGGCTGCTGCGGTCGTGGTTGCTGCATAATCGTATACATTTGTAACCAGTGAAAAATGATTCACTGATTCTTGGAGGCGTCGGAGTTTTCTTCGGCGCCTTTTGGATCTACACAGTCCTTTCGGATCAGCCAGTCAAACCTTGAGCATCGTCGTCAGTTTCCTCGCGGGCACTCTTGAGAAGCCAGATAAAGGCGGCCATTCCGAAGAGAAGCAAGAGAAGCCACCCACCGGCTTGTTGGCGGAGGAGCCACCCTCCCAAGCCAAACAAGGTGCCGTACACCGCGAGTAGGCCCGCCCCAACCCGGCCCGTAGCTCCGCGTTCCAGGCGGGTGGCAACCTCCGGGTTTCTCGCCGCCACAGGCCCCCAGAAACCCACGGGTCGTGCAGCTCGGTAGAACGCGTCCAGGCGTTCCGGTGGTGTGGGGGCCACAAACAGGGCCAACGGTATCCAGATCGCCATGCTGCCAAAGGCCACCCACAGAATGCCCTCGGCCTTGGGGATCTCCGCTGCCACCACCCACAGAGACAATGCCGTTGAGGCCACGAGGGCGGAGAGCTCTGAGGTGGCATTGACCCGCCACCAAATCCACCGTGCCACGGCGACGCTACCCAGGCCGCTGCCGAGGGTAAGCAGGAAGATCCAGACGGACACGATCGAGTTCATACGCAAGGAGGCAAAGGCGGCCATTCCCGCCATGCAGACCACCCCGATTCTCCCGACCAGGACCTCCGTTCGAGGGGAACCGCCCGGGGCTACAAACCGCTGCCACACGTCGCGGACCAGGTAGCTCGACCCCCAGTTCACGTGGGTATCGATGGTGGACATGAAGGCGGCAAGCAGGCTGACCAACACGATGCCAAGGGCCCCGGGGGGAAGTTTCTGGACCAGGAGCGTGGCGTAGGTCGCCTCCCTGTCAAAGACACAGATCCCTTCGGTGCACTGGTAGCCAGCAGAGCACTGCACGAGCGTGTCGGCACAGGCCCCCATGTCCGGTACGCTCCCGAGGGGCCAGAACACAAGCGCTGCAAGCCCCACCAGGATCCACGGCCAAGGTCGGATGGCGTTGTGGAGCACCGCAAACCAGATGCTCGAGCGCTCCGCATCCGCGGGGCTCCGGGTCGCCCCGATACGCTGCACGATGTATCCCACGCCCTCCGCCTGTCTCCACCACCCAACGGTCATCAGCACCGCAAACAAGAAGATGGGCATCTGTGGAAGGTCGCCCTCCGGCACAAAGGACAGAAGAGATCCGGCCTTTTCCGGGTAGGTCAGGTGTAGCTTCTCCACCAGGCCGGTGACTCCCCCAATTTCCGGTGCCCAAAGCACGTACACCAAGAGCAGGACCGCCCCCACCATGGCCAGAAGGAACTGGGCCATGTCCGTCAGCACAACCGAACGCATGCCCCCCAGCATGCTGTAGAGCACCGCCAGGGCCATCAGCCCGAAGGTTACCTGGAGAGGATTCTGCTCTGGAAACAGGTTTAAGCTCACCTTTCGCATGGCAAGAATCACCCAGCCCATGGTCAGGCAGTTCAAGAACACTGCCTGGTAGGCCGCCTTTACCACCCGCAAGAGGGCAGCTGTTCGCCCTGCGTACCGAACCTCAAGCACCTCGGCATCTGTGACCACCCGAAGCCGCCGCCAATACCGGGCGAAGATCACTGCAGCCACCACATGCGCAATGCCCCAGCACCACCAGATCCAGTTCCCGGCGATGCCTCCAGTCGCCACAAGCCCCGTGACCGCCAAGGGTGTGTCCGCTGCAAAGGTGGTGGCTACAATCGAGGTGCCAGCCAGCCACCATGGCAGGGTTCGCCCCGCGAGAAAGTACTCGTCGCTGCTTTGGCTTGCCCGACGGGCCAGCGCCAAACCCACCCCCAGGGCCCCCGACAGGTAGATCACAACGATGGAGAGGTCCAAAGGATGCATGGCGGGGGATTCCATATCTCGCCAAAGCGGTCGCATGGTTACAATCATTGTGCGCCCACCTTCCTCCCTTCCCGCTGCTTCCTGCCTTGCTCTCCCAACCGATTCTCCACGTCGATTCCGCCGACGTGATTCGCGCTTGTTGGGCCCCGGTTACCATTCGCGTGGCCTGGGAGCTCCACCGTGCAGGTTTGTCACCGCGAGGAGACACGCTCTTCGAGGCTCGAGAGCACGCCCTCTTGTCTCTTCCATGTGACGTGGAACCGAACCAGGCCGAGTCCCTCGCATCCCTCTTTACAAGGGAGTACATCGAGCGGGTTCGGCACAGGCGCTATCGCCGGCGAATGGACTTGCAGGTGCGCTTCGAGCCACGCCATCGCTGGAGGGAGCGGCTGGAATATGTGCTGGATCCCCTCGGCCAGTGGGTCTTTCGAATGGCCTATGGGGACGAGGCCCCACTGAAACGAGTGGCGGAGATCGCAGGTAAGGATCTGGCGATCATCCAAAGCAGCCAACAAGGGGTGCGCGGCGCACTCCGCTCGATTCTGCAAGCAGACGCCATCTCTCTGGCCCATGTGGATCTCCGGCAGTTGGACGACCTGTTGGTGGGATTGGCCAGCCTACCGGCGCCGGACTGCCAGGGGGGACACGAGGCTGTGGAAGCCGCGCGAAGGAGCCACGTGGAGCGTTGTTGTCGATGTGCGCGGGCGAGCCGACTGGTGCGAGGCGGGCATCTCTCGCCGGCGGACCTGGTTCCCCCGGGCGGAACGGAGCCCATTGCCCGGTCTCACACCACAGTGCTTGCTCTGCATCTTCATCCGGATGCTCGGCACCACCGGGACACGTTGCACGCCCGCCTGGGACATCCCGGCATTCGCGCGGACGCGGACACGTTGCTCCTGCACCCTGCCCAGGCGCCGGACTTGAATGATGCCCTGTGGGAAGCAGCGGGGCGGGGCAGCCCTCCCCGCCAGTTTATTCGCGGTGCCCAGGTGCAAGGACCGGGGAGGTGGTCACACGGGGTTTTATTGGGACCCGTGGCCGTCGCGGCTGCCGAGTTGACTCGCTCTCGGCAGTGGGGAGAAATCGACACGGTGGGGCCCCTTCCCAGGCCCCTGCCGGTGGCCCCTTCGGCGGGACGGTGGTGGAGTGTTGCCCTGCTCTTGGCGTTGTTGGCCTCTCTCGGAGGGTTCTTGGTGATCGGGCGGTCCGGGGAGGCCCCAGCCTTTCCTTTGAAGGCGAGTTTTGCCAGGAGTGAAGGCTGGGTGGCGGCGCGGTTTGATGTGCCGGATGCCGCCTGGCTTGTGGCAGTGGTGGAAGGGGACGGGGGCCTGGAGGTCGTACACCGCTCCCAGCGACCTTCGGACAAGGGAGAGTTGGCAACGGGCGTCGGGGACTACCAGCTTCGGTGGCCGGGCAAGCGCCTCTTGTTGGCGACGGTCCCCCAAGTGCCCCGGGAGCTTCAGCCCCTTGTTTCCCGCTCCGCTCGGAGTGATGAGAGGCTTCTTGATTTTGCAGCGCGTCTTCAGGTGCGCTACCCCGGAACCGACGTTCGCCTTCAGGAACCCCTGGAGTTTGTCCCAAGGGACATAGGAGAGTGAGCATGCGGGTCACACCGCTGGACATCATCCAGAAGAAGTTTTCCATGAACAAGAAGGGCTACGACCCGGAGGAAGTTGGGGCATTTCTGGAAGAGGTGCGAGAGGGCCTCGAGGAGCTCATCCGGGAAAACCATGAGCAGAAAGGCTCCCTCTCCGAAAAGGACAAGGAAATCGCCCGCCTGCGTGCGGAGGAGGATGCAGTCAAAGAGACCCTCATGGTGGCCCGAAAGTTCAGCGAAGACATGAACGGTTCGGCGCGTCGAGAGGCTGATCTTCTCCTGGGAGAGGCCCGGCTGGATGCCCAACGGGTGCTGTCTCAGGCCCATGATGAGCACCGAGAGCTTCTTCAGGAGGTGATTCACCTCAAGAGTATTCGCTTGCAGCACCTTGCGGAGATGAGGGCAATCCTGGAGACCCATCATCGCTTGATCGAAGACGTGGAAAGCCGGCTGGAGGCTGCACCGGAGAGCGCGTGAGCCTCGAAAACCGCCGATCCGCATCTGTGCGGTGGGACCTGCACCTGCACACCCGGCTCTCTGATGGCGCGAGAGTCCCTGAGGAGGTGCTGGCCCTTTGCGCCCAGGGTGGATTGGACGTGGTGGCCTTGACCGATCACGATCTCGGCCCGAGCCTTCCAGCGGGACAGCACACCTTTGGGGAGCATACTTTGGACCTGCTCCACGGCGCGGAGATCTCGGTTCGCTACAAGGAGGTAGAGCTGCACATGCTGGTCTACTTCCCCTCGGAGATGCCCTTGGAGTTCCGGGAGTTTTGTACAGGACAGGCCCGGGGTCGGGCAAATCGTTACGAGTACATTCGTGAAAAGTTGAACCTACCGGGACTGCCCGTAGCGACCGAGGAGGCCCGGAGCGGGAAGGTTTCCCTCACAAGGTTTCACCTGGCCCAAGCCCTTGTCGCTGCCGGGCACGTGGGTTCTGTGGACGAGGCTTTCCGGGGCCATCTCTCTCGAAAAAGAGGGCTCCTGCCGCCGCTGGAGCTGACCCTTGAAGAAGGCCTCGAGCGTGCACGGGCATCAGGGGGGATCACCTCATGGGCTCATCCGCCCCTTGCGTGGGCCACCGAGTGGGCCAGACCGCTGAAGAAGCTGGGCCTCCATGCTCTTGAGGGTGTTCGTCCCAAGATGGGCGCTCCGAAGCGGCGCACCATGAAAAAACTGGCCAAGAAGGCGGGGTTGGCTTTGACCGGGGGTTCGGACTGGCATGGCTGGGGGCCCGAATCCCTGGGGCGTTTTGCAGTGGATGGGCAGCAACTCTCCGGATTCATTCGTCTCTTGGATGCGGCCTGATGACCCCTGTCGTGATTGTGGGCGCGGGCCGGGTGGCTCAGGCTCTTTGCCGAGACCTCACGACACAAGGACACCGAGTCACCGTCCTTGCCCCTGTCCCGGTTCCGCTTCCTGCCCTGTGGCGGAGGTGCGACGTTGTTTCAGGACAGGGGCTTCGTGCCGGAATGGAGGGGGCTGAGGTTGTGGTTTTTGCCGCCTGGAGCGCGGATGCCAGGCGAGTCAGAGACGTGGCGGAGGTCGGTGTATTGCAGGCCGCTCGGGCGGCCAAGGAGGCGAACGCCGAACGGTTTATTCTCCTGGGTCCGACGGGTGCCTCGGAGGATGCGACCTCCATAGGAGGGCGGGCCCACCACGCGGCGCGAAGACAGCTTCAAGATCGTGCACCGCCGGCAGTCTGCTTGGGCTTGCCCGTGGTGTTCGGGAGGGGAGATGCGCTGACATCTCCCTGGTTGGCCGCTCTGTCCGTGGGGAGGGCGCCGCGGATTGCTGGACCCAATGCATGGGTTCAGCCACTGTGGATTCAGGATGCCACTCGGGCGGTGCGGCGGGTCATGGTTGGCGAGCATGATGGGGAGTGCCTGGAGTTGTTGGGACCCGAGCGCTGGCGTGTCTCGGCCCTCGCCCTGGAGGTCTGTACGCGGGAGGGGCAGAGGCCGTCTCGCATGCCCCGCCGCATGTCCTCGGAGCTGGAGGCGCTGCTTCGGGATCAACAGACCGCTCCGGACGATTGGGATCAACTGCAGCTTGGGAAGAGGCGGACCGTGAACCAGTGGCTTTCAAACGAGGAGGGGGGATGACAATGGCGCTTGCGGCCTCGTCTCGCCAGCGGTACATCCAGGACACGGGGAGGGCGCGACATGGCTGATACTGCAGAGTTCTTCAACTCCTACCTTCCGGAAAAGTTTGAGAAGCACTCCGAACTGGCTGCGTCGGTGGGAAAGGTGTTTCAATTCGACATTGGGGAAGCCGGCACCTGGACCGTAGATATGAGTGGCGGTAGTGGCGGTGCAGTCACCGAAGGCGCCCACGAAGCCCCGGACTGCGTCATTACTTGTGCCAAGGACGACTGGGAGTCGCTGCTGGACAATCCAGGCCTCGGCATGAAGCTCTTCATGACCGGCAAGCTGACCGCCAGCAACCTGGGCCTTGCTACCCAGCTGCAGAAGATATTGGGGTAGCTCTTGCTATCGCTTGCGTCTGCGAAGCCAGGAAGCAGCGCCGGCAAGCATCGCCAGTCCCGGTGCAGCCAACACGCTCACAAGCCACACGATGCGCATTTGTGCCTGGGTGGCCTGCAGAGAGGGAGGTTCCCGGTCTTGGGCGCGTTCGGCCAGCTGCGCGTCTTCTTCTGACAACCAGGCCAGGGCGTTGAGGAACAGGTCGTCTCCTACGCCCTGGAGCACAAACTGGTTCGAGGGAAAGTCGGCATCTCCGAAGACCACGAGCCGCCCTTCTCTTGATCCGGCGGCGGGTTCGGAGGCGACACCGAGGGGAATGGGCCCCAGGCGGTCCGTTTCGGGGTCCGGTTCTGCTGCCACCTCTCCCAACAGGCTCGCTGGATTCGTCTCAGCCCAGGACTTTTGGGTGGTGGCTGCCAAGATCTCCAGGGTTCGTCCTTCTGTGTCCAAGAGGTCCACGCTTCGTGCCCCTTGCAGGACCACGCTGTGACGCAGGCCGTCCCCAATCGGGTGGGGGCCAAAGGAGTCCGAGTCCAGCACCACCCAGGTGCCGTCCACCCCGGCCAGTTGTCGCGTGGGGTCCACCTCCAGCACCAGGTCTCGTCCCACCGAGACACCGTACCGGGCCAGCTCCGTCGCCAGGGGGTCCACTGCGTCCGGGTTCACGGGATCCAGCAGCAGTAGGGCTGCACCACCTTCCGAGACATGTCCCCAAATCAGCTCCCGTTCCTCGGGTAGAAAGCCCACCCTGGGTCCTGCCACCACCACGGTGTCGCAGTCCCCAAGCCCCTCCCTGAGCAAGGTTCGGTTCATTACCTGGTAGTTCTGGCCTTCCAACCGTTGAATGACGGCTCCGTACCCCCCAAGGGTTTCATCTGCATCCACCCCGCGTTCTCCGTGGCCTACGGTAAAGCAAATTGGGTGCTCCACCCCTGAAGAGATGCGTACAATTCCGTCGATCAGGGTCTTCTCCGAGGTGCGGCCGGACAAGACCTCGGACCGCTCTTGTTGCAGGAGGATGATCCGGTCGGAACCCAGTGCAGCCGGGTCCATGTATTTCTCGTACTTTCGGTAGCTGGTCGGGTCTCGCACCGGGTCCAGGGTTCGGTACTCCAGATAAGAGGTGTGAAGTGCCATTCGCTTGATCAGCGCCAGAAATGCTGCCTGCTCCGGACTTCCAGAGACAAAGAACCCCACGACCTCCACAGGAGCAGACAGAGAGGAGAGGATTTGAACGCTCTGGTCTCCCAGGGTGTGTGTGCGGGAGAGGCTCAGGTCGAACGATCGGTCGTGTCGAATTGCGACGGCATTCAGGGCGACCACCACGGCAGCTGCCAACCCAATCACCCCGGCAATCCTTCCGGTGTTGCGAAAGGTGGGGTCTCGGACCGCCTGCTGGGCCGAGTCCCGGTCCAACCACAGGTAGAGCAGCAGCAGCGCTGCGCCCACGCCGCCAAGGGGGGCAGCCACCACGGTGCTGGTCACCACCCGGTGGGCCAGAAAGACCAGGACCAGGATTGCCCCCAGCACGCCAAAGGAGACTCGTGCGATGCCCATCATTCCGCCCACCGCATGGCCTCAATGCGCTGGTGAGCGACAAACAGGAAAAAGGCCGTGAAGCCCGCGAAGTATGCGAGGTCCTGGGTGTGCAGGGCACCTCGAGTCAAGCGCTCCATGTGGTCCAGCAAGGAAGCGTGTTCCACCCAGCTTGAGAGCATGCTGCCTGTCTGGGGCTCTGTGGCCCCAAGCACCCAGAACCCCAACAGAACCGCAAAGGAGATCGACAGAGCCACCAGCTGGCTCTTTGTCATGGCAGACGCGGCGAGACCCACCGCCAGGAACGCGCTCGAGAGCAGGAGAATCGACAGGTAGCAGGAAAGAAGCACCCCCGGGTCCGGTTCTCCCAACCACCACAGCAGCACTGGAAAGTGCAGGGTACACACCAGCATTGCCTTTACGAAACCCAAGGCGCCCAGGTACTTTCCAAGCACGATCTGCGTGGTGCTTACCGGTGCCGTGAGCAGCAGCTCCAGGCTGCCCTCCTTTCGATCCTGTGCAATGAGGCCCATGCTGATGGCGGGACACAGAAAGAGCAGAATGACCGCCCAGCTCCCGAAGAAGGGTGCGATGAGGTGGTCGTTTAGGTTGACCGGGTCGTCCCAGGGGCTGGTGGCGGCTTGGAGGGCGGTCTCCGCGTAGAGGCCGAGCATCCATGCAAAGAAGAGGCCCGTCATCAAGAGCAGGGACGAGAGGCAGGCCCATCCCACGGGCGTGGCAAAGATGGCGCCAAGCTCCCGGCGGGCGATGGAGAGTACGGGTTTCATTCATCGCCCCGGGTCAGGCGAAGGAATCGCTCCTCCAGTCGGTTTCTGTTCGTCAACTCCAACAGCCCAAAAGCCGTGGCCACTTTGGAGAGGGCTTCTCGATCCGTCTGGCCCGGAAGCGAATACCGTCCGTCCGCCATGGCCTCGACGGACCCTTCTCCGGCGACCGCTTCCAGGGCATCAAGCGCAGCCTGTCCAGGCCGAGCCACTTGCACCTGCAGGGTCTCCAGTTCGCTCATGTCGTCCTGGGCCACGATGCGGCCCTGGTGAATCACCAGCACCCGCGTGCAGAGGGACTCGACCTCTGCCAGGACGTGGGTGGAGAGAAGGATGGCAGTCTTCTCATTTGCCAGTCCGCGGATGAGGCTGCGTATCTCCTGGCGTTGGGCAGGGTCCAGCCCGGTCTCTGGTTCATCCAGGATCAGGACCGCGGGCTTGTGAACCAGGGCTTGGGCGAGCCCCACCCTCTGTTGAAAGCCCTTGGAGAGGTTTCCTATCAGTCGATGCGCCACGGCCTCCAATCCGGTCTGATCCATGACCGTGGCCACGGCCGATTTCGGATCGGCTCCTTTCAGTCGTGCTGCATGGGCCAGATAGCTCCTTACAGACATCTCCGGGTGGACTGGCGGGCGTTCTGGAAGATACCCCACCCGGGATTTGGCGAGACGTGGGTTCTTTTGGATGTCGTGTCCGTCCAGGGCGGCCGATCCCGAGGAAGGTCCGAGCGAACCGGCGAGAATCCTCATGGTGGTCGTTTTTCCAGCCCCATTGAGACCCAGGAAACCCACGACCTCGCCCGCTCCAACCTGGAATCCAAGGTCGGCAATTGCGGTCGTTGGGCCAAAGCGTCTTGTGAGCCCTTGCGCTTGGATCATGGGCTGGATTCCGACCTGCGGTAAAGGTGAAGAGACAAGGGAGGCCGGCGGGTTTGCGACAGCAGTTGATCCCGTGCGATGGCCACGGGTAACCTGCCGGGGTGCTTTGCCACGGGTCCTACCGTCTTGGAGGGGCGATGAGCCGCCTTCGCGCTCCTGCGTTTGGGGTGATCTTCGCTTTGCTCGGGGGAGCCGTGGGCTGCGTCGATTGGGAGCTTCCCGACCTGGATGGCGACGGGATTCCCAGTGGTGAGGACTGCGACGATCTCAACTCTGACATTTTTCCTGAGGCGGACGAGGTCTGGTACGACGGCGTCGACCAGAATTGCGATGGCGCCAACGACTTTGATCGGGATGGGGATGGTTTTGACTCCGCCTTTCACGAGAAGCCTGACGGCACGGCGGGGGAGGACTGCTGGGACGATCCGGGTGCAGGAGGTGACTTTGTGGTGGTGGACGGGGCCGGGTTTGAGCAGCCGGGCGCCCACCAGGTCCATCCGGCTGCAGAGGACACCTGGTATGACGGCGTGGACTCGGACTGCGATGGTGCAAATGACTTCGACCAGGATGGGGACGGTTTCGATGCAGCTTTTCACCCGCGTCATGACGGAAGTTTTGGCGATGATTGCGTGGATGGCTCCGAGCTGGACGATGTCTACGAGGACACGACCTGGACCGCCTGGACGGACCAGGGGTTTGGAGAGGCGGATATCAACCCCGGCGCTGCGGACGCCTGCTACGACGGAATCAACGCGGACTGCGATGGCACGGAGGCCGACCCCCTGAACGACGGGGACTACCGGAACGACTTCGACTGCGACAAGGACGGCTGGGACCAGCTCATCGACTGTGATGACGATGATCCCACCATTGAGCCCAACGATGCGCCGGACCCTTGGTACGACTGCATCGACGCCAACTGTGACAACAACGATGGGGACCGGGACGGAGATCGGTATGTGCCGGACGCGGTCACAGACGGCACAGGCATAGAGATCATCAACTACGTGGACACGAACTCCCCGGTTTATTGTGATCCCACCCAATTCATCTGGCACCTGGACACAGGTGACTGTCACGATGATGCAGAGAACGACCCGGTGGTCCTGCAGGGTTTCAGTGGGCTCACTTCCGCCGAAGTCAATCCGGTTGCCACTGAGGTCTGGTACGACGGCGTGGACGGGGACTGCGATGGTGGGTCAGATTTCGACTCTGATGGGGACGCGTACGAGAGTGCGGACCATGCCCAGGACAACGGCTCCACGGTGTATGGCCAAGACTGTGACGACACCAACGCGGAGGTCAACCCAAGTCGGCTGGAGAACTGCCTGACGGCTTTCGACGACGACTGTGATGGTTCGGACAACAACCAGGGAGCCTTTGCCTGCACCAACTTCTACACGGATGCGGATGGAGACTCGTTCGGCGTGGGTAACGCAGACTGTCGATGCCAGGCCTACAACATCTTCACTGCATCCAACAACACCGACTGTGAGGACGGGGACGCCACGATCTTTCCCGGCGCCATTGAGATCTGTGATGGGCAAGACAACGACTGCAGCCGCAGTGGCAGTCTCGACGGCATTCCCCTGGACGAAGTGGACAACGATGGGGATGCCACCGTGGAGTGCACAGAAGATGTGAATGGCTGGGACGGGACCCCCGCCGTGACCGCCTTCGACGATTGTGACGATGGGGACGTGACCATCCACCCGGCCGCCGCCGAGATCTGCGACGGACAGGACAATGACTGTGACCTCGTTCTTCCCACCGACGAGCTTGACAACGACTCCGACGGGCACGTGGAGTGCTCAATCCACTTCCAGGGATGGGATGGGAGCATCACCACGGGCTTCAGCAACATGTCTGGCGGAGACTGTGACGATGGCGATTCCTTTACCTTTCCTGGGGCTGCCACCAGCGAGAGCGTGTCCACTGCCTGCCAAACCGATGCTGATCTCGACAGCTATGGGGATGCCTCTCCTGCCTCTGGGGTGACCGCCGGCACCGACTGTGACGATGGTGACTCGACCATTCACCCCACGGCCGCGGAGCTCTGTGACGGGCAGGACAATGACTGCAACAACAGTCTCCCCGCGGAGGAGGGCGA
>CAZRYF010000010.1:99843-102032 GCA_964604165.1 uncultured Enterobacterales bacterium
GAGATGATTGCGACGACGGGGACCTCACCGTGTACCCCACGGCCACAGAGATCTGCGACGGCCAGGACAACAACTGCGACAACAGCCTCCCGTTGGACGAGGTGGACAACGACAACGATGGGTACGTGGAGTGCACCCTGGACTCCGGCGGCTGGGATGTCTCCCCGTCAAAGCTCGGGGACGACTGCCTGGACTCGGACGCGACGGTCAGTCCGGGGGACAACGAGATCTGTGATGGCCAGGACAACGACTGCGACAACAGTCTGCCTACGGACGAGGTGGACAACGACGGCGACGGGTATGTGGAGTGCACGGTGGATGGGGCTGGTTGGGATGGCACCGGTCTCCACAATGGCGGAGACGACTGTGTGGACTCCAACGCCACCATCCATCCCTCGGCCACAGAGCTTTGCGACGGCCTGGACAATGACTGCGACACCAGCCTCCCGACCAATGAGGTAGACAACGACAACGACGGGTACGTGGAGTGCACCATTGACTCTGGAGGGTGGGACACCACCCCACTGAAGCAGGGCGGGGACTGCCTGGACACGGACGCCACGGTCAGCCCCGGCGACAGCGAGATCTGCGATGGCCAGGACAACGACTGCAGCGCAGGGGTTCCTGCCAATGAGACGGACAACGACAGCGATGGGTACGTGGAGTGCACCATCGACGCCAACGGATGGGATGCCACCCCGATCAAGCTTGGCAATGACTGTGATGACACCACGGCCACGCGAGCCCCCGGAAACACGGAGGTCTGCGATGCATCCAATGTGGATGAGGACTGTGACAATCTTTCTGATGATCAGGATCCCAGCGCCACGGGCCAGACTACCTGGTACCTGGATGTAGATGCGGATGGGTTTGGGGTCGCCAGCCCCAACCAGGACAAGTGCGATCAGCCCTCGGGCTACACAAACAACGCCACGGATTGCGATGACAATGAGGCCACTGCCTTTCCGGGGGCAACAGAGTTGTGCGATGGCCAGCTCAACAATTGCTCCAGCACCCTGCCCTCCAATGAAACGGATGATGATGGGGACGGGTACGTCGAGTGCACCGTCGACGCCAACGGGTGGGATGGAGCTCCCACCAAGCTGGGGGGTGACTGCGACGATGGGGCCGCCGGAATCAACCCGGGCGGCTCTGAGGTCTGCGATGCCTCCGATACTGACGAGGACTGTGATGGAGTCGCCGATGACAATGATGCCTCGGCTACGGGCCAGACCGCCTGGTACACCGACTCGGATTCCGATGGGTACGGCGACGAATCCGCCACGGCGACTTTGGCCTGCAACCAGCCCACGGGCCAGTCCGCGACTCAGGACGACTGTGATGACACCGACGGCGCTATCAACCCGGGAGCTACCGAGGTCTGCGATGCTTCCACTACCGACGAGGACTGCAATGGCGTGGCGGACGACAACGACAGCGGTGTGACCGGTACCACCAACTACTTCACGGACTCTGATGGGGACGGAGAAGGGGACGAGAATGCCACCGCCCAGGCGTTGTGTGTTCAACCCTCGGGCGCGGTGGCTGACAACAGCGACTGTGATGACAGCGACGGGAATATCAACACTGGCGCCACGGAAGTCTCCAACGAGGAAGACGACGACTGTGATGACCTGGTGGATGAAGGGTTTCGAACGGCCGGGGACCTGGTCATCACGGAGTTGGAAGGAAATCCAGCAGGGTTCAGTTCAGATCAGAGCCAGGGCCAATGGGTAGAGATCTACAACCCAAGCGTCTCGACCGATCACCACATGGGCGGGTACTTCTTTCTCTCCAACTGTGATGGCGCAGGGGGCAGTTCCACGGCGCAGAGGTTCTATTTTCCGGTGAATGGGTTGACGATTGGGGCCGGGGACTATGCAGTCTTGTGCAAATCCTCTTCTGCTGCTGGCGGAAACTGTGACTACGTGTTTGGCAGTGACGTAAATGACTCAAGTTCAGTTGGCGACACCTTCAATGAGAGTATTGACATTGCTACCGGGACATGTCGGATTCAGTTGTTCATGTCTTCCCCGAATACACAGATAGACATGGTTCTTCCCCGAGATGGTGGGTTTGGCTGGCCAATCAAGGAAACCGGGGTGAGTTTCTGTTTGGACCCCTCCAGCCTCGACGCAACCTCAAATGACTCCGGTTCCAACTGGGGATACCCCGCGACCTCCGAGATC
>CAZRYF010000011.1:0-19274 GCA_964604165.1 uncultured Enterobacterales bacterium
CCATTCCGGGATGATGACATTTGCGAATCGGAGCCGGTCACTCCATATGGTCTAAGGCGGGTCTCCGCTCACCGCCTGGACCGTGGCACTTGATCCCGACCAGAGGATGACCGCGAATTGCTGTTTGGTGTTCTCACCGCTGATGGACCGGGTCTCTGAGAAGACGCTCACGCCGTAGACCAGCACCTCCACCGTGGTGGAGTTGGCGGGCTCGTAGCTGGAGCCCGGGTAGTCGTGAACCGCAACCGTGTAGGCGCCGTCCGCCGGGGCCAAGATTCCAATGAGCTCGGGACCGGTTCCAGAAACGTCATCCAGCAACAGCGCCGGGTCGTCGTCTGGGTTCCCCTCCACCCCCCAGTCTGGCTGCACGTTTGGAATGCAGTTTCTAAAGTGGCAGTCCGTCTCGTTGGTAGAATCCGAACCGTCTTCGAAGGTCCCGCCCGCTTGGATCAAGTGCAGGTCCATGTCGTCTCCCGACTGGGTCCAGGTGAGCCGAACCTCCAACCCGCTCTCGGTGGTGGACCCGGTATCGCCGGTGTCCGCATCGGCGTCGGCGTCGGCGTCGGCGTCGGCGTCGGCGTCGGCGTCGGCGTCGGCATCGGCGTCGGCGTCGGCGTCGGCGTCGGCGTCGGCATCGGCGTCGGCGTCAGCGTCCGCGTCCGCGTCGGCGTCAGCGTCCGCGTCGGCGTCCGCATCGGCGTCGGCATCCGCATCCGCGTCCGCATCTGCCTCCTGGGTACAGACGGGCGCACTGCTGCACCCGGGATCCAGGCAGTCCGACTGGCCGTCTCCGTCGTTGTCCAGGTAGTCGGCACAGAGATCGCCCGTCTCCACAACCCCCAGACACCCCATCCAAACCACAATCATCCACATAGCGACCAGTCTAACGTCCAGGGATCAAGACCGCGCCCGGCGCCCCTGCACATTCCAATCTCCGTGATAGATCCAACGGGTCCCCAATCGAGAGGACCCCCATGTCCCCAGTCTCCTTTGACGACACCGCCGTGGCGTTTGCTGGCAAGGACGACCAGGACCTTCAGAAGTCCGCGTGGCTCTTTCGCATCATGAGCAACAGCACCATCGTGGACATCGGCGCCCACATCACCCAGCTGGCCCTTCAGATCGGCCTGCCGGTGCAGTCTCTGTTGAAGATGACCATCTACGAGCACTTCTGCGGCGGCGAAGACCTGGCAGAAACAGAACCTTTGGTGACCGCCCTGTCCGGCCAGGGGGTCAGCACCATCTTGGACTACGGGGTCGAGGCCAAGGAAACCCAGGAGGAGTTCGACCGGAACCTGGAGGAACAGCTGCGGGCCATTGCCTATGCCCACGAGAACCCCTCCGTGCCCTACGTGAGCTGCAAAATCACCGGGTATGCGCCGTACTCGCTCCTGGAGAAGCTCAATGACGATGAGGAGCTGGTTCCAGAGGAAGAGGCCGCGCTTTCCCGCCTGGAGCAGAGACTGGAGAAGATCTGCGCCGCAGCAGCGGCCTCCGATGTAGCCGTCTATGTCGACGCCGAGGAGAGCTGGATTCAAGAGGCCATTGACTCCCTTGTGGAAGGCCTGATGGAGCGCTGGAACCGGGAAAAGCCCTCCGTGTTCACCACCCTGCAGCTGTACCGACACGATCGCATGGCCTTTCTGCGGGCCTCACATGAACGGGCCAGGGACCGTGGGTACTTCTTCGGAGTCAAGCTCGTGCGAGGGGCCTACATGGAGAAAGAGCGGGAACAGGCCGTCAAGCTGGAGATCCCCTCCCCCATCCACGAAACCAAAGAGGCGGTGGATCATGACTTTAATTCCGCCCTGGTCTACTGCCTCGAGCACGTGGAGGAGATCGCGTTCTGTGCGGCGACCCACAATGAGGAGAGCTGCCGCCTGTTGGTAGAGACAGCCCATGCCCAGGGCGTGGACCTTCACCACCCGCACGTCCACTTTGCCCAGTTGTACGGCATGAGCGACCACATCACCTTCAACCTGGCCCGGGCCGGCTTTAATGCATCAAAATATGTGCCCTACGGACCGGTCCGCGAGGTGGTGCCCTACCTGATTCGGAGGGCCCAGGAGAACCGGTCCATTTCGGGGCAGGTAGGTCGCGAGCTTCGCTTGATACAGGCAGAGATCAAACGCAGAAAGGAGTGTTCCACCAATGATTGAACCGCATGAAGTCGAGGCCGCCCAGGATTCCTGGGGCCAAGGGGTCGTCGAGGTAGGGGCCTGTGCATCGTGGGGAGAAGCCCACGCTCGGGCCACGGCCTTGGTCTCCTCCCACTATCGAGTCGAAAGCGAGAGCCTCCTCTTCTGTCCTACAAAGGCCGCGGAGCAGCAATTTCGACGCACTTTGGAAGGAGCCGTTTCCTACTTCGTGGGCAGCGACCCCCGGTTCGATGAAGACAAGGGGTTTGCACTGGAACCCTGGTCGTCTGTGCGTTTTTCAAACACTGGAATCGTCTGCCAAGGAGATCTGGCCATGGCCATGGGCAACTATTTTTTTGGCCGAACCGACGGCTCCGAGCTCAAGGCGGAGTTCTCCTTTGTCTATGTCCGGGGACGGGACGAAACCCTGAAGATCCTGCTTCACCACTCCGCCCTTCCCTTTCAGCACTGACCCCCCGGACGCTTTGAGACCACAGGCAGCTCTGGTCCTGAGCGCCCTGGCTTTGGCCGCAATGCTGGGAGAGGCCACTCTTCGCGGACACTTCTACCTTGGCGGATGGCAGCGGCTTGCCGACCCTGCCGCTTATGCAGATCCCCTCTGTGACGATTCCTACTGGCTCCTTCTTCACCGTGCCGCCGGCTGGAAGATGCGGCCAGAGTCCCCGGGACCTTTCGAATGGGACCCCGAGCTTGGTTGGACGCCCGATCGTCGAAACCTGGATGCAAAGGGCGCATGGCCCACCGCCAAGGCTCCCCAACCGCCCCTGGAGTCCCCCATTGCCTTGTTTGGGGACTCATTCCTTTTTGGCACCACCCCGAATGGGGAACGAATATCCGACATTCTCCAGGAGGCCCTGCCCCACCGTCCGGTCCTCAACTTCGCCGTGGGAGGCTACGGCGTCGACCAGATGGTCATGGCGGCCGAGCGGCACCTCTTAAGCCTTGCGCCCGCGAGCGTGGTGCTGGGAATCATGACCACGGACCTGGATCGGGCTGTTCTCTCGGTCCGCACCGCACCCAAACCCCGAGCGGTCTTGGAGGGGACGCAGCTTCGGTTCCAGCTGCCACGTGCAACCGATGGGGCTCCCGCCTGGTTTGCAGGCCACCCTCCGAAGGTACGGTCCTTTCTCTTCGCCTTTCTCAGGCGCCAAGGCGCCCTGAAGACCGCAGCCGCCCGGGGCGACCTGGAGCCGGCATGTCGCATTGAAGAGAAGACCCGGATCCACATGGCCCTGGTGGATCGATTCCGCAAAACCTGCGAGGCCGGCGCCCACCGCTGCCGGGTCGTGCTCTTTCACCGGAAGGAGGAGCTGGATCGGCCCGAGGGGTGGCGGTCCCTTCGGGTCAAGCAAAGCGCAGTGGAAAATGGCCTTCCCGTTCTCGACACCCGACGGGTCTTCCAGGCCGCCGCCAAAAGTGCGGGCCGCGACGCCTCCTGGCTCTACGGAGCGGATCGACATCCCACTGCCACAGCCAACGAAGCCATCGCTGCTGCTTTGACCGACGCATTTCGTTCAGACTGAAGGGGGCCTGGAACCCTCGAACCACTTGGGAAGGGACGGGTCCGGCGGCCGCACCGTGGCTTCATCGGAGGGGTCGTAGCCAATGGGATTCTGGCTGCAATGGGCGCAGCACTCCATGGGAGAGCCCTCGATGAAACCGCGCCGCATCGCGGTGAGCACCTCCCCGTTCCAGATCTCGGCAAAGGAAGACTCATGCAAGCTTCCGGCAACGGGTCTTCCGGGCATGGGACAAGGGTTCACGTCTCCGCCGATGGTCACAAAGGTGCCGCTCCTCAAGAAACGACAAGGCACCGTGCCCCCGGCCGCCTGCTCCCACCTGGCGACCGCCACACGGTTTCGGGCCGCCACCAGTCCGCGCCTCACCTGGTTGGCGCTTAGCTGCCTTGCGGCCTGGACCCAAGCCTTCACGCGAGACTTGATTCGCGGCTGCAACAAGGAGCCATCCATGCGAGGAGGAAGCACCAGGGAGAAACCCAGGGCATCCGCTCGGCTCCGTGCACGGGCAAATGCCTTGTCCGCCAGCTCGGGGGCATGCCGCAGTGACTCCTCGTCCAGCGCATCGCCCAAGACCGTCATGTGTGCGACCTCCAGGCCATCCACCCCGAGGCCGTGGGCGAGGTCCACCATGGCCTTCAGTTCATGCACGTTTCGGCGCATAAGCACCATGCACATCACGAGCCGCGGTCGATCTTGGGTTGCAAGCTCTGAACGGGCGCGAACCACCTTTCGAATGTTGCCCATCACCCCCTGAAAGTCCGCACCGACTCGAATGGCCTCGTAGGTCTCTGCCCGGGCCCCATCGACGGAAAACTTGATCAACGAGGCCTGCTTCAAGACCCGCCGCACCAGCTGGGAGTCTGTGATCAAGGTGGCGTTTGTGTTGAGCTGAAGCGCGGACTTGGAGCGCTCGGCAAGGTCCACGAAAGTGGCAAGCTTGGGGGTCATAAAGGGCTCGCCAGCCACGGTGAGCGAGAGATCTCGAGCGCCGGGGAGGATTTCCTCCTCCACCTTGGCGAGGAGGACATCGTCCATGACTCCTCGGCTCTGTGTCGCCCCGGAGATGTGCGAACCGCACATCACGCAGCCAAGGTTGCAGCCCAGCGTGCTCTCCAAGTTGACCCAGGTGGGCAGTGGGACCGGAGGGAGAGAAGCCGGGGATTCGGAGGGGGGCTGGCGGGTTGCCATGCTCAAGGAAATAGCCCGAACCATGACTCCAGGTCTACCCCGAGCAACCACAGGTCAGCGACCGGACGGCTTTCACGTTAGAATCGCCGGGTGTTCTGTAATCGATGGCATCCCGCGGCACACAAGGACTGGTTCAAATGAAAGCGGACCCCGCGAACACGCCGGTGTTCGACTTGCCCGTTGCACGTATCTGGATGGACACCAGCCGCGTGGTGCACATCGTATTCAAACCGGACTGTCCCCACGGCATTGAGGAGGCTCGGCAAGTGGTGAAGGCCTACTCCGAGATGACCGAAGGGGCCGCCTGTCCGGTCCTGGCCGACATTACATCGGTCACGGGAGGGGCAAACCGGTCTGCTCGCGAATTCTACGTATCTCCACTGGACCGGGAGTCCACGGCACCCATGGCCATGGTGACAAAGTCTCCCATGCAGAGAATGCTAGGAAATTTCTTCGCTCGACTGAACCGGCCGCCCTACCCTTTTCGAGTCTTCAATGACACCGAATCTGCTCTCTCCTGGATTGCCCAGCTACAGAAATGAACCACCTCTTTCCGCTCGATCTTGGCTCACTTCAAGAGCGACTTCGGACCGTGGCGGCCAAGACCGGACCCGTGGAGAAAGCCCAACTGACACAACTGGCAGATGCCCTGGAATTCCATGTGGAAGAGCGACTTCGGTGGGACGAGCGCATCCAGGAGCTGACGGACTCGATCATCGCCATGGCAAACCTGGACTTCACGGCGACTCCCTCCATCGAGGGACAGGGACACCTGGATGCCATCGCCGCCGGTCTCGCCATGCTGGGGGAGGAACTCGAGGCCTCCGCTCTGGCTCGAAGAGCTGCAGAGGCGGCAAACCAGGCCAAGAAGGACTTCATGGCCAACATGAGCCATGAGCTGCGAACCCCCCTCACCACCATCATCGGCAGCTTGGACCTGCAGATCCGATTCGGCATCCAGGGAACGCACCTGCAACACACCCTTCGCGCCCGCGAGGCGGCCTTCACCCTCCACCGCCTCGTGACGGACATCCTCGACTTTGCGAGACTCGATGCGGGCACGCTCACCATTCAAGACGAGACCTTCGACTTGGACTCCCTTGTGCTTCAGCTTGAGCACACCCACGCAGAAGCAGCGAGCCAAAAAGGACTCTCCCTGGTCTTCGAGACCGATCTTCCCATGTCCCTTGTGCGGGGAGACGTTGAGCGCATTCGGCAGATTCTAAACAACCTCGTGGAAAACGCCATCAAGTACACCGAGACAGGGACGGTCCACCTACGAGCGTCCGGATCACAGGAGAAGAACACCCTTCGGGCTTGTTTTCAGGTGGAGGACACAGGGCCGGGTATTCCGAGAGACCAGTGGTTGTTGATCTTCAACCGGTTTCACCAGGCCAAGACGCCTTCGATTGGACATCTAAGCGGTGCAGGTTTGGGATTGAGCATCTCTCGTGCTCTTGCCATTCGGATGCACGGTGCGCTGCAGGTGACCAGTGAAGAAGGCCAGGGTTCTGTGTTTCAACTGACTCTTCCGCTGCAGGTCGCCCACGAATCAGCCGCCGGCTGACAGATGAGGCAGAGAAAAGACCCCCACCAGGGTGGGCACCACGCTCACTCAAACAGCTTTGCCAGCTCCTTTGCGGCTCGCAGTCCTTCGTCCACCGCATCGACCACCCGCGACTTGGAGAGTCCATGCAGCTCGTGGGCCGCCTCGACCAGCGGTTCTACATCACAGTCCCCTTCTGGCAGCAGAGCGACAAGAGCCACTGCACCCGGCAGGGCGTCGGCCCCTTCCCCTCCGTGGTGACAGCGAATGGCCTGTTGAAGCTCTGGCGGAAACTCCCACCTCTCACACAACCAACCCGCCACTTCGGCATGGTCCCAGCCAAAAGCCTCCTGCTCCCTCTCGGCGAGGCTGCCCCCTTCCTGGTGCCAGGCCTCAAGAACCTCGCCGTAAGCTTCAGGGCCCCGGTGGACCAACAAGGGAATGGCGAGGTCCTGCAAGAGTCCCGCACTGAACACCAATCCATTCTTGGCCGGATGCAGCAGATCGGAGAGGCTGTGACCCAATGCAGCCCGCCGGGCCGCAGAGTGCCAGAACCGCGCGGAGTCAAACCCGGTCTTGCTCGCCACGGGAAGCACACCCCGTACCGCAGCAGCAAGCACCAGGGACTCCACGGCCCGACGACCCAGCAGGACGACCGCATGGCCGGGGTCGCTCACACGGGCGCGATCCCGATAGGCCGTTGAATTCGCCATTTGCAACACACGCACGGACAGCCCGGGGTCTGAAGCCACCAGCCGGCCGATCTCCGTGGGGCTGGAATCTGGGTCCCGCAGCAGGGCCAAGGCCTGCAACACGAGGGCTGGAAATACCGGAAGCTCGGCATCGCCTAGCAGCTGGACCAGGCGGTCCTTGGGGGACTTTCGCTTCAAGATGCCAAGGATCTTCATGGGTTCTACTCGGATCGACGCGCCATGCGCGTTGCAAAGATAGCCAACAAACCACCCAACATGATGTATCCCAGCAGGACCTCCACCATGGCGGCTCCCTGGGCAGCCAACGAGACCGGGAGCACGTCTCCGTACCCCAGTGTGGTCAGAGTCACCACCGAGTAGTAGAGCGGCGACAAGGCCGTCTCGTGAGAGCCGAAGTCCACGTCGACACGGGTGTAGACATAGGCAAAACCAACGGCGATCAGGAGGGTCCACATGCCCCACCGAAGGAAGCTCCGGCCGCAGTCCGACGTGACCCACCACAAGCGATACAGCCACTCGCTGGTCCGGCTCTGGCTTCTGAATTCGTGCAGGTAGCTTCAGTCCATGATGTGGCGACGAAGCAGGTGGGCCCCCACAAAGTCCATCTGCTGAAACCGAACCGCGATCCAGCGCGAGGCATCAAAACTCCGAAGGTCTGCGAGGCGGGTCTGTCGCAGGTGAGCCTCATCAAAGACAGCGTGATCGACAATGCTCCCTCCCAGATCTGCACCTGCGAGCTCGCATTGGTTGAGCAAGGCACGGCTGAGATCACACTCTCGCATCCGGGCATTGGAGAGATCCGCCAGTCGAAGGTCTGCGCCCTGGAGGTTCGCCCCAGTGAATGACGCCTCCTGGAGCTTTGCACCCATCAGGGTGGCTTCCTTCAGGTTGGCATGGCCAAAGGACGCACGGGCCGCCGAGCACTCCTGCAGATTTGCCCCAAGGAGGTTCACCCCCAGGAGCTCCGTTTCATCCAGGCAAGTCTGGAACAGGGTCGCCCCCGACAGGTTGGCTCCCGCCAGACAGACTCCCTGCAAGCTGGCGCGGCTCAGATCTGCGCCAGACAGATCGACGCCGCTCAGATCGACGCCTGTCAGATCCTGACCCACCAGATGGGCGCCCGCCAGGGTGAGTCCCGTGGCACCCTTTTCCTTGAGGTGTGCCACCAGGGAATCCGGCGTGGGGGAGGGACTTTCGCCCGCTGGCGATTCGCCCGGCCCTGGGAAAGGAATGGTCATCGGAATTTGAACCCTTCTTCTACAGGGTAGCAGGCGGGCAGCCATTGTACCTGCAACCCGGCGTTTCTTGGGGACGACTCAAGGGGGAGCAGGAAGATCCGGCGCGTAGTGAAAAATTGTCTGCCCCCCGTCCAGTTCGTGAACAAGAGATGCGTCTGCCCTCGGGAGGCCGGTGGCTCCATGCAGGGTAAAACTCAGCCCGTTATCCGTGGACTCCCAGACATCCAGCCCTCCCAGCCCTGCCTGGTAGAGTCGAATGGAGCCATCCTCGAAGCGAGCAAGCTCCGCGGTGCCCCCGGGGAACTCCTGCCCGGTCGCCAGGTAGGAGGTTCCATCCGTGCTGCGGGCCAGGCGAGCGAGATCCTGATCCCAAAGAGCCATCAACCAATCTCCACTGCCAGTCTGAACCACAGACGGATCCGTGGCCCCCTCCTCCGACTCCCACACCTTGTCTCTCACCTCAAAATGGATCCCATCCTCTGAAACCGCGCTGTAGATCGGAAACCCGTCTTCCCCAGAGGGCCCAACAAACGATCCCTTGAAGAAGTGCAACAAGACCCGCCCATCCGGCAGCATTTGCACGTCTGGATCCACCGCGTTGCCTTGAAACTCCCCCTCGATTCGCACACACCCGAAGGTGTGAAAGTCTCCCCCCTCCTGCCGCTGGGCGATGAAGATCCCATGCTGCCCCGCTTGGCCGTTGACGAAATAGATCCAGACTCGCCCGTCGGGCCAGACCAATCCATCCGGCACTGAGGCATGTCTCAGCAAGATCCCTTCCTGGGACACAAAGTCCCACCCGTCCGTGGAGGATGCACCCACCACAAGATGGTTGTAGATCTCACCTGGCTCTCCCCCCTCGACCGCCTCGGGGCATGGCACCTCAGACTGGGGCCCGGTGTCCGTGTCCACGGGCTGCAGGTCCTTGTCGGTACATCCCGGGACCATCGCCAAAACCCACGCGGCGACAGCCCCAATCAACCTCTGACGCGCTGTTCGGTGGACTTTCCAGGACGGGTCTTTGGAAGGGTCGCCCACAGACCTGCGATGATGTCATCCACGCCCATCATCCCCTTCGGCACCACATCTTCATAGACCGCTTGAAAGGAGGCATGCTCCAGCCCGCTCACAAGAAACGTCCAGATCCACTCTCGATGAAGTGCAGCCAGCAGCTCGTGCCGTCGGGTGGGAGAAAGCGGCTCCCCAAGCACCCGCTCAAAGCTGTCCAAGTCAAGCTCATCCTGGTTTCGAAGCAGCCCCGCCATGGCCTGGAGCAAGCCATTGAATTCCTCCACGGACTTCTCGATGTCACCGGGGGCCATGGTCGAGGCGAGCTGCCTAATCAGCACTGCATCCAGTCGAGCATGCTGGGCTTCTTCCGTCCAGTGAAGGCGGAAGACCCTGACAAACCCTGGGTCCAAGTCGGCTTCCTCGTCGCGAAAACACTCCACATAGTGCCGCTGCGTCAGCCACTCCACAGCGAGGATCAACATGTAGACGGCAAACGGGGAGTGGGAGCAGACGTGGCGGGCCACCTCTTCTTTCTCGGGAAGCTCTCCAGGACGGAAGCCAAGCCCCTCTTCCAGGAGGTCTTTCATCATCGCAAACATGCGCTGGTGCTTGACCTCTTCATTGGAGAACCCAAGCAGGGCACCCAAGGCATCTGAGTCCTCGTGCACGTAGCCAGTGGCGCTCGCGCAGGTCTGCTGGATGACGAACTGCTCTACAAACAGAAAGATGTGGGCATAGCTGAATCCGCGCACCTGGTTCAAGGAGAGAATCTGCTCCGCGGTCATCCAATTCGGCAGCTCGTTTCCGCAGAGCCGAGCCGGCAGGAAGCGCTTGTCAAGGTTGAAAGCCAACCCGTCCAGCGCCTCCGAAAAGGACCAGTTGGCTCTCTCTGACGCGACGCGGCAAAGCGCAAAGTTGTCCATGGCCTTGTCTTGAACCTGTGGGGAGATAGAATCGTATCAGGACAAACGATGACAGACCAGCAAAGCAAAGGTTGGATGGGCATTGATGCCAGGAGCCTCCTGGCGTGCGTCTACGACCACAACTCCCTCCTGATTTTGTCCTGCACTCCGGAAATCGCCTGTCTTTCCGGGCAGAAACAAGACGCCCTGGTGGGCAGGTTCGTGATTGATCTCTTCGCGGGAGAGTCCCTGGAAGCCCTGGGAGAATTTCTCAGAAGCAAGGACCATTCGACCCCTCTCACCTGCAAGCTGGCCACGGCGGACGGGGCAGGGTCCTGCGTCGCGGTGACCGTCTCCAATCCTGACTCACGTGGGGAACAGACCTTGATCTGCGTTCCCGTCGCAGACGATGGACCAAGAATCGCCCGCCTGGAACGCACCGTTCACGAGCTTGACCAGCAGAACGAGCGCCTCAAGGATTTCACCAATCTCCTGGTGCATGACCTGCGGAATACGCTGCATACGATCAGCAGTGGCATCGACCTGCTCCAGGCCCGGCTGGCCAACAACCTGGAGGACAGAAATCGCCGACAGGTGGGCCGAATTTCCAGCGCCGCCGCCTCCATGACCGGTACTTTGGAAGGGGTCATGCAGTACCTTCGTTTTGAAGTGGGCGCCTTTCCACTGGAGTTGACGGACCTCAACGCGCTGGTCGATGCACTTGTGCTGAATACTGCCACCGCCCATTCCAGGGAAATCCAAATTCAACGGACCCATGACCTGCCATCCGTCGTCTGCCAGCGCCAGCTCATTCAAGAGGTCTTCCACAACCTTGTAGGCAACGCCATCAAGTACAGCGAAAGAGAGCCCGTGGAGATTGAAATCGGACTGGAGAGATCCCAAGACGACCTGCCGGTGATTTTCGTCCGTGACAATGGCGTGGGCATCGAGGCTACAGACCTGGAGAGCGTCTTCACCCCCTTCAAGAGGGCAGATCACCGAGGCCTCAACCAACAGGGCACCGGCGTCGGAATGGCGCTGGTCAAGAAGATCATTGAGAGCCATGGAGGGGCGATCTGGCTGGAGTCCCGGGTCGATGAAGGCACGACCGTGCACTTCAGTCTCAGCGAACACCCCTCCCCCGGAGAGGCCTAGCAGACATGCCCAAGCGCATTCTGGTGGTGGACGACAACGCGTTGGCGCGGGAAACCACCGCGGACATGGTGGAGTTCTACGGGTGGGAAGTTGCAGAGGCCGCCAGCGGGCTGCAAGCCCTGGAGATCCTGAGGAGCAGCTCCTTCGATCTCGTGCTCATGGACTGTGAAATGCCGGACATGGACGGCATGGAGACCACACGACTGGCACTGGAACAGGCAGAAGGCAGTCCGCCGGTGGTGGTTGCGATTACCGCCCACCAAGGGGTCGATCATGTCCGGGCCTGCCGGCTGGCCGGCATGCAAGAGCACCTGGGAAAGCCCTTCAGCCTGAAGCGCCTTGGTGAGCTGCTCTCCCGGTTTGAGGAGAAGAGCCCGTCCCCTACAGAGGCGTGACCTCCACCTGTACCTCCCCCTGGGCGCCCCCTGAACATCGAATCGTCTTGCTCCCAGCATCATGGACACATTGCATCGTGGAGTCCGTCGCCGAAACCTGCACGCTGCTGGCCCCATAGAATTCAACCGCCGGGAGGAAGAACACAGTCTCTCCCAGTGAGGGGTCATGGGTCCAGCGGACATCGACCCCTGTGCTGGACACCTGGAACGAGATGGGCTGTCCCGCAAACCGCCTGGGCTGTGGACGCACGCGAAAGTTGTCCCGCAAATGACCCGAACCGTCCAAGATGCTCAGATCCTCCCCGTTCCATCCGTCCTTGTCCGCCTCGGTCCATCCCGGGGTGACATTCCACTGGGTCCCCGAAGCGAGATTGTCGTCCAGGCGCTCGTATTGAAGGTCCACGTAGGCCAGCCCGTTCCAGGTGCCGGCCGGCACACCAAACTCGCCCACCAAGAGCGGCACATTCCACTCCGATGCCTTCTCAGTCATGGTCTGAAAGCCGAGGTCCGTCGCCAAGGAGAGCCCTGACCACGCATGGGTGGTGAGCACCAGGGTCTCGTAGAAATGGGGAGCATAGACAAAATTGTCAAAGGTCGGCTCAGCCAACCCGGTCTGTAGAGCGCCGGAGTTGGTGTCCGCGTGACCCTCGACGAAGAGGATCGCATCCGGGTGCTCGGCCCGAATCGCCACCGCTGCATCCTCATACAAGGGGGAAAGCTCGCTGCTCTCCCATCCCCAAGGCTCGTTGATCAGGTCATATCCGATCACTCCTTCCACACCTCCAAGTCGCTGGGCGAGCTCGGCCAATACGGCCAGATACCTGGTTCGCACGCCGTGGGTGTCAGCGTAGAAAGCAGAAAAGGCGTCGTGAACATCCACGTCCGTGGCCACAAGAAGTCCCCAGGAGGCACAGCTCTCGGAGTTGTCAGGCGTGTCGAGGCTCGCCCCTGGAGGAATCGCCCAGGGGGGAAACCCGTCGCCGCAACCCCCGGCGAGATGGCGCGAAAAGCCATCTTGGTGAAAGTCTATCACCACATACATTCCGCGGGCCCAAGCCGCCCTGGCAGCTGCCTCGATCGCGTCCAGATAGGACGCGTCCCGGGTCCCGTCTGTGGGTTCGTAGGCCTCCCAGGTGAACAGAAGGCGCACAGCGTTGAAACCCAACCCAGGAAGGGAATCCAGTGCGCTCTCCTCCTCAAAAGGCAGGTAAGGCGGCACCTTGGAAGCCCCAGAGAGGTTGATTCCCCTCAAAACCACCACCCCCCCCTCCGGGTCCACAAACCAGGGACCTTCTGCTCTCAAAAAGGGACCGACGGGCGGAACGCTTGTGTCGACTCCGCTGTCATGGCCGCTGTCCGTGTCGGCCCCGCTGTCCGTGTCGGCCCCGCTGTCAACGGCGCTATCCGTGTCCGGGACTTGGGACTTGTCCCCGTTGTCACCAGCTCCCACGCAGCCGAAAAAGAGAACGGAGACTGCAACAATAAGCGAAGTCACGGGTCCTCTGTTGCCTGGGGCTCCGGGGGCATCGCCCCACCTCCCCCTGTCCAGCCGACGGTCGGCTGGACTTTGGCCCCAGCTCTGGCCTGGTTGAAGACTCGCGTGATCGCCTCACAAGTGTCATCGAGTTCCGCATCCGTCAGCATGTTGTGCACCTGAAACACCACACTTGTTTCGCCAAGTTCATGGGCCACCGGCAGGGGTCTGGGCGGTCTGAGATCGTGAACTTCAAAGGCCTTCTCCCGATAGATCTCGCTACAGCTCCCAGAAAAACACGGCACACCCAGTGCGGTGATCTCCTGAATGATGCGGGCCCGGTCCCACCCCGGCTTGAGCCGCTTGGGCTTCAGGTAGCAATAAAATCGGTAGTAGGAGTGCACGATGCCAGCTCGAGGCATTGGGACCCGAACCAGGTCGAATTGCCCAAGATGGGAGGCGATGCGGGCGCCATGGCTTCGACGAATCTCAAGCCAGGAACCAACGACCTTCAGCGCCTCGCGCCCCACCACAGACTGCACTTCCGTCATGCGAAAGTTGGTCCCAAAGTCCTCGTGTTGCCAGCGGAACCCGGGTGAATGCTCCTTGTGGTGGACTGTATCGTAGCCCTTGCCGTGGTCCTTGAAGGACCAAAGACGCTTGAACAGGCGCTCGTCATCGCAGGTCACCATGCCCCCCTCCCCCGCGGTGGTCATGATCTTGTCCTGGCAGAAAGAAAAGGCTGACATATGGCCCAGGGAGCCGACCATCCTGCCGTCGAGCATGGCTCCGTGGGCCTGCGCAGCATCCTCAATGACCACCAGGTTGCGGTCTTCAGCGAGCGCCATCAGGGGGCCCATCTCCACCGGCCAACCGGCCAGGTGGACCGCGATAATGGCCCTTGTCCGATCCGTTAGGACCGGCGCCACAGTGGCTGCGCTGATGTTCCCACTCTCGCGCTCTACATCCGCAAACACTGGACGGGCCCCCATGCGCACAATCGCGCTGGCGGAGGCCACAAAGGTGCGGGGAGTGACCACAACCTCATCGCCAGGACCAATGCCCATGGCATAGAGCGCCGCTTCAATGGCCACCGTGCCATTGGCCATGACCACACCATGCCGAGATCCTACCCAGTCGGCGAACTCTCGCTCAAACTCCCGGCCTTCTGTCCCGGTCCAGTAGTTGACCCTGCCCGAACGAAGCACCCGGCTTGCAGCTTCCACCATCTCATCGGTGAAGGCAGGCCAGGATGGAAACGGTGTGTCTCGCAGTTTCTCGATCAATGCGGACTCCGAGGGACGAAGACTAATGAACGCCAGTGGCCGTAGCAACACCAATCCCTCACCGCAGCGCAGCAGAAGGGGCTCCGCCGCGAGCCGCCCGAAACCATGGCAAACGGCCTCACAAGGAGCTAAGAGTCGCGTCCCGGAGAACCGCATGGAAGAACTGGACACTGAACGAACCTGCTGCATTCTCAACGAGATTCTCGAGTACGAATTGGCCGGAGTGGTGCGCTACACCCACTACGGCTTGATGGTGACAGGGCCCTACCGCCAACCCATTGTCCAATTCATGAAGGACCAGGCCACCGAATCGCTGCTCCATGCGCAACAAGCCGGTGAAATCATCACAGGACTGGGGGGGCACCCGTCCCAACGTATCGCTGAGATTGAGGAATCCTACCGACATGACATTCGGCGGATCCTTGAGGAGAGCTTGCAGCACGAGATCACGGCAGTCGGTCTCTATCGGCAGCTCCTGATGGAAGTCGAAAACGACAGCATCTACCTGGAAGAGTATGCTCGCACCATGGTCGGACAAGAGGAGATGCACACCCTCGAGCTCCGCAAGATGCTTCGTGACTACTCGGAAACCGAGTAGCAGAAAACAACCGCACGCATGAACCGACGCGATGCCCTCAGGCTTGGATCCGTCTGCGGCCTGGCCTTGTGGGTGACCGGATGTCGCACAGCCCAGCGCCAAGGTGCGCGGCTTCCACTTGCCAGGCACCCCAGTGGGTTGTTGGAGCTACCTCCCGGCTTTCAAGTCCTGGAGCTTCAATCCGCAGGCCAGGCCATGACGGATGGACACCCGGTCCCCGAACAACCGGATGGAATGGCCTGTTTTTCCACAAATGACGGGCGCTGGGTGTTGCTTCGCAACCATGAACTGTCGACTGCAACCCTCATGCGAACTTGGTACGATCAGATTCCAGGCATGGACGGACGTGTTGTGCCGGAGCCCCGAGCAAGCGCTGATGCGTTGGGGGGCGTCACGAGGTTGGTGCTAAACCCGACCCGCCTCAAGTCAGACCTCTTGGCCGGCCACCTTTCCACCGACAGCCTGGAGTCATCCAACTTCGTCTTGGCGGGAACGGACTGCAACTGCTCGGGCGGAATTGTGTCCGGGGGATGGGTCAGCTGCGAGGAGTCGAGCGAGCCGGGTCATGGCTATGCCTACCTGACCCTGCCCACGGATGCGGCCCTGACCTCCCCCCGTCGAATTCCCACTTGGGGTCGATTCCACCGGGAAGGAGTGGCGGTCGCGCCAAACGGAACCGTCTACCAGACGGAGGACCGATCGGACGGGTGCCTCTACCGCTTTGTCCCAGACACCCCCAACCCCTTTGGGAAGGGCCAGCTCCAGGCCTTGTGCATCGAGGGCGTACCCCACACCCACCCTTACCCTCAAGGCCCGAGAAGACACCAAGATCCTGCCTGGCCCGATGGCCAGACCTGGCAGGTCCACTGGGTCGACATTCCAGATCCAAGCGCATCCACCAAGACCTGCCGCACCCAGGCCCACGCCCTGGGCGCGACCCGGTTCTGTCGAAACGAGGGGATTGCCTGGAGCAGCGGGTGCTGGTTCGCCGCCTCCACTGCGGGCGCCGCAGGAGGAGGACAGATCTTTCGCCTCGATGAGACAGGTTCCAGGCTGACGCTGGAGCTCGAGGTCGTGGACCGAACGAGGCTCTCCTGTCCCGACAACTTGTGTCCCACCCCTTGGGGCGACCTGCTGATGTGCGAGGACAACTACGAGATTGCTGGTGGCGCCACCCACCAGCACCTGCGCCTCCTGGGCGCCACCGGCAAGGTGTCAGACTTTGCCCGCAACCCCAAGAGCTCCCCCAACGACCCCGGCCCGGAATTCTCCGGCGCGTGCTTCTCTCCAGATGGTTCCGTGCTCTTTGTCAACCTGCAGACCCCACTCCACAAGACCGTGGCGATCGCCGGTCCCTGGGAGTCCCTACGCCGTTGAGAGACCTCTATGGACAGGGCCAAGACCCCAGGTTCACCAGGTTGTCCGCCTCATCGCACTCGTCCAGGACGTCGTCCGCATCTCCTCGCACAAGCAAGTGCCCACTTCCCCAAGCTTGTCGGCTCACGACATAGGGGCCAAACCAACGAGAGCCTCCGCTTCTCAAGCCAGGGATGGACTCTCGGCCCACCTCGGCTCCTGCCTGCAACACCAGGTCGAAACCCAACGCATCGATTCGCCCGGTGTTGGAGAGAGGCACATGAATCTCTACAGCCTCCTCCCCACAGCGGGCGGTGCAGATGGAGGGTTCGCCCACCTTTACATTGGTCTGCCAGTGGGCCGGGCCCAGCTCAGTCCCCGCCGTACGAAAGTTGTTCCAGGTAAGCCAATTCTCCACCTGCACAGGGGGTATGGATCCGTCGTTGTCTACATTGGTGATGTGGTAGCTGTATTGATTCCAAATGGGACGTGCAGGCGCCCAGGAATCCTCCAAATCACCAATGACCGTGACGCCGTTCCACCCAGTAAACGTGTAGTCGTTGCCCACAAGAATGATCTCGGAGCTGTCGTCGTTGTCCACGTCCGCCACCAGGGGATACTCCATGAGCGTGCCCGAGGCGTGGCCATCCAGCTGCAAGCGGACCTGTCCATCCGTTCCGTTGTAAATCCAAAGATTCAGTTCATCTGCGTAGACCACCTCGGCAGCACCGTCCCCTTCGAAGTCAAACACGCTGCTGCCGGTCTGGGAGCTGGAGAGATCCTGTGTGCTGTTGGACCAGCGAACGGTGCCATCGGTCTCGAAGAGAGAGTACTGCCCCGAGCCAGCCACGCCGACTTCCGGCTGGCCATCCCCATCGAAGTCCGCCACAGTGGGCGGGCCGCCGTTGCCCCCCCCCGGAATGGCCGTGCTCCAACCCTCCGTTCCATCATTGAACGTCAAGCGCACGACCCCGTCCCCGGATCGCACAAGGTCCGGGTCCCCATCCCCATTGAAGTCACCCACCGCTGCCGCGTGATCATGGACCGGGTCATTCCACAGAATGGTCCCATCCAGCCCATAGACCGTGCGGCCTGCCACCACATCCAACTGACCATCTCCATTCCAATCCACCGCAAAGGACATGCGATGAGGACCGCCAAGTCCTTCTGTACCCACAAAGAGGAGGTTGCCAGAAGCATCGAAGACCTGGCGCCCGAAGAGAACCTCGGCGCTTCCGTCTCCGTCCAGATCGGCAATCGCAGGGCAACCATAGGCCCTGGTCTCGCTACCACCCGCCCAAAGGAAGCTCCCATCGCTTCCGTGGACACACACCACCGCAGCGGTGGTCCCGGCAGCGCACACCTCAATGGTTCCATCTCCCGTGAGATCCCCCAGGGCCACCCCCCCTGAACCGTAGAACCCGTGGCCGCCAGCTTCAAGAATGGACCACAAGGTGCCAGTCCCATCCCCAGCCACAGCGTTCAAGGCGCCCGGACTGGAATAAGACCCATTCGCAAAAGTGGTAAAGACCACCTCGGGGGTATCGGCCCCATTGACCTGCCCGTCCTGGTTGTCATCGTTCAGGTTGCCCACTGCCGGAGCCGCCATGATGTCGTCGTAGCCAGGCTGAACTGGATTCGTGTTCCATTGCCACTCCACCTCAGGTTGGAACGTGCCCACCCCAGGCTCTCTGAGGCAGGCTTCATCCACCGTGACCACGGCCAGCTCCCCCCGGTCGAACTCCGCACAATCCGGAGGGGCGGTATCTCCTGGGGGGAGATCGTTTTTTGGGTGTACCTGGTAGTCCGAACAACCGACGCCCATCCCCAAAAAAAACAGCAGTGGCCCCATGGGGGTCCGACGGCGCGAATCCATCACAGGTTGAAACCTCTCACCCAGCGCCTGGATTCTGAGACATCCAACAAGAATGCCTCAAACCCAGGAAAAACCAGGTCCTCCAGGGAGTCACGAAACAGGCGAAGGCGACTGCTCCTGGGGAGGGTTCCCAAGGAGGAGGACTCGGCATCCGGATCCTCTGCCTTCGATCCACTGAACAACTCCCCGGTCACCGCGGCTTTCAACATCCAGGGCACCAGAGCCTCCACATCGTGCATCGGCCCCTTGGAAGCCTCGTGGGAGAGAAGCGCCCAGCCGATGCGCCCATGGTTGATCTCGTCCCGGAGAATCTCCTGCACCGTGTCGTGCACCAGGCCCGGCCGGGCACACCGAAGCATCTCTCCCAGCACAGCCGCGCTCAAGGTCTCGTTTATGCAGCAGGTATGCACAACCTGCAACAACAGTCCTCTGTCCTGTCTCGCAAGGTGGGGTTCCACTTCCAGCTCCGGAATGGGCGGCGACTCCATGCGACCTCCAAAAGCTCGGACCAGCTTGAGACACAGGGCAATGTGGCGGGCCTCTTCTTCCGCGGCTTGCTTGGAGAGTTCTACCACCACCCCAGGCGCTCCCTGGCCCTCCAGGTCCCGGGCAATCTGTTGAAAACGACCCGCCGCGATGGCCTCCGCTCTCGCGCGAAAGGCCCAGACACCGGCCGCCCGCTTACGGATCGGCACCGGAAGGGAAGCCAGACTCAATCGTCCCAGTCCTCGCAGCAAAGATCGCAACACAGCCCCGTGACCCAACAACAGACCGTTGTGGATGGTCCGCAATTGGACCAGTCGGAGTCCTCTTGAAGGCTGTAGTCATCGGCCACGCAGTCCGAAGGGCACTGATCG
>CAZRYF010000011.1:19374-95290 GCA_964604165.1 uncultured Enterobacterales bacterium
GCGTCGGCGTCGGCGTCGGCGTCGGCGTCGGCGTCGGCGTCGGCGTCGGCGTCGGCGTCGGAATCGCTGTCGGCGTCAGAATCGGCGTCGGCGTCAGCGTCGGCGTCGGCATCCGACTCCGAATTGGTGTCGTTTGAAGGCGGCGCCGGGCACGCTGCCAATCCACCCGTCAACAGGGCTCCTTCGAGTACGACAGCCCAAAAAAGCTTGCGAGGTTCCATGACGCGCCCTCCTTGCCAAGGCAAGGTACCATCCTTTCCCGGCCGTCGGTTGACTTGCGTCTCTACCAGTCCAGCCGAAGCGCAGCGACGGGCCGCTCGTACGCCAAAGTGGGAAGATCTGTCCATGGCCAATTGTGGTTGTCATGCAGCAGTGTATGCCCCACGTAGGAAGCAGCTGCCTGGGACGCGATCTTGAGGGCATCTCGCAGCATGGGCCGCTCGTCCAATTTGGCATCGGCAACGAGCTGAACGGCTGCCATGGGCAGGCCGAGGATCAGGCCGCTGACAATCATGTGCCCCAGCGCCAGGTCCGACTCGATGTCGATCTGGTCGTAGCGAAACACCAATGAAGGCGTAACCGCTCGGTGCCAACGATCGGGGTTCGGCCCAATGATCACCCCCAGACCTGACTCATACCCAAGCTTCCAGTGTCCATTCTGCTCCCCGAGCTCCGTGTGCGTCTCCCCTCCCACACTCCCCCCATCCCACTGGAACCGGTAGCCACCCACAAGGCCCATTACAAAAGGTCGAAAAGCCAGGGGCCCCAGGGTCATGGGCGCCTCAAACTCCACACTCTCACCACCAGCGGTCACTGAAACCACGGTGGCCGACCCCTCAAGCGATTGTCCACCCTCCTCAACCGTGTCCCCCTGTCGAGCGACGAAGACGTCCTGGCCGTACCGCAATGTCAACGGGTCCGTCTTTTCCGACATAAACGGGGCCTGCATTGAGAACCCAAGCTCCGCTTGAACTGCCGGTGCCTGGCCTTCGAAATTCACCCCAAAGGCAAACTCTGAACGAGGAAGACCCGAACCGCCCATGAGTACAAAGTCGAATTCCCAACCTTCCTCGTCGGGAGGCACTTCCTCCTCTTCCTGGGTTTCGGTCAACACCAGATCCGCCTTGTCCTTGGGAATGTCCTCCACCTTGCCGGGTGCTTCAGCCTCGGCGTCTTCAGCCTCGGCGTCTTCAGCCTCGGCGTCTTCAGCCTCGGCGTCCTCAGCCTCGGCGTCCTCAGCCTCGGCGTCCTCAGCCTCGGTGGGTCCCTCGTTCTGTGCGAGCACGCTGGTAGACCCCAACAGAGAGAGCAGCGCGACGGTTTGACGGTTCATTGGGTCCCCTCGGCGTGTGCCGAAACCCTATCAAACACCCCTCTTCCCTCCGTGTCAATGATGGTGAGACACCGCGCCCCCAGCCCCTTGGCGACCCCGGACCGATTCTTCCGCAAGCGAGTCACCATCCTGTGTGAAACAGAGTCGTGGATCAGACTCCCTGGCATCTGGTTCCTCCCCTCAAAGGGAACCCCCACCCCAAAAAGGGCTCATCAAACCGGTGGTCGAACCGAAGGCGAGGATACTTGACCTCTGTGGAGGAAAGATGAGCGAACCCGTTTCTGTGGAAGGGGCCCGCAAATGGTGGCTTGCACGCAATGGACTGGCCGGGGCCGCGCCGACCCTGGAGGCCGCAGCTCGTTCCGCCGGTTGGCTTCACGCGATCGGTGGGGTGGATGCCTATGTGAGCTTGCGGGCCCGCTTCAAGGATGCACCCAAGGCAGACTTTGACAAGCTCCTGGAGACCCACCGAGTGGTCATTGGCGCCAGAGGCTGCACCATGATGGTTCCCGAAGACGAAGCGGGAGTGGCCACCCGTCTTGGTTCCATGTTTCGCGAGAAGGGGCGACAAAGGGACATGGAGAAGGTCGGCGTCACCCCCGCCGAAAGGCGCAAGCTCGGCGAGGCGGTCCTGGAGATCCTGCAGAGTGGCGCCTGTTCCACCACGGGCATGCGAAAAGGCCTGCCTGACGGTCTGGCGCGGAGTCTAGGAGACGCAGGCAAGAAGATCGGCATTTCATCGACACTTCCCCTCGCCCTCCGTGACCTGGAGTTGGAGGGGCACATTTGCCGCCAACCGGTAGACAGCCGCCTGGATGTGGAGCGATACGCGTGGCGACTGGACGCCTCTCCGCCGGAGCTTCCCAGCGAGCAGGAGGCCATCGAGGCCCTCCTGCGCATCACTCTGGCCCACGGCGCTCCCATGACGGTCAATGATCTCGCCGCATTCTCTGGTGTCGGAAAGAGACTTCTCAAGGGCGCCCTGGACGCGATGGGTGCGGAGTCCGTGGAGGTGGACGGGTTCAAGCACCCTGCGTTCTCCCTAAAGGGACAAGCGGATGGGCTCCTGGAGGCCTCTCCACCCGCAGGGGTGCACTTCCTCCCCATCCGGGACCCGTACCTGGATGTACGGGAGAGCCTCGCGTGCCTGGTCCACCCGAAATTCCACGGCCTCACCCTGGACTTGGGTCCACGGGGAGGCAAACCCCTGGGACAGACCGCCCGCATCTTCTTTCGCACCCTCTTGGTGGACGGCCGAATCGTTGGGTTGTGGGAATTCGACGAAGAGACCCAGAGCGTAGCCTGGGGCCTCTTTGAATCGCTTCCAGCCAAGCGGAAAGAGCAGGTAGGGAAAGAGGCAGACGCACTGGGAAAGTGGATGGCCGAGACGCTGGGCCATGCCAAGGTGTACCCGGCGGACTCCCCGCGCTACCGGGCCCAACGGGTGGAGGCGGTCCAGAAGCTGGACACCTGATGGCACCCCGACAGCGTTTCGGCCCGCCGCGGTGGCCGAAGAAGGACTGCCCCCGTACACTCCACTTGATGCTTCTTCTCTTCGCGCTTCTACCCGCCTGCAACGAGACCAAGCTACGGGCGTTTGAGCCCTCCATCTCCGTCGCCCCCCTGGAGCGCGACTTTGGACTGGTGCCCTTTGGCGAGATCGCAGAGGAGCACTTCGTGGTCTCCAACATCGGGCGCGGCACCTTGTTGGTGGAGGAGCTCGTCAGCTCTGACCCGGAGAGCTGGGTGCCTTCCCTGGAGAACTGGACCATTCGACCCGGTGGTGCCGAGACCCTGGTGGTGGCCTACCACAGCGCCGAGGAGACCCTGAACCGCGGACGGGTGGAGTTGATCTCCAACGACACGGGAAACAACAAGGTCCACCTCGCCCTGCTGGCGGGCATCGCGCCTCCCTTGGCGGAGATCGAGTCCCCTTCCACAGGGAGCGTCTTCGACTTGAAGCCGATCGCGTTCGATGGGGACGTGGACGACGAGGACGACGGGCCGGAGGGGCTGGAGATCCTCTGGGAGTCCAGCCTGGACGGCATTCTCAACGGAGACGACGCCAACGAGCATGGCATGCTTGGTTTTGAACGAGGGCTCTCTCCAGGGCAGCACACCATCACCCTCTCCGCCACGGACCCAGACGGCCAGACCGCCACGGACTCTGTGGATCTTGAGATCTGTCCCTGGCTCGAGCCATTGACGTTTGAAGACCCACTGGGAGAGGGAGACTGGACCCTGACCGGAACCGCCTTTCGCACAGAAGAGGGCTGGCTGGAGCTCACCGGCCTCGTGCAGCACGCGGTGGGTGGCGCCTTTCGAACCTCCTCTCCCGTCAGCACGGTCGACCTGCAGGTCACAATGCGGTTCGCCACCGGGGGCGGAGAAGGCCTCGGGGCGGATGGGTTTGCCATGAGCCTGGCCCGGGAAGACAGCCCCTCCCAGCTGGGGGATGCGGGCGGGTGCCTCGGCTATGGGGCGGGGGATGGATGCAGTGAAGCAAATGGCGCCGCCATTACCGGACTTCAGGTGGAAATCGACACCTACCCCAACCCCTGGGACCCCAGCCCCGAGAACCACCTTGCCGTCACACTGGATGGGGAACAGTCGACGTACTTTCTCTCGGATGTGATCGACCCCATCGAGGACTTGGAGTGGCACGACCTGACGGTACGACTCGAGGCGCCCCGGGTGCAGGTCTGGCTGGATGGGGACCTGCGCATGGACGGCGATGTGGACGGATTCACGGATTTCACCGGCTATGTCGGTTTCACCGCCAGCACGGGCGACGACACGAACTACCACCGGATTGACGATCTACACGTTGAAACAAACTGCCCCTCCGGAAGATAAATCAATTTTGGTGTTGACAGGTCAAGTTTTTTCGTTCATAAGGCGTTCAACTCCAACCCGAGAGGGACGTCAAGATGACCGAGCCAGCGACCATCGAGATTGAGTTTCCAACCCAAGGCCCCGCCCACACGCAGACCCTGCGGGCCATGGCCCACCTGCAACACCTGGAGGACGAGTCCTACCGGGTGGAGCCTTTGGTGCGAGCCCACGGGCGCCTGGAGGGAGCCCACTCCCCCCTGGCCGCAGATGCAGGGAGCTTTGTGCTGCGAATTCACCTGGGAGCGCTGGCCGAGCGTTCCTGGGAGATCCTCCAGCGCCGGGTGCTGGAGCCTCTCGGCGCCCTGGACGTGGAGGTCCGCCAGGTCGCCTTGGCCTAGGAGGCTGTAGGGCGTAGAAGCTGCGATGAACTCCACAGTCAAGGGCGCAACGCCGCCAGCTTCTGGAAAGAGCGGTCTCCATCCATTCCATCATTCACCTGGAACTCACGCAGAGAAGCTCGGGAGATTCCACAAATCCCTGGGAAGGGAGGGGCCCGCAACAAAGACATACTCCACGTTCTTGGTGTGGCTGACCTCTCCCACCTTTTCACCTGCGGGATTGTGAATTCCAATTCGGGCCCCCACATACCGCCGATAAGGGAGCGCCAACACCACCACGTCGCCTCGGGGAGAGAGCATTTCCTCCATCTCCGAACGAGAAACAAAGCCCTCGTCGCTGAACGAAACCACCACATACCGTGCGCGGACCGCCTGGATCACCTCCTGCAACGCCTCCTTGGCGCCCAGCCGTGAGTTGAAGGCGGAGCGACGGTCCCGGCAGTCCACACGCTTGCAGGCCACGCCGTAGACCTCGGGCTTGTCCCACCGGACCAGGCTCTCCCACACGTGGTAATTCCCCAGGTACTTGTGCTGGTTGTAAGGAGGATCCAAATAAGCCAGGTCCACCTCCACGGAACGAGCTGCCTCCAGGGCATCCAGCTCCAGGGCCAGCCCCTTTCCGGCAGGTGCACAAGACCTCAACGCCGGCAACCGCAGCTCGAGGTCCTTGTGGGACCGCTTCGCCCACTGTTTCAGATAGGCCATTTGCACACCGGTGGTGGAGTCCACCCGATCCGCCGCCTCCATGAGGGACACCAACAACACAGCCTCTTCTTCTGCATCCAGGTTCAGATCTGCGATGCCCTCTCGAATGGCGTCTACGCGGGCACCGTTGTGGGGTTGAAAGAAACGAGACTTCTCGCAAAAGGTGTGGGTGAACCAGCCAGGTTTCGGTGGAAGTCCCGACAAGTCTGCGAGCCTCTCTGTCGCCAGCGCACGGTGGTCCTCCAGGTCGGCCTGCACGTAGCACCGGGCCAGGGTGGCCGCATAGCGGTTGTGGTCGTTGGACAAGACCCGTAGCCCAGCTCCTTTCAGTGCATGGCCCACACGGGAGGTGCCACTGAAGAGGTCCAGCACGCTGGAAACATCCTCAAAAGCACCCACCAACTCCAGGAGCGCAGGGACAAGCAGGCGTTTCGAACCGAGGTACTTGATCACTTCTACACGCGGAACCCGCCCCCCTGTGGTTTCACCGGTTAAGCTGGCTGCCGAACCAAGGCCAAGGAGACCTTTCATGCGCCCGCACCACCTCGCCCTTCTGCTCGCCCTTCCCTTTGCCATGCTTGCCTCTTGTACGGGCAAAACTGTGGACACCGCTGACACGGAGGCAGATGCCGACACGGACGCCGACGCCGATGCCGATGCGGACGCCGATGCGGACGCGGATGCGGACGCCGATGCCGACGCCGATGCCGATGCCGACGCCGATGCGGACCCTGCTCCCCCCACGGCCGATGCCGGTGACGATCAAACTGTGACCCTTGGCTACACGGTCCGCCTGGACGGCTCGGCAAGCTCGGATCCAAACGAGGAGGACGAGATCTCCTTCAACTGGACCCTTGTGACAGTCCCCACCGACAGCGCATTGGTGGAAGCGGACATCAACGACCCGGTAGGCGAGTTCGCGTCCTTCACCCCGGACGTCCTGGGAGACTACAGCTTCCAGTTGGAGGTCTCAGACGGCACGGCCTCGGACGCCGACACGGCCAACGTGACCGTGGAAGCCGCCTCCACAACTGACAATGGAAGCTGCACCGGAAACGCCACGGACGGCACGGTCTTGACTATATCCACCGGCAACGATGACATGGTCTTCGACAACTTTGCCTGGACCCTCACCCAAAACGACACCCGCATTTTCTTTGTAGGATTCATGGAGGGCCAGACCGAAGATGCCTGTGCCCTGGTGCAGAGCAACCTCTCCCACGCCTACAACGCCGACTTCTACGTGTATGGCGCCCTCAAGGAAGATGAGCCCCTCTTCACCAACGGCAGCAGCATCGCGTGGTTTGAGCCGCCCTCCAGCTACCCGAGCCAGTCGGACGTGGACGGTTGGATCACCTTCGTAGATCGCGCCCTGGACACCGAGTCCCAGTCCAAGTCCGAGGGAGGAAACGGTTCCCCGGGAACCCTCTCCCTCTACACGGCTGAGGGGGAGATCCGGGTGACGGACAACACCATTGCCATGGACTCCTCCATGACCGGAACAGGTGGATTCTCAGGTTGTTACTGCGCAAACGCGGACCAAATCCTGTTTTAGGAACCCTTGATTTGCTGTATTTCGCGTATGGATCCAACACGGATCCCAAGAGAATGCAGGATCGATGCCCCGGGGCGGCGCGAGTCAGCACCGCCTGGCTGGGCCAGGTCCGGCTGACCTACGGAGGTCCGTCCAAGTCTTGGAAGGGGGGCGTCGCCACCGTGGTGGCGAGTCCCATTCGAGGCGCCCGGATCCCCGGCGTCTTGTGGGAAATCACAGATAAGCATCAACATGCCCTGGACGTCGTGGAGGGTCACCCGAACTTCTATGTGCGAAAGGACGTGACGGTGGAGGGGGAAGACGGTCCAGTACAAGCGTTTGCCTACGTGCTGGCGGGGGATGTTCCCTGGTACCCACCCACGGTGGAATACCTGGCGGCCTTGAAGGCCGGGTATGCCGCCAACGGGTGGAACACCGCCTCCATTCCCAACCACCCTGAAAACACGGAAGAGGCGGCCCTGCGTTTTCGTCGAGACTAAAGAACCTGCAAAATGCGAATGAAGCGTCCCATTGACCTGCACAAGGGCCTCACGGCCCTTGTGGTGCTGTCACTGATGGCGATCTACGACAACTTCACCCTGGGCCCCTGGGTCTACCTGGCCCTTCACGGCACTTACGGCGCCATGTGGGTCCTGAAGAGCAGAACCTTTCCGGATCCAAACTGGGAAGAGGTCGTGCCCGTGTGGAAGGGGATCGGGGTCTTCTTCGCGCTGCTGCTCTACTGGGTGGCGCCCTTTCTGCTGGTGAGCAGCGGCAAGGTCCCCTCTCCAGCCCTGGTGTGTGGTGCTGTGGCGGCCAACGCTCTCGGCACGTGCCTGCACTTTGCTTCTGACGCCCAAAAGTATTTTGTGCTCCAAGCCCGACGGGGCCTCATCACAGATGGGTTCTTTTCCCGCACAAGAAATCCAAACTACCTGGGAGAAATCCTCATCTACGGCTCATTCGCGGCTCTCTCCATGCACTGGCTCCCGTGGCTCATCTGTGCCCTGTTCTGGGGCGCCGTCTTTCTTCCAAACATGCGAAAGAAAGACCGCTCGATGTCTCGATATGATTCCTGGAACGACTACGCCGCCCGCACGGGAATGTTGTTGCCTCGGCCATGATGGTGTGGCTCCTTGTGTCCATCTCCCTCGGGGAGACACCTCCACCTGCCAGGGGGGAGTCCGTGGGAGAGCCCGTGGGGACTCCCGTGGGGACTCCAGTAGGAAGCACCGTGGGGGAGGGGGTGGGCCTACCGGTGGAGATGACTCCAGTGATTGGCGAGCGGCTGACACCTGAGCAAGTCGTAGAAGAACCCCTGGACCTCGAACAAGCCGCCCGGCACGCGATCGAGGCCCTCTGTCACGCCCGCGACGCCACCCACATGGCCCAACTGGTGGCCCCTTTTATGGTGCGTCACTCCAATGGAGTCACCTTGGAGTCCCCCCCTTCCAGCGCCGACCTCGCGCGGCTCTACGGAGCCTTCGCCGACATCCAGGTCAATGTACACACCGTGCTGGTTGAGGCCGACCGAGTGGCATTACAGAGCACCTGGTCTGTACGCACCGACGTGGCCGCGGAGCCCGCATCCTTTAGCGTGGCGCTGACCGGTCGGTTTGAGAACGGACAGCTCGTGGAGACCTGGGAGACCTGGGACAGGTCGGTGGTGGAGACGATCCTGGAGACTCCGGCTCCACCGTCTCGCAGGGCTATCCTCCCGCGGCGGCGATCAACAAGGCCCTGAGAGCCTCGTAGTTGGTTGCGTCTGGCATGCCGTCTCCATCGGTGTCCTGGGTCAACTCAGTCTCCCCGAGGCTGTTTCCCGTGAGGTTGAAGACCCCCACCTGGACATTCTCACCATCGAGGATCACCACATCCCGATAGGTGATTGCCCAGTCGTGCCAGACATCCACAGCTTCGGTGTCTTGCAGTAGTGGTAGATCGTGTTCGTCCGTGGCGAGCACCACAGCGTCCTGCTGATCAGGAGGACCGAAACCATCCTCGTTGATGGCCAGGAGGACAATGTCCAGATGAGGTCGATCCCTGGCGATCTCCTCTTGCAGAGCGTCCAGGTAGCCGAACTGGCTACGACAATACGCTCACGTGGCATGCATGAAATACCACCCGGAGACTTTTTGCATGTGATCTCGGGGGGATACAATCTGTAAATACGTGGAAGACGTTGTGTTGAGGTCTTCCAGGCCGAAGTCCGGCATGGGGGGCTGGTTCGTGTCCGTGTCGCTGTCGGCGTCGGCGTCCGCGTCGGAATCAGCGTCCGCGTCAGTGTCGGCGTCAGAGTCGGCGTCCGCTTCTGAGCCCGTTTCGTTGGGGCGCGGCGCTTCTTTGCCTGTACAAGCCACACCAAGCCCGAAAAGTCCCATCCAGAGAAGTGGCAGCCGAACGTTCATGAACGACCAGTATAGGGCCGACCCTCTCCATCCACCAGGCACAGGAAATCTCCGAACACTCTCTGGAAGGTCTTCGGGGCTTCCAGGTGGGCGCAATGTCCCGCATCCGGAATGTTCATGGCACGAGCTTGGGGGATTCTTCGCGCCATGTCCTCGGCAATGGCCCGAAACTTCCCGTCCTCCTCCCCAGAGAGAAGAAGCGTAGGCACTTCAATCCGATGGAGTTCCTTCCACACGGAAGGCATGACACCCGTTCCAACCCCCCTGAGGCTGGACGCCAATCCGCCCGCATGGTGCTCAGCCCGGCCCGCCCGCATCCTTTCCGCTGTGCCCCGGGCGATCCTCGCTTGGGACTGCACCATGGGGTGATGCCTCCACTCCCTGAGAAACGCCGCGGCCCCCAGAGACTCAATTCGATCTGCCAGAGCCCGATCAACGTCTGCTCTGGCCTGTCGTTCAAGGGGATCTGACAGGCCGGCCGTCGCGCCCACACAGACAAGCCCAGCCAATCCCCTTGGCCGCCGGGTGGCCCAACTCAAGGCGATCCTGCCCCCGAAGGAGTACCCCAGGACCACAAAGGCTCCCCATCCCAGCGATTCCACCTGGGCTTCCAATCCCCGGATCACAGCTTCCATTTCGACGGGGCCGTCTACAGGAACCGGCCCATGTCCCGGCAAGTCAGGGGCCACCCACTCCCTGTCCAAGTCCTCCAGCAGCGTCTGAAAGTCCGTCCCTCTTCCCGTGAAGCCATGCAGGGCCAACACCGGCGTCCATTCCGAAGCCTCCCCCCTCACCCGTCTTCCTCCCGGTACATGGGCAGGGCTTCACCATGGACCGTCGCCCGCAGCTCCTCAAAGAGGTCTTTCATGAAGCCCGTCATGTGCGTGACCTTCTCCTGGACTGCCCTGAGGTGCCACACCAGCTCCAACTCCACCACTCCCTCGTCCGCAGGCCATGCCACGATGGACCCCTCCATCAAGGTGATGAATGCGGTGCCCTCAGTCTTGGAAAACCGCACGCCCAAGGCCTCGTGCGTTTCCTGTCCTTCCTGTTCCCTGCCCATCCGCCAGTCCACGTCAAACTCCACCGTGACCACGTCGTGCACCACGTTGTGCACCCGAAAGGACGCATCGAAACCAGGGTCCACATTGGCCACAAAAGTCCACTCGTCCACCGCCCGACGATCGACCAGGATCTCCTCCATCTGCAAGGCCATCCAGACCTCCTCCAAGGTCGTCTGCAGGTAGCCCCGGCCATGGGCCCAGATGTAGTCCTCAGACTCGCCATCCACCAGAAGAAGCTCCTCCGGCTTGCCCTCTCCTTCCGGAACCGGAGCTGTACTGGCCTCCAGCGGCTCGAGTCCCGAGGGAAACACAACCTCCTTGTCTTTGAAGATTCCCCGGCCGTCCCCACCGTGACACCCCACCAGAAAAAACACCCAGAAGAGAGAAGAAGCCCCGGCAAGACCCAGCTCCCTCCCCCACCCTCTGTTTCGTGACACAGGCAACCGGATCCTCCTCCTCTTCCAGGGTATTCGTGCCGGCCCTCCGGGGTCCACCCTTCCATTGCAAACGCTTCTTCTCCGGGTCACATTGGCTTCCTATGCCATCGCCCCCAACCCGAACCGCCGTCCTCGCCTTGCTGGTGGTGACCGTCATCTGGGGCTGGACCTTTATCTGGATGACGGAAGCCCTGGACACGGCCCGTGCGTACATGGGCGAAGACGGCATGGTGGTGGCCGTGGGCTTGTTTATGATGGTGCGGTTCGGCATGGCCACTCTGGGGCTTCCCCTGGTGCTCCAGGCCTCACGGCTCGGCATGGGGTCCCCCGCCGTTTGGCGAGATGGAGCGCTGCTGGCTGCCATTCTTCTGGCCGCCTTCCTGCTTCAGATGTTCGGTCTTCAAGGCGTGGGGCCTGCAGTCTCCGCCTTCCTGACCAGCCTGTACGTGGCCTTCACCGCCTTGTTCAGCCGCCTTCTTGGCCGCACCCGAGGGGGGCTCCCACTGGCGGTGGGAGTGCTGATGACAACAATCGGCGCAGGGTTCATCAGCGGACCGCCCCAGCTTGCCTTTGATCTCCCCGAGTGGCTGACGGTCCTGTGTGCTTTGTTGTTCGCGGTTCACATCCTGGCGACGGACATCATTACGCGCCGTGTCCCTCCCCTTGCGGTCAGCGTCAGCACCTTTGCTTGGGTCACCTTGGGAAGCGGGGGGACCGCCCTGGTGGGGTGGCTGCTGTACCCGGAGCTGACCGCGGACCAGCTGGTCGGGCTCCTGGGGAACCCCGGCTTCTACATTCCGGCCCTGCTTACTTCCATTCTTGGAACAGGGGTCGCGCTGACCTTGCTGAACCAATTCCAGAAGCAACTGGATCCCGTACGCGCAGCAATCTTATACGCCCTGGAGCCTGTGTGGGCTTCGCTAATCGCTCTTGCAATGGGCATGGGCAGGTTGGACCACTGGCTGGTCCTGGGGGGCGGAGCGCTTCTGGCCGGCAACCTGGTCGCAGAGCTTGGGCCCTCTCCTTCCCAATCCGATCCAGCCATCCCCGCCTCACCGGAATAAGGGGAGCGGCATGCCTCGCATTCTTCTCATGGCCCTGGCCGCCTACGGCATCTTGTGGATTCTGAAGCGCGTCCTGCGAGATTCTCCAAGCGGCCGTCCCCGTCCCATTCCGGCGCCTTTGCCCTTTGAGCGGTCCCCTTACCGCATCCTCGGGGTAGAAGATGGTGCCAACCCCAAGGAAATTCGTGCGGCGATGGAACGGATTCGGAAAGAGAACGACCCGACACGCCTTCAGGGCCTGAGTGACGAGATTCGAGACGCTGCCCACCGCCGCGTGGCCGAGGCCGAGGTGGCGCTGGCCACCCTTCTTCCCGATGAGGAGTGAGCCCCTCCAGCGTTCGGACTGCCTCGCCGCCCTCCACTGTTCCAAGCGCCTCTACCTGGCGCGAACCACGCCGGAGCTGGCGCCCCCCCGTCCTCCCCTGCTTGCGTCCCTTCGACTCGAAATGGACCGAGCGCTCGGGCTTGCCCACGAGTGGTTGGGTGCCAAGGAGACGCTGGTGGGCACCCCCTCTGAACGTGCCAAGCGCACCAGGGAGCTGCTCCGCCTCTCTGAGCCCAAGTGCCTGCGGGGTGCGGTTCTCGAAACTCCTGGTGCCCCCTTGGGGCTCCGGTGGGAGCCCGATCTTCTCAGGTGCAACGAGGCCGGGTCCTGGCAGGTCCTTGCGGTGCGATGTGCCCTGCGGGTCAAGCGAAGCATCCTGGAGGATCTGGGTATCGCCGTCTATGTGTTGGAGCAGACAGGGGTATCTGTTGCGGAAGCCACCGTACTCCACCTCAACCCCGACTACCACAAGGGCACCGAGCCCTTGTCTGCGGATCGGCTGTTCCTACAGGTGGACGTTCTCTCCTATCTAAAGGAGATTCGGAGCCGAGCACCTTTGCTGATTCAGAAGATGGAGCACACACTCCAGCGCGACAAGGCGCCCTACGCGGACTTTGACCGGCATTGCTCCCAGCCACATCCCTGTCCATTTCTGGATCACTGTGCTCCCAATCTCCACCCCTTTCACATCAGGCGCATTCCAGACTCGGCCCGCCTGGAGAGAAAGCTGGGAGGAAAAGTGGATGACGTGCGACATCTGCCAAGCCCGATCCGGATCAACCCGCTGCAACGCCGCGCCATTCGGTGCCTTGAGACCGGAAACGACTGGGTGGCCCCGCAGCTGCTCCCCGCAATGAAGGACGTGGAGTACCCCCTTGGCTTTCTGGATTTTGAAGCCATCCAACCTGCCCTCCCAAGGTTTCCCGGCACCGGACCCTTCGAGACCCTTCCCACCCAGTGGAGCCTGCACGTGCTGCAGGAGGACGGAAGGCTCACCCACAAGGCGTTCCTACACCACGAAAACACGGACCCCCGCCCCCAGTTCCTTGCATCGCTCCTGGCTGCTGTGGGGGAGGCAGGCTCCCTGGTGGTGTACTCCAACTACGAGGCCGGCGTGTTGCGCCGCCTGGCCCGGTTCGACCCGAGACGTTCCAAAGCCATTGAAAGGGTGATTCAGCGCCTCTCGGATCTCCTCGCGATCCTCCGGCGCAACTACTACCACCCAGCCTTCAATGGCTCCTACAGCATCAAGCGAGTGCTTCCAGCCCTCGCGCCGGAGCTGGACTACGGAGACCTGGAGATTCGGGATGGCGCCACCGCGGCCGCATGCCAGCTCCGGATGATGGACCCGGAGACGCCCCCCGGTGAACGAGAGGAGATTCGCCAGGCCTTGCTGCTGTACTGCCAACGAGACACGATGGCCATGGTGGCCATTCGACGCGCCATTCTGGAAAGATGCGGCGAGGCGCAACGCCCACTCCTTCCTGTGGAAGAATGAAGCCATGACCCGATTCAAGCTCAGAAAGAAGCTGAAGGGCCTTCTGGGACCCGCTCCGCAGGAGATCGTGAACCACAGCATCACGTTCCTGCTTCCGGACGGCTCGGAGAGAGTCCTGGAAGTGGAAGAACACTACTCTCTTCTCATGGCCGCAGATGCCCATGGCATCACCATCAGTACGGGCCGACGCGCGGGGGGCACCTGTCCCGATGGTCTCTGCGGACTGTGCCGCGTGGAGCTGGTGGATGAGACAGGCATCAGCGCCCTCTCGACCTACGAAAAGGACGCCATGGATGCCCACGTGGCTGGAGAGCCCCATGAGGGCCGTGAAAGGGCCCCTGCCCCCCCCCTCACCCCCACCACCCGCCTGGGATGCCACTCGAAAATACGGGGTCCGGGCGGAAAGGTGCGGATTCTCGAGCTCTTCGATCCCAGCTCCATCCAAGGCATGGCGGAGGAGGATTGAGGCCGGGCCTGGGACTTTCCCTGTGGTCGATCGGGGTCTCTATCGGGTGTGCCCGGGAAGCCCCCGCCCCACCCAACCTGTTGCTCATCACCCTGGACACGACCCGGGCCGATGTCCTCGGAGCCTACGGGGGAGACCCGGAGGCCACACCCCACCTGGATGCACTCGCCGCGGAAGGTGCGCTTTTTGAGAGGGCCTACACGGTCACCCCCCTGACCATTCCCGCCCACTCCTCCCTCTTTACGGGACAGACCCCGCCGCGCCACGGCGTGCGAGACAACGGAGACTTCTTTCTGGCGGAGGGCGCCTCCACCCTTGCCGAACAGCTGCAGGCCGGTGGGTACGCCACCATGGCGAGCGTCTCCGCTCAAGTCACCAGCCACCACTGGGGCTTTGCCCAGGGGTTTGATGTCTTCTTCGATGATCTGCGAGCCAGCACACAGACCACCGCCAATCGCTGGGACGTGGAACGACCCGGCAGCCAGACGGTGGACGATGCACTTGGCTGGCTCCAAGACGGCCCTCGGGACGCGCCCTTCTTTTCTTGGGTCCACCTCTTCGACGCCCACGACCCCTACCGGCCGCCGGAGCCCTTTCGAAGCCGTTTTCCCGGGCAACCCTATTTGGGTGAAATCGCCTATGTCGACGCCCAGGTAGGTCGCCTCGTGTCCTGGTTGAAGGAGAGCAACCAGCTTGCAAACACCTGGGTCGTGGTCCTGGCGGATCACGGAGAGTCCCTCGGGGCTCATGGCGAGGCGACCCACGGAGTATTGCTCTACGACGAGACCATTCGGATTCCCCTGCTGATTCGACCGCCGGAAGGTGGGAGCCCAAAGCGAATCCCCCACCCCACCAGCCTGGTCGACGTGATGCCCACCCTCTTGGGAGCAGCCGGGCTGCCCATTCCTGAAGGCCTGGATGGTCGAGACCTCTCTTCTTGGATGGGGGGCGCACCCGGCGGCGATCCGGCGGTTTATGCGGAGTCGCTGTACGCCTGGCATCACTACGGCTGGGCTCCCCAAAAGGCCCTGATCACAGCCGACCACAAGCTGATTGACTCCACCACGCCAGAGCTCTACCACCGATCAGACGCCAAGGAAGCCCAGAACCTCTCCCTCCACCAGCCTGCGGTGTTGCAGGCATTGGGCACCCGCCTTCGCACCCTGGAAGCCAGCCTGCTCCCCGTGGAAATGGCCACAGAGAGAGTGGAATTGAGCGCCGAGCGTATCGCCCAACTGGAGGCGCTCGGGTACGTGGCAGGCGCCACCGCCCACGAGGAAATCGATCCGGCCCACCCTCCGCCTGATCCCGTGCAGCGCCTTGGACTTCTGCGCCATGTCCAAGGGGCCCGTCGCTCCTTCCAGTCCGGAGATCTCCAAAGTGCACTCAAGCAGATTGAATCCGTGTTGGCGAAAGACCCTGGCCTTCTGGATTTGCGGACGCTTCATTCATCCGTTCTGTTGCGTCTCGGCCGGACCCCAGAGGCACTGGCCACCCTGGAGGCAGCCGAAGCGGTGCGGCCCTCCAGCACGACCCGGGGAGCCATCGGGCGTATCTTCTTGAGGACCGCCCCCTCCATCGCCGTGGATCACTTGTTCGAGTCCATCCAGCTGGACCCCTATGTCGCGACCCACTGGGCAGCCTACCTGCACGCCTTGTTTCTCACGAACAGTCTGGAGCAGCTGGAGCAGGAAGCCCTCCGCGCCCGGTCCCTGCTCCCGGACTTGCCCGAGGCCACGGGCATGTTGGGAGTCGCTCTGGCCGCAAGAGGGAGCTTTACGGAGGCGGAGCCCCTGCTCCGGGCAGGCATGGAGGCCAACCCCCTTCAACCCTTTGTCCATGCTGCCCTGGCCCACCTGCTGCGTCTGCGCGGCGCCACCGAAGAGGCCGAAACCCACCTGTTGGAGGAGATCCGGATCCAGTCCCCCGCGCTCCAGGCCCGACGCCAGCTGGTAGAGATCTACGCGGAGCAAAGGCGATACGAGGAACAGCTCCAACAGCTCGCGGCCGTCGAGGCGGTGGAGTCACCCAACCGGGCCACCGCCCACTCCAGCGCCCAGGCCCTGTTCAACCTGGAGCGCTTTGAGGAAGCACATGTCCGGGTCCAGGAATGCCGCCAACTGGCACCGGGCTACCCCGGGTGTGCGCTTCTGGAGGCCAACGTGCTGAAAAAGCTCGGGCAAGACGCGGCAGCCCAAGCGGCCTTTGGGGCCGCCAGGGAGCTTGCAGGGTTGGGAGAAGATCCTCTCGGGGATTGACCGAGAGACTCTTGCGCGGACTACTCCGCGCTCAGTGTTCCGCTGCCGCTGACCGCGTGGCTCACCACCGTTACAGCGTAGGCAGGTGCATCGTCTTCCAACAAGGTCAATGTGGGATCGGTCGTGGCACCCACGGTGAGCGAGTAGTCGCCCACGGCGCCGTTGCAGGAGCCGTAGTTCCCCACCACCACCTGGAAGGTGCCAGCCACCGCCGTCAGCGTGCCCGAGGGACACTGGTACTCGGGGGGGGGGAAGGTGCAGTCGAAGCTGTCGTCGGCGCCGTCCACCACGCAACCGGCTGTGTCATTGATCCAGAAGAAGGGGTCAAAGGCAGTCCCATCCGCCACCGTATCCACCGTGATCGTGACATCGCCGGCCTCGGCCAGGGTAAGGGTGTACACGTCCAGGACAGCGTCTACGCTGTCGGATGAGCAGGGCAGCGAGCCGGTGGCCACATAGTCTCCGCCCAGGGCCGCCTCCCCCGCTGCGAAGGAGACATCGGCCTCCACTTCACATTCGCTGTCAGAGTAGTAGTACTCCACGTCCTCGGACTCCTCATCGAGGGTCCAGGCGATTTCGTCTCCCGTGCGGGAGAAGCTTCCGTAGGTGCTGCCGCTGTAGGTCATTGGGGAAAAATAGGGACCGTAGTTGGAGGTATACCCGCGGTAATCCTCGCTCACTGTGTATCCAAACAAGAAGGCATCGTCGTAGCTGCCGTAGTACCCGCTGTAGCTGTCCGAGTGGGCCATGTGCAGCGCGACCTCTGTGCCCTCATCCAGCTCTTCCGGGTCCAGGTACCAGGTGTAGTACGTGCTCACATCGCAGGCTTCCGGCACCCGGGAGTCGATGGTGGCCTCAATGTCAAAGGCGAAGTCACAGTTGGGGCACTCCCCGGTGAACTTGGTGCCTGCGAGGCTCACGGTGGTCGCACAAATCGAGTTGCCTTCGATGGTGCTGTCGACGCTCACCGTCCCGGTGAAGCTGTCCCGCCACATGGAGGAGAGATCTGTGTCTTCCTCCTCCTCGTCGGTGTCGTCCGTGTCGTCCGTGTCCCCGTCCGGAATGCAGTCTCCGGTTTCTGCATCGAGAATCGTGCCTTCGTCGCACTCATCGAGGCCCTTTGAAGAATCACAAGCCATGAGACCGAGGAATCCCAGGCAGAAAAAAGAAAAGGATGAGCGCATCACGTGACCTCCAATTTCGATCGGCACGCAACATAGCCCGCAACCCGAGGGGGCGGTAGCGGAATCTCGGCGATTGCGTCCCCGCGAGATACCATCTGCCAGGCAATCTTGTACGACGAGACCGGGGACGCCACGATCTACAACCTGGATCTGGACGGAGATCACTGGAACATCGAGGCTATAGACGAGCACGCGGAGGTTGATGGATGGAACCTGACCTTTGACTATGACATCGGCACCCGGGGGGAGGCCCCCGGGCGGAAGGGCGCATCGAATTCTTCGAGGTCAGTCCATTAGAAGGTCCCCTACCCGGGCGAAGCAAGAGATCTGATGGAAATCCGGCTCCGCGCCGGGCACCGGCTGCCAGGACAGGAAGCGCCTGGCCTCTCCTCTCCCGCGAATGGCATAGGCATTCATGCGATGGGGACCCGGTGGCAAGAGAGCCCGATCCACGCGGGCAACCCCCCGCCAACGACCAGCGGACCTGACCACTGTGTAAACCAAGGGCAGCTCTTTTTGCACCACCTTCCTGGTGCCTCTCAGGCGCAGCACCAGGTGGTGCCCAAAGGGGCCCAACTCAATTTCCGTGTACTCGAGATTCTCCCCGGCCACAAAGACCTCCACGACCTCGTGCTCCCACAGGCCCCAGAAGGGCCCCGCAGGTCCAGGAGGCGTTGGATCCCACGGTCCCGGCGCATCCACGCGAACCTCCAGTCCCCCCTCCCAGGTCCCGAGCGCCAGATGAATGTGCTCCTCGGTCGGCACTGGCTGGCCATCCCACAAGTGGGAGAGGGTCAGCTTCATGCTGCGCGGACCGGCACACGACGCAGGTGAAGGGCAAACCTCGCGGCACAGGCAATCCACAACACCATGGCGGAAGGCGCCCAGACAAAGGGGTCCTTGTCGGACACCGGGTGTTGGAGTCCGCTCGCCATCAGCACCCCAATGGAGAGCATCGAAAGGGGAAAGGACCAGCGAATCGGGTCCCGGGAGGCGGGCCAGCAAACCACCCACCCAATGACCGGCAGGAGCAAAACCGCCTCGTAGTTGGTGTAGCTCATGGCCCCGTTTGCGCCGAATCCTGCCAGCACCAACCCCATGGCCGCTGCATCCAGCTCCCGGTCAGGTCGCTTGCGCCAAAGAGTCAACATGGGAAGCATCGTGGCCAAGAGAAGCAGCATGCCCCGTTGACTGAAGATCCACGCAGCAGCTCCGACAATGGGTTCCGCAGGCACCCCATCCACCGTGCCAAACCGGGAATGGGCCACCAGGGCCCGGGTGAGGCCCAAGTAACGAAAGGGGTCCCAGGAAGGCACACACCAGAACGTTCCAGCCAGCACCAGCGCCCCCACCCCGACCGCCGCAGCGAGGATTCGCCAGTGCCGACGCAAACAAACCACGGAAACAAGCACCCCCGGAAGGAGCTTTGCTGCAGCCCCAAGCGCCAAGACCACTCCAGCCGACCGATCGCGGGAGCGAGCCACAAGCAGGAGGATCGCGCAGTTGCAGAAGACAAGCACCAGGTTGGTCTGGCCCAGGTCCAGGGAGAGGCGTGTCACGAAGAGACGGGAAAAAACCAGCAGGCTTCCCATCGCGGCCACCGCCCCCCAGGCCCGACTCCTCACCGGGACCGCAAAAGCCACCAGGGGGGCGCTTCCCACCAGAAGCACCAGGAGCACCAGGCGCCAGGCCCTTGCGAGCACCTCAAAGGGAATCTGCCGAAACGGCATCATCAGGAAGCCCCACGTGGCCGGATAGGCGTTGTGGGAGCTCCAGTGCCGAACCCCCACCTCTCCCAGAATGCGCTGGATGTTCCCCGGGTCGTTTGGATCCACCCCTTGGGCCACGGCATGGGCCCCCGCATAGACGGGCACCAGGTCCAGTCCCACCATCGGGGTGGTCAGGGTAGACAAGTCGGCCAGCCCCATGACCTGCCAGGCTGCAACCCCTCCAAGCACCGCCGCCAGGCACCATGGAAGGGCCTGGTACTTCACGGAAAACGCACCCGACTGGGCCCGGCCATGATCTCTCCAATCACGGACACCCCTTGCACGCCAGCCACAACCAGGGCTTCGGTAAGCTCCTCCACCGCCTCCGGTGCTACGGCCGCGAGCAGTCCCCCGGAGGTCTGCGCATCCGCCAACAAGAGTCGCGTGGTCTCCGGCACCTCCCCAAATTCCACCCGGTCTTCCACAGACAAAAGATTGGCCCGAGACCCCCCGGGAATACAGTTCTCGGCTGCATGGCGCCGAGCCGATTCCAGAATGGGCACCGCACCTACCTGCAGATCCGCCCCCACCCCCGAAGCCTCCAACATCTCCAACAAGTGCCCCAACAATCCAAACCCAGTCACATCCGTCAAGGCATGGACCTTCGTATGGAGCCGGGAAAAGACCTCCCCTGCAGCCCGGTTGAGGGTCGACATCAGGTTCGTGACTTCCTCCCTCTCCGCTTCCGACGCCAGCTCCCGCTTCAGCGCAGTGGTCACCACCCCGGAGCCCAACGGCTTGGTCAGGATCAAGGCATCCCCCGGTTGCGCTCCAGCATTCGCCAACACGGCGTCGGGCGAGACAGTCCCCACGACCGCGAGGCCGTACTTGGGAACCGGATCCTCAATGGAGTGACCGCCAATGACCAGCGCCCCTGCAGCATCCACGACATCGGCCCCTCCACGGAGAATCTCCCCCAAGAGATCCATGGGCAATTCCTTGGTGGGAAAGGCCACCAGGTTCAACGCCACGAGAGGCGTCGCCCCCATGGCCCAGATGTCGGACAGAGCGTTGGCGGCGGCGATTCGCCCGAAGTCATAGGCATCATCGACCACAGGGGGGAAGAAGTCGGTCGTCACCACGAGCGCGGTGGTCTCGTTCAGCAGATACACCCCTGCGTCGTCGCGGGTCGAAGAACCCACGAGCACCCTTTCATCGGTAAGGAGCGGCAACTTGCGCAGGACCTGCGCCAACTCCGCAGGGCGGAGCTTGCTCGCTCAACCAGCGCCGTGGCTGTACCTCGTGAGCTTGTGTCGATCTGACATGCCTCGGGAGTAGCCCGAGGCCCCGTTTCCGACCACCGCACGGCGAGGGTTATGAGGCAGTCATGGGCCTTTGGTTGTTGCTTCTCCAGACCTCTCTTGCTGCGGATCGTCGAACCCCCGTGGTCCTGGCAGTCGAAGAAGCCACACCGGCTGTGCTGTCCCTCGAGATTGAACAGCCCGCCCAGCCCTCCTTCTACTACCGGTGGGAAGCCCACCCCACCACGGGCCAGGGCAGCGGGGTGGTGATCTCCCCCGAGGGCGTGGTTCTTACCAACGCCCACGTGGTGGCCGGCGCCGCAAAAATCATAGCCCACACAGGAGAGGGCAGGTCCTTTCAGGCACGGGTCATCGGCATGGACGAGGATCTCGACCTCGCCGTTCTTCGCCTGGAAGACGTGGAGTACCTCCCGTCCATCACCGTGGACTCGACCACCCCCATTCTCGGCGAGACCGTGATCGCCATCGGCAACCCCTACGGACTGGGCCTGACCGTCTCCACCGGCGTGGTGTCCTCCGTGTCCCGGGAGGTGGAGATCAAGGAAGGAATCAAGCAGCCCTACATCCAAACGGATGCAGCCATCAATCCAGGAAACTCCGGAGGTGCCCTCGTGAATGTCGAGGGTGACCTCATCGGCATCAACACGGCCATTTTCGCCCAGGGCGAAGGCATCGGATTCGCGATTCCCGCCGAGCGAGCCATGAAGATCGCCCGGGATCTGCTGACCTATGGGTCGGTGAGAGCCCCCTGGTTGGGAGCCGACCTACAGGACATTGACCGACGAGCACTCGCGGGGACCCCCTTGGAGGAGGGCGCGGTCCGCGTGGCCGGAGTGTTCCCCGGCGGTCCGGCAGCCACCGCCGGACTTGAGAAGAAGGACCTGCTCTTCCGCGCCGACAACCGCCCGATCCGCTCCCGTGCGGATCTCAACGCCTACCTGGCGACCCTGGAACCCGGTGCGGACATTTCCCTGTCCCTCTACCGGAACACCCAGTCAATTGTGCTCTCCCTGCCTTCCATGGCCATCCCACAAGACCTGGGAAGCCGGGTACTTCACAAGACCCTGGGTATCTCCGTGCAGCCACGCAGTGGCGGACTCACGGTCACGGCCGCGAGCCCGACGGGCACATGGGTGCGGTCACGCCTTCGGGTGGGAGACCGAATCGTGGCAATCAACGGGGAGCGAATTCAAACGGAGAAGGAGCTGGCCGATGCCCTCACCCGCGCCAAGGCAGCCCATCGACCAAGCGCCCTGTTCACCGTGACCCGGGGACGGTCCCAGGGGACGCTGGTGGTTTCGATCTAGAAGTCCTCAAGAGAGCCCTTGGGCCGCTGCAAACGCGGACAATTGCCATCCCTGCCCACCGGTGCTACATCTGCGCCCATGAAGACGCACTGGGAATTGTCACAAAACGGCCGCACGTCGGTCTTGGATGTCAACGAGTCAGAGGTCTGTGTGGGCAGCACCTGCGGTCCTGCCGGCTCCATGGTGGGCAACGTGGTCAGCCACGCCGAGTTTCTGGAGGGCCGATACCACGAGGTGGTGCTCAAGGTCTTCGGCCAGGAGACCCTGGACGAGATGATCGCCGCGGTGAGCTCCCATAACGGGGCAAGTTCCCAGAGATGAAGACCCTTCACCAGCTGTTTCCGGGTGATGCCCGGGACTTGGGAAGAATCGAGGATGCTTCGATCCACCTGGTGGTGACCTCCCCTCCCTACCCCATGATCGCCATGTGGGACGAGGCCTTCTCCACCATGAGCGCCGAGGCCAAAGCCGCCCTGGAGGCCGAGAACGGGCCAGCCGCCTTTTCGGCCATGCACAAGGAGTTGGACCGGGTTTGGGCCGAGTGCTTCCGTGTGCTGGTCCCCGGCGGATTCGCCTGCATCAACATCGGCGACGCCACGCGGACCACCGGCGGGGCGTTTCGCCTCTTCCACAACCATGCACGAGTGTTGTCCGGGGCCGTGGACTGCGGATTCACAGTGCTTCCCGACATTCTGTGGCGCAAACCCACCAACGCCCCCAACAAGTTCATGGGTTCGGGCATGTTGCCCGCCGGAGCGTATGTGACCTACGAGCACGAGTACATTCTCGTGCTTCGAAAAGGCGGGAAACGGGTCTTTACCGGGGAATCGAGGGAGAGGCGCACCCGAAGCGCCTTCTTCTGGGAGGAGCGAAACGCCTGGTTTTCAGATGTCTGGGAGAACCTTGGAAGCGCCCGACAAGTCATGAAGTCGGGCTCCCGGTCCCGCAGCGGCGCGTTTCCAGTGGCGCTTCCCTATCGCTTGATCCAGATGTACTCCCTGTATGGAGAGCGCGTGCTGGATCCCTTCGCCGGAACCGGCACAACGGCGGCTGCAGCCGTCATGAGCGGGCGCGCAAGCACAAGTGTGGACCTGGACTCCGCCCTTCTAAACAACATCCCGTCCCGGCTGCTGGCAGCAGTGGAGGAAGGACAAGCCACGGTGCGCCAACGCTTGGAAGCGCACCAAGCCTTTGTGGACGAGCGCCAATCCATGGGAAAAACCCTGAAACACGAAAACGGACCCCATAAGCTGCCCGTCATGACCCGCCAGGAGACGACGCTGGAGCTGTTGGCTCCTGTGGGCTGTCGCTCCGTCGGCCCGGGCCAGCACGAGGCCGATCACGCTTCCCTTCCGCCTAGGCCGCAGCAAGCATTTTCTTTTGCATCCGAAGACGCCGTACGTAGCCCATAGCGCACCACAGACCGAGGGCCCCGGTCAGCCAGGTCAACGGTTCAGCCACAGACCTCCACCCAAGCAGGCTCGCGAGAAAAGCCCCCCCCAGGGACCAACTGGTGGCTTTCCCCATAGAACTGGCGTGTTGGGCCGCCACCTCCCCTCGCACATAGGGACCGGCCAAGAAGGGAATCGAGGGGAAGTGGATGATCTCCCGGCTGAACCAGAGCAGCATCCACCACCCGGGAATAATCCCCGCCAACACCATGGACCAGGCAGCGTTGACATGAAAGGCCTTGTCCAACCAACCATCCGCAACGGCACCCGTGAATGTCACCTGGTTCATGTGACGCGCGATCATCCCGTCCAGGAAGTCGCTCAACATCGCCACGGCATATACAGCCAGAGCCAGCCGGGTGTTGTAGACCACCAGGGGGAACACCACGGCCAGGGGCAACCGCACCAGGGTCACAAACCCCGCAGGGCAAGCCAAATCCCCCCATCGAAGCCGTCCCGGGACAAGCTGCTCCATGGAGACCGCTTATCGCGTTGTACGCAAGGCCAACTGAAGCTCCTGGAGAGGAACCCCTCCGCACTGGGCTACCAGCTCCTGGAGACTGTCTGCGAAGTCCTGCACCGACGTGCCGCCCCTCTTTGCCACCAGGGCAATCCCCTGGGCCTCCAGCGCCGAGTGAAGCGCATGGGCAGTTTCAAGGGCAAACGCCCGGCGCCCCTCAGACAAGGCCGCCCGGGCCACGGCCAGCTCGTGGTTCATCCAGGACCACTGGTCCCGGGGAGCATCAAGAGTCCCCAGCCCCACCCGGTGAAAACTGGCGGGCAGGCCACAGTCATCCAGACCACAAGCAAGGGAGGGGGTTGAAATCCCCCAGAGCACCCCAAGAGCCCAGATTCGGTTTGGTTTCACGACATTATCCTTTGGTAAGGACAGGTGGGCCGCGACGCCGAAAAAAGGCTGTTGGCACAAGCCAAAAACCTCCACCGCGGAGAACCCACGGAGGCACGTGATACCGTCTGCCAGACGAACGGAGCCCGGCGGTTAACCGTGCGCCGCTGCTTGTCAATGGCCCTTTGCTTTCCCGACCGTCCACACCTGATCTACACTTGGCCAGAAGAAGGAAAGACGCCCCATGGCCAAGCTGGTCATTCAGCGAAAGGGCAAGCCCTCCAAGACCTACCTGGTCGAGTACCGGAACGTTCTCATTGGGAGGGGAAAGGACACCCAGCTCCTGCTTCCGGACATTTCCGTGAGCCGACACCACGCGCGCCTGGTTCGCCGAGAGCTGGGGTACGTCTTGATGGACCTGGGCAGCCAGAACGGCACCACCGTCAACGGCCAGCGCATCACGGAACACACACTCAAACCCGGTGATGAGATTCAGCTGGGGAAGTTCCTCCTGATCTTTCACGACACAGAGTCCGGCCTGGCCACAGACGACTACAACCTGACGGGCCGGGTCGAGTTCTTGAAGAAGGTCACCGCACTGACTGGGGAGAATGCCCACTCCACAACCCATCTCTCCAAGTCCGAGCTGAGCGATGTACGCAGCGCAGTGCGCATCCGGGACCTTGCCCGGGTGGTCTCACTAGAAGACCCGGAGGCCCACTGGTTCCCGGGAGAGATGGGCATCCGCTTTGGCGACAAGGGCATCCCCGCCCAAGGTCTGGGCAAAGCCAACGTGGTGATTGCCTGGGACCAGACGGCGCATGTCCTGCTGAAGCGTTCCGGACTGCTGGTGCCCGTGAAGGTCGGTGGCAAGTCGACGAAGCGCCACCTGTTGAGAGATGGCGACACGATTCAGGTGGGAAAGAGCACGTTCCGCTACGAGATCGAGTCCCTCTGAGCGTCCACTCGCAAGACTTCTCGCACCGCCTTGACCAGGAGTTCAGGAGCAAAGGGCTTGGTGAGACAGACCCAGCCGTGCTCCAAAGACGGCGAGTCCTCTGGAATCCAGCCGCTCACCACAACCACTGAGAGATGAGGGTTTCGGCGGCTCATGTCCCGGGCAAGGTCCAGACCCGATCGTCCTGGCAGCGCCACATCGGTCACCAACAAGACCGCCCGACCGGCTTCCGGGTCCTGCAGCGCGGCCTCCGCCGTTCCATAGCCTCGGGCATGCATCCCCTCCTCCCGCAGCAGATGCAACACCAGCTCCAAGATGACGGGATCATCTTCCACCACCACAACTGGAAGTCCGCCCAACCCCTCCTCGCCTGCTCCCAACGCCGTTCCTACGTGAATGGGCAGGTCCACCTCAAACCGCGCCCCCGACCCTGACAGTGGTTCCGCCGTACGGAGCCGCGCTCCATGGGATCGAGCCACCTGGGAGACAGCCGACAGGCCCAGCCCGGTTCCACGCCCGGCCGGCTTGGTGGTGAAGAAGGGCTCCCAGATTCGTTCCATCAACTCTGCCGGAATGCCGGGCCCGGTGTCTTCAATGGCCAGGCGAAGCCAATCCGGTTCATCGTGGATTCTCTGGACGGACACCCGAATGATCCCTCCGTCGACCCCCATGGCATCCCGTGCGTTGAGGAGCAGGTTCACCAGCAGCTGCTCCAGCTCCACCCTTCTGCCTTGAACGGGTGGCAACCCCTCAGCATTCTCAAGAACAATCCTGATCTGCCTGGGCATCATGGTAGAGGCCAGCTCCACCGCAGACGCGACGCCTTCCCCCAGGTACACAGGCGAAGCGGTCTCGCTGCCCCCCCGAGAGACCGTAAGGAGGCGCCGAGACAAGTGGGCCGCACCGAGCACGATGGTCTCCATCTGGTCCACGCGCTTTTCACGAGGCTCATCCATTCCCCGACCGCGAAGCAAGGAGAGATGGCCCATGAGGGCCGTCAAGGTGTTGTTCAGGTCATGGGCCACCACCCCCGCCAGTCGTCCCACCACCTCCAGGCGAGCCGACTGGACAAAACGGGACTCATCCGCCCGTCGCTCCGTGATGTCCCGCATGACCAGCAGCACCCTCCCATCCGGCAGTGGTTCTGCCATGCTCTCCACCCAGACCTCTCCATGTGCAGCCTGGACCTGAAACTCCATTCTCCGGTACATGGGGGCACAATCCAGGTGTGCAGACAGGTCCTCCACCTTCTCCGAATAGGCTTGATCCTGGAGCATCCCCCCTGCCAGGTCTCTCCCAAACAGAGCCTCGGCTGCGGGGTTGCACTCCCGAATGCGGCCATTGGTCTCCACCGCGAGAACCGCATCCCTCGCCCGGGCCAGGAGCTGGTCATACCGGCTGCTCACGTCTGAAAACCGGGTCACCAGGGTGACCGATGCGCAACAGGTGAACACGCAGAAGCCTGGCGCCAGCCAGGGATTTGAAACCGCATAGGCATGCTGCCAGGCGACTTCCCACCCGGCCCCAAATGCCAGGCAGAGCCCCCCAACCAGGAGAGGAGTGATCTCCTTCACCCCGGCCTTGACCCCCGCCAGGAGCAGGTGGGTGCACCAGGCCGCAACGAACAAGGACAGGAGATCCAAAAGCCGCTTTCCCGGGCCCAGCGCGATGGGATCAGGCCAAACCAGAAGCACGCCCCCAAGCCCCAACAAAACAGGAGCTGCCCAGGTGGACACCTTTTCCTCTGGACTTCGAGCCAAGTGGGCGCACATCTTCAACGTAGCCGCCAGGCTGAAAGCCGAGGCAGCCACCAGCAGCCTCATGCGCCAGGTGACATCGTGAAAAAGCTCCCACCCTGCGCTTGAGACCATGAAAGGGTACACGCCAAGGGAACCGGTAAAGGCCGAGGTCCAGAAGAACTCCCGAATTCCTGGCCGTACGACCACGATGAACATGCCCATGATCGAGCCGGTCAGGAGCAGAACCGTCATGAACAACCAGCGGTTGTTCAGCTTGTGATACAGGTGGTTCAAGTCCAAATGCGACCCCAACCAGATGGTTCCCAGGGTCCCCCCCATGTCCATGGCCCCCTGCACCCGGACCTGTAGCAGGTGGGAGCCCGCTCCTGTCGAATCCGGCGGGAGCCGCGCCAAGAGAGCCTGAAAGCCGGACCCCCACGCCCCTTCCGCACCGAAATTCCCTTCCTGCGCGACCGTCACACCGTCCCAGACAATCTCCGAGGAAAAGAGGGGTCTCTCCAACAGCACCCCGCTTGTTTCCAAAGTGCCGTCCAGGGTCACGGGAATGCTCCAGGTGACACGGGCGTGGGGCGAGATTCCTACTTTCTTGAACCTCACAGGATAGGGCAGCAACCGCTGAGTGGTGCTGCCCTTGAATTCAACGGTGGCGGGCCAGGTACCCGCAAGGGAGTGGGCCACTCCAGAACGTGGCCCGGCCACCAGAAAGGTGAGAATCGCTCCCGAGAGAAGGCAGAGGCCCAACACAGCGATGGCACGGCGAGTCAGTTTCTTCCAATCCTTGCCCTTCATCTTGAGAGCCTACCGCCCCCAGGGCCTCAACACCAGCGAACGCCGACTCCCCCTTCACTCCCAGGGTTCATCCGGAATCTCCACCGGTTCCATGTTCGGCGGATCGGGTACCGGCCACCAGCTGCCCCACAGGGTCTTTCCCCCGTCCACCGTGAGCACCGTGCCCGTCACGTAGTCCCCCGCATCCGAGGCCAGGTACGCGACCGCCCAGGCCACCTCTTCACAGCGAGCGAGGCGCTTGGCCGGCACGACGCTCTGGAGCTGGGAGAGAAAGTCCAACCCGGCTGGGTAGGTCTTGAGGCCGCTGGAAGCCACGAGCCCTGGCGCCACGCAATTCACTTGGATGTTCCGTGTGGCCCACTCCAGAGCCAGGGTTCGGGTCATGGCTTCCACCCCTCCACGTGCTGCCACCGAGTGGGCCATGCCGGGAAAGGCTCCGGTGGTGAGCATGGTGATGTTCACAATGCGTCCGCCGTGCTCCAACATCCAGGCGTCTGCCACCGCCCGGGTCATGTTCCAGGTGCCGGTCAGGTTGGTCTGGACCACCGCATCCCACCCCCCGGGACTGATACCCTCAGCAGGGGAGAGAAACTGCCCTCCCCCGTTGTTGACCAGCACATCGATGCGCCCAAAACGCTCCACCACCCGTGCAGCCAATGCGGTGACACTCTCCCGGTCGCGAATGTCCACGGTCTCCCCCACGACCTCTCGCCCCACCAACTCGGTCAGCCCCGCCGCCGCCGGCTGAATGTGCTCAGACTTGCGGGAGGCAACGACCACGTCCGCACCGAGGCTTCCCAGCTCCTGGGCCACCACGGCACCAATGCCCGTGCCTCCGCCGGTGACCAGGCAGACCTTTCCAGCGAACAGGTCTCCTCGAAACACGGAACTCACTCGACGGTGTCCTCAAATTCATGGGAGCACTCGAGAATGCCGAACGTGTCGCACTCAATAGACTCCACGCAGGCAAGGTGGCCGTCCACGTCGTAGGTCTCCTCCTCAGTGGCAAAAGCGCAGCCCTCCCAACAGGAGGTCAGTGAAGGGTAGGCCGAGTAGTCGCAGTCGTTGACCAGCACGTCACAGAGGTCCTGGCACGCGCTGTTTTCAGCACGTTCGCCCACGCACCCGGAACTCAACAGCATCAAAAGGGAAAAAAGCATCTTGCACTTCCTAGGGGGTCACAAGGGCGGTTCCCACAAAACCAAGCAAGGCAATCCCCTCCAGGGCGCTGCCATTGTCCGGTCGGGTGGAGGAACTCTGGACAAATCTCATTATCTGGACAATGGCAATGCTGCCCGTGGGCAAGCCAGAGAGAACGGTGGAAGGCACCGTCAAGCTGCCGTGGTTCGTGTCGTGGCACACGACGGTGCCCAGGGTCTGCCCGGACATGTCTCCGAAGATCATCTGAACCAGCACTTGCTCCCCGCCACCGCTGGGGGACCAGGAGAAGGAGATTCCGGTGCTGCGGCTGACCTGGGCGGAGTACGCGTAGGGCGTGTCCATCAACAGGCTCTGGGGAGCAAAGGACACCCAGCCCTGGGGGGTGGAGATCACATCCTCCACCTGGAAAGCCGCCGTGGAGCCGCTTCCCGGGACCGAGAGGTCGTAGGAGGTGTTGGAGACAAAGTCCGCTGCCGATAGATTTGCACCCTCGTACCAGGTGCCCGTGCTGTCCACGATGCGCTGCAATCCCACTGTTCGTTGCCCGGCGAGGAGGTGCACGTAATCTCCAACCCCATCCAGGGTGACCGACGGCGTGGAGGCCGTGTGATCCCGGATGCAGGTGCCCGTGGCGGGAAGCCACGAGAGCCAAGAGTCCTGCACCGGCGTGTGAAACTGGGCCATGGCCGTGGCGGACAAGTCGCTTGCAAGACCGAAACAACTTGGGCAGGCATACTGAACGAAGGAGAGCTCCACGTACCCCCCCGTGCCCCCTGTCGATGAAGTGCCTCCAGTGTCATCGTTGCCGGTGTCCGGGGGAGGACCCGAGTCCGAATAATGGTAGCCGTTCTCCAGGACGGCCTCTCCAAGGTCGCTGGTGACCGTGAGGTCGACGCTGCCCTCAAACCCAAGGGCCGGACTGGCGACGATGATCTCGTCTGGACCCACCCGGGTGACGTCCACCTCGGCCCGACCAAAGGAGACGGTCATGTCTCCTTCAAAGCCCGTCCCCAGGAGGGTCACAATGGTCCCCCCCTCGGTGGGTCCCCAGTCCGGGTCCACGGACTGGATCTCCACGGTGGCCCCCTCCCCGCCGGAGTCCCCATTCAAGTCATCCAGCCCGAGCTTTCCCTGGCAAGACACCAGAACCCACCCCCAGGCGAGGGCTTGAAGCGTGCGCCTCACTCGCCGGTGTCCTCGGTTCGGTTTGGATCAAACAGAAAGTACCCTACAGCTCCTTCCCCTTCGTAGTTGTCCGTGATCCACAGGTGAATGCGGGAGCCGACGGTACTGGCCGCTACCGCTCGCACCACGCCCCCATCCGCCGGATCCACGTCCAGGGGAATGTAGGTGGACTCTTTCTCCCAGATGTCGCTGCCCCGATCCCCTATTTCAGTGGCCATACCCAGGTGCACGTTGGTCGCGGAAATAAAGGTGCTTCCGGGCACCTCGGTCCAACCCGAAAAGCCCACATAGAACATGTACCGCTGACCCTCCAGTTCCGCGACGGCGATGTCCGTGAAGCCGCTGTCATCCCAGTCCCCCGACTCTCCCGCCGGCAGGATCTTCTGGTCTGTGAAGCTCCAGCTGTTCACGTTCCGGGCAGCCACCTTGTAGGCCTCGCAAGCCGGGTACAGCTCCCCGTTCAGGATGTCGTCAATGGTCATCTCTTCCGCCCCGGCCACGTACCCGGTGTAGCCTTCCACGTTGCCCAGGTTTAGATCCAGCGGCCAGCACCAGCTCTGCACCGACCCCACGGTGGACATCATGTCCATGACCGGGTTTTCGGGCATGCGGGTCCAATCCTGACCATCTGGAGAAGTGGCAACCCCGAGTCCCACCGAGCTCGTGCTGTAGTTGATTCCCTGGTACATCATGACGTACTGCTCGGAGTAAGGGTCCCAGAGCACGCTCAAGCCATCCATGGAATCCCCGTCCCAGGCGCTCCCTCCCGGGGTGTCCAAGATGGGATTCGCCTCCAGGGTCTCCCAGTCCGTGCCCTCTGGGCTCACGGCATAGCCGAGCTTCATGGAGGAGCTGCCGTTGACTTCCCGGTACCCGGTGTACCAGAGCTGGTAGAAGGGATGCCCCAGCACCTGCGTCACCAGGAATGCCGTGCCGCCCACAGACTCGGCCCACTGCTCATTTGTGGTGCTGAAGACCGGGTTGCAGTCGTAGCGGTAGAAGTCCGTGTCTTCCACCTGGGTAAAGTCGCAGTCCGTGACCTCTCCTGGATCCACGTCCACAGGGCCCTTGGAGAGTTCGTAGTCCTGCGTGCACGCCCAGAGGGCCGCTGGAATCAAAAGAAGGGGGGTCATTCGCCGCATGGGACTCTCTCCTGGAAGGATCGAGTCAGTGTATTGGCCAGCGGGGTAGGCCGCCACGAGAGGCGTCGCGTCCGGCTGTTCTTCTTGACAGGCCTGGCAGGTCATCGCCACAGGGTTCAGGGTGCAAACTCCAAGCCTGCTGCTCTCACCTCGGCCTCCACCTCACGAATCACGTCATAGTGGCTGTCATCCACAGGCATGAAGCCATTCAATCGCAACAACGGCGCCAACAGCCGCCGCCCCTGGGCTGTGGCCGTGGAGATCTCAGAAAGCGCCCGTCCCATGGCCTCCGATGCAACCGGGGGGAAGCCGTCCCTCACTGCATAGGCCTCATGTGGCACCCGGTGTGCCTTTGCCACCACCCGCAGCATCACCGCTGCATCCGGATCGCGCATCCGTCCTTCCCCAAGGGCTCCTTCATAGGTGGCACCCGCATCAAACCTACGATCCAAAACCGCCTGAAACACCTCTGTATGAGAGCCAAGGAACCGTGGATGCACATCTCGGGCCGGGTGGATTCCCTCCTCCAACATGCGAGCCGCGGGAAACAGCCAACCAGACGTGGACCGGCGGTCCACAAAGGCAAACGTGCGGTTCACGAGGTCACTGATGGATTCAATTCCCGACTCCTCGTGGGTGATGATGTAGGCCCCGTACCGCTCGCTCCCCTGGGCAATGTGGGAGGCAAAGACCTCGATACCCGGCTCGCTCGCCTTGGCCCGCACATAGCTGTACGGACTGATAATGGCGGCATCGACCTGTCCCTGGACAAGGCGGGTCTCAAGGTCTGCGTAGTCATCCCCCACCAACAGCTCCACGGGTACCCCCACCCTGGCCTCCACGTAGGACAGGATGGGACCGTAGTTCTCCACCAGGGTCTCCACGTCCAGGTACGGCGTCAAGCCCCACTTGATCCGGTCGATATTCGCTTCTTTCAGCGCTTCAGCAGCCCTGGAAAAGAGATCCTCCGACGGCACAACCGGCGCGGGGTCTGGCAATTCCGGTGCTTCCGGCGCCTTGCAGCCAAGCGCAAAGACGCAAACCAGGAGCAGTGACCTTCTCACTTCTTTACCTCGCTGCAGGACACCACCACGTTCCGCCCCGCTTCTTTGGCAAGGTACAAGGCCTGGTCCGCCATGGAGACAAGGCCCGTCGCTGCACGGGCATCAAGGGGATGACTGGCCAAGCCCAAGGAGATCGTGACCCGCACCCCCGCCGCACCTTCCTCTGGCAGCTCGAAAGTGTGGCCGGCGATCCGTTGCCGCAGCTTCTCAGCCACCTCCCGCGCATCCTCCGGCGTCGTGTCCACCAGGATCACCGAGAACTCCTCCCCCCCGTAGCGGGCCACAATGTCGCTGGTCCTCAAGCTGTCTTCCAAGAGGCCAGCCAGGGTCACCAGCACACGATCCCCCGCGGGATGTCCGTGGGCATCGTTGTAGCGCTTGAAGTGATCCACATCCAGCATGATCAGGGTCAGCTCCGCCCCTGTCCGGTTGGCTCGACGAATCTCTGCCGCAAGGGACTTCTGAAAGGCCCGGTGGTTCAACAGGCCCGTCAGCCCGTCGGTGCGGGCCATGTGCTCCAGCTTGCCCACCGCCCCTTCCAGCTCGCTGTTGGCAACCTCCAGCTGGGCATTGGCCTTCTTCAGCTCCTCTGTTCGCCTTGCAACCCGTCCCTCCAGGTCCCGGGTGTACTCCTGGAGCTCCCCTGCCATTTCATTGAACACCCTGGACACGACCCCAAATTCGTCCCGGCCCTTTTCCCCGGGCATGCGCGCATCCAGGTTGCCATCGGCGATACGGCGAGCCGTGACGGAGAGCAGCTCCATGGGCCGCAAAACCATGCGAGACAAGAGGATGCCCAGCACCAGTCCCGCGAGGAGAGCGCCGCCCAAGGAAGAGAGGATGACCTCCCTTCGGCGCTGCAGAATGCGGGCATCGACCCGCTCAAGGGACATGGTGGCTGTGGCGGTGCCCCACCTGAGTCCTGAAACAATCGGCATGGACAACAAGAGGCGGGCCCCGTCTGCATCTCGCACTTCTTCCACCAACGGACGCGCACTTCCCAGCGCCCGCATGGTGAAGGGATCCGAGAACCGACGCCCGAAAAGCTGGGGCTCGGTGTGGGCCACAACCCTTCCTGCCGTATCCAGAATCGCAAGGCCCAGCAGGTCCAGGTCAGCCCCCTCTTCCTCCGCGAACCGGGCCACCACTGCATCCAGCGTCTCCATCTCCCGGTTGGCCAGGGCGACAGAGCACGGCACAGCCAAGGCTCGCTGCACCTGCTGTCCCCGGGAAATAGCCTCGGCGAAGAGCAGCTGCCCTTCCGTGCGCACTTCTCTCCACCCACCCACAAGCTGAATGCCAGCCACGGTGCCTGCCACCGCCAGAATCGCCTTTCTGCGAATGCCCACGGCTCAGGACACCATCGAGGGCTGTCGCCTGTCCAGCCAGGGCGTCCACCAGCCCACCGTCAACGGAAGGTAGAACACCATCATGCCGACGGAGAACATACCCAGCTTCATGCTCCAGGCGATCCCTACGTGCAACACCATAATCGGCGGAATCCAGTAGCGACTCCAGCGCGTAAGAAGGAGGAAGGCGGAGAGCTCCAACGCAATGGTTCCCCAGCCCAGCGCACGCAGCAGCCACCACCAGGGGGCAGCGGCGAGAGGATCCAGGCTTGATGCCATGGGATCTGCCAGGATGCGGTAGAGAACGGGCATGCCACTCACCGCGAGCCAGCCCGGCTGTTGGGCCAGCTTGGCGACACCTGCGGACGTGTAAACAAGGACCAACATCCATCGGAGCAGAATCAAGGGCCAAGCCCCCACCTGGTCGGCCGGCGCCCCCGGGGCAAAGGACCACCTCCTGTGGCTGCCCGAGAAGAGAAGAAAGAGCAGCACCGTTCGCAGCATCCGGTCAATGCCGCGATCCCCTGGTGGGTACAAGTGCCCCAGTTGGGCCCACAGCAGCACTGAGATCAGAATGGCCGGCCGGGTGCCCACCCCCAAAAGCACGCAAACAAGGGCCCCGAGGGTCAGGAAAAAGACCGGCGGCCCCATGGTGGCCGGGTCAATCCAAAGAGACGGATCGGAGAAACCGGAGAGCCCCCCGGCTGCAAAACTCCTGTACATCACGTCCACCCAACCCAGGTGGGCCACCCGTGCCAGGTCCAGAATCGCCACCAATGCCACCGCAATGCGCAGGGCGGCCAAGGCCCGGGCATCCACGGTCCGCCCACATCGCTCCACCCAGAGCTGCCAGGCCCGGAGAATCATGGCATCCTCACAAGCCAAAGAGGTTCTTGGGCCACAATGCGATGGGACTCCTCCATGCGAGTTCCGGGAAAGTCCCCCACGAGAAACAACAACGCCACCTCTTCCGCCTGGGGATAATCCTCCCGAGCCTTCTCCACGATGTATCTGGAGATCCCCTTCCAGTTTCGGGAACGGCGAGACCGGGTGGTGGTCTCCAGCACTGGCCGGATCTTGCGGCTGCCAAGCTGTGGCCCAAGCCACTGCAACACCGGGTCACCCGTGCGGTAGACCGGCACCCCGTCGACCTGGATCTCCATGCGGCGCACCCGCCTGGGCCCATCCCGGTAGAGGTTCCAGGTCTGTGCGATGCGAAAGGGCTTCTGAATCGGCTCCAACAAGCGCACCAGGGGCATGCGAATGCGACGGTTGAAGCCGTAGACTCCCTCCGCCACGCGCATCCCCGCTGCGCCCACGCGCTCCTCCACCCGGTCTCGATCCCGCTGACTCTTCAAGGCGTTGGAGGGAATGAAATCCAGTCCGGGGGTGGCGAGGATGCCCATCGCCACCGCCACACACCCTACAAGTGCTGCGCGCAGCTCCGGCCTCATGGAAGACACTGCCGCAAATTGGCCCCGTGACTCAGGGTCAGGCGACGCCGAGCAGCTGACCCTGAAGCTCGCTGCCAACCGGAACCACCGCCGCGGAGGCGTTGTAGGTCACCAACCCAAGGGCCGCGTCCCGGATGGCCTCCATCAACCTGCTCGGCGGCATTCCATCCAGCACCCCAGTGGCCTCTTCGGTCAGACCCACGAGTGGTCCCAGGGAAAACGCCGGCGAGCTGCTGCTCTCCGCCCCACCCAGAACCCCCGTGTCCTTGCCGGTGGAAGAGCCCTCCATGCCCGCAAATGCGCCGGAGACCTGCCCGGTGGTAGAGCCTTCCATACCCGCGAAGATCCCTCGCCCGCCTTCTTGCAGAGAGCTCGCGCCGGCGTTCGAGTCGGCCCGCGCCGAAGAGCCCGTTTGCGAAGCTCCACCGCCCAGTCCCATCAGGCCTGCGCCCGCAGCGGACGCCGCCATGCCTATGCCCATCGCAGCCACGATGAGATGTTCCCACCCAACCACTTGTTTTCACAAGTAATTTGTTCTTAACTGGCCTTGAGGATCTCTTCATATCCCTCACCTGCGGTGTGCCAGGTGCGAGGCACAGATTCGGGAGTGCTCTTCCCACACGGGCCAGCCCGTTATTTGGATTTCTTCAGGTAGTTCCTTGGTTTTCACCCCTGAAGGCGCACGCGAAGGCTCACAGATCCTCCGGCCCAGCACCTCCATTTCCTGCCCAAGCTTCGACAGAAACAGCGCAAAAGACCGGGGCCCCACTCCCTGGAATTCTCCTGGCAGATGGGTAAAGTCCGTGGATCCACTGACAATTCGCAGGGATCCCTCTGCCCCATGCAGGTCCAACACCCCCACCCGCCTCTCCCGGCCTTCGTGCCGCACAGCCCCCGTCTTGCGAAAGGAGCGCTCCCGCCGCGCATGGTGACGATAGCGACGAATGACGACGGTTCCAGGAAGCGCCAGGGAGAAGGACGCCAGACGGCCCTCCACCCACTCCACCTCTTGTTCCTCCCCCTGCCATCCGGGCCCCGCAAGGCACCAGCGCCCATCTTCCCCCGCCCCCAGCAGCCCTCGGGGAGACTCCCCCTGGGCGAGATCCGCCGTCGCCAGCACGCTCACCCGAAGCCCCGTGGCAGCACGGGTGCGTTCGGCCATCTCTTCGAGCTCCTCACGGGACTCCCCGCCACGGGCGACCCGCCACCAGCTCGAACTCGCCACGAACCGCGCGGTGACCCCATCAAGCTGAAGGGAGCGGACCAAAGCCTGTACCTGCGCCTCTCCACCCCCAGCATCCACCACCAACAAGAAGGGCAACACTAGTGACCCCGCTCCCCCGCATGGTTCACCAGATCGATCACCGTGTCCCGCAGAGTCTCCAATGGATCTCGGGGCACCCATCCGAGCTCCCTCCGGGCCCGAGACGAGTCGACGTACCAGGTGTGGCAGCCCATCACCACCTCTTCCCGTGGAATCTTGGCGCCGAACCCGAGCCCCTCGTCCTTACCCAGATCCGGCAGAAAGGAGAGCACATTCCGGGTAAAGCGCGGCATCTTCATGCGCACCGGTGGCTTGTTGGAGATGCGGGCCAGGCGACTGTAGAACGCCTCGAACGTCATGTTGGCGGCCCCCAGCAGATACCGCCGACCGCTCATTTCCCCCTCCACGGCGGCAGCGACAGCTTCTGCCACATCGCGCACATCCACAAAAGACAGGCCTCCGGAGGGAATCGCGGTGAGTTTGTCCTCCAGGAAGTACCGCACGGTTTGCGTGGCACCTCCGGTTTCATCCCCCGGCCCCAGGAGCAGTGAGGGGTTGATGCTGATGACCTCCAGATCCTGGGCCGCCAAAACTGCCTGCTCGCTGAAGAGCTTGGATCGGTAGTAAGGCCAGGATCCGATGAGGGAGAGTGGAGGCGGAGAGTCCTCGGTGGCGACGAAGTCCGCGTCCTCCGAGCAGGCCACCGTACCGGAGCTCGATATGTGCACCAGACGCTTGACCCCGGCCTCGCGGCACGCAGCCAGGACATTCTCGGTGCCCAACACATGGACCTTCCACATTTCCTGGGCGTCCACTGGCTCGTGGCTGACCCGGCCCGCCGCGTGAACCACCACCTCCACGCCGCCCATCGCTTTGACCAGGGCGTCCTTGTCCAGGACATCCCCGGAGGCGGTCTCCACGCCCAGCTCCACGGGCCGCCGTACCAGGGCCACCAGATCATGGTCCCCATCGAGCCGCGCGAGAAGGCGACGCCCCAAGAACCCCGTGGCACCGGTCACAAGTATCTTCATGGCCGCCGAGCCTCATCGGAAGGGCCAAAGCTGAACACCTTGGACAACTCCATCAGGAGCGGGATCTCGTTGGTCTTGATCTTGCCTGACACAAACTCTGGGACCGAAGGCACATAAGCCTCCCGCACGATGCGCATCAGCATGTCCGGGGTGGTCTTGACCACGCAGTCCGCGCGACCTCCCTTGGGCCGCCCGCGCCAGACCTCGCAGCCATCTTGCTCCACGCTGACGGTCCACTTGCCGCTGTCTGCACCTCCAGAGGCACCGTTCTGGCCCTCCAAGGAGAAGTACCAGGACAAGGGCTTCTCCACCGCCTCGGGCTGAAAGCGCCCCTCAAACTCCTCAAAGAGCGCCTGGACCCCATCATCGTGGTCCTCCTCGACCGGCCCATCCTGCGGTTCCAGGGTACTCACATCCAGCACCGAGCCCTCTCGCAAGGTGGCCACAGCCTGGCGTAGCAGCCGGGATGCCTCCCGGGCGGAGTCCGCTGCACGCATGCCTTCGGTGAGGCGGTGCAGCTCGCTCGCCAGGACAGGCGCCCCGATGCGTACCGTGACCGCCCGGCCCCGGGGAACAATCGCCCCCTTGGGCAGCACCTCAAAGGTGCCATCCAAAAAGATGGGGAGCACATCGACCCCTGTCTCCAGGGCCAGCTTGCCCACGAGGGGCTTGAAGGTTCCCAGGGTGCCGTCCAGACGGCGCGTACCTTCCGGGAACAGGAGCACCACGTTGCCCCCGTCGATGACCTCGCGGGCTTCCTCAAAGCTCCTGCGGAAGCTGCCGGAGCGATCCACCGGTTGGAGGTTGGTCAGCTGCTCGAAATAGGCCACCACCCACTTGTTGCCCTCAAAGAAGTAGTCCTTCGCCGCCAGTGCCACGAGCTTCTTTCCGTAGGCGCCCAGCGCGTACTTCACCAGCCCCATGTCCAAGTGAGAGCAGTGGTTTGAAACCACGATGACCGGGCGGTTCTGGGGAATGAAGGCCCGACCGGTCACCTGGGTCCTGAGCAACTTCCCGTAGAGTTCCCGTTGGCTGGTTCGCAAAACGGTGCGGAGTGGCTGCACGAGGGGAGCAAAGATCTTGACCGTCTCCCGCACGTCTTCCTCGACCACGATCTGGGGCCGAGGCGCAGCCACGAGCGCCTCCACATCCGCCACGGTCTCGCATCCCCCCAGCTCCTCCACCGAAGGCATGCCTTCAGTGACGCCATCCAATGCTGCTGAAAGCTCCACCCACATCAGGGAGTCAAAGCCCAGGTCGGCCTGCATGCCAGTGCCCTCTTGCACCATGGAGAGATCCACTCCAGCCACCTTTGCGATGGCACCCCGCACAGGACCCGACCCCGCGCGCACGCCGGCGACCGGCTGGTTGGCGCTGGCGATGCGCTCGAGGATCTTCTTCACGTCGTTCCGCTTGACCTTCCTCGTGGCGGTCCTCGGCAGATCTGCGTCCACCATGTGGACCACAGCGGGCCGGAAGGTGACGGGCAGCTTGGCGATGGCGTTCTTCAAATTCTCCCGCGCCCGTGCGTGCACCGTGTGGCGATCCAGGTCCTCCTCTGTGCCCGGCACAGCAAGGAGCCCCAACCGCTCTCCTCCGCGGGGGTCCTCGATGCCCACCAGGGAGTACTCCTCCACATACTCCACGGTGCCCAAAAGGGTCTCCACATCGTCCAGGTAGATGTTCTCCCCGCTGGAGGTCACCACCACGTCCTTGGCGCGGCCCACAATGCACAGGCGCCCCTTGTGGTCCAGGCGCCCCAAGTCACCTGTCAAGAGCCAGCCATCCGCATCGATCACCGCATCGGTGGCCTCGGCGTTTCCGTAGTAGCCCTTCATCACGTTGGGCCCCTTGGCCACCACCTCACCCACCCCGTGTTCATCCGGATCGCGCACCTCGAGGGTTACCCCGGGAATGGCCTTTCCCACGTGCCCCAACTGGCTGCCGGGATGGGCCTGGGCCACAGTCAACACGGGCGCAGCCTCCGTAAGGCCATAGCCCTCGGAGAGGTGGAGCCCGAGCCCCTGGAACAGCTCCTGGGTGTCCTTGGGCAAGGCCGCCCCCCCGGAGATCAGAAACCGAATGTTCCCCCCCAGGCGACCGTGCACGGACCCAAAGAGGATCTTGCCCACATCCAGACCGGTCTTCTTGCCGAGCATGCGGTTCAACGCCGTTCCCATGTCGAAGGCAAGCTGGAAAGCCGGCCCCTTGTCCTTGACCTGCCCCAGAATACGGCGCTCCAAGAGCTGCCAAAGAGCAGGGACCCCCACCATTCCCGTGATGCGCCCCTCCTTGAGGCCCCGGGTCAGGCTGTCACCGGTGAGCTCATCCAGGTACAGAATCCGGACCCCCCGGGACAAGGGCAGCAACAGGCCGCAGGTGAACTCAAAGGTGTGGTGCAAGGGAAGGACCGAGAGCATGCGGTCGTCTTCCTTGAGCTCAAACAAAGTACCCAGGCTCGCGATGAGGGCCGTGAGGTTGCCGTGGGTCAGCATGACCCCCTTCGGCAGCCCGGTGGTGCCGGACGTAAACAAGATGCTGGCCACGTCCTGGGAGGTCGCTTTCCGGGCGGGCAGTCCGTCGGTGGGTCCTTCCGCAGCGACCACGTGCATGTCCAGCATCCGGCCTGTCACCACATCCCCAAAGGCATCCCGGGCCTCTGCATCCAACAGCGCTCCCCAGATGGAGGCAGCGGCAGCAATGTTGGCAGCCTGCCCCTCCGAGAGTGTGGTCTCCACAGGCACCACCACCCCGCCGGCCAACAGGACCCCAAACCAGCACACCACCCAGTCTGGATGGTTGAGACCCGACAGCATCACCCGGTCCCCGTCCGAGAGTCCCGCTTCCTGCAATCGGACCGCGGCCGCCCGCGCACGCCCCCGAAGGGCCCCGAAAGACATGCGGGAGAGGCCATCGGACTGCACCTGCATCAGGGCTGGTGAGTGCTCGTAGCGCTCCGCAATCTCATCCAGGAAGCTCAACAGGTCGTCGTAACTCCGGAGGGCCTTGGATGGACGATCGAGCTTCTCCTCGATCAAGGGAATCACGTGGCGCTCAATGCCTGGGACATGAACCTCCATGGTCCAGTGCCGCCAGTCGATCTCCTCCGGGTTCCAGACCAGCTTCTCCCTGTCGGCATCATTCAGCCGAGCGAAGGCCGACCGGGTATTGGCCGCGGAGAAACGGTAGTTGTGGGTGGCCATGAACGGCACAAACTGGTCCATAATGAACGCGGTCTTTTCGTTGGCCTTGCCAAACCCCTTCAAGATGCGGGAGGAGGGCTCCAACAGAGGCTTGAGGGCCAACACCTCCGCACCCACATCGTCCAGCACCTCGCTGACCCCAAAGGCCGTCTCCGCCATCCACCGGGGGCCCCACTTGTAGTAGAGGTCCGGAGAAATCGGCGTCGGCCCGTAGTGCATCTGCACCCAGTTTCCCAGGGGGCTGCCGGTGCCCTTGTTCTTGAAGTAGCGGCGCTTGTACAGGGAGACCAACTCGATGAACCGGTAGGTAAAGAACGGGTTCGAATCTGAGCTTCCAAACTGGTAGACCGGCTTGGCTGTGCCCTCGAGAAGCTCCGCCATCGCCAGCATCATGCCGGAACAGACCAGATCCACGGGGATGACATCCAGGACCGCATCCGGGTGGGATGGGTAGGCCAACAGCCCCTCCATGCCCATGTAGATCAGCGGAGCCGAGGTGTTGATTCCCTCGTTCCACCCGGGAAAAGGAAAGGCCAGGGAGGACTCAATGACCGCCGGCCGCACAATGGTGCAGGGCAGCCCCGATGCACAGAGCACCTGCTCGCCGATGGACTTGGTGTAGGTATAGACGTTGTGCCAGCCCCAGAACTGTGCACGCTCCAGACCCGCCGCGATCAGGCGATCCGACTCGTAGCGCCGGCGCACCTTGGCCAGCTCATCCTCAAGGGCGGTGCCCCGTGCCGGCTCGTCACTGGCCAGGAGGTTCTTCTTTGCATCCGCAAGAAACTGGGACTCCCGGAAGGAGTCCCGAGAGCGGTGGCGCACATTCTCCACGAGATCGACGCACTCGGCGATCTCCTGGTCGGCGCTCCAGTGCTTTGGATCAAGGTCCCCAGCCTTTGGAAAGGGAAACTCGTAGGGATGGACCTCGTCGATCTGGCCGGTACGATCCCCCGCCACGTAGCAGGTGCTCGTGTGCAGAAAGGCGATGTCCCCCAGGTCCTTGGCCAGAGCGACCAAAGACTGCATCCCAAAGGCGTTGACCTTCAGGGCTTCATCCAGGGGCGGGTTGAAATCCACAATCCCCGCGGAGTTGACCAGCACGTCCACGCGGCCCCGGAGCTTTTCTCGAAGCGCCTCGGAGACACCGGCGAACTCCTGGGACACGTCCCCGGCGATGGCGGTCACCTTCTCCTTCAGGAACGCCTCGTAGGCGGCCCCTGGATACCGCACCCGCAAAGGCTCAAAAACCCCCGCCGGGGCCACATCCGCCCAGAACCGCGCCTCAGAGTCCTGGTCCTTGCGGGGGCGCACCATGAGCCAGACATGGCCGATCTGCGGATAGTGGGTGAGCAGCATGGAGAGCCAGGTCTTTCCCAGAAAGCCCGTGCCTCCCACGACCAGAAGCTCCTTGCCTTCCAGCAGGGCGCCGACATCGAGTCGGCCTGTGCCGTTCCCGCTCACTTGGAGGCCTCCGCTTCAATGGCTGCGGGCACCGGATCCGGCGTCACATCCGCAATGAAGACCGGTGGCAGGTGCAGGCAGGTGATGTCCGGATCCTCCGGCGCAGTCTCCTTGGCCATGCGCAGCGCCTCGTCAAAGTTGCGAGCGGTCTCATAGCCCAGGATGCCCGGGATGTACTCGTTGTCCGCCCCCACCACGATCACACGCCCCAGGTGTTGGCGACCGTTCTCGCCCCAGTACCACATGTAGAAGGGGTGGGCCGGATGGTAGGCGTTCCCGGTCCGGTACATCTGGACGAAGGCCGGGTTCTTGGCGAACTCGCGCTCAAAGCGCTTGTGCAGCTCCATGGCATCCCGGGTCTGGGTGAGGAACTTGTGGAAGAACTCCACGTAGGCCGGGTGCTGCTCCCGATCGAACTTGTCCGTGCAGGGGTGAAAGATGATCAGCGTCCCGCCCTTTCGAACTACCGGCGCCCCTCGATGCAGGTTGTAGAGGTAGCCCTCTGCCATGACCGCCACCAGGAGCGGATTCAGGACGCTGTTCACGTTGTAGGGACTGATGTAGGGGATGCCGGAGATCATGATGTCGCACTGGCCCTCAATGGGCACCAGGTACTGGTCGTAGGCCTTCTTCATTGTGTGTTCGTGGACGGCTTCCGTCTCGCCGGCAAACACGCCCGTCACGCCGTAGGGGGCGGGGACCTTCGAGAAGATGGCCTGTCGAGCGGGGGCCGGCAGAATGCCAAGGGTCCGCACCAGTCCCTTGAGGGCGCGCTCTTCGGCAGCGCTCAAGTCATCTTCATTCTTGGAGAGGAACTCCAGTGGCTTGTCGAACATGCGGTTGTTGACCGTGGTCTCCACCGTGAACACCTTGCAGTGGCGGTTCACCAGCTTCCCCATGCGCACGATGCGGGTGTTCAGCTCGGAATCGTCCGGATCCATGTACGTACCGCTCTTGCGGATGGCCTCTGGGGTGTGGTGGGCGCACAGGCTTCGATACCCGCAAAGCCCCACCGCCACTGACTTGTGGCCGCCATCCATGGGGACGAAGTTGAGGTTCACGTAGATGATGAGGTCGCTCTCCGCCGCCCTGCGGCTGATCTCCACCTCTTCGCCTTCCTCGGTGGTGCCCAGGAAGGTCATGCCATCAGGCTTCTCAGCGTCGTGGTTGTAGAGGCGATCCGGCCAATAGTCATCAAAGATCTTCTTGCCGGTGATGTGCTTGACCTCGGGACCGGTCATGGGCCGGTGCAAGGAGGTGGCAATCACCATGTGGATGTCCGTGACCGCGTAGTCGGCCAGCTGCTCCAACACGACCTCCAACACCCGCTGCCGAATGTCCGGCTTCTTCATGGGGGGAAGCGGCAAGGAGATGTCATCCATGGCGATGGTGACCTTCATGCCTGGCTTCAACAGCGCGTGCAGTGGCTCGCAGCCGTAGGGGTGATCGATGGCATACCGAATGGCTGCATCCACGTCTTCAAGAGGGGCAAGGGGGGGCTTCGGGTAGATCACCCGGGTGCCCACCGGCAAGTCCACCTCCACCAGCTGGGTCCCGGAAAAAAGGACCCGCGGCTTGGAGCGGTGATCGGTCGTGATGACACAGGGATGCGGCGTGCTCATGAAGGCTTCCTACTGACCGGGGGTGGGGCGATCCACATTCAGAATGGGCCACTGGTAGGCCAGCGCCAGGCGGCGCAGCTTCTTGTCGGGATTGATGCATTGGGGGTGGCCCACCACCGAGAGCATGGGCACATCGGAAAAGGAGTCGGAGTAGGCCTGGCAGTGGGCAAGATCTTCCCCGTGTTCCCGGGCGTCGTCCGCCAGAATGCGGGCCTTGGTGGGACCGGCCACCACAGGGCGAAGGAGCTTTCCGGTGGCGTAGCCATCCTTCATCTCCAGGCGGTTGGTGATGGCATCATCCGCCCCCAGGTACCGGGCCAGGGGGGTCACCGTGACGTCCAGGGAGCCGGTGACCAGGACAATGCGGTATCCAGCGATCTTGCACTTCTCGATGAGGTCCACGGTTCCCCGAAAAATGCGGGGGCGAATCACCGCTTCAAAGACATCTTCCGAGAGGAGCACCATGCGGTCCTCGCTCATGCCCTTGTAATGGGAAAAGAGCATCTCGTTGAAGAGGCGCCGATCCCGAAGCTCGGCCGCCGCCATCAAAGGAGCCCAGATGGCGGCCCGACCCATGCGCCGCAGGCTGTCCATGGGGGACGACTGGTTCGCCAGGTACATGATCGTCGGGTGCACCAGATTGGTGCCGACCAAAGTCCCGTCGACATCGAAGTAGGCTGCGGGCACTCTGCCTCCAAGGCGCGGGCGAGTAACCCGCCACCCCACCCCCTTCCACATGTGGGGGGCGGGGCCGGGCTACCCTTTCGAGGAGGAACTCTCCGTGCAGCTCACCTTTACTTTCGACGTCGTCTGCCCCTACGCCTACCTGGCCTCAACCCAGGTGGAGGCCCTGGCCAAGCGGGCAGGTGCATCCCTTTCGTGGCAGCCCGTCTTGTTGGGAGGACTCTTCAACCTCTTGGACGGCCCCTCCAGCCCCGCGGATTCCTGGCCCGTCGGCAAGCGGGAGCACAACCTAAGAGATCTTGCCCGCCAGGCAGAGTTGTTGGGCCATCCCTTGTCTCCTCCCCCGGAGCATCCCCGGCGAACCGTCGGGGCCATGCGCTTGTTGGTGGCAGCCAATCCTGAAACCCGTCCCGCCCTCGCCCACCGTCTGTTCGAAGCCTATTGGAAGCACGGCGAGGACATTTCAGATGGGGAGGTCCTCGACCGGTACGCCACCGAGGCAGGAGTGGACCCGGCGTGCAGGGAAGAGCCCGCCGTGAAAGAGGCGCTTCGTCAACGCACCCAGGATGCGTTCGACCAAGGCATATTCGGGGTGCCCACCCTTGGGGTGGGAGACGAGTGGTGGTGGGGTGCTGACCGCCTGGACCAGGTCGCGGCTGCCTTGGGGCTGACCCCGACGCCGCCTACACCCTCGGCACAAACCGGTCGCAGGCTGCGCTTCTTCCACGACTTCTCAAGCCCCTTTGCCTTCCTGGCCTCCCAGCAGGTGGATCGAATCGCGGCTGCACACGGAGCCAAACTGGAGCACGTTCCCATCCTGCTTGGCGCGCTCTTTCAAGAGATAGGCACCCCCATGATTCCCCTGTTTGAAATGAGCGAATCCCGACGAAACTGGATGTCCAGGGATCTTCACAGGTGGGCATCCTGGTGGAAGGTGCCCTTTCAATTCGCATCGGTCTTTCCCTTGCGCACCGTCGCGCCCCTGCGGGTCTCACTCCTGGAGCCCGCCGCAGTAGACTGCATGTACAGGGCCGCCTGGCAAGACGACCGAGACATTGGTGAGCCCGGGGTGTTGGTGGAGGTTCTGAACGCCTCAGGGTTTGACGGGCAAGCGCTGATGGAGGGCACGCAAGCCCCAGCGATCAAGGCACGACTTCGGGAGAACACCGCGCTGGCCGCCGGTCTTGGCGTCTGCGGCGTGCCCACCTTTCAAGTGGACGACGGGCCCTTGTTCTGGGGACAGGACCGGCTCCACATGGTGGAGCGCGCCCTCCAGGGATGGGTACCCAAGATCGACGAGGAGCGGGGGCCTGTGGGAAGATTCCTTTAGCCCGGGCTAGGAGGCTGTAGCGCATTGCTCCCGTCGACTGGCTTGCCCACGCAATTCCAGACACTTCCGCTCGTCGGTCACATGTCCAGACATGTTCCCTCCTCCCGTAAGCACCTGTAATCACATGTGCGGAGCCATTCTCGGTCCGCAATGCGCTACAGCCTCCTAGGAGAAGACGGACTTGCTGGTACTCCAACGCACGTACAAGGACGGCGTACCCGGCCCCTTGAACCTCTTCTTGGAGGGGATTCTCGTGGCCCTGCTCGGGGCGACCTTTGCGGGCTGGCTCTTTCCCGATGAAGCCAGTCTCCTGGCCGTTTTTCTGGCCGCAGTATCCACCACGGACTCCATGGAGCGTCTGCTCCTTTGGAACCGAGACCAGATCTTCGACCAACAGCGCCCCCCGCGTGAAGCCAACATCGAGCTCGCCTTGTTCCTGCTCGTCCTGTTCGCAGGAACGACCACGGGATTCTCGATCCTGGCCCTCGGTCTCCCCCTGGATGCTGCCGAGTTCCTCTTCGACCACCAGCTGAAGGACTACGGCGGACAGAGCATCAAGGACCTCACCTTTGGCACCCCCGTGGCGCTGCTCCTCCACAACACCTACGTGGTGCTGTTCTTCTTCATCCTGGCCATTCCCTTCCGCCAGGGAGGCATCATGCTGGCCGTGGCCTGGAACGCCTCGGTCTGGGCTGCAGCCTTTTCCACCATGGCGCGGAACTGGTCTGCCACGGATGGCCCCGGATTGATCGAGGCCTATGTTCGAATTCTCGGAGCCTGCGCCCCCCACATGGCCCTGGAAGCGGCCGCCTATTGTCTCGCCGGTCTGGCAGGGGTTTTTCTCTCCAAGGCCCTGCTGAAATACAGCCTGGAGTCCAAGGAGCTGGGATCTGTGCTGAATTCGGTCGGTTTAATGCTGGCATTGGCAGGGTTTCTGGTAGTGTCAGGAGCCCTCTGGGAGGGTTTCGTCGCCCCACGATTGCTTTCCGTTCTCGTGGGTTCGCCCGTTTGATTCCCAATTTTGTTTCCGCTCTAAAGGTTGCTGTGAGCATTTTTTCTGCCTGGAGGCCGAAGTGAATCGTCGCATTCTTGTCCCTCTTGTTGTCCTGGTTGGCCTCATCGGCGTCGGAAGTCTCCTCGAATACACCGGCCGCATGGGGTCTCGCTCCGGCACCGGATGAGCCGCGGGACTCTCCGGGTACGCCGGCGGATGCGCGGGAAGCATCGGCGATCTGCCTGCGGAGCTCCCGGAAGACATTGAGTTGGGTTTGGCCCTGCCCAAGAGCACAGGGGGAGACGCTCCTGAGATTGACATCGACGCGGATGTGATCCCCGGCCAGTTCACCATCAAGTTCAGGGATCGAGCCTCCCTCCCAGACCTGGCCAGAATCGGAGCCGCCGCGAGGCTTGGTACCGGCAACGATGATCTGGACGTTGTCCTCGTAGACCTGCCGGGATTTCACATGCAGGGGCTGCTGGAAGACAAGGCGGATGATCTGCAGCCTGGACAGGACTTTGGGCTGGAGCGAGCCTTCTTGCTGGAGACAGATCTCGATGCAAAGGATGTGTTCCAGCAGCTGAACCGCTTCCAGGAGATCGAGTGGATCGAACCCGTACGCCAGGTGCAAGCTCTGGGTTCGGCCCCCAACGATCCCTACTACGGATTCCAGTGGAACATGTCGCTTCAGGGCGTTTCGACGGCCTGGGACAACAGCAGAGGCGACGGGGCAGTCGTGGCCGTGATTGACACGGGAGTCACCTCGGGACCCGACGGAATCTCCAACCTGCTGGCCGGCTACGACTTTGTCGATAATGACACCGATGCATCCGACGAAAACGGGCATGGCACCCACGTGGCGGGCACCATTGCCCAGAACACAAACAACGGGGTCGGCGTCGCAGGCATGGCGCCGGACGCCTCGATTCTTCCAGTGCGCGTACTGGATGCGGACGGAGTGGGCAGCACAGCTGGCGTGGCCCAGGGCGTTCTTTGGGCCGCAAGCCAAGGCGCACACATCATCAATTTGAGCCTTGGGGGCGACAGCTACTCCCAAGTGTTGGCGGACGCCATTGATGACGTCACAGCCATGGGCGTCTTGGTGGTCGCAGCCACCGGAAACGAGGACTACCAGAACTTTGTCGCCTTTCCAGGCTCCTTGTCCAACACCTTGGCAGTGGGCGCAACCGGTCTGAACCAGACCCGGGCGCCCTACAGCAACCGGGGCCCGGAGATTGAATTGAGCGCCCCGGGGGGAGACTTGACTGTGGATGCAGACGGCGATGGCTACCCAGACGGAATCCTTCAAGAAACCACTGTCGACGGCCAGACCAGCTACTGGTTCTTTGAAGGCACGTCCATGGCCACTCCCCATGTGTCCGCAGCAGCCGCCCTGCTGTACGGCCAGGGCATGACCCACCCGGACGAGATTCGTTCCTTGCTCATCAGCAGTGCTGACGACCTGGCCGGTGCAGGGTGGGACTCAGGAACGGGCTTCGGGGGCCTGAACGTCATGAGCGCCATGGAGGCGGCCATCGCCCAACAGGAACAGGCCGAAGAGGAGGTGGATGAGGAGGTGGATGAAGAAGAAGAGGAAGCCTCCCAAGACCCGGAGACCGAAGCCCCCCTGCCCGGCGAACCCACCAAAGGAAGTGAGGGAGAGATCTGGAAGGTGCGGGTCCACCTGCTGAACCCCTACACCGCGGCGGTCCGCTGGATGACCACAATGCCCGGGACGACCGAGTACAGTGGTCTTGACGGCATCACCGTTGTGAGCAAGGAGCGTTCGCGCATCCACAAGGTGCTGGTCAAGGTAGAAGAGGATGTCGGTGAGGAGATCACGGTGATCTCCAGGTTCAACTCGCCCCCAAACACCATGGCCACCGCTACCCGAGAAATCCACTTTGGAGGGGAACAAACCGAGAGCGAGTAGGCTCAAGTATTGCACGAGGGGTCCGTATTCAAACACGGAGGTTCCCGTGCACCGCATTTCCCTGTGCACCATTGCCCGGGATGAAGAACAGCTTCTTCCCGCATGTCTCGCCTCGGTCAAGGAGGCCGTGGACGAGATGATTGTGGTGGACACGGGCAGCCAGGACGCCACCGTCGCAGTGGCCATAGAGTCGGGTGCCGTTGTGGTGCACCACCTCTGGCGCGACGACCCTGCGGCAGCCCGCAATGCCGCCCTGGATGCTGCAAGCAGCGACTGGATCCTGGTGTTGGATGCGGATGAGGCCCTGGCACCCGGCGCAGCGGTCACCCTGCGGGAGGCAGTCGCCTCGGAAACCCTGGTGTGCGGCCTGCTGCCAGTCATCGAGTCAGACTCCCTGGAGGCAAGCATGGAAGATGTGCTCCAGGGAAACGCCGAAATGGGTGTCCCCACCTATCTTCCCCGCCTCTTTCGACGGGTCAACGACCTTCACTGGGTCGACGGCACACAGCAGCCCCTTGCAGAGTGGCTGGAGAAGCACGCCCTACGGACCCAGCGAATTGCCGCCCCCATCGTGCACTACGGATGGGCTCGGGATCGAAACCTCGGCCATGAGGAGGACGGAAACATCCGTGACCTTCAAAAGGAAGTGCAACGACGCCCCCAGGAGTGGCTTCCCCGCGCCCACCTGGCAGAGGCCCTCTTCGATCAGGGCCTCATCCGAGAGGCAAGCGCTGAGATCGATATCTCCTGGACTCTGCTCCAGACCGCCTGGAGGCTCCGCCACAACCAGGCCTCCACCCCAAGGGGAACCACCAAAGTCTCTCACCTGCGGGCTGCAGTCCAGCTTCAACAGGGAGAATGCGCAGTGGCCCTGGAGACCCTGCGGGAGGCCAGGAAGATGGGGGCTATCCACCCGAACCTGGACTTCCTGTACGCCCTCGCCCACGAGCAGCTTGCTCGCTGGGCTGTACTCCCGTCCGCCCGTCAAGATCACCTTGCCAACGCCCGAGAGCGGTTTGTGGCCGCCATTTCACAGCACGGGAGAAGCTACGCTGAGCCCCTTCAGCACGGCGTCACCAGCTGGAGCGCAGGAACCCGCCTGGGGACAGTACTGTTGCAGGAAGGACAGGTAGACCGGGCCAGGCGCTGCTTCAAGGCAGCCGCACGACGCTCCCCCGATCCCCTGGACGCCATGCTGGGCCTCTCCGAGGCGCTCCTGGACCTGGATCGTCCCCAGGAAGCCCTGGATGCACTTGCACCCTACCTGAACCAGGACACTGCAGACGCCTGGCTGCTGGCAGCGGACGCCTATCTTCGCCTGGGGCAACAGGACGAATTCAGCAACTGCTTGTCCGAAGCCTGGAAGCTGGCAGACACAAGCCTCCGAGCCCTGCATCGAATGGAGCGGTTGGAAGCGCTCACGGACACGCCCAAGGCGAGCTGATCACCGGGCGCGGGCCACCACGGTCAGGATGTCCCCTCCCCCCGCACGGTTCAGCAGAGGCGCCAGCAGAATGTCGAGCGCTGCTGCAACCGGCAGGAAGGCCAATCCCAGGCACACGACGGGCAACCTGACCCCCCAGTTCCGGGCGTGTCGACTTTGGCTCCCCACCGTGTGTCGCACCAGGAGGATCAGGGTCGCAAGCCACGTGGCCGGGTAGCCAGACGTGTGTTGGGACACCACATCGAATCCGTGCTGCTCCAGGAGAACCTGAAGGCCCTCCCTGGAGAACAACTGAAGATGCTGAGGCGGAAGGTGCGGCCAATACCATCTTCCAAACAAGCGCCGCGCCCAGCCATCCAAGCGCGGAACCTCCACCTGGAGAACCCCCCCCACGGACAACAGCGCGTGGGCTTTGGACAGGAATGCACCCGGATCAGGCAGGTGCTCCAGCAGGTGGTTCATGGAGAGCAGATCGACCGAACCCGCATCCTGCTCCAGGTCTTCAAACGGCTGGGCCAGAATTCGAACGCCTTGCTTCTTTGCGGCCTCAGCGGCCTGGGGCGAGGTGTCTACCCCGATGGCTTCCGCATCTGGAAAGGCCGCAGCCAACCTGGCCAGGTAGAATCCCAGGCCCGCCCCCACATCCATGACCCTGGAGGGGACCCCCTCCAAGGCACGTCGAATGGCCCGGACCCGCCGCTTCTGCAGCCTCTGCTCAAAGGCGCTCTCCCCGACCCGGCGCATGATCTCCGTGTTCTGCGGCGTGTAGAGCGCAGCGTAGAAGGCAGCAAGGGCGGCGTTCGTCGGACGTGGATCCAGGTAGCCATGGCCGCAGGCAACACAGCAGACAAAGGGCCACTCCCCTTTCTCGCCCAGGACCAGGTCTCGCACCGGGTACAGCGGGCGGGATGCGGTCCCCTGGCAGACCGCACAGGTGGCGGGTTGGGTGTCCACCTTCTTCCTAGGGGTTCATCCCTTCATCGATCCAGGTGGAGATCATATCCAGCTCTGACTGGCTGAAAGTGCTGCTGGCGTTTTTTGGCATCTGGGTTCCAGCACTGGTCCCTTCCAGCTTCAACCAGAGCAGGCTGGTCTCATGGCATCCCACGTCCACGCGACTCGAAAGCTCCGTGAATGCATCGGAGGAGGATCCGGACAAGGTCAACCCGCCGCTTGTCCCGTGGCAGGACGCCGTGCAGCTGGCCGCGCTGTTGTTCGACCAGAGACTGTGGATATCGGAGGCATAGCTGTAGGTGGGCGTACTGGAGGTACAAGCTGCGTTGGCGGCTCCGGGGGTGCCAAGGTCGCCGCTTCCAATGTCAGCGTCCGCATCGCACCAGCTGTCGTAGCTGTCGTTGTCTGCAGCCGTAAGAAGCGTCACATCCAGTGCCATGGCCGCCCCTGGCGCACTTCGAAATCCCCCGCACTCCCAGCTGACCGAGTCGATGTCGATGGACCCGTTGTTCAGGGTCAAGTCGTCTCCTGAGTTCACAAGGTTGCTGAAAGCGCTGCCGTACTCGTAGTCCACGGTGACGCCACCGTTGGTCGCTGCATCCGCGTTGTTGCCCAAGACCACGTACCCGCCGTCCACAAGGGAGAGCGCCCCGCTCACGGTGAACGAGGTGGCCGTGCTGACGGTGCTGCTCACCACCAGTCCGTCCAGGTCCACATCCGCCCCGCTGGCGTTGTAGATTTCGAACCACTCCCCGTCGGAGTTGTTGACCGCCGATGGATCCGACATCACCTCGGTGATGACCAGATCGCCTGTGGTGAGATCTGAGACCCCGTTGAGCGCATCCGAACCCGAGCAGTCCTCGTCAACCCCATTCTGCGGAATGTCCGTGTTCCCGGGGAATTGGTTCGCGCCCCCGTTGCTTGGGTCATCGTTGCAGTCCGTGTTGTCCGCCACGGTGCCCGAGGGCTGCTCACACGACGCCTGGCCCGGGTCTGTCTCATCGCCAAACCCATCCACATCCGCATCCGGGTACCAGTCGGTGGTGCCGGTCACGCCGGCGTCGTTGTCGTCCGCTGCGCCGCTACAGTCCTCGTCGGTATCCAGTGCGTCGCAGACCTCCGCCGCGCTCGGGTTGACCCCTGTGGCCTGGTCATTACAGTCGTTCGCGTTGGCCACGTAGCCGCTGGGAGCGGAAGAATCGCAGTTGTCCAGGGTACTTACTGGGTCTCCGTAGCCATCCCCATCAGAATCCTCGTACCAGGTGGTTCCCAGGTAGGTGGTCCCATCTGCGGGATCGATGTCCACGAGTCCATCGCAGTCGTTGTCGATGCCGTCGCAGACCTCTGTGGCGTCTGGCTTCACGTTGGCGTCTGTGTCGTCGCACTCCTCGCAGGCAAAGTAGCCATCTGAATCACCGTCCACACTCCCCGAGCTTCCGTCACAGTTGTAGTCGCCGGGATCCCCACAGGTCTCAGGAGCGCCTGGGTAGTAACTGGCGCCATCGTTGCTGGGATCGTCGTTGCAATCCGTGTTGTCCGCAACCGTTCCGGAAGGGGCCGCACAAGCAGAAGAGGAGACCGCAGAGTCCCCGAAACCATCGCCGTCTGCATCCGCGTAAAAGGTGCTGTAGGAAGTGACATCCACCCCGGCGTCCGCATCGTCTGCTGACCCGTTGCAGTCGTTGTCCACGCCACCATCACAGACCTCCGTGGCGCTGGGGCTGATGTCTGCCAAGCCATCGTTGCAGTCGTCGCCCCCCTGGGCATCGCTGTCGTGGCCGTCGGCATCCGCGTCATTGTCCGAGAGCCCATCGCAGTCGGAGTCGACTCCGTCATACCAAATCTCTGCCGCGTCCGGGTTGACCGCTGCATCCGCGTCATCACAGTCGGTGCCATCGCTGGCCTCCGCTGCGCTGTCGAACCCATCCGAATCCGCATCGAATTCATTTCCCTCGTAGCAGTCCTGGTCAATGCCGTCGTACCAGGTCTCCGGGGCAGCCGGGTAGACATCCGCCGCTGCATCGTCGCAGTCCTCATCCACCGGAAAGCCATCCGCGTCCGCGTCGTCGTCATCTCCACCGTCACAGTCCTGGTCGATTCCGTCGTACCAGATCTCGTCCACGCTCGGGCTGAACGCAGGATCCGTGTCATCACAGTCATCCCCGTCATGGTCCTCGCTGTCGTGGCCATCCCCGTCCATGTCGAAGTCCGAGTTTCCTCCGCAGTCCGTGTCCTCGCCGTCGTACCAGGTGTCCTCGGCGTCCGGGTTCACATCGGCATTGGCGTCGTCACAGTCTCCTCCCTCCCCGTAGTCGCTGGAGTCGTGACCGTCTCCATCCGCATCATAGTCGGAGTCAAAGGCGCAGTCCGAGTCCACGCCGTCGTACCAGGTGTCCTCGGCGTCCGGGTGAATGTCGGCATTTGCATCGTCGCAATCACCGTCCTCCACGGTCCAGCCATCTTCGTCTGCATCCGCAACAGGATCGCTCTTGCCCGGACCCGGCTCAAGCGTCTGAGGGCAACCAAAAAGAGTGAGCGAAAGACCGAGAACAACGAGAGAATGGGCACGCATGAATCAAAAACCTCTGTGACAAAAGCAGGTGGGGGATTTCAACACACCTTGGGCACAGGCGCAAGCGCCTGCCGGCCCTCGATTCAAGGCGCACTGGACAACACGATCTCAGTAATCTCGGCGGGGGCCCCCAGGCGTATAGGCGGACCCCAGTACCCGGTCCCACAGCTCACGTAGACCTGGAGATTTCCTGTGCGGCCCAGGCCGGCCCGAAAGGGCTGCTGGAGGGGCACAAGCAGGTGAAAGGGAAAAACCTGCCCCCCATGGGTGTGACCTGAGAGCTGCAGGTGAAAGCCAGCGGCCCGTGCAGCCTCCGCCGTCCGGGGTTGGTGGGCCAGGAGAATTCTAGGACAGTCCCGCGGCGCCCCGTCCAGAGCTCTCGCGGGATCACAGTGGTGGTGGGGCACAAAGCGTTCCGACTCGTGATCCGGCACGCCAGCCACCACCAACCGGCCCTCTCCCCGGGCGAGGGTGCGATGTTCCGTGGTCAACACCTCCAGCCCCAAGCGCTCTACCTCGGCACACCACTGCTCGGCTCCGTAGTAGTACTCGTGGTTTCCGGTAATGAAGAAGACCCCCTCGGCCGCTCGCAGCCCACCCAGAGGGGCCACCAGGCTCCGAAGCTCTCGCGCTGGGCCATCCGCCAGATCGCCTGTGACGACCAAGAGATCGGGGGCAAGGCTGTTTGCCCTCTCCACCACCTTTTCCAGGCGGTCAGCGCCGACGGTCAGCCCCACGTGCAGATCGCTAAGCTGGACGATTCGAAACCCCTCCAGGTCTGCATGCAGCCCGGGCAACGTCACTCGCACACGCTTGACCCCCGGCACCCGGCGAGCGTTGAAGATCCCTCTCACCAGGGACACACCCACCCCAATCAGAACAACGATCGTCGAGAGGTTCTCCCAGTCCGCCCAATTCCGCGCCGGATCAAGAACCTTCAGGCCCCACCACAGCCCGTCTCGCAGAAAGAACCCAACGGTCAGCAGCCAGACTGCCCCCAAACCCACATACGCAACCCAGTGCAGGCCCACGGCCGCCCGGGAGTGCCCCCCGTACCTGGAGGCCACAAAAGTCATGGGCAACAGCAGAAAATGCAGGCCCAGGCAGCCTTGAAGGACCAGCCCCATCGCCCCCCCAAGCCCGCTCCCAATGCGGAAACCCGCAAACCCGTACAACAAAGCCGCCAGAGACAGCACAAAGCAGGCGAACAAAACCAAGAGAAACGGCGGTCGGTTCGTAGTCGCCATTTGCGCCTCCTATCCGAATCCCCGTTAGAAGGACCCATGACCTCCCCAAACCAACACGCCCAGCGAATCAAGAGACTGGTGGCCGAGTACGGCCCCGTGGCCATTGGGGTCTACCTTGTGCTGTGGGCAGCGGTGCTGCTTTGCTTTGGAGGGGCCCTTCTGCTTGGATTTGAGCCGGAAGGCGCATCGGGTGCTGGCGGCATTTTGTTTGCATCCTGGGTCGCCGTCAAGCTCACACAGCCGGCCCGCATTGCCTTGACCGCAGTGCTTACTCCCGTGGTTGCGCGCTGGCTGCCATCGTCTCGTCCAAGGTAGACTCCAGGCGTGCGATGGAAAGCACTCCCATTGGGCTCGCTCTGGATAATGCTCGGACTCTGGGCACCCCGGGCCGAGGCCGCACAAGATCTGGTTCCGCTCAACGGTCCTGGGCATATCCGCGTGTCCCCGCCGAACGAAGATGCAGCGATTTTCTACCCGGTGGATCCAGGAGCTGATCTTCAGTACGCGTTCACGGGTCCCGGAAAGGTGGTGATCTGGGTACGAAGCACACGCCCCCCGGACCAACCCTGGATCTACGGCCCCTACCTCCAGATGCCGGTCAAAGCCGATGGCTGGTCTCTCCTGGAACTGGTGCTTCGACCTCGGCTGACCCCCATGGGAATGGTGGACGGCGAGGGCACTCCCTTCCCCCCCCTCGCCAAGGCGATGCAGATCGATGTGACCGGGCCTTGTAGCTCCCTGGGCGTAATGGCACCGGGCAATGGTCCCTCGCTGCTCGTACGCGTGGTGGAGGTGGATCCAGGCGATGCACTTCTGGCACAGTCCAAGCCAGTGACCCCCACGCCCGAAGCCCCCCTAGAAACCCAGGAGCCAGCCGTCGCGGAGGAAGACCCCGACCTCTGGGAGGCCGAAGACACCCTCGCGGTTTCGATCTTCGAGGAAGAGGATCCCCCCTCGGAGGAAGACGAGGTGACCATCGCTCTTGGAGTGGAGGAGGAGGCGCCCGCAGAGGAGGAATCCGCCGATGCCAATGCGCCCCCGCCGGTTCCCCTCGAGCTTCCCGACCTGACCTTTGCCTACCGCCTGGAGCAGACCCTGAACACGGCGCGGGGGGGCGTGCGCCTCGGACTGGGTGCCCCCATGCGGGGCAACCGGGTCAGCCCCTACATCGGCGGTATCTACAACGTGGATGCCCTGCCCATTCTCTGGGATGGATGGAAAGAAGCCTGGGGCACAGTAGGGCTCCAGCTGGGGGTGGGCTGGTACCGGGTACGCGTGGTGGACGAGCTGTATTGGCAAGACCCCTACTCCGGGCCGGTCACACTGGACATCGACTACGCCACAGACGTGGCACCGCTTCAGCTGGACCTTGTGTGGGCGGTGCCCTATTCCTTTCAGGGAGTCACGCCCCAGGTGAGCGCGGGGGCCAACGTGCTCTACGCCCGCCGCATCGAAGACAAAACCATCCACACAGGCTTCAGCGGAGGAGGGCAGTTCGCTGTCGGTGCCTTCATGAAAGCCGGTCCGGGGGAGGCTGCTGCAAACATCTGCTGGACGGGCGCCCGCCAGGAATTTGGATTGGTGGATGACTCAGGTGAAATTGCCCGGGAAGGGCTGGGTGTTCTCAGGTTGGATGCTTCCTTCTTGATCCCATTCTAGGCCCCTTGACTGTAGGACCCATGATGACCGCACGCACGCTCTTGATGCTCCCCTTGGTAGCGCTCCTGTCCTGCTCCCCCACCCGGGTGGTGCAGCCCGTGCTGTCTATCGTCAATATCTCCCCTTCAGGAGGCGCCACGGGGGTGGCCCTGGATGTGGTGGTTTCCGTGACGTTTACCAACGCGTTGATGGCCGACACAATCACCCCGAACGCGGTCCAACTCCTGGATGCAGCGGAAGAACCGGTGCCAGCCGACGTGACCTATGTCTCTGAGAGTCAAGCGGTGCTGGTGTCCCCCACCGACCCCCTGGAGCTGGCCTCAGACTATGTCCTCGTGTTGAGCACAGACCTTGAGTCCAGCACTGGATCTGCCCTGGTCACAGAGATTCGCTCCACCTTCCGCACCACCGGCGACGCCCCCTCCAACGAGCTTCCCATCGCAGATGCCGGCTCCACCCAGACTGTGGCGGTGGGGGCGACCGTTCTGCTGGATGGAACTGGAAGCATGGACCCGGAAGGAGCCTCGCTTGACTACACCTGGACACTGCAGACCGTTCCCGACGGCAGCGTGGCCACCGTCGCGGCTGCTGACGCTGCCAACGCCTCGTTCCAAGCCGACCTGCCCGGAAACTACCTGGTCTCCCTGGTGGTCTCCGATGGCATCGACGACTCCAGCCCCGCCTACGCCCAGATTTCAGCTTCTGACGAACCGGTGGACACGGGAGACACAGGCGACACGGGAGACACGGGAGAGGCAGGCACCTACGAAGGGACCTTCAGCGGCCCAATCCTGGTCAACGTAAAGGAGGAGCAGGTGCTCTGGGCGGAGGACATCTGCACTGGCACCTTGACGATGACCGTAAACCTGACATCCAACCCACCCATTTCCGGCAACTGGAGCTGCAACTTCACCCCGACGGGACCGTTTACCCAGTTCTGGCCCTCGCTTTCAGGCACCGTGGACGGCACCTTCACCAGCGGGGACAACATTGCGGGCACCCTGACCGTGGAGGGAAGCGACGCCTCCTGGAGCGGCCAGTTTGCATCGTACAACAGCTTGAGCGGCTCGGTTCCCGAGAGCCGGGTGGACGTGGAGGTCGGCGGCGTCATTCTGGACGTCGGCTACGACGCTAACTTTACCGCCACGCGCCAGTAGCATTAGCCTCCCTCTTTCAGACGTGCCTCGAACAAGGCTGCCCGCACCAGATCGTCGTTGTGACGGAAATAGTAGGACCGGAAAGAGGCATATTCGCTTCGGACCTTCTCCACAGGCATTTCGTCCACCTCGGCCAGGTAGTCGTCCAAAAAGGACGGAAAGTCCACAAACCTCGCGCCGCGACGGGCGAGAACCTCCATCACCTCTCGGCGGTAGGTCAAAATGCGTCCCGTGACCCCCACTCCGAAGTCGATGGCAGTGAGGTGCGTGACCGGCTGCTCCAGCCGATAGTCCAAGCGCAAGTCGATGCCTCGAGACCGCAGGTAGGGCAAGTCGGCCTTCACCCCGTGCCCCAGCCGCATGCCCTCTTCCGGTGCCATGCGGGCCAATTCCCGGTCCGTCAGACCCACGTGGGCCTCCAGCGCATACGGCACCTTCGCGTAGTAGGCCAGCATGGCCTGTGTTCCATGAAACGCCAGTCGAAGGTCCGTGCCCTCCGCCGCTGCGGACACCACCCTCCCCCATCGCTCAGCCTCGTCGACCCACTCTGCCGGATACCAGCTCCGCTCCTCCACCACCCCGGCCACGCCCACGTCCTCCGTGGAGTGAGAGTCCAAATCCGCGGGCGCCCTGGCCAGCAGCAGCCCTCCAAGGGCCACCCCACAGAAGGCAATGAAGGGCACCCGGTCTTGAGAGCGCCCCCAACTCTCCAGCGCGAGCAAGGCCAGTGGAGAAATCGGAAGCAGGAAGCGGGCAAACATGAAATCCCCCCCCACCCGGGCGAGGTACACGCAAGTCCCGACGAAAAACGCAGAGAGAATCCAGCCCGTTCGCCGGGTTCGCCAGCTGCCGCCGGACTCCCCTCTCCAGGCCAACACAAGGGCAGCCAAGACCCCAACCACCAGCACCCAGTACGTGCGACCGTACAACCAAAGGTAGCTCCACCCCTCCCCCCAGCGAGGGCCGTGCCCGGCCTTTGCATAGAACGTGTTTGGAACCAGGCCCCCAAACCACCACAGCTTCCAGACGGCGACCGGCAGGAGAAGAAGGACTCCGGGAAAGACAGCCGACTTCAAGGCCTGTCCCCGCATCGAAGAGGCCAAAGCCGCTGCCAAGGCGATTCCATAGAACAGGGCTCCATCGGGCCTTGTCAGGACCGCAAGCGCCCCCCAGACCCCCACTCTTCTCCAATCGGAGCTCTCCTTGGCCTCCACAGCAGCCACCCCTACCCCGGTCACCAGCAGCACAAAAAGGGGCGTCTCCAAGCCACTGGTTGCGAACACCCGGGCGTGGGCGTGAATGCACCAGGCGATGGCTGCCAGGGGCACAAAGACCCCCGACTCCTTTGGAGGTCGCGCAAACCCAAGGGAGGTTCGGATGAGCAGCCCCAGGCAGCCGGCGTAGCAAGCGATGCCCAGCCCTTCTGTGAACACCACCGGATCCACCCCAAGTCGCATGGCACCGGCTGTCAGCAGCGTCCAGGAGAAGTTCGTGAACCCCTCCACCCGCTCCCCTTCGTTGAACACCAGCCCCAGTCCATTGACCAGGTTTTCCGCGTAGCGGAAAGAGATGAAAGCGTCGTCACTCACCCAGCGCAGCTCGAATGCACTGTAGAGCGCAGCGAGCACCGCAACCACCGTCGCCCAAGCGCCCATCCCTGCAAACCGGTTTCGCATCCCAGGGACAATACGATGTTCCTCCCGATTCTTTCGGTTAGGCCTCGGAAGTGATCCAGAAGCCTCTTGATGTACACACCATTTCGCCACCGCCGCCGGAAAAGCGGGTGCGGCGCAATGCGCAGTGGCCGGCGCCCGATACGCGCCCAAACCGGTACACACTGCCCTCCACATTGCAGTCCGGATCCCCCGTGGGATACCGGACCCGGCAAGCCCTGACCCAGGAAGAGGCGCGTGCCGCCATGGTACTGCTCTCCCTGCCCAGGCCGGAGGGCTTTGTTTCCTCCGGTTCCGTAGAGGAACAGGCCCTTTTTGATGAGTGCTCCCTGGGGGTCCTTTCCTCTCGCCAGTCCACGAACTTCCGAGGACACCGACAGGTGACCCTGGGCCCCGAAGACTCCAAAGAGGTCGCTGCGCTGCTTGGGGAGATGAGCAGCCTGGAGTCCACGGTTCTGGACGGCGCCTGCCACACCCACGTGGTCCTGACCCGCCCGTACCGGACCTCCTTTACGCTGCTTTTGACCTTTGTCGGTCACCTTCCAATCGTAAGCTTGCTCACCGTTGGATGGCGCGCCCTGCGAAAACGTTTCGCCCACGCGGATGACATACCCACCATCGGGTTCCTGCAGCACCTGCACCTTGGCATCCTGGCTGAGGCCATGGAGCGAGCAGCGGTCTTGGCTTCCGACGGTCAAAGGGGCGCACAGATCTTTCAGGGGCCCTTTTCGGACCCCAACACCCGATCCGTCAACCAGGCAGCGATCGGCCGCTTGGAATCTCTCTGCGGCGTGACCACCCACCAGCGAGCCAAAGGTTGGCGGATTGGCCTGGTGGCCCAGGTGGGACGGCTTCACCAACCCCACCGGATCTCCCGGGCCTTGTGCAGAAAGATCGGCGCCAACCTCCTGGCGTTTCGAAGCGAGAGAATCCAACCGGGTGTCAACGCAGAAGAGAAGGCACCGGCGCAATACCAGGTCCGCCAGGAAATGCATGTGCCCGACGACCTGGCCATCATGGCTGGACGGGCGGGGTACAACGCCTTTCATCACTGGACAGGGTGCGATCGAGAGCGAGCCAAAGATCTCTTGCTCCTGGAACGAATTGATGTCCTGAGCCCCCATGGAAAGGAGAGGCTTCGGGAGATTCGACTGCAACTTGGTGAGATCACTGATCGCCTGATCAAGGCCATGCCAAAGTGGGTGGACTGGCCCACCGGCATGGCTTTCTCCCGCAACGCCAACCGAGGCAGGAAAGCCTTTGCCCTTGCTGGGCAGCGCATCTACGTCAGCGGCCTCTCCCGTCGGGAGATCGCCGAAGAGGGCATTGCATGGGAGCTGGCGGTTCGCGGGCTGGGTGCTGGTGCCGCGAGAGGTGCCCTCTACTGCGAGCTCATGGGGTGCGTGGACCTCCCCTCGGACTGCGACCTATTGGCTGGAATCTGCCTCATGGCGGGCCCTGTCAACCAGAATGACATCGGCAAGAGCTTCTACGGGTACGCGGACTTGATGGCGCCTGCCTTTGGGGATCGGGACCCGACCTCCCTCTTGGTCTGGGCCCTTAAAGCCAAGACCGTCAGCGACCCCATTGGAAACGAAGAGCAGCTGCTCAACGCCGCCCGAAAGGGAGTGTTGGTGGACCTTCGCCCGGCCCCCCACGACGTTGTCTCCACCCGGGTAAAGGGCCGCCTCGCCCCCCTGCGCAAGCGCCATGGACGCACCAACGGCGAGCGGGCCTTCTCAGAAATCGGCAATTTCGTGACCAGCCCACAAGGAGAGCCGGTGCCGGGCAACATGGGCTCCTTGTGGCCACGGGCCTGGCGCGAGGCCCCGGTTTGGCCAGGAGAAGCAACATGATGGAAATCCTCCACCTCACCGAACCTCCCAAGGTGAGCCTGCTCAAGATCCTTGCCTCGAGAAAGCCCGGACTGGCACCCGGAGAGACAATTCCCCCCATTGCGGTTCAGCTGGATGGAATCCAGCCCCGCGACGTGGACGCTTATGCCCGCGTCTGCGGCTTTCCCGCCGAGGACAGCTTGCCCCTCCCCCTGCCCCACATCCTGGCAGCCCCCCTTCACCTGGCCATCGCCACCCACCGGGACTTCCCCTTGCCCGCCATGGGGCTGGTCCACGTTTCGAATTCCATTCTGCAGCACCGCCCCATCGGCCGAGACGAGACCCTGTCCATTCTCTGCCGAGGGGGCGGCCACCGCCCACACCCAAGGGGTGCACTGGTGGACCTGGAAACGGAGGTCTTCTCAGGAGACGAGCGGGTCTGGCAGAGCAGCACAACGGCGCTCTCCACCGCCGCCCCCAGGGAGGGGGAGAAGGTCCCGCGGCCGGAGGTCGAACCCCTGATCCCGGAACGGTCCACCAGCTGGCACTTGCCCTCAGACCTGGGGCGGCGCTACGGCGCCATCTCCCGCGATCGAAACCCGATCCACATGTACCGGTGGACCGCAAAGATCTTTGGCTTCAAGTCCCACATTATCCACGGCATGTGGCTCCTGGCGCGCTCCCTCTCCGAGCTGGACCTGGCCATGGGGGAGGCTCCGACCCAAGTAGACATCGACTTTCTGCGACCGGTGTTCCTGCCCGGCAGTGTGCTCTTCGCATCGGGTCCCCAGGGGGATGCCCTCGGGTTCTGCCTGACCCACCCCAAGAGCGGAAAAACCCACGCTACCGGCCTGGTGCGGCGGTTCTGATCTCAAGTGGGTGGGGCGAACGAGAAGCGACCCGCAAACGCCCGTAGCTGATCCACAAAGTCCCCGGACTCGAAAAGCTCCATCGCCTCCAGGCGCGGATCCGGTCCGAGCAACAGGTTGCGCAAGCGCATGTCCTGCTCAATGAAGAGCAGCTCCAAATCCGGGTAGACCTCCCCCACCGCCTGGGCCACCTGGAGGATGGTCATGTTTCGCTCCACCAGGTGGTAGGTGCCCGCCGGAACACCACCCAAAACCACCGCGGTGAAGACCCGCACCGCATTCTCTACGTGGACAAAAGCCCGGTGCTGCTCGCCGCTTCCATGCACCGTCAGGCGCCGATTGAACTGGGCGTCAAAGAGGTAGCGGTTGATGACCGCCTCAAAGCGCATGCTCCGAGAGTACCCGTACACGTTCGCACAGCGCAGGATAACGCAGTCTGTCTCCGGGCCGGCCGCAGCAAGGGCCTGCTCCCCGCGCCACTTGGAGACGCCATAGGCGGTCTTCGGCTGGGGAACCGAGTCATGGTCGAGCAGGGACTCGGACGCCCCGTACACCGAGGCGCTGCTCACATACAAAAGCCGCTTTCCCGGGTGTTCCCGCAGCAGGTAGGCCAGCTCCGCGGTGCCCCAGTGGTTGACCTGGTCGAGCCCGTGAAAATCCGCATCTGCAAAGGGGGTCGTCACCCGCGCAGCCAGGTGCACCACCACATCCGAATCCGCGACCAGCTTGCCCAGGGTGCGGGTGTCCAGGATGTCCCCCTGGACAAACCGAATCGGCTTCTCTGGCAGACCTCGTCCGAGGAAAAGGTTGTGGTTGGGACGAGAGAGGTTGTCGTAGATCACGATCTTCGACACCTCTTCCTCGGCAGCCAGGGCACCGACCAATTCGGTGCCCAGGTAGCCGGCTCCCCCCGTGATGAGGACCTTCATCCGCTCTTCTCCACGCCGAGGTGCAGGCCGCACTCGGTCTTGTTCATGCCAAACCAACGCCCGGTGCGATCATCACTCCCCACAGCGGTGGGCCGCCGGGTGCAGGGCATACACCCCATGGAGAAGTAGCCCTGGGACTCCAGGGGGTGACGCGGCAGGTCATGCTGCTCAATGTAGTGGTGGACCATACGGGCATCCCAGCCCATGAGCGGGTGGTAGCGCAGGGTGCCTCCCCTTCCCGTGGCCTCCCGACCCATGGCCGCCCGGTTGGCACTCTGGGCGCCTCGCACCCCGCTGATCCAGAGGTCATGTGCTGCAAGCACCGGGTCCAGGGGAAGCATCTTGTTGAGCTCACAGCACCGATCCGGATCTGAGGCGAAAAGAAGTCGGCCCTTGGGATCACGCTGCTCGATGCGGGAGAACGCGGAGCGCAGGTTTCGAAACTCCAAGCCAAACCGGCTCGCCAGGGTCTCACGAAACGCGAGGGTCTCGGGAAAGTGGTAGCCCGTGTCCAGGAAGTAGACCGGGACCGCCGGCGCAAGCTCCGAGAGAATGTGCAGGAGCACCACGCTGTTGGTCTGAAACGAGGAAGTGCTGAACATGCGGAGACCCCGGGATCGGTAGTCCCGGATCTCCCTGTCGATCATCGCGATCGGGTCGCTGAAGTCGATGCTCATGTCTTCTTTGCCCCGTGAGACCGCCAGATAACCCGGAGAAGCAGCCCCGGTCCGGGGGGACGACCCCCGCGTTGCCCTCCTCACCGCGCACCTGCTCCACCTCCGGGGAACCAGGGATCGTTCTCGGACAAACCGTCTAATATGATACAGAGGCCCTTCCCCAATGAACCTCTCCACCCTTGCTCCCTTCTTTTCCGGCGTTCCCACGGAGGCGATGAAGGAGCTTGCCCAAGCCTGTGAGACCGTGCGCTTTTCTCCCGCAGACCTGGTCTACCAGCAGGGCGACCCGGGGGAGACGGGCTTGCTTCTCCTGGAGGGTCTGCTCGAGGTGTCCGCTGAGACGGACCGGCGGGTAAGGCATCTCGGCCTCATCCACCCGGGGGAGATCGTGGGGGAGCAGTGCCTGTTCATGGACGGGATTCACCGATCTGCCACCGTCCAGGCGAACCAGGCCAGCGCCGCGCTCGTCCTGGACCCGACGATCCTCTCCCGACTGGCCGAAAACCCGGCAATGGCGGTGCTCGAGCTTCATCTTCTCGCCACCCTTGGACGCAGGATTCGACAAACCAACCTTGTGATTCAGACTGCGTGGAAGGTTCCTTTGGCCCCACCGGCGTCCCCCAAAGCCCCCACCTTCTCCCAGCGGCTGCGCAACCTGCTCGGCTCCAGGGACACCGGCCCTACCGAATGAAGAGAGAACACCTCCTCCCCATCGCATCCACCCTCTTGGCCGCCCACAACGTGCGGGGTGCGCAACCCGGCGACCTGGCCGCCTCCCTGGAGGTCTGCAAGCCAAGACACCTGGACCCGGACGAGCTCTTGTGCCAGGAGGGCGCCGTACCCACCGAGATGTTCCTCCTGGTGGAGGGGGAGATCCGGGTCACCCGACTGGACAAGTCCGGCGCCCCCCACGAGCTTGCCCATCTTTCGGCCCCGGCATTGGTGGGCCACATGGGGTTGGTGGACCGATCCCCTCGACGCGCGACCTGCGCCGCCAGTGGAGAAGCCATTGTCCTGTCTGTTGATTTGGAGGCCTGCCGTGCCCACATGACCCTTCCCACACCGGAGGCAGCCGCCTTGCGCCGCCTCCTCCTGGCGAGCCTCTCCAGGCAGCTCGCCGATGCCAACGGCCAGATCCGCCGCTTGCTCCATGCCGGGGAGATCAAGACGGGACTCGAGCCCACCAAGGAGGCCCCCGGCCCCGTAGAGCGCGAGCTGACCCTGGCGGACGTCTCCCGCCTCGCTGCCGTGCTTGAGGGTTGGACTCCTCCCGAGAAGTAGTTTCCCGGGTCCCTGGGGAATCCACTGCAACTTCTTCTACGATGGGTCTCCAAATAGGAGTTCCCATGCGCCTCTTTCTCCTGCTGCCCGTCACTGGTTGCGACGACACCAAGATTGTGGAGGACGCCGATGGAGACAGGTACGGAGACGCCGGCGCAAGCGTCACCTTGTGCAACCAGCCCAGAGGTGGACGGTCCCCAGAGACGGGACCTACACCGTGGTGGCGGCAACGCCCAGGATGGCAACGTGACCGTAACCCTCCAATGAGCCTCGCCCCGGGGACTTGGAGCAGGAGACGCAACGCCTGTCACGGCCTCCGAACACTCCGTGCTTCGGTGAGCTGCGGCGTTCCCTGCCAGGCGCTTCCCACCCGAGCGGTGCCCGGGTTACATCTCTCCCAGGATCGCGTCCATGGCTCACCGAATCCTCATTGTAGAAGACGAGAAAGGTCTCGCCACCACCTTGTCTCTGAGCTTGCAGGTGGACGGCTACGCCGTGACCGCCGTGCACAATGGCCGGGAGGCCCTGGTCCAGCTCTTTCACGAGGAGGTCCCCGACCTGGTGGTGCTGGACCTCGTGCTTCCGGATCTGCAGGGCGAGGATCTCTGCCGCCGCATTCGCTCCCATGGAAGAACCGCCCAGGTGCCGGTCATGATGCTCTCGGCGAAGGGAGACGAGAGGGTTCGCATCCAGGGGTTTGAGGCCGGCGCGGACGACTTCATGGAGAAACCCTTCAACTTGCGGGAATTCAAGCTTCGCCTCCAGGCCATTCTCCGGCGTTGCTCCCAGCAACAGGCCCTCGCCGATTCCGTCTTGTTGGTGGGCGAGCTGCGCCTGGACACCGGGGCCCACCGTGCCTGGGTAGGGGCCACGGAGCTGGAGCTCACGGCCCTGGAGTTCAAGCTGCTCACCACCCTCATGCAGCGACAGGGCCGGGTGCAGAGTCGGCAACAGCTCCTGCAGGACGTGTGGCACTACAACGAAGGGGTGACCACCCGCACCGTGGACACCCACGTGCGCCGACTGCGCAGCAAGCTGCTCACGTCCCGGGACAAGCTGGAGACCGTGCGCGGTGTGGGCTACCGCTTTCAGGATCACGTCCAGAATTAGGCACAGGGGACGGGGTGTTTCCCCTGCGCCACAGATCTGTCACTTTCCCGTCACACGGCTTCCATAGATTGGCACTCGACTCCCACTCCAACGGAGGAGAACATGGTGCCTCGAAACGGATCCACACTCGTCCTCGCCGGCCTCTTGGGCCTGGGTCTTACCCACCCAGCCCACGCAGAAGAGGCCGAGGAGAGTCTTCAGCTGGGTGGCTTGATCTACGGTCACTGGGGGGCCGACCTCAACGAGATGACCAACGAGTTTGATCTCGACCGGGTCTACCTCACCGCGCGGCGCAACCTCGGCGAGTCCTTTGCGGTGCGCGTCACCACCGATGTGGGCCGGGAGAAGGCTCAGACCATCAACGTCCCGTACATGGGGTCGACCCTGCCGATTCCCGTGCCGGAGAACACCCGCACCCGGGTGTTTCTGAAGTACGGGTACCTGGAGTGGAAGGAGGCCCTGCCCGGGGTGAAGGTGCGCCTGGGGATGGCGAGCACCCCGTGGATTGCCCAGCACGAGCGGTTCTGGGGCCACAGGTGGGTGCAGCAGTCCTTTGCCGACCGCTCGGGCGTCTTGAACAGCTCCGATCTCGGGGTGCATGCCATGGGGTCCTTCTCCGAGGGGCTCGTGAACTGGTCCGCGGCCCTTCTAAACGGAACCGGCTCCAACGCGCCGGAAGACGACGCCTCGAAGACCGCACAGCTGCGGGTCACGCTCAACCCCCTCTCCTCGGCGGGTGGCAAGCTCCCGGTCAGCGGCTTTGTGGCCTATGACCCGGTGGACATCGGCCAGGAGGGAGACCCCGCGGTGACCTACGCCGCCTCCCTGGGCTACAAGGTCGACGCGGGGCTGGTCTGGTTGGAGTACCTGGGGAGATCCCAGGGGGACATCGTGTCCTCGGGCTTTTCGGTCAGCTCGGTCTGCCACCTGGGCGACTTCGGCCATGCCCTCGCCCGGTTTGACTCCTGGGACGGTGACACGGGCCTGGATGAAGACACCCAAAACAGCGCCCTCGTGGGACTGGCACACAACTACGAGGAACAGGTAAGCATGGGCCTCTTCTATGAGCGCACCCTACCCCAAGGCGATGCGGAGGACGGCCAGTCTGTGTTCGTCCGGATGCAAGCCGGCTTCTAGTCCCTCCACCCCTCAACAGGACCCCCCATTTCTGCACGGCTCAAAGACTCCGTCGCGTTGCGGCTGCTGGGCACCTTGGTGCTGCTGTACCTGTTCCTGGTGGGGATCAACTGCCTCGGCGGGGGGATCAAGGGACTCGGCTCCGGCGTCATGGACGCCTATTTTGCAGAGGGCATGAACCCGGTCCTGGGGCTCCTGGTGGGCATCCTCGCCACCACCCTGGTCCAGAGCTCCTCGGTCTCCACCTCCCTGATTGTCGGGCTGGTAGGCTCCGGGCAGCTTGAGGTGGCCTCAGCGGTGCCCATGATCATGGGGGCCAACATCGGCACCACAGTCACCAACACCCTGGCCAGCATGGCCCACGCCACCCAGGACCGGGAGTTCAAGCGAGCATTCGCGGCGGCCACCTGCCACGACTTCTTCAATTTTCTCTCCGTGTTGGTGTTGCTGCCCATTGAGATCATCACCCGGAACCTATGGGGAACCGGCATCCTGGAGTGGACAGCAGCCACTGTCGCCCGCTTGACCATGGGCTCCAGCGGGGCCACCTACAAGAGCCCCATCAAGGCGGCCTTCAAGGCGGGAAAGAAGTGGGTGGAACACGGCATCGAGCACTTTGTGGAGGACCCCCAGACCGTCTACATCCTCCTGTCGATCTCCGGATGCGTCATCATCCTGGCCACCCTGACCGGAATCGTGAAGACCATGCGGGGGGTCGTGGTGCAGCGCATGGAGCGCTACGTGAACCGGCTCCTGGGGTCCGGGGGGCCCGTGGCCATCGTGGTGGGAATTCTTCTGACCATCATGGTCCAGTCCTCCTCGATCACCACCTCCATACTGGTGCCTCTTGCCGGTGCCGGGGCTCTTCGTTTGACCCAGATCTACCCCATCACCCTCGGGGCCAACATCGGCACCACAGTGACCGCCTTGCTGGCCTCCATGGCCGTCACCGGCGAGACCGCCACGGTGGCCCGACAGATCGCCCTGGTGCACCTGAGCTTCAACCTGTGCGGCATCCTGATCTGGTATGTGCCGGCCACCACCCGCCGCCTGCCCTTGTTCCTGGCCGAGTGGTTCTCTGAATTTGCTACGCGCTCAAAAAAGTGGGCACTCATCTACGTGGCCGCCCTCTTTTACGGCCTCCCCGCCTTGATCGTCCTACTCGGAGGGGCCCGGTAGCCCCAGAGGAGAGAACATGTGGTCTGAAATTCTCCAACTGTTTCGTCCCGGCAACCCCATGGAAGGGCTCTCCGAGGACTTCGAGAAGATGTACGGCATCGTTCACCAGATGGCGAAGAAGGTACGGCCTCACATTTTCGAGCACAGCCTGTCCCTGGAGCAGCGCTCGGAGATCTACAACATGGACATCCAGGTCAACAAGCTGGAGCGTTCCATTCGAAAGCGCGTGGTGGCCCACGTGACCATGAGCCGGGACCACATCCCCTACTGTCTGTTGCTCATGAGCCTGGTGAAGGACGTGGAGCGCATGGGCGACTACATCAAGAACATCTCCGAGGTCTCTGAGCTCGGCGGCGGGGCCGTGCCCGAGGGGGATCTACGCAATGAGCTTGCGGAGCTTGTGGACACGGCCATGATGATGCTGGACCAGGTGTACCAGGTCTTCAACGACCAGGACCAGGAGCGGGCCAACGAGCTTGTGCAGGTCGGCAGCATGGCTGGCAAACGCTGCGACAAGCTGCTGGTCGCCCTCGCCAAGAGCGACTTCACCGCCACCCAGACCACCTCCATGGTGCTCCTGACCCGCTTTTACAAGCGGGTGGGCGGCCACCTCCTGAACGTGGTGTCCAGCGTCGTGATGCCCCTGCACAAGGTGGACTTCTACGACGAGCGGCTGGTGATGCTCGGGACCAAGCCTGATGCGAATTAGGGCCGGAGCCTTTCGCCGCAGCCCTGTCTCTGAACCTCCCCCTACTGAATCTTCACCACCGAGGTCGCCCCGGAGAAGATCTGCAGGCGAAGGGGCAAGCCATCGGGTCCGACGGCGATTCCATCTTCGATGTGGTACACGCCCAGCGTGGCCACGTCCACGCCCAACTCTGAGATCTGTCGGCCGGTCAGGCGGATGCGGCCGTTGTCGGACACCCGGCAGATCATGTGTGTCTCCGCGTCCAGGGAGGAGCCCATGACGATGGCGCCACGGGCATCCCCGTTGCTGCCGTCGTACTGCACCTGGAGCCCCGAGGAGGCGCTTCCCGTGATGGAGGAGTCGTTTGTCCAGGTCAGATCCTCCGGCACCGTGGCGATTCCGGAGCCAGACCAGGGGCCCATGTAGTCCCCGGCATCCCCGTTGGTGGAGACATCCACCCGGTCCCCAGCGCGGAAGGTCGGGCGTTCGGTCCTCAAATCTCCCTGGCCACCGTTCTTCAATCCATCCCAGGAATAATAGGGGCTACCGTCGATTCGAAGCCGCTTGAGATCATGGTCCACCCCGTCCGAGGTGATGGTCAGGAGTGACCCCACCGAGCGGCCATCCGCCGGCACCCCGGGCATGGCGCTTACCGGCAGGTAGGAGGCGATGTCGTCCGCTGCAAAGGTGATGCAGTCGCCCTCAGGCACCCCGTCCCAGGGGTTGTCGCAGTACTCCGGATAGCCCATGGGATCAAAGAACAGCGCGGACACGTTGTCGGCTGACTCGACCTGTCCTTCCTCCACCAGGGTCGAGAGGTTCTCCACGTTGATGGAGCCGGTGATCCGACAGACATCGATCTGGAGGGTGGGGATCGGCTCGCAGATGTTGATGTTGTTGGTCGTGCCCCCGATGAACTGCCCGTGCACCGGGGAGAACCAGTTGAGGTCCGCCACAAAGGTCGTGGCCTGGAACACCGCATCGCCTCCGGCCCACACCTCGCAGGAGTAGTAGCCGTTTTCATCGGTGGTCACGACGTTGATGCTTCGGCTGTTGGCGTTGAGCTCTCGCCAGTTCTGATCAGCCCCCGGCTCGGTCGGCTTCGCGTCTTCTCCAGCAAAGGGATCGGCCTCAAAGGGATCCGCCAGCACCTTGTCATCGCTGCTCTGCGGGGGAATGCAGTCGTCGGTGAGGTCGCCGTCGAAAGCGCAGTAGAATGGCGGCACCTCGGCCACACAGGTCACCCTGGCCCCCCGAATCGGGAACCCGAGCACGTCTACCACGCGACCGGTCGCGCAGTAGGCCGCCCGTCCATCATCCGCGTTCCACCAGCTGAAGTGGGGGGCCTCAAAGCGAATGCGGCGGTTTCCTTCAGTGTCCTCCACCACCTGGCCCACACCTTCCTCCACCCAGATGCCCTGCTGGGGATCAAAGGACCAGATCCGCTGAGTCGCGCCTGCCTCCATCTGCAGGTAGTCAGGCTTGTCTTCATCCACGAGGGGGATCGTGACCGTGGCGGGCGATGCCTCATCGATCTGCAGCAGGTTGCCGTCCTCGTCCTGGAGGGTGACCTCCACCATGCCGTAGGAGACGAGCAGCTCTTCTGTGGCGCTCCCCTCTCCCCGCAGATCCCCGGGACCCGCCAGAAACTCTTCGCTGCTCGGATCCAAATAGGTCACCGAGGCAATGACGCTGCCCAACACGGCCTCTCCCGAAGCGTTCAGGAAGCTCCCCGGCTCAAAGACCAGGTCCACCCAGCCGGCCTCGGTGTCCAGAAGGAAGGTTCCCCCCGCGGATCCGTCGATCTCCAGCACGCCATCCACCTCCAACAAGGTAGCGGACGTGGTGGCGGTCTCCCAGCCATGCAGGTCGACGCGACCGTACGTCGTGGCGAACCCGTCGTGGGTGTAGGTCAGGACAATGCCAGCATCTGGTTCCACCCGCTCGAGCAGAAACGCACCCTGACCATCGGTCTCCACAGTGGCCCCCGCACCCGCCACCTGCACACCCTCCACCGGCCGCCCCTCCAGGTCTGTCACCGTGCCAGTGATTCGGCCCGCCGGGTCCATGTCCACGACCGGATCGGACGTCTTGTTGCAAGAGAGAACCAGGGAAACAGAGAGGAGAAGAGCAAGTCGCACGAGGACTCCTGGGTTTGGCCGTAGAGAGAGTACCTGAAGAAAGGGAATTTCCGGCTAAGAAACGACATCGGATTGAAAAAGGCAGCCGATGGCCCGGGTGGCCAGTGCCACATGCAAATAGAGCATGGGCAGCCAGATGGGCACCGGTCCAAAAAGCGGGGAGGTATAGGAGAACAGCCCCAGGCCGCTGATAATCGCCTCGGCAGCCGTTCCCGCCGCGGCCACCGCAACGCAGTACAGCAAAGCAGGCCTGGGAAGGTTCTCCAGGCGAGCCCGCACGACGAAGACCCCCAGGAGGCCCAGGCACAGGGCCACCGGCCAGGGGGACAAGGGGGAAGTCAGACCATAGGCACCCAAGAACCACAGAACGGGGACGACCGCTCCTGACAAGGACACGCTCGACTCCCTGGAGCTCCCGGGAAACACCTGCCACCCCCACACCAACCCCACGCCGGCCAGTCCCATCTGGGGAAAGACCCAGAGCGGCTGCCCTCCACCTGGATAGGACAGCACCGAGAAGGCCACGTGGCCGCGGTCCCCCAGGGTGGCTGCCACAGCGCCCACCAGAAAGAGAAGGGCCCACTTCATGCAAGATGGGTAACCCCTCCCTTGACACCTGGGGTCCCCTGGAGGCGTACTGAGGCCTGCCCCCGGAGCTTCGATGTCCCCATTCCTGATGTGTTCCTTGTTTCTGTTCACCGGCTGCACCGACAAAAACGGGGGCCCGAATGACACAGGCGCACCGGATGACACCGGAGGCGTCGACACGGCCGACACGGGCGACAGCGATCCAGCGGTCCCCTTTCCCAACCTGCTGGCCACCTACGCAGGGGGACTGTGGGGCTACAACGTGGATGAGGAGGTGGAGGTGAGCACGATCCCCGCCGAAGATCTGGGGCTCACCGACCCGGTAGACATTCGGTTTGGTCCCGGGGGGCTGCTGGTCTCCGAGGGGGACACCTCGGGCGGAAGCCTCGTGCGGGCCGTGCAGGTGGGCACCGATGGATCGGACATGTGGGCGGACTCCACGGGCTACTCCATTCCCACTGGGGCCTACCCAAGCGCCACCCGCATCAGCGGGGTGGAGGTGGACCCAAACGGCGATGTCCTGGTCTCCTCTTTCGCCACCCACGAGATCCTTCGGTTTGCTGGACCTGAGACCGATCCGGGTTCGGGACGGGAGCCGGGGGAGTTCATGGAGGTCTTTGTGGCCGCCGGGGAGGGGGGGCTCTTGGGTCCCGCCGACCTCACCTTCGGCATCGTGGAAGGCCACCTGCTTGTGGTCTCCTCGGGCACAGGAGACATCAAGCGGTTCGATGGAAGCACCGGCGCCTACATCGACGACTACATTCCCGCCGGGGCGATCGGCGACCCGGGGGCCATGGCCTTTTACCCCTTTGAAGATGCGAAAATCTACGTGACGGACACCGCCCACCAGAAGGTGCTGCGCTTTGACCCCGCAGCACCCGGGGTGGGAGAAGAAGTCATTGGGGAAGCCACCGGGGACACCGGCGGTCTCGCCTCCCCCACGGGCCTGATCTTCGACCCGGCCGGGGATCTCTACCTCTCCAGCCATGGCACGGATGCGATCAAGCGGTATGCGGGCATCGACGCCGCCGTGCCCGGCGCCTACCTGGGAGAAGCCTCCATCGCCCATACTCCCGGACCCATGCACATGGCCTACGCGTCGGGGTTTCTACCGGAGTAGGCCGGCCGTCAGGGATAGGTCAGGGTGCCAGAATAGGTGGTGCCATCGTCACCGTCTTCTCCGCTGGAGCTGTCTCCACAGCAGCCACCTGCGCCGCCCACCGCGTCCCAGCACGAGGTGGCGCTGCAGGTTCCAGCCAAGAATGTGCCGTAGAAGACCTTGATTCGGCCACCGCTCCCCCCTCCCCCGCCATCGGCATAGCTGTTGGTGCTGCTGCCCCCATTTCCTCCGCTCGCAGAGAGTGAACCATGGAGGGTCACGTTGTCACCATGCAGAAGCAGGCCCCCGCCGGAGCCCCCACCGGAGCAGCGACCGGATGAGCTGCACTGTCCATCGTCCCCGTCCATGAAGATGTCGCCGTGGACGGCGATTGTCTCCGCGCTCACCCACAAGGCTGCGCCCGCATCCCCGCCAGCCACGCCGGTGGTGCCCCCTCCCGAGCTCCCCTCAGAGAGCGCAAAGGAGCCCGAGGTTCCGTAGGCGCTGCCTCCACTGCCGGGCGAGTCACTGGAGTCCTTTCCCCCGCGTCCTCCCTGGCCACCGTAGCCGCCACCGCCCCCCCCGGAGTCAGAGCTGGCCCCCCCTGCGCCCAGGCCATTCCCGGCGGCCTCAAATACACCCACCGGCCCTCCGCCCACGCCGGTCACCGACGAGCTGCTGTCCACCGTGAAGGTGTCCGCATCGATCTCCACGTTGCCCGTGATCGTGAGCACCCCGCCATGGATGACGTTCACATCGTCATAGGCATAGGCACCGTCCGTCAGGGTGAAGGAGGTGCCGTCCACATCCAGGTCCGGCAGTGGACTCTCCACCGTGGCGGTCGCGGAAGAGGCGTACACGCTTGCCCCATCGCCGTCGCTGGTCTCCAGCTCGCAGAGCCAGGTCTCATCTTCCACCAACAACTGGCCGTCGAGGGTGTCCCCCGGCCAGGTGGTTTGTTGGGTGGCGCCCAGCCAGACCGAACCGTTGTGGTACCAGGAGAAGGTGTAGGAGAGGGCGTCACCGTCTGCATCCGTGGCCGCCTGGTCAATGGAGCAGATCAGGTCGTCTCCCGCGGGCTCAGGCTCCGTCGTGGACAGGGAAAGGGTTGGCGGGGTGGGCAGAGTGTTCTGCACCGTGAGGTCCTCCGACACAACGGGAACGCCGTCCTCGACCCCGTCATGGGGGGTCACCGTACAGACGTAGGTGGTGTTCTTCTGAGTGAGGGTGGAGGGCAGGATGGCGTCGGTTGCCAGGGTCAGGCCACCACTTGTCCAGGCATAGGCGGCGACGACCTGGTCTCCATCCAGGTCGAACATGTCAGCCGCCTCACAGATCAGGTCATCGTCCGTAAGGGGCGTGGCAGGAAAGACCGCCACCCCGTCCACTTCAGGAAGAGAGTTGGCGATAACCACCGTCGCAGTTGCAGAAGGGCCATCCGCAGCCAACTCGAAGGGCGTGACCTCCACGGTCCACTCCTGGCCGCGAAAGGTGTCATCAGCCGAGACAACACCGTCATCATGGGTTCCTGTGCCCACCCCATCCAGGCTCCAGGCATACCGATAGTAGATGTCGCCCCCGTCCGGGTCCACGCTCTGGGTGTCAAAGACCACTTGCAGGTCATCCGCGGTCGTCGGCCCGGCGGGCTCCAGGTGAATCGCGACGGCGGTGGGAACCCCGTTCACGAGGAACTGGCGAGCGGACTCCTCCGTGTCCCCGCGGCTGTCTGTGACCTGTGCGGTGAGGGAGTGGGACCCGTTTGACAAGGCATCTGTGTCCAGCGAGGCTGCCCCGGTCCCATCAGAGGCCGCGGTTCCAAGGGACCCATCCAGATCAGAGAGGAACTCAACCGCCAGCCCTTCCAGCCCGTCCTCCGGGTCCGACACCGCCACCGAGAGGGTCACCAGATCCCCCTCGTTCCAGGACGGCCCCCAGCTCGGGAAGCTGCCAGCTGATGGACGGGAGATCGTTGGGGGGAAGCGCCTCCCCGGTGTCCTCTGGGAGCGTCTTGGGATCAAGACACCCCACTCCCAAAAAAACTGCAAGCCCGATCCACCGCATTTGGCCCTCTCGATGCAGGCAATGTAGCTGATTCGACGGGCGCGGCACCTGCGTCGCACCCGGGAGATTTGGGTCGCACTTCCCGGCGATTCGCCCCGTGTGGGTCAACCCACCCCCGAAAAACCGCTGTCTCGGGGGGGGGGCTGCCCATGGCACGCGGCTTGCAGACATTTCGTGACAATTCCCATGCGACCTACCTCCCTCTTCTTGTTCCTGGTGCTGGCGGGTGCCCCGCAGCCCTCCTTTGCCGCCGAATGCAGCCCCGCCGGAGATCTCTCTGCCATCGGCGAGCTCCTCTCCGGCTTGGAGCGGCTGCTTCACGCCCTGGACTCGTTCTTCTCTCCGAAACCCGAGCCCCCTCCCCTGGAGTCCTGGGAGCCGATGCCCGAGGCGCTCCCCCAGGTGCAAGAGGTTGTGGAGGCCCTCCCTCTGCCGGAGCCAGACCGGGGCCTGTCGCCTTCCGATGCACACGTGTGGCAATTCTATGGCACATCCCTGGACTGCGGCCCCGCGAGCGCACTGATTATCTCCCGCCTGCTGGGCCTGGAGTCATCCAACGACGCGGTGGACAACGAGGAGGCCATGGCCTGGACTCCGGATGGTTCCAACGGGGCGGACGCCAAGGCCGGTCTCTCCGCCATGCGGGGGCTCATGGGCGCCTCAGCCACGGGCACCACGTCCTTTTCGCAGATCAGCCGGGGTCTCTCGGCCCTCGGCGCCGACTCCACCCGGGTGGACAGCGAGACCACGAGCGATCTCGCCGAACGCATCGAGGAGGGAGAGGAGGTCGTGGTCCTGGGCCGCCCCAACGGCAACGCCTGGTCCAACACCAGCGTGGGGGCCATTGATCACTTTGTGGTGCTCTCCGACTACGACGAGGAGACCGACACCTTCACCGTGAACGACCCGGCCTACCGGGAGTCCCTGGAGGTGCCGTCAGACCAGGTCGACGCCTTCCGAAACCAGTCCAGCCAGGGACGACTGGCGATGACGGTCTCCGACGAGTCGCCTTGACGGAGCACGCCCCTATTCCACATAGCCAAGCGCTCGCATACGCTCCAGGGTCACGTCGTCCAGCTCG
>CAZRYF010000012.1:0-45287 GCA_964604165.1 uncultured Enterobacterales bacterium
TTCAACCCCTGAACCGTCTCGGCGGCGACCTCTGCTACGCCCTACAGCCTCCTAGTTCCCCGGCCTCTGCCCAATTGCCTTCAAGGCCTCAGCCGCATGGTCAGGGTCTACATAGAGTCGAGAGATACGGCGCTCGTCCTGGTACCGCTCAAAAACGGCCGTGGCTTCCTCCAGGCGCACCACCGGATGGGCCGCGGTGGGAGAGTCGTCCACCACGTAAATCGGCGGTGCAGCCTCCCGCTTCTGACCGAAGACCGAGTACCGGGAAAACTTGCCTGTGGATCCGGCTGAAAGGAAATCGATGCCGGCGTTCTCAAGGCGCTGGGCTGCCCAGCTAAGGTCCACCTCCTGGGGCGTACCATGCAGCTCCAGCACCCGCTTCCAGGGCTGGCGCTCCACCACGGCGCTGGCCCAGCGGTTCGCGCTTTGGCGCAGGTGGGACTTGAGCTGCACGTCGTCCACTTGCCGATAGGCCTCCACATCCGCGGGAATGGCGTAGTCGCAGTCCTCCCCTTGAAAGTAGCGCTTGAGCATTTCCTCAAAAACCACACTCTTGTGGTGGAAATACACCATCACAAACATGTGGTAGCGGGCCACCATGAAGTCATCGAACGCATAAAGGGAGCGGCGCTGCACAGCCAGCGACGCCACATTCTCCACAATGTGCAAGGTCAGGTTGGACAAGAGCCAATGCACATCGATCTGTCCATAGCGGGCCCCCGAAAAGTACGAGTCCCGCACCAGGTAATCCAAGCGATCCACATCCAGCTCAGAGGAGACCAACTGGGACAGCACCTGCCGTACATCCAGTCCCCCGTCCATAAAGAAATCATCCTCCACGACCACGTCCCGGGAGATGAGTGCAGCCACGTGCAAGGCCGTGAAGGGCTGGGAGTCATCGATCCGCTGGGCCAAGTCGGAGCGGGTCAGAATGGCGATTGTGTAGTCCTCATGGGAGGCTCGGCGCTCCTCCTGGGTCCGGTAGACAGTGATTCCCAGGTCCGAGAGCGGCGGCATCGCGAACTCCGTACAGTGGGAAAAGGGGGCATGGCCCAGGTCGTGAAGCAGCCCCGCCAGGCGCACGCAGCGCCTGTAGACGGCCCGCCTCTCCCCGGAGGTGAATTCATGATGGGCGAAGGCTGCATCAAAGGCCCGACCCGCCAGGTGCATCACCCCCACCGCGTGGATGTAGCGGGAATGGACGGCGCCTGGAAAGGGCAGCTCGGAAAACCCCATCTGCTTGATTCCGCGAAGGCGCTGCACAAATGGGTGATCAAGAATGGACACCTCTGGAGGATCCACCACAATGGCGCCGTGAATGGGGTCTCGAACCTCCAACGACATGCGCAGGGTCCCTTAGTTTCCGAGTCCCTGGTCTTCCGAAGCATCCAGCAGAAAGTCCACGGGTACGCCCTCCTCCACCTCGTAGCGGGTCGCGGTGAAGCTCCGTGAGTCCTCGCAGTCGCTGCTTACCTCGAGCTCACACTCCTGGCCTTCGCAGTCCGGCGCATCCCGACGGTTACTGGCTGCCTCGACCACCGGGCCGCTCTCGCCCCCGCCACGATTGACCGTCATGTAGTCCCCCGCCGGAACCTGGCCGCTGCTCAAGCCCACCTGCTCCCCCCATGCATCGGACTCCCGCCAAAACTCCCAATCGCTCGTATCCAGGTCCATGGAGCCGCTTCCGCGCTTCTTTTCTACGTTCATCTTCACCTTGGTCGTAGAGCTCCAATTCCACTGGTGTTCAAAAACATACCCGCTCTGGTGTGAAGACAAGCCAGTGCCGTCCTCACTGTGTTCCCAGGTGAACACCCACCGCCCACTCTCCTGGGTGCCTTGCAACACCCGATCCTCGAGCACCAGGGCCCAGCCACCGCTCTCGTTTTCCAGCACCTGGCCAAAGAAGACCTCCGACGACGCGTCCCGGGTCTCCTCTGTGGTCCAAGCCTCCGAGGCCTCCCCTTCCAACACATTCAGGAAGTTGTGGTTGTCGACCGTGGTTTCACACTCGATCCCTTCCGAAGCCTCCACCTGGAACAACCAGACCCCCGTGGGGTCTCCACCACAACCCACGAGAAAGACGAAGCCCAGCCAGGGCTTGCCGCTCCTCCAACGCTGGACACCCGCACGGTGCATAGCTGAATCCTACGTGTCCACCGGGACCGCTGTCAAACCACCCTTCATCGCTTTGTGGGACCCTTGGGGACTCCGATCTCCCAACGATCCAGGTCTGCCCGAAGCTCCTCGGCATCCAGGCTTCCATCCCGGTTTGTGTCCAGGTCCCTGTGCAGCAAGGGGGCGTTGACGCTGGCAAGCTCCTGTACAGAGAGTCCCCCTGATCCATCTGAGTCCAGGGCCTCCAAGAGCTCCTGGGCAGGATCAGGCAGACCTTTCGGGCAAGCCATCAACAGGCAGACCCAGCACCCTCTCATCGAACCTCCCCTCCATCGGGCGCCCAATATCCTTGCTCCCGCAGCGCACGCCGCATCTTTGGACGGGCCGCTTCCGGCCCATGTCGCACCTCAGCGGCCCGCCCCAGCTCGGTGGGCCAATGGGCCACTTCTCGCCGAAGCTCCTCCACCACTTGCGGGTGATCCCGCGCCACGTCCATGCCCACTCCGCCCTCGTAGAGCTGCCACTGCATCCGCCGGTCAGACGCTCGCAAGCGATGGGGGTCCTTCCAGCCCCGCAGCTCCCATTGGTTCGACCGCACCCAGTAGCAGCAGATGGATGCAGCCCGAACGCGCTCTTCTTGCCCCGGTTCTTCCTTGTTCCTGCCAAGCGCCAGAACGAATCCTTCCCCTTCCACACCCGCTGGTTGCACTGCCCCCACAGACGAGAGGACCGAAGGCAGCACATCAGAGAGACTGACCATCCCCCCCCACCGCGCCGGAGCGCCTCCGGTGGGTGTCTTGACCACCAGAGGCACATGGAAGACCTCATCCCCCACCTCGGTGTCGTGGCCGAACCGCTCACCCTCCCCCAGGGCCTCCCCGTGATCGGAAAGCACCACCACCAGGGCGTCGTCCAGAACGCTCCGTTCTTCCAGCCCCTTCAGCAATCGGCCCAGCTGGTAGTCCGCGCCGCGCACCGCGCTGTCGTAATGAGCGCGAATGTGAGTGAGATCCCGATCCGTCAGCCCCTGCTCCCTGAGGACCCTTACCTCCCCCATGCCCTGGTTCAGCACGGGCATGCAGGCCCGGTTCGGTGACCCCATGGAGCAAGGACCGCCGCTTGGCCCAGCGTGAAGAGCACCGCGGTAGTCCGGGTCAAACATCTCAGACATGGGAGCCGGCGCCGTATACGGCACATGGGCGTCGTACCCGTGCACGAACAAAAAAACGGGGCGCGCTTCGTCCTTCCGCTCATCCAGCCAGTGAAGCGCCCGGATGACCGCAGGGGTCATGGACTCGATTCCCTCGTCATGGCGCCAGGCTCCAAATCCCCGAGACAATCCAGTGCTTGAATGAAGGTGGGGCCCGGAAGCAAAGCCCGCTGTGTCATAGCCATAGGCGGACAATGCCTGGGCCAGGGTAGCGTGGCCCGGGTCCACAGAGGAGGTCGTAAACCCGACCCCGTGCTCCAGGGGACCCCGACCGGTGAAGAGGCTGGCATAGGCGGGAAGGCTCCAGGCTGCATCCGTGTAGGCCTGGGTGAAGGTCGTCGCCCCCGAAAGCGAGGCAAACTGGTCCAAGTGGGGCGTGGTCTCTCGCTCGTACCCGGACAGCCCGGTTCGATCCCAACGCACTGTGTCCAGCGCCACAATCACGATGTCCGGTAGGCGACCGCCAGGTCCGGCACCACAGGACCACCACAACCCCAGCCAACACAAGAAGAACATTCACACACCCCGAGGGGGAGACCCCTCGCGCGAAAGTGTACCCGGGGCTATGGTTTGCCGGCGAAACGCCGCACAATGGAGTGGCAAATGCCAGAGAATCTGCGAGATGTATTGGGGACGCGGGTCGTGGTGCTTGATGGCGCCATTGGCACAGAAATCTACAGCCGCGGAGTGTTCATCAACCGGAGCTATGATGAGCTCAACCTGGAAAACCCGGACCTGGTCCAAGCGGTACATGCCGACTACGTCGCGGCAGGGGCAGAGATTCTCACGACGAACACCTTTGGCGCCAACCGGATTCGCCTGACAGCCTTCGGCTTGGAGGACAAGACCCAGGACATGGTGGCAGCTGGAGTCAGGCTCGCGCGGCGCGCAGCCGGGAAAAGGGTCTGGGTCGGAGGGTCCATCGGGCCCACCGGTGCCAGGCTCTCCCCTCTGGGCCAGCTCTCCCCGGGACAAGCATCCAGCGCCTTCAAGGAGCAGGCAGAAGTCCTCGCGGAAGAGGGAGTAGACCTGTTCATCCTGGAGACCTTCACCAACACGAAAGAGCTTTGGCAGGCCTTTCGAGCGGCTCGGCGAGTCAGTCCCGACCTGCCCATACTCGCCTGCCTCTCCTTTCATTACGACCTGGAAGGCTCCCGACTGCAAGGGCCGGATCCGGCAGAAGCCGCCCGCACGATTGCGGGCTGGGGTGCAGATGCCCTGGGTGTGAACTGCAGCAACGGACCCAAGGCGGCCTTGGAGGTGCTGGAGGCGATGGCAACCGTCACTGACCTCCCTCTCGCAGCCCAACCCAACGCCGGACTTCCCCAGGAAGTGGAAGGCCGCACCCTCTACATGGCTGGCCCCGAATACATGGCCGAATACGCCCGGCGCTTTGTGCAGAAGGGCGCCACCCTCGTGGGAGGGTGCTGCGGCACCTCCCCCGCCACCATTCGGGAGATCCGCTCGTTTGTGCGGTCCGTCTCTCCCGTGGCGCGGAGTGAGCCAGCCGCCTCCGAAGAGCGGATCCCTGTCGAACAATCGCTCGCTCCTGTCCCGGCGAAAGAGCGCAGCGCCTTTGCGGAAAAGCTCCTTTCAGGCGAATTCTGCGTGTCCGTTGAGCTGGATCCCCCCCGGGGTCTGGACCCGGAGCGCTCCCTTCGAGGCGCCGCCTATCTCAAGGAGCAGGGGATCGACGTCATCAACATCGCCGATGGGCCCAGGGCCATTGCGCGCATGGGCCCATCGGCCCTGGCCCAGCTGGCGAAGGCCCGGTGTGAGATGGAGTCGGTGATCCACTTTTGCTGCCGAGATCGGAACCTCCTCGGCATGCAAATGGACCTTCTCGGGGCCCATGCCCTGGGACACCACAACATCCTGGCGGTCACAGGCGACCCTCCGAAGATGGGCACCTACCCCAACGCCACCGCTGTCTTCGACATTGATGCCATTGGCCTGCTCACCTTCATCCAGATGCTGAACCGAGGGCTCGACTTCTCGGGAAATCCCCTGGAAGGCCAGACCTCCTTCTTCGTGGGGGCAGGCTGCAATCCGGGCCACGTGGACCTGGACTACGAGGTGGACCGCTTCCACCGCAAGGTGGATGCAGGTGCCGAGTTCTTCTTTTCCCAGCCGGTCTACGACCCGGATCTGCTGCACCGCTTTTTGGACCGGACCAAGGACGCATCCACGGTCCCCTTTCTCGTAGGCGTCCTTCCCCTTGCAAGCCACAAGAACGCTGAGTTCCTCCACAACGAGGTACCCGGGATGCAGGTCCCCCAGGCCGTGCGCGACCGCATGGCCCAGGCGGGCAGCCGAGAAGACCAACGGAAGGTGGGCATCACCGTCGCCCGGGAGTGCCTTGCAGAAGCTGCCGCCCACCCACGGATCAGCGGCACCTACATCTACCCGCCCTTTGGGAGCTACAAGGCGGTGACTCGAATCCTCTCGGTGCTGGAGGAGTTCGCCCACCTGCAAGAGGCCGATGGGATCTGACAGCACCCCCACCCGGCGGCATGTGCTCCGCCTGGGGTTCTTCACGGCCCTCGGCCTTGGCATGGTGGGGCTGCCTCCCCTCTTTCTCTCCAAGGAGGGAGACATCTTGAAGGCAGCACTCGGCCGCCTCTATCCGCCCCCCCCGGAAGAGGATCCTCCCCTCCAGTCTGCCGCAGTGGAGGCAACCCTCGCCTACCTTGCGCAGGTGCCACCACGCCAGCTGTGGCAAGTGCGGGGGTTGTTGCGGTTCGTGGAGTGGGATCCCCTTCTTGGACAGGGGGGTCGGTTCAGTCGCTTGTCTGCAGAAGCTCAGGACACATGGCTGCAACGCCAGGCCAGGTCTTCCATGGCCATGAGACGCCAGGTGTTCGCCGCCCTGAAGATGCTTGGCGCCATGGGTGCGTGGCAGCTGGACAAGCGCTGGCCAGCCATCGGCTATCCGGGTCCCATGGTGGAGCGCTGATGAAGGCCCCTGGGTACCACGCGCCAAACGCTCCGACCCACCTTGGCTGCGATGTGGTGGTAGTGGGGAGCGGTGCTGGCGGCTCCGCAGCTGCTGCGCAGCTTTCCGGTGCGGGTCTGGACGTCATCGTCCTGGAGATGGGTGAGCGCTCCCTGCCCTCGGACTTCACCCAGCGAGAGGAGGAGATGATCCCCCGCCTGTTCCAGGATGCAGGCGCCCGAACCACCACAGACGGCGCGATCACCGTGCTCCAGGGCAAGGGCGTCGGAGGCAGCACGCTCCACAACCTGAACCTGTGCAAACGAGTTCCGGACGCGCTCCTGAATCGCTGGGCCGAAGAGTCTGGACTGGCGGAGTTGCCAGACCAGCTCGCCGGCGCCTACGACACCATGGAAGCCACCCTCGGCGTGCACCCGGTGCCCCTCGAGAAGATGAACGAGAACAACCGGCTCTTTCAGGAAGGCTGCGCCGCCCTGGACTGGAACGCTGGCCCCCTCCAACACAACCGACAGGGCTGCATCGGGTCCGGGTTCTGCGAGTTGGGATGCGCCTACGACGCCAAAATGAACGCGGCTCGCGTGCTTTTGCCCGCCGCGGTGGCCAGTGGCGCCCGGGTTCTTTCCCAGGTGCGAGCTTGCCAGATCCGACACCGCTTTGGACGCGCCATCGGCGTCCAGGGCAAAAACAAGGCTGGGTTCCCCGTGCGTATCGATGCACGGGCTGTGGTCTTGGCCGCCTCTGCTACCGGCTCGGCGGCCCTTCTTCTCGCTTCAGGGCTGCAAGATCGCCATCGACAAGTGGGAGCCGGACTTCACCTTCACCCTGGCGCCAGCGTGGGCGCCTGGTTCGGCCGCCCCGTGCGAGGCTGGGAGGGTATTCCCCAGAGTTGGGAGTGCACGGAGTTCCTGGACCCCGTGGATTCAGCAAAGAGATGTTGGCTGCTACCGGTCTTTGGCCACCCGGTAGGGGCGGCCTCGTCCCTTCCGGGATTTGGCGCCGAACACAACAAGTGGATGTCTCGCTACACCCACATGGCTGCTGCCAGCGCCATGTTGCATGATCATTCCACCGGTCGAGTTCTCGCCACCAGGGACGGAACCCCCCGCATTCGCTACCGCCTGTCCCAGGAGGATGCCCACCACCTCTCCCGGGGGGTCGCCGCGGCAGCGGAGATTCTCCTGGCCGCCGGAGCAAAAGAAGTCCTGATGCCCCAAGACAACGGCCTGGTAGTGACCCGTCCCTCTGAAGCTCGGGCAGCCGCGGACCTCCCCATTCGCTCCCACGCACCTACTCTGGTGGCTGTGCATCCCATGGGGGGCTTGTGCATGGGTGTCAATCCGCGCCGATCCGCCACGGATCCCTCCGGACGGCTTCACTGTGCCAAAGGGGTTTGGGTGGCAGACGGGTCTCTTGTACCCACCAGCACCGGCGGCCCTCCTCAGCTCACCATCTACGCCCTGGGTCACATGGTGGGTCGGGCTTGTGCCCAGGAATTGGGGGGAAAACTCGCGTAGTATCCTTCGGTGCACAAGCGCCACCCCGAGCTGGAACAAGGCACCCGAATCGGTGCCGTCGAGATCATTGAGTGCCTGGGCAAGGGTGCGAGCGCCCACGTGTACCGGGTGGCCACCTCCCAGGGAGACGAGGTGGCCCTCAAGATCCGCAGCCGGGAAGGGGGCGAGCTGGACCCCCGCTTTCTTCGGGAGTTCGAGTCCCTTCGGCGCCTGCAGTTTCCCGGCGTCGTGCAGGTGTACGAGGCCGGTCAGGATGCAAACTGGCAGTGGTTCACCATGGAAGTGGTGGACGGGGTTCCGATTCGACAGTGGATCGAGGATGCAGAGTCCGCCCAGGAGCGCATTGAGCGGGCCTGCACGGTGGGTGCAGACCTCTTTCGCGCCCTTTCCCGCATCCACGCTGCTGGACTTGTGCACCGAGACATCAAGCCCTCCAACATCCTGGTAAAGGACGATGGCGCGGTGCGGGTCCTGGACTTCGGCGTGGTGGGCTGGTGGTCTGTGGGCATCCACCTGACCAGCACGGGGGCCGCTGTAGGCACCCTTCCGTTCATGGCTCCGGAACAGATGGCGGGACATCGCCCGACACAAGCGGTGGATGTCTTTGCGGCGGCTCTCTGCTTGTACGAAGGCGTCATAGGCAAGCGCACGCGCCCTCCCAACCCACGGGGCTGGGTGTCTCGGCAGATGCTCCAACGACTGCCCCCCCTGGCCGTCAAGAACCCGGAGATTCCCCGGGACTTCTCGGGGCTGGTGGACCGCTGCCTCGTGCATTCCCCTGAGCAACGCCCCTCTGCGTTGGAAGCAGCCGCAGCCCTCGCTTCCATTGGCAAGCGCTCGTCGCCACATCCCTGGCCCGAACCCACGGTCTTTGTGGGCCGGGATGCCGAGTTGAACACCCTGCGGCGCTCGACCAAAGGCGACGGTCCACGCATGGTGATCCTCTCCGGTCCCGCCGGAAGCGGCCGGCGGCGGCTGGCGGAACAGCTGGCTCGGTTCACGCTCCTGGAGGGTCTCTACCTTGTGCGGGGCGCCTGCAGACAGGACTCCCTGGGGGGCGCAATTGGGCAGGTTCTCGAACGGATCTGGCAGGTCTTTCCTGCCCGAGAGTGGCAGGTTCCGATTCAAGAGGACGATGCCCAGACCCTCCTGGCCATGTGGCCCTGGCTTCCACTGCAGTCGGCTTCCGGCCAACGAAGGGGCGAGGAGGTGACACGAGAGGCCGTGATCCAAGCCACAACCCGTATTCTCGGGCAAGCAGCGAAGGAGGCTCGCCTGGTGATCTGCGTGGAGGAGCTGGAGGACGTGGACAGCCTCTCCGCCCGGGTCTTGCGGCGCCTTGCTGCCTCTGAGAGTGCAGAACTGACCTTGATCTGCATCCTGGATCCCCGCTGGGCGTCCGAGAGAGCAAGGGAGCTGAGGAGCACCTTGTTGGAGTCCAACCACGCACTGGAGATCTGCTTGAAGCCCCTGACTCCCGACGATGCCACGAAGGTCGCTCGCGACCTGGCACCGGGGGTTGACCTACAGGTGGATGTTGCCTGCACCCCACTGAAGGCCGTGGAGAGAGGCCTCCAAGCGCTGGCCGAAGTCAGGGGGGAAGAATTTCCCTCGATCCTTGGTAACACCCCCCTCCTTGCCTGCGCCCAGGAGGCCCTTCCCGGGCCGGTCCTGGATGCGGTCGTCGCCCCGGAAAAGGATCTGGAAGAGGAGGGCCTGGTGCACCGGGGAAGTGACGGCTTGTACCGAATGCCTGGTCGTGTGCTTCGACAGCTGGCCGAGGCACAACTGGAAGACCGCGCTGGCGCCCACCAGCGATGGGCCACCGCCTGGGAGCACTGGTCTCAGGGGGGTGCGCGTCGCTGGGTGGGGGTCGCCGAGCACCGGGTTCGCGCCGACAGAAACAACATGGCTTCCTGGGAGGCCGCCGTTCGGGCCTCACTTGCCCTGGAGTCCCAGAGCCATTTTGAGGACGCCCGACGCTGGCTCATGCTCCTGGACACCATTCCCAAGGAAAAGTCCTCGTCGGCCTACCAACAGCTGCGATTCTCGCTGAGCTGGTGCCAGACTCGGATTGCCTTGGCCTGTGACACTGAGCGGATTCGACGTGACCTGTTCAAGCAGGCAGCGCAGCGGGCAGTGACCCAGGCGGATCGCGCTGAAGCGACCCGTCTTCAAGTGCAGCTTCTTCGGCGAGAGGGGAAGCTGCGGGAGAGCGTGATCAAGGCCTTGCGGCCCGCGGGCCTGATTCGGGCCAAGCAACCGCTCGTGGCAGCCCGGCTCTTGTTGGACTCCGTCCAGTCACGGCTCCAGCTGGTGCAGCCCTCAGAAGGCCTGGCATCCTGCGCCCAGGCGGAAGACATCCTTGCGGAGCACCCAGACACCTCCCTGGAAGTAGAACTGGAGCTGGCCCAGGCCGAGTGCCTTCTTCTCCAGGAGGACTTTCTGGAGGCCACCCGCACCAGCGAGCGCATGAGCACAAAGGCCAGCGACCATGGACTGAAGATTCACCGGGCATCCGGCCACCTGGTCCGCGCTGAGTGCCAACTTCGCCTTGGCAACCGAGCAAGCGCGGAGGAGTTGACCCGAAAGGCCCATCAACTGGTGGAACTTCACGGGCACCGGGCACGGGAGGTGCAAGCGCTGCTCCTGCAAGGGGAGCTGGCCTTAGGGCGCGGAGAATTGGGCGCGGCGCGACTCAACACCGCGGAAGCCGCCTCCATGGCGAAGAAGCTGTCCCTGGTTCAACAACACGCCAGATCGCTGGATCTTCTGCGTATCGCCCTCGCGCGAGCTGGGGCCTGGACTGAGTCAGAGGCAACCGCGCAACAGAGGGTCGCTTTGGGGGGGGCGAGCCCATCTTCTACATGGAGCGATGTGGCGTTTTGGAGGCTTCGCCGGCGCCCGGAGCGGGCCCAGGCTGCTGCATCGAAAGGGCCCTTGTCCGGGTGGCAAGGGGCGCGAACCCGACTCGAACTGGCCCGGGCCTGGATGGCAGCGGGAGAGCCCGCAGCCGCAAGGGGTGCGCTCACGGCGAGCCAAGGACTCTTGAAAGGAAAGGGTTTTCGGGAACTGGAGCTTATGGCCAGGCTTATCCAGGGGGTCCTGGACCCCAGGGAAGACGAGTCATGGGCGTCGCTGGTGGACGCCTGTCGCAAGTCTCGGTGGTTGGAGTTGTTTCTGGGATGCGGAGAGTTCGACGCACGCCGGGCCATGGCGATGCGCCACCTCACCCATGCTCGTCATTGTATCGAGGCCCTGAAGATCCGGGCCGAGGAATTGGGCGACGTGGACTACACCCAAGCCGCCCACGAACTTATGCTCGAGCTGAATCAAGCCACCAAATAATTTCGCGCCGCGGGGATGGAAACGAGCCGATCCTCCTGGGCGATCCACCCGGTGAGGTGGCCTCCGTAGACACAGCCCGTGTCCAACCCAACCGCCACCGGTCGACCGCGCACCTCTCGCCGAACCAGGCCGCGCCGGGCATCGTGTCCGAAGACCACGGTCTTGGGACCCTGCCACCCTGCGTCATACCAAAAGGGGTGGTGGGGATTGGAATCGTCTGGCCACTGGCGCACGGTCAGGGCCACCTCCCGAAAGGTGCCCGGAACACCTGCCGTGGGATGGAGGCCTGCATGGACCACGATGCGGTCGGGACTCTCCAGAAACAAAGGCAGCGCCTGAAGCCAACCCCGCACCTCAGGGGCATCCTCCTTCAGCTGTTCCAACGCAGGAGAAACAGGGCCGTCCTCCCAGTGCTTCAGAAGGTAGTCGTCGTGGTTTCCAAGGACAGACCGCGCCTGCCACTCCTGAAGCAGCTCCCAGGTTCCCTTGGGGTCCGGGCCCTTGGAAAAGAGGTCCCCCACCAGGAGCAGCTCCGTCGGTCGCACCGCTTGAAGCAGCAGCTCGAGCTCCTTGGCGCACCCATGGACATCCCCAACGATGAGCGTACTCACAAGGTCTCCAAAGGAGTCATGGACAAGCCATCGTCGTGCTCTCCCCCTCGCTGGTCAGCCCCAACTCCCTCCCTCGGCCCTACCCAGATCACCCCTTTTACCTCCTTCACAGGCCAGCAACCGACCCCTCGATCGTCCCGGGTCAGACAAGCCCCATCCCGAAGTCGAAACCTCCAGCCGTGGTAGGGGCAGCGCACCACGCCGTCAGGCTCGAGGGAGCCTTCACCCAACGGTCCATCCTCGTGGGTACAGGAGTCGTTGGTTGCGTAGAGCCCGTCTTGAAACCGAAAGACGGCCACCCGCTCGTCGTGCACCCGAAAGGTGCTTCCTTCACCCTCTCCAAGGCCTTCCGCACGAACCACCGCTCGATACCCCTGGGCGTCTGCATCGACCGGGAGCCCTTCTGTGGCCCTTTGGTAGCGATCCAGGGCGAGATCTTCCAGTCGCTTGGGCTCTCCCAGGCGATCCGCGATGGATCGAGCCGTCGACTTCAGCCGGTCTCGAATGCCCATGGTTCGAAGCGTACCCCAGGCGGCGGGGCTCGAGGTCCTTCAAGCGGGTTGCGCGGGGGGTGCGAATCCGTGTACACCTCTTTCAAGGTGGATTTCATGCAGCTCCTCTTTCTTCTTCCCACGGCCCTGGGCGCAACCGCTGCGGACATGGCCAGCGCCATGGCGGTTCCCGGGACCGACGTGGTCTCCGCAACAGTGACCGGCCAGCCGCTGGCCTACGATGTACTGACGAACCTCGGCATCCTGTCCCCCACCGAGGGACACGACCTCTCCTACTTGTACACAGGTCAAATCGGGGTCCCGCCAGAAGTCGGAACGGACCTGGGTGCGCCGGGTGTGGCGGGGGATCGCACCGGGCTGCAGCTGGAACTGGACGTTCCTGCCACCGCAAACTCCTTCACGATCGACTTCTACTTCCTGTCGGCCGAATATCCAGAATTCGTGGGCACCCAGTACAATGACACCTTTAAGGCCGAGGTGGCTGGCACTGCCTGGTCCGGCAATGCCGCCATTGACTCGGGCGGAAACTCCATCACCATCAACAGCGCCCTCTTCACGGTCACCGCACCACCGGACCTGCAGAATTCAGGCTTTGACTTTGTGGGCGGAGGCACGGGTTGGCTAACGGCCATCGTGCCCGCGGATCCGCTTGATCGCTTGACCCTGAACCTGTTGATCTACGACATGGCGGATGGCATCTACGACTCCGGCGTCCTCTTGGACAACTTCAGCTGGTCCACCACGGATGTGGACGAGCCGGTCATTCTGGAAGAAGTCGAACTGGACTTCCTCTCCCCCAAGCGGGGACCGGTGGACGGGGGCGTCCAGACCACAATCTTTGGTTCCGGATTCCTGGATGGATGCACCGCCTACTTTGACGGGGTGGAGGCTCCCACCGTCTTTGTGGACTCCATCAGCCTCCTGGCAGCTCCTTTGGCCCACGCAAGCGGACTGGTGGACGTGGAGGTGGACTGTTCTGGCTCCCGTGCCGGGCTCACTGGGGGCTACACCTACTTTGATGCTACAGACCCGGTATTGGAACCGACCATCACCTTTCTCTCCCCCTACAACGTGCACGTGAACGGAGGGGAGCAGGTCACGGTGACGGGTACCGACTTTGAGGAGGGCGTCCTGGTGCAGGTAGACGGGGTCGAGCACACTGCCCTATGGGCAGACACCACGTCCCTCTCCTTTGAGACTACCGCCCATGACGCTGGAATCGCCCAGGTGGTGATCGTGAACCCAAGCGGCGCCGCAGCCTCCCGGGACGGGGGTCTGCAGTTCATGGATCCTCCCATTTGGCCACCCGAGGACTCGGCGAGGCCCGACAGCGCAGACACCGGAGACACCGGGGACTCCGGCCTCTTTGGCAGCAAGGACTCCACCACCATCAACTGCTCCTCCGGGCCGACCGCCCCCAACGCAGCGTGGGCGGGGCTGGCCCTGCTGATTGGATTGCGGAGACGCCAGTGAGGCCAGGAGTCTGCTTGCTGGCGACTGCCTCCCTTGTGGGCTGCACCGACTACGGCATCAATCCCAAGACCGGTGAACAGGACGTCACGCCCGAACCGCCTCCCCCTGCGGCCCCGGTCGCGGTGACGGGCCCAGGGGACGCGGTCAAGCGGGGCGTCGAGGTGCAGCTGGACGGCACAGCCTCCTACGACCCGGACGATGCTGGGGCGGTCCTGGAGTACGCGTGGATCCCCCAGAGCTTCCCGGAGTTGGCCCTGGTGCAACTGGAGGATGAGAACACCGCCGCACCCCTCTTCGCCGCCGACACCGTGGGCCTCTACCAGCTGGACCTGATGGTGATCGACGAGGAAGGACAGCCCTCGGTGAATCCCGCCTCCACGGTGGTGGAAATCCTCCCGTGGGCGGACATGGAGCTGGTCCTGACCTGGGATCGACCCAAGGTGGACCTGGACCTGCACCTGCTGGCGCCGGAAGGGGCCTATTTCGAGGACAGCGACTGCTTCTTTGGAAACCCCACCCCGGACTGGGGGGTGGAGGGCGACACCACAGATGACCCGGAGCTGATCAACGACAACGAGGGCTCCGGCGCCCCCGAGGTGATTCGCTTTCCCAATCCGGCCGAGGGCACCTACTCGATCCTCGTGCCCTATCACAGCAAGCGGGACGCCCAGAACCCCTATGTCACCCCCACCTTGAGCGTGCGGGCGGAAGGAGCGGAGATCGCCAACCTCACGGGTCCCCGCATGTACTCGGAGGGGACCGTCTGGATTGCCGGCACACTGGACTGGAGCACGCTCAACTTTGTGGCCAGCGTGGCCACCACCGACCACACCTCCCTCGGGGGACCGGACATCAACGAGTAGGGGATGCGGTTATCCAAAGGCGGCATGCTGCTGTCTCTCACCACCTTCCTTGCTTGTGCCACCACCCCTCCCGCTGGGGATGTGGGTGAGGTCGACTTGTCTTTCGGGCTGGCGCCCTACGAGGCCGTTGGCAGATCCCCCGTCGAGGCGCCAGCGGTCGAGGTGGCACCCGCCGTGATCCTGCAAAACGCCCGGATCCTCACGGCGGCGGGTGGGGACATCGCCTCTGGATTCATCGTACTCCGCGACGGGCGCATCGAGGCCCTGGGCGCCGGCGCTCCCCCCGCGCCCCCCCCCAACGCCACCGTGGTGGATGCCAAAGGCGGGGTGGTGACCCCGGGACTGATCGACACCCACTCGCACCTGGGGGTCTACCCTTCCCCCGGCGCCAGGGCCCACCGGGACGGAAACGAGGCCACCTCCCCCACCACCGCTGGTGTCTGGGCAGAGCACTCGTTCTGGCCCCAGGATCCCGGGTTGCAGCGAGCCGTGGCCGGGGGCGTGACGACCCTCCAGGCCCTGCCCGGCAGCGCGAACCTCATCGGGGGCCGCGGGGTGGTACTGCACCTGGTGCCCACACGGGGCAGCCGCGCCATGCGCTTTCCAGGGGCCCCTGAGACCGTAAAAATGGCCTGCGGGGAGAACCCCAAGCGGGTCTACGGCGGCAAGGGCGGGGCTCCCTCCACCCGCATGGGCAACCTGAGAGGACAGCGGGCGGCGTTTGCATCCGCCCAGCGCCTCCTGGAGGACTGGGAGCGCCACTCCCAGGAGTTGGCCCAATTCCATGCCAAGGAGGGGGACGATGGAGGCGAGCGGGGCCTGCCCCCCCAGGCCCCCGCCCGGGACCTGGACCAGGAGACACTGGTGGGGGTCTTGCGCGGTGAAATACTGCCCCAGGTCCATTGTTACCGGGCCGACGACATGATCTCGATCCTGCAGATGGCGGACGAGTTTGGATTTGAGATCCGCTCCTTCCACCATGCCCTGGAGGCCTACAAGATCCGGGACATCCTGGCCGAGGAGGGCGTGGCCAGCTCCACCTGGGCGGACTGGTGGGGATTCAAGCTCGAGGCCTACGACGGCATTCCCCAGAACGCGGCCCTCCTCGCGGAATCCGGAGCCCGGGCGATCATCCACTCGGACAGCTCCGTGGGCATTCAGCGCCTGAACCAGGAAGCCGCCAAGGCGTACTACGCCGGGGTCCATGCGGGGATTGCCTTGGATGAAACCGAGGCCCTGCGGTGGATTACGGCCAATCCCGCCTGGGCCCTGGGGATCCAGGACGAGGTGGGGACCCTGGAGCCAGGCAAGCGAGCAGACCTCGTGCTCTGGGACGGCCCACCCTTCAGCAACTACACGCGTGCTGCCCAGGTCTACATCGATGGGGCCCTGGTGTTTGATGCAGAAAACCCCGGCGCGCCCTGGAGTGATTTTGTGACCGGCCAAGGGGAGAGGTCACCATGATCGCCCTCTTGCTGGCGCTGGGCCTGGCCCACGGGGAGTGCACCGTCCTTGTGGGTGCCGAGGGTGCCACCCTCGTGTTGGACGAGGGAGAAATCCAGTCCGTGGAAGAAGAGGCCCCGGCGGCTTGTACAGCGGTCAACCTGCCGGAAGGTGCCCAGGTCACACCCGCGTTTATCGAGCCGTCCACGGCCCTGGGCCTGGTGGAGGTGAGTCTCGAGCAGAACACCGTGGACTCCAGCTCGAATGAGTCGGACCCGGTGCGGGCCGCCCTGACGGTGATGGACGGCTACAACCCGCGGTCCACCCTGATCGGCGTGGCCAGACTCGGGGGCATCGGCACGGCAGTTCTGGTGCCCGGCGGGGGGCTCATCAGCGGCCAGTCCGCCGCGGTGGACCTGGTGGGTGCCACCCAGGCCGAGGCCCTGATCACCCCGTCAGTGGGCATGCACGCGGGCCTCGGTGGGGGGGGAGGCTCTCGCTCCCAGACATTGATGCGACTTCGAGAGGTACTGGAGGACGCCCGGGTCTACGGGCGAAACCGCGCAGCATTTGACGGGGATCGCTTTCGGGATCTCGCCGCGGAGCGCCTGGACTTGGAGGCCTTGCAGCGAGTGCTCTCCAAAGAGATTCCCCTGGTGGTTTCCGTGCAGCGGGCCAGCGACATCGAGGCGCTGCTGCGACTCGCCGAGGAGGTGGGAATCCGCCTGGTGCTGGTGGGCGCCAGCGAAGGCTGGCTCCTGGGGGAGCAGCTGGCCGCCGCCAACGTCCCGGTGGTGCTGGACCCCCTGGTCTACGGGCCCGGGTCCTTTGATCAGATCCACGCCCGGGCCGACAACGCAGCGCTTCTCCACGCAGCCGGCGTGCCTGTGGTGATCTCCAGCTTCAGCAGCCACAACGCCCGCACCCTGCGCCAGGCCGCGGGGAACGCCGTGCGCGGGGGACTGCCCCACGACGTGGCCCTGGCCGCCATCACCCGCACTCCGGCGGCAGTCTTCGGTCTGGAGGACCACGGCCGCCTGGAACCCGGCGCCGTGGGCAACGTCGCAGTGTGGAGCGGCGACCCCCTGGAGCCGTCCTCGGAGCTGTTGCACCTCTACTTGCGAGGAGAAGCCATGCCCCTGACCAGTCGGCAGACGGCGCTGTTTGAAAAGTACCGGTCCCTCGGAGAGTAGGCCCGGCCGCCCTCTTCTCAAACCGACACTCTCTGACAGCCGGGACAGAAAAAGGTGCCCCTTCTCGACTGCTCCATTCGCTCGATGGGAAAGGCACACACGGGACAAGGCTCCCCTCTTCGTCCGTAGATGTGAAATGTGTTGGGGCCGCCGTCCTCGACCAGGACCAGCTCCCCCCCTATGCCCGCAAGGGCAGAGGCCAGGTGGTTCTTTGCCCCCCGGGCCACATCGTCCCACTGGGCGCGGGTGAGGTTTTTGGCAGGGATCGCCGGATGCACTCCCGCACGCCAGCAGATCTCGCTGCCAGCGATGTTGCCCAGCCCCGCCACGAGATCTTGTCGCAACATAGCCACCTTCAGTGGCGAGCGGGTCTTTCCCATGTGGCGTCCCCACCAAGCGCCGTTCCGCTCGATGGGCCAGGGCTCCGGGCCCAGGTTCTTGTCGCGAAAATAGCCCTTCACCTTGCCCGTAGGAAGGCGAGTCACCGTGCCAAAGCGCCTTGGGTCTACAAAGGACACCCCTTCTGCCCCCTGGAAGCGAAACACCAGCCTCGCTCGCGGATCCTCACTCCACACCAGGCGCCCGGTCATGCGGGGATGCAAAAGGAGCGCCTCCTTTCCCATGCGCAGCACCAGCGTCTTGCCCCGTCGCTCCACCTTCTTCAGGGTCCTTCCTTCCAACCCAGTGAGTCCGGTCAGCTTGGTGTCCAGCACTTGAAGGGTCTCCAGCACCCGCCCCTCTGCCCGGGCCCGGAGTCCACGCGCCATCCACTCCACTTCCGGCAACTCTGGCATCACCTGCCCCCGGTCAGTAGTTCACCCACAGGAGAAGCCCGCCTTCCTCGTAGCCCCAACCCGGCTGCTCCAACCCCTCCCCGCCCAGGGCGATCCCAAGGGCGGCGCTGCCCCCCCAGTCCGCAGATCCAGCGACCGACTCGCCCAGCCCATCTCCCTGGGCTTCTCCGTAGAAGGACTGGATTGCATCCGTGGAGAGATCCAGATCCGCGCCCGCGTGCAGGGTCCCCAGGGAGACCAGGTAGGCGGCGCCAGCGTCCTCAAATGTGTCGTCCGCCCCCGGCGCACCCACCAGCAGCTCGGAGCCCCCATCCGAGTCCAAGTCGCCCACAACGGCCATGGCCAGGCCGACGCCCTCGTCGCCGCTGCCCACCACCGCGGGACAACTGGAGATGTCTGCTCCATCGCTGGCACGCCACAAGTAGAGGGCCCCTGCGCCCCCACCTGCACCCGGGGCGCCCATAAGAAGCGCCGGGGTGCCGTCGTCCAGAGTGATGGCCTCAAGGCGCGTGCCCAGCCCGTCACCGGCGGACTCGCCCTGCAAGGTGAAGACCGCGTTGCTCGCGGGCGTGAGGGGAAGCATGGTGCCCGGTGAGCGCATGGTCACCGCGGTGATGTCGAACACGTAGACGGTTCCAGCGCTGCTGCCCGGCGCCCCCACCGCCAGGTACTGGGGGGACCCATCCTGTGCGGAGACAAAAGCCACGTCGGCTCCAAAGGCCGTCCCGCCGTCCCCCTGGTAGAAGGTCAGGATGTCATCCATGAACAGGCTTCGCCCTTGGGCGATGGACTGGCCCCAGAAGACCTGGACAGACCCGACCCCATCTCCCTGGGAGTCCGCCACGCCCACCGCCAGGTCCCCATAGCCGTCCTGGTCCACATCAAAACCCGCCACGGAAGTACCCACTCCGCTCCCGTCCTGGGTGCCAAAGACGTGGGCCACCTGCGCGCCAAAGTCAAAGGGGGCCGGGCGGACCGCGCCACCGAGAGCAAGATCGGCCCCGGTCACCACCACCACCATGCCCTTTCGGGTTTCGTCCCCGTAACCCGGAAGCGCCAGGGCGATCTCGTCCAACCCATCACCATCCACATCCGGCACCACAGCCAGGTCGGATCCCATCTCCCCCCGGGTGAAAGCGCTCTCCACCTTGGCAAAGGTTTGGCCGCCGGTCAGGTCGCTGGTGTCCCCCAAGGACTGGCTTCCAATCACCACAGCGCCGCCGCCCTCCACGGCTACGAGGGACTCCTCTCGCACCGCCACCATGAGCTCCTGCTGCCCGTCCCCATCCATGTCCGGGAGCACCAGCATCCTGGACCCCGCGTGGGTTGCCGGGTCCGTGTGGGTCCACCGATACCTCTGGACGGCTCCGGGCACCGTATGGGTCGCCCACGCCGCAACCCCGGTCTCCTCCCCGTCTGTGGGGGTCACCCTACAGGAGAAGGCCTCCCCTGCCTGGGCGCCGGAGAGCGTGGCCTCGCTGGTGCCCGCGGACTGGCCAAACCTCCACCACTCTGTGGCATAGGTCACCGTATCCGCCGGGTCCGGGTCTTCTCCCGGGACCGTGATCTCACAGGTCAACGTGTCCCCCGCCTGGCTGATTTCCACCCAGGGAGAGGTGGGCGCTGTGTTCACGGCCACCACGGCCTCGGACGAGATGGACTCCCCTTCCAACAGTCCATCTGACCCCCAGACGCTCACCGCCACGCTGTCCCCCTTGTCCCAGAAGGAGCTGCCGAGGATGTCAGAGTCCTCTCCGGCCTCGTCCCCGTTGACCGTCCAGGAAAAGTGGAACTCCAAAAAGGCCTGGTCCTCCGGGTCCGGGTCGGCGCCTTCGACGGTGGCCCGGAGAATGTCGGATTCCTGGGGAGACTCCGGGGACAAGGTCACCGAAGACAAGACAGGGGCCGAGTTTCGAATCCAGACCTTGTTGGAGGAGTAGGTCGGAGCGCCGGCTCGATCCACCGTGACGAGACAAGCCACCTGGTCCCGGCGATCGAACCACGCACCGGTGAGGGTCTCGCCATCCAGACCGTCGAGGACATGGCCGTTGATCTCCCAGGCGATGGTGGCGGTGTCCGCACCAATCAAGGAATCCCAGGAACAGGTCAGCTCATCCTCCTCCTGCGCCTCCTCCGGTTCCAGGCGGAGGCCTTGCACCCACTTGGCTGCCCCCGTGTCGTCCACGGCGTCCTTTCCCTGGCACCCCATCCACACCCACAACACTGCGATTCCTAGTGACATCCATCCCTCCGACAGACCCAAGATAGCCGAGTCGAACCCGGTTTCCGAGACCGCGGTATCTTGTCCCGGAATGACTGCCTTCCTGTCAGCGCTAGCGAGCCACCCCCGGCGCTCCCGCCGCCTGGACCTCGCGTGGTTCACCGCGCTGGCCGTCGTCACCACGTGGCCCTGGCTGCTTCATCCCGGCTCCCAGGTGCTGGGAAGCGCGGATTCGGACACCATGAAGCACCTGTGGACCCTGTGGTGGATTCGGGCAAGTGTCCTGGATCAGGGTGTCTTTCCCTTTGCAACGGAACTGGTGAATCACCCGGTCGGGCTGGACCTGTACCCCATTGAACCTCTGAACGGCCTCTTCGCGGTGCTTCTTGGTTTTCTGCCCCTGGTGCTCACCGCGAACCTGCTGGCCCTGGGGAACCTGGTGGCGACGGGGGTCTGCGGGGCCATGATGGGCAGGAGGCTCTGCCCCGCCCCAGACAGAAGAGAGGCGGCCGGGCTCGCCGCCGGCACCCTGCTGCAGACCAGCGCGTTTGTCTCCTTCACCCTCCACGTGGGCGTGGGGGAGCTGCAGCACGTCTGGTGGATTCCCCTGGGGATCTGCGCCTGGCTGGATGTCAGCGAGCACCGCCGCTGGAAGGACGGGCTGAAGCTGGCGGTGTGCCTGGTGGGGGCCACCCTCTCCGGCTTCTACCTCGGGTTCTTTCTGGCCGCATCCGTGTCGGTGCTGTCTCTGTTGCGCCTGGTGTCCGACCGGGAGCGCCTGGCGCTCTTGGCCCGGTATGTCCTGGCCGCCGCGCTGGCCCTCGCAGTTTTGGTGCCGGTGACCCGGTTCTTTTCAGCGTCCTATGGGGAGGGAGAGCCCCCGCGGGTGGGGCTCATGCAGTACGTCCTCGAGTCGGGCCACGGCCAACCCGTCACGGACCCGGCCAGCGCTCGGCTGGATCCCGCCGAGTTGATCCGCCCCGCACGGGAGGCGCGCTCATCCGCCAGCCGGGAGCTCCTGGCCTATGGCGGGGGACGGTACCTGGGTTGGCCGCTCCTGGCGCTGGTGGTTCTGGGGATTCGTGCCCGGGGGAGGCGATCCCTTCCCTGGGTCGCGGTCGGCGCCACCGGCGCGGTGTTCTCCACGGGCAGCTACCTGGTCCTCGGAGGACTGGAGTACAGCACCCCCACCATGACCCGCCTCGGTATGCCCTTTCTCTCCCTGAACCGCGCCCTGGGGTACGTGGCCGAGCCCATCAACTTTCCCAACCGGTTTCTGGTGATCACCGTGGTGGCCGCGGCGGCGCTTGCGGCCCTGGCAGCGGGCGGTCGGCTTCGGGGCCGGAGCCTCGCCGGGCCTGTGCTCGCCCTCTCGCTGTTGAACGCCCTGGACGTGCGTCTCCACGGCCTCAACGGGCCCGGCCTCGCCCGGTTTACACTCACCGACTACACCGCCCTCTCCACAGTAGAAGACGGGCAGGGCGTCGTGGACCTGAACCTGGCCTGGCGAGCGGACCCGGAGACCCGGGGGGCCTCCCAGGCCGCGCAGATGATTCACCGACAGGCCATTCAGGGGGTGCCCATTGAGCGGGTGGAGCAGTTCGCCCGGGACGGGCAGGTCCTGGTCCAGACCCTTCCCCTGGTGAAGAGCCTGGAGCCGGCCTTCATGTACCAGAAGGAGGTGGTCCTCCAGCCAGAAGCCCACCGAGAAGATCTGGCCCTGCTCGCCGAAAACGGATTCGACCGAATCCTGCTCCTGGGCATCGGCGTCGACAACTCCGTGGCCCCGGCCCTGGTCTCGGCCCTGGAGCCTCTGCTGGGCGCTCCCATTCTCTCCGACCGTCGGGCGGTCCTGTTTCAAATCCCCGCCGTCGAGGCCACCCCCAAGGAGATCGCCGCCTGGCAACACGCCCACGCGCTGCGCATCAAGGCCTGGTGGGGCCGGCAGGAGAGCCGGGTGGGACTGCCGCTTAGGTGAGGTGGGGGTGGCGCTCGTCGTCTCACGGCGCTGCGCTTGGATCAGTTTCACCTCCGATCGCCGGAGCAACACGAGGCAATGCGCCGAACTCTCAGCGCTAAAGTGATGGCCCTGGAAAGGACGTTCATCAGGACTCCCTAAATGTCGGGAGTTGTTTGAGGTCCCCTGGCTCCCAGCGCTCCCGGGTACAGTGGGGCGGTTCGAGCCCATCCCGGCACGGGTGGCGATCATCTTCGAGCACCAGAGCAGCGTGGACCCCACCATGGCCTTTCGCATGCTGCGCTACACGGTCCGCACCTGGGAGCGGTGGCTTCGGGAGCCAACGAATCGGCGTAAGGGGCGACTTCCGCTGGTGCTGCCGGTCGTGCTCTACCATGGGGCCCGGCCCTGGAGTGCCGCGAAAGATCTCGCCGCCCTCGTGGGGCCGGCCTCGGCGCCCCCGGCGCTGGCAGAGACTCTCGCGAAGATTCGGCCTCACGCCACTTACCAGTTGTTGGACCTAAGGGAAACAGAGGAGTCAGCGCTTCAGGGGAGTTGGCCCGGCCTGCTCTGCCTGTGGCTCTTCAAGGCACACACCAGTGGCGACCTCATCTCGGCCCTTGCTCGATTCTTCGTGGTCCATGGCGCCGCTGGGGATCCCGAAAATGGGGATCCCGAGACAATGGCTGCATTCATTGACTACATGTGGAGCACCGACTCACGGTTGAAGGGTCTCCCCAGTCATGCCAAGGTACCAAACATACTCCAGGAGAGTATTGGAGATCATCCCAAGGGAATCGCAGAACTACTTAGAGACGAGGGGCGCCAGGAAGGGCGCCACTCTGCCCTCGCCCAGACCCTGATGGGCCTCCTGGAGCGCAGGTTTGGGGAGTTGGATGATGACCAACGCTCTCAGATCATGAGTGAGGGCGACGAGGCCATTCAGCGGGTCATTGACACAATCTTCGATCTGTCCTCCATCGATGAGGCGATAGCGAATTTATAGAGTGTGGCGGGCGGGCGCACGGGTCGTGAAGACGGCGAACGGCGCCCCTACCCTCCTCCCCGAACCCCCCACCGCGCAAGGTACCAGGCCGACCGCGCGTCTTCCGGTTCGCAGGCCACCGCGCGAGACAGAGAGGCGCTTGCTCCGGGCAGGCCCACGGTGAACTGCACCCGGCCCAGGTTGGCCCAGGCCGCACAGTGTTGGGGATCGAGGGTGGTGGCGGTGTGGAAGGCGGTCAGGGCATCCCCCAGGCAGGGGACCTTGCCCCGGTCACAGTCCGCGTGGAAGCCGTGCCAGGCCACAAGACCCTGGTGATGCCATGCGGCAGCAGAGTCGGGGGTGTGGGCCGTTGCCTCCTGGGCGGCCCTCCAGGCGCGCTCCAGCTCGGTGCCCGGGTCGCGAATGTAGTGGCCACGGGATGGGTCCACCCCCTCTCCCAACCACCCGTCCACATGTTCGGCCCCGGGTTGGGGCGGCTGGGCGGCGCTTCCCCCCGGCCAGACCTCGCGGGTCAAGGCGTCTGCGAACATCCTGGCGATCTCGGTGTGCACACTTGGGGTCGGGTGGCAGTAGTCGTAGATCTGGGAGGTGTCTACGATGCCGTCGGTGGAAGCAACGGACAGGATCGCAGCCACATCCACCAGGGCATCCGCTCGGTGGGACAACGCCCGCACCACCTGGTTGCGCCGGGGGGTGGCCCGGTGGGGGTTCTCGTCGAGTGCCAGGGCGTTGCGCAGGTGTTCCCTGGCCTCCGGAGCACCTCGCTCTCGAAGGCCCATGCCCCAGCGGTAGTGGGTGATGGCTTCGGGCCAGATCTCCAGGGCCTCTAAAAACGCCGCCTCCGCCCCCGGCCCATCGCCGGCGTCATAGAGCCCCAGCCCCCGCTCCAGGTGCTCCACCACAGCCACGGGCTCCGGCTCCCCAAACGGAAACTCCGCCGGGGTCTCCGTCTCGTTGACGGCCACCGTGGACAACACCACCGGCACCCCCGCGTCGCGTGCCAGGTCCAGGATGCGCAATAAATGTCTCCGGTAGGCCTCCAGGGCAGATCGGCGATCCGCCTCCCCAAGGCGCGCCCTCGACGCCCAGGGCAGGGCCTCGTCGTCCGTGAACTCGGTCTGTCCCCAGTGGCCAGGGTTTCGTCCCCCCGCCCGGCCCGTGCCCAACACCCGGTCCACCAGCTGGTAGGTCCGCAAGGCGCGGGCCCGGCGCGCGAGGCGAATGCCCGAGACCCACTGGGCCAGGGCCTCTGGCGGCAGGTACTGCCGGGCATCAAACCACTCCAGCAGTTCGTTGTTTCCGCTGTAGATCACAAGGGCATCCGGCGCATGGTTCGCCAGCACATCCTTCACCAGCATCAACACCTGTTGGCTTCCCCAGGCGATCACCCCGGCGTTGATGACCTCCACGTCCACCCCGTCCCAAGCCCTGGCCAGGCGTCCTTCCAGCTTGTCCGGCCACGCCCCCGCACGGGTGAATCCAAACCCATGGACCGCAGATCCCCCCAGGGCCACGATGCGGCGCACCGTATTCGGCTTCTCCCCGGCAAAGGGGGCCGGGTGTCCATCCACCCGGGGCACGTGCACCGCGGTGCCCCGGGCGAGGGTGCGCTCGGGGAAGAACGGCGGCTCGTTCAGGGCGTGCTCCCGGCACCAGCTGACCACCCGATCCGTCTCCCCTCGCCATCCGACCCCCCGAAGCCCCAACTCCAGCAGGGGCCAGAGCAAGAGCAGTGGCACCAGGGAAAAGGCGAGCCGCCGAAAGCGCACAGCGGAATCTTCAGCCCTTGAAAGCGGCCATGGCCACCTTCACGAGCCCCCCCAGGCCCGGGTGCTCCTCAAAATGCGTCAGGCGCCGCCCCAGCTCGGGCAGGTTGCCGTGGTTGTGGAACCAGGCCGGCTTGGGGGCGATTCGAAAGGGAGCCTCCAGCACGGACTTCTGGGGGTGGTCCACCAGGAAGGTGTTGTGGACGAATCCACGCCCGGAGACGATGTCCTCCAGGGTGTGTCCCGGGTAAGCGCCCCAGGTCGTGCAAATCAGGCCGTAGATCACCCCCCCCCATACGTTGATCCCAATGCCCCCGTACTGCAGGTTGGAGATGGCGGAGTGGAAGGCCTCCGGGTGGGCCTTCTGGGTCTTGGGATGCACCAGCACCACGCAAGAGAGCGTGCCCCACAAGGAGTCGTTGGCGAAGTCCACCGCCTTTCCAAGAAACTCGTCTGCTTCTGTCGCATCAATGTCCACTTCCGCCAGCACCCCGCAGAAGGCCTCGTGGGTCAGGGCGTACTCCCCCTTTTTCGCCGGCACCTCCGGAATCACCGTCCAGGGGACAATCTCGGGGGTGTCCTCGGACAGGGGAATCGCCCCTGGATACCGGTCACGAAAGGCGCTGTAGCGCTCCTTCGCACCCGGGTAGTAGGCCTTGCGGGGTTCTGTGTGGGCCAGGGCCTCACGCACCTTCAACACGAAGGCATCCCGGTGCTCCCACCCCTTGGCCAGGACCAGCACCTTGGCGGCGTTGCAGTTGAAGGACCCGTTGTGGGCCACCATGCTGGCGACGTGCTCCGCCTGGAACTGCAGGTCGGCCTCGGACCAGGGGCCCGGCACCACAAACACGGGGGTCACGCAGCCCAGCTCCGAGGTGATGGGCTTGGTCAGAATGGGCTCCCCCGTAGCCTTGCGGCGGGCCCTCTCCTGTGGGGCCCCGCCCCAAACGATAGCGTCGTGGGTGGAGTCCGAACCGGTGATGTGCACGCTCACAATCTTCGGGTGGTGGCAGAGATGTCCGCCGACCTCGGCGCCGCCGTGCACGATCGCCAGCACCCCGGCCTCGATGAGCGGCGCGAAGGCCTGCTCCAGGATCGGACCCAGGTAGGCGTTGACCGGGTTGGTCTTGAGAAGGACCACCTCGTCTTCCACGAAGAGCTTGTGGATCACATCCAGGGGTCCGATGGAGGAGACGTTGCCAGCCCCGAGCACCAGGGACACCCCTCCGGCGGGTCCGCCCCCCTCCGCCTTGGCCCGGTACAGTCCCGCCAAGGAAGACGGCTTGCCCGGCTCGACCCAGACATCCCCCTTGAAACCGGTGAAGAGCACCTTGTCCATCCAGTGGGCGGGAAAGACGTGCACCACCTCCTGGCCGTCGGGGAGGGTGGTTCGGCCGGCCACGGGAGGATCCCGTCCATCGCGCACCGCCTCCAGGGACTCGGCCAGAAGCCGCAAGTGCCGCATGCACACCATGGGGCCGCCCAGGGCGATCTCCCCCTCAATGCCACTGCCTAGGGTGCCGCCCTTGGCCCGGGTCCCGGCAGCCACCCAGTCGTCGTAGGAAGCCGCCAGGGTGGGCATGCAGGCCCGCAGCAATGCGATGCGCTCATCCAGGGAGGTCGAGACCCACCCGGCGGCGGCCCCATGGAGGGCGTCGACGCACTCGTCCACCTGGGGAATGGGCGTGGCGGGCTGGCTGGACGGGGGCTCGGGGAATGCAGGAGAGGCCATCGCAATACTCCGGGAAAGCCCCCTCCCTTATCCGGTTTCAGGCTTTCCGGTCCTTCCGGGGAGGACGCACCCCCACCCCCCTTGCCGCATCCGTGTCCCGCATGGGAAGCCGGGTATGCCACTTCCCGCTGTGGGATTTGATGGCCGCAGCGATGGCCGGCGCCGTCGGCACCAGGCCGATCTCGCCGATCCCCTTGGCTCCATAGGGACCCGCTTTGTCCGGCTCCTCCACCAGAATCGACGTGATGCGCGGGGTGTGCTTCGCCTTGAGGATGCCCAGGGCACGAAAGCGCGGGTCGGGCACCCCGTCTTCGATGAGCAGCTCCTCGGAGAGGGCATACCCGATGCCCATGTGAACCGCGCCTTCGATCTGGCCCTCACAGGAGATGGGGTTGATGGCACGCCCCACATCATGGGCTGCCACCACCTCCTCAAGCCGTCCATTCTTCCCCACAATGGCCAGCTGGGTGGCGTAGCCAAAGGCGTAGTGGGTCACTGGCTCAAAATCGTTGTCATAGGACCCGGGCTTGTGGGTCACCGGCGCCTTCCAGATGCCCTGGTACACCTGGCCCTCCAGGGCGGAGAGATCCCCGCCCGCCTCTTCCAGTCCCGCCAGCAGCGAAGGCGCCGCCGCCAGGACCGCGTTGCCGCCCAGGTAGGTGGCCCGGGAGGCCGTGGTCATGCCCGTGTCCACCATGACCGATGTGTCGCACTCCACGGTGAAGGTCTCCACCGACAGGCCGGTGGCCTCCGCAGCGAACTGGCGCATGACCGTGTCATGTCCCTGCCCCATTTCCGTGAACCCGGTCTTGATGCAGATGGTCCCAGCCCGCACATGCAGCTCCACCCGCCCCTCCTCTTCAAAACCATTGCCCATGCCGACATTCTTCATGCCGCAGGCAACCCCCACGTGCTTGCCAGCTGCTCGGGCGGCCTCGTAGTGGGGCTGAATGGCCCGAAGGGTCGCCCGAATGCCCACGGAGGCATCCATGACCTGCCCGGTGCTGAAGGTGTCTCCTACGTCCAGCGCGTTCTGGTAGCGCAGCGCAAAGGGGTCCATGCCCAGCTTCTCCGCGAGCCGGTCCAGACAGCCCTCCAGGGCAAAGGCGATCTGGTTCACCCCAAAGCCGCGCATGGCGCCGGCCACCGGGTTGTTGGTGTAGATGGTCTTGGCCTCCACCTGCACGTTCGGCACGAAGTACGGCCCGCAGGCGTGCCCGGCCGCCCGCTCGAGGACCTTGTCCCCCACCGAGGCATAGCCACCCGTGTCCCCAAGCACCTCGGACTTCACCGCCACCAGAGTGCCGTCGCTTCTGGCCCCGAGGGTGAAGTCAATCAGCATCGCGTGCCGCTTGGGGTGAAACCGGGTGGACTCCTCCATGGTGAGGGCCACCTTGACTGGCTGGCCGGTCTTGAGGGCCAGCATGGCGGCCTGGGGCTGCACGTTCAGGTCCTCCTTGGCGCCAAACCCCCCACCCGTGGCCACCAGCTCCACCACCAGCTTCTCCGGAGGCAAACCAAACAGGGGACAGAGCTGCTTCTGATCGTCAAAGACCCCCTGGCCACAGGAGTAGATGTGCAGGCCCCCGTCCGCATCGGGGATGGCAATCGACGCCTCGGGCTCCAGAAACGCCTGATCGATGGGCTGGACCTGAAAGGACTCGGAAATGACAACGTCACACCCACCCGCCAGAGCTGCGCCCACATCGCCCTTGATCACGTTGCAAGTGGTCAGCACGTTGTCCGGATCGGTCGCCGCCTTGGCGAGGTCCGTCAAGGGCACAAGCTCCTCGACCTCCACCTCGATGAGATCCCTCGCCCGCAGCGCCAGCTCCCGGGTGTCCGCCGCCACCGCCGCCAGAATGTCCGCCACGCAGCGTGTCTCCTCCCCCACGGCAATCATCACCGGCCAGTCCCGGTAGATGAGCCCCACCTTGCGGTCGGGGCCAAAGTCCTCCGCGGTGACCACCGCGTGCACCCCCTCCAAAGCGAGCGCCCGGGAAGCATCGATCCGTACGACCCTGCATTTCGGGTGCGGCGTCCAGACCAGTGCACCGTGAAGCAGGCCCGGCTGGATCATGTCGTCGATGTAGGGGCGCTCCCCCAGCACCAGGTCATGTCCCCGGTTGCGGGCGAGAGAGTCTCCGATTCCATTGCAGGTGGGGGACTCCACCGGAAGCTCTCCGGACTTCATCTTGGCCGCCATGTGCACCGAATCCCGGATCTTGACCCACCCCGTGCACCGACAGATGTGCATGTTCAGGGCCTTGTCAATGTCGGCATCGGTGGGGTCCGGGTTCTTTTCCAGCAAGGCCCCCACCTGGAGCGCAATTCCCGGGGTGCAATACCCGCACTGGGTGCCCCCGCACTGGTTGAAGGACTCCGCCAGGATGGCGCGATCCTCGTCGGCAAACCCCTCGAGGGTGGTCACCTCTCTCCCGGCCACATTCTTGAAAGGAAGCGTGCACATGAGGCGCACCTTTCCATCCACCAGTGCGGCACAGCAGCCGCAGATTCCCTGGGGCGAGCAGCCGGGCTTGACGGACTTGATCCCGAGATCTTCCCGCAGCACATCCAGGACGTTTCGCTCGCCCCGGGCGGTGTGGGCGACCGCCTCTTTGTTCAGGGTGAATTCCACAAGGATCGGCGCAGTGGGTTCCGCAGACATTGGCAGGACTCCAGGTTGGTGCCTATCGTAGCCCATGGTTCGTCCCAGCCCCCCCCTGCTCCTTCCATTGCTGGGGGTTTCCGTCTGCACCCTTGTCGTGCTCTCACCGGGGCTCTTTGGCGCCGAGGCCATCGGTCACCCCATCTCAGATTTGGCCTTCCACCTGCAGGGCAGCTGGTGGTTTGGAGGCGAGATCCTCTCCGGGAGATTCCCGTGGCGGACCACCATTACCCACCTGCCGGAAGGAGGGGTTCTCTGGTACGCCGATCCCATTGGCGCCCTCTTGGCGCTGCCCTTTCGAGCTCTTGGGTATCCCGTGGCCTGGAACCTCTCCCTGGCCCTCCAGGTCTGGCTTTCCGGCCTGGCGGGCTGCTGGCTCGGATGGCAGCAGACGAATCGCCGGGATGGCGCCATCCTGTGCGGGCTCATCGGCGTGGCCTCTCCCTACACCATCTCCCTGCTTCACTCCGGTGTCTCTGAAGCCCTCGGAATGGCCTGGCCCACCTTGTTTCTTGGTTCCCTGCTGCGCATGCATGCCACCGGCCGGGTGGTGCTTCCCGCCGTGCTGTGGAGCGCTTGTACCCTGCAAAGCGTCTACTATGGACTCTTTGGGGTGCTGGTGGCCGCGGTGTTCCTCCCCGGCGCGGGCTGGCGAACTCGAACCCGGGACACGGTACGCATGGGGGTTCTCTGGGCCCTCATCTCAGGGCCCCTGCTGGGGTGGATTCTCTGGACTCTGCAGCACCCCGAGGCGGTCGTCACCGCCGCGACAACCCCCGGATGGAGCCAGCCCGCTCTTCCCGCCACAGACCTCCTGTCCTGGTTCCACCCAGGAAATTGGTACGCCCCTGACACCCCCGCCCTGGGCAATCCCGGCATTCTTCATGTGAACTACCTGGGGTGGGTGCTCGTGGGCCTCGCGGTGTTCGGCGCGGTTCGGGCCCGGCCCCGAAAACTCACGCGGGCCACACTGGCCTACGGGGTGCTCTGCCTGGGCCCTGTGCTCTCCTTCAATCGAAAGCCTGTCTACCTGGGTTCACAGCGCTTGTTCCTGCCCCTGGCGCTCTTGTTCATTCCCGGCTCCCCCTTTGCTTCGGTGCACCACCCTTACCGAATGGTGGCCTTTTTGTTACCGCTCCTGGGACTTCTTGCAGCGGAGGCCCTGGCCCATCTTCCACATTGGGCCCGGTGGATTGCGCCGTTCGCGCTTTTAGGGGAGTGGCTCCTCGTGTCCCCCGCCCCCTGGCCTGTGTCCACCACCCCCATCGCCTCCGTCGCCGTTCTCGCCGAACTGAACGGAGACGGCGCCATCCTGGACTGGCCCCCGGACCGCACCACCGCGAACCGCGCCTACCTGCTCTCCCAGGTGCGTCATGGGCGTTCCATTCCCTATGGACTCGGCCAATTCCTCTCGATCACTCTGCGGCAGGACCCCCTGGTGTCCAAGCTCCTTTCGGACCTGGAGGACCCCGCTGACCGCGCCAGAAGTCGGGATGTTCCCTACATGGGCAGGGTGTTGCTGGTGCCTACCGGTGAGACCACCCGTCTGCGAAGCCATGGGTTTGACACGGTGCTCTTGCACCGCAACTTCCTTTCAGAAAAGGAACTGGAGCTTGCGACAGCCACCCTGACCGAGTGGCTCGGAGAAGTCGATGCAAGCGCGGACGATGTGCTCGGTTGGAGCCTCACCCCTCAAGCCCGGTGAACCTGCCCACCGCACCGACCGGTGGCCCGGCCGTTCTCCACAACCACCACGCCCCCGACCACCACATGCTGAATTCCCCGGGGGCTGTGTTTGGGGTCATCGTAGGTGCCCACGTCGATGACCTCCTCCGGATCAAAGGCCACCAGGTTGGCCCGCATACCGGGCGCAATACGTCCCAGGCCCTCCAGGCGAAAGGTCTCCGCTGGCAAAGACGTCATCTTGCGAATGGCATCAGGCCACTCCACCAGGCCAAGGTCCCGAACCAACCACCCAAGCACCCGGCCAAAGGCATTGAAGGTGCGTGGGTGCGGCCAAGACCCCACGAGACCATCGCTGCACACCCCTACCCAGGGCTCCTTGTAGATCGCCTTGACCACCTCTTCTGACTGGGAAAAGGCCACCATGGACACGCCCATCTCCTCGGCGACCAGCAGGTCCATGGCAAATTCCAACGGGTCCTTTCCCGCGGCTGCCTGGGCGAGATTCATGCCCGCATACCGGGTGTTCGGACTGTCAGCGCTTCCGAATCCGGCAATGCGAATGTCCTCGGCCCCCCCCCAGCTCCAGAAGTTGTCCCAGGGTTGTCGATCCTGGGAGAGGATCTCATCCCGCATGCGGGCGCGGGTCTCCGGGTGGCCCAGGCGGTCCAGGACCGTGCCGCCGGCGTGGGCCCACGGGGGAAGGATGGCCCCCATCATGGTGGAGCCAGCGGTATAGGGGTACTGGTCGGCGGTCACCAAGACTCCCTCCGCCCGGGCGCCTCGCACCTGATCGAGCATGGACTGGGATTTGGTCCAGTTCCGGGCGCCCGCCAGTTTCATGTGGGAGATGCACAGACGACACCCGGACACCCTCGCCACCCGCAGGACCTCCTCGACGCTCTCAAGGGCATAGTCCCCCTCGGACCGGATGTGAACCACAAAGACCCCGTCACGCTTTGCCACCACCCGACAGAGCGCGATGAGCTCCGCGGTGTCCGCGTAGCAACAGGGCGGGTAGATGAGCCCGGTGGAGAACCCCACCGCACCGTCGGCGAGCCCCTGGTCCAGGACCGTACACATGGCATCGAGTTCCATCTCCGTGGGCCGGCGATCCGCCATGCCCAGCACCGCCCGTCGCACCTGGCCGTGGGGCACCAGGTAGGCACAATCCACCCCCGGGCCGGCTCCTTCCACCCGGTCCAGGTAGTCCCCCACACTTCTCCAGTCCCACTCCAGTCCCACCGGGTCTCCATCCAGGCCCGCCAGCTGCTTGCGAACGTCCTCGATGTCCTCGGCTCGCAAGGGCGCCACCGAGACTCCATCCTGTCCCAACACGTCGCAGCAGACCCCCTGCAGGCTCTTGAAAGCCAGCGTGGGGTCGTCAAAGACCGCGAGATCCGAGTGGGTGTGGGTGTCGATAAACCCGGGAGCGACGATCAACCCGCTGCAATCCAGCACGTGGCTGTCCCCTCCCGCTTCGGCGGTCTGGAGTCTCCCCTGGGTGTGCACACTCATGCGCTTGGAGGCACGCCCCGTTCCGTCCAGCACGCACCCGCCCTTCAGAGATAGATTCATGACCGGCTTCTCCTGGCGAAGCGGCTCCAGAGACGCTGTGCCTGGTGCGTCACATCGCGACGGGTGGTGGCCGAGAGCCCCACCACGTCTCCGTTATCCAGCACCATGCGTCCGCCAATCCACACGTCCCGAACATCCGCCGGCCCCAGGCCAAACAACAGGTGTCCAAACAAGCTGCCGGTCTCCACCGGCCCCCGCACGGGAGCCCGAACGCGCACGAGATCTGCGGCGAATCCAGGCGCGAGCTTGCCCAGGGGCACCCCAAGGAGATTCGAGGCCAACCGGTGCCCCCCCACCATGGCGGCGAGGGGATCCACCTGCCCGCCACGCTCCCGGGCAGCGAGAAAGGCATCACGCATGGCCCCCCACATGTCCGAGCCAATGCCGTCCGTGCCCAGGGCCAGAGCATCACCAAAGCGCTCCGGCGCTGCGTGTCCCACCCGGTTGTTCCGGTTGGAGCTGGGGTTGTGAACCAGAAAGCAGCCAGCAGCCCGGGCCCGGCCCACGGCGTCGTCGTCAAGGTGCACCCCGTGGGCCAGCACGCTCCCCTCTCGCAAGAGACCAAACGCCTCCAGGCGCTCCAAGACCCCTGCGTGGCCACGATCCTGGGCATCCTGGACGTCCACCTGCCCCTCCGCAACGTGAATGTGGATCGGTCCTTCTGTGGCAGCCACCGCCGCGAGGGTCTCGTCGTTGAGGGTGAAGCTGGCGTGCAGGGCGGTCAGAACCGCCCGGGTCCTGGAGGCATGTGCTCCCTTGGCTCGAAGGTTCTCCCCCAGGGACCGAGCCCCCTCGCCGTGGCCGTTGCGATCGGTGATCTCGTAGCCCGTGACCAGGCGGACTCCCACAGGCTCCGCGCCCCCAAAGAGCACGTCCAGGCTTCCCTCGATTGCCTCTGGAGACGCGTGGTGGTCCACCAGCGTGGTGGTGCCGCAGCGAATCGCCTCCACGGCGCCCGCCGTGGCACTGGCTGCGATGGTCTCCTGGTCGTGGCACCGATCGACCACCCACCAGAGCTGCTGGAGGGCCTGCTGGAAGTCCTCCACGGGCGGCACGGCCATGCCCGGCACCAGCGCCGAGTACAGGTGGGTGTGGGAGTTCACCAGGCCTGGCAAGAGCAGGTCTCCCTCCAGGTCCACCACCTCCTCCCCAGGGGACGCCGACGGGGCGGGGCCCGCAAGCCGCTCCACAATTCGGCCGTCTTCCACCCGCAGGTGGCCCTCAGTCGCACCCGGTGGGTCAAGATCCACCAACTGTGCATTGGTAAGGAGCAACCGGTCGCTCACCGGGTGGCAGACTCGAACCGATAGATCGTGCTGTGCGGCGGCGCCATCAAGAGCTCCTTGGCAGCGACCCGACGGGTTCCGAGGGGCTCGGTCTCCAGGAGACGGAGCTCTCGGCGCAGCTCGGTGTTGTGCCGCTTCAAGTCCCGAACACGCCGCTCGATCTCCACCCGCTCCTGTCGCAGATCATGGCGCCGCACCAGCCCGTGATCTCCGAAGATCGCCATCACCACCACCCCCCCCATGAGCAGGAGCGGAAGGGCCGTAAAGGCAAAGCGTCGAAAGGAGAGTGGGGACAAAGCCAGGAGGGCGAAAGGGGAAGTCCAGTATAATCGAATTGCTCTGTTACGTCAGGGGGTTGCGTCGGAATTTCCCGTTCCCTTTTCCGCGGAGGGATCCGTCGCAATGGCCAGTCGGTTCAACCCGGCGGACCGGGCGAGATCCATGAGAGTCACCACCTTTCCGTGGCCCACTTCCATGTCCGCCTTGATGACCACCAGGGTCGACGGATCGGTCCGGGCCTGGGCACCCAATATCTGGATTAGTCCTTCGAAATCAACAGGTTCCCGGTCCACGAAGATTCCACCTTCATTCGTCATCCAGATCTGAAGATCATCCTGCTCCCGCACCATCATGTCCGAGCTGGCACGGGGAAGATCCACCTTGAAGCCCGGGGCGGAGATGAAGGTCGTGGAAACCATGAAAAAGAGCACCAATTGGAAAATGATGTCAATCAGTGGCGTCAGGTCCACCCGGGGCGGCTCGCGGCGCGTTCGACGGAACACTTAGCGTTCCTCCGCCCGAACCAGCTCCAACACTTCCAGAGCGACCTCTTCCAAGCCCAACACCAGCTCATCCACCCGGGCCAAAAGGAACCGGTGTCCGATGAGGGCCGGTATGCCCACGCTCAATCCAGCAAAAGTGGTGATCAAGGCCTGGGAGATTCCCCCCGCAAGGCTCGAGACCACCCCGAGACCCTGGTCTTGAATGACCTCAAAGGTCAAGATCATGCCCAGCACGGTTCCGAGCAAGCCCAACAGCGGGGCGATGGCAGCGACAATGCCCACCACGCCGGAATATCGCTCCAGCTCGGCAGCCTCCCGCAGCCCCACCTCCTCCATGAGCGTCTTCAGGCGCTCGCGCCCAGACCCCTGGTTGAGGAAGCCGACCTCAAGGACGCGGCTCATGGGAGAGTCGCTCTTGCGGCACAAGGTGATCGCATCGGCCCACCGCCCCTGTCGGGACACCTCCAGGAGCTCCACGCGGGCCCCCCGGGGCAGCACGCGAGAGGAGCGCAAATACCAGAGCCGCTCGATGAAGACCGCCAAGGCGACAATCGAGGCCAGCCCGATGGGAATCATGACCGGGCCGCCGCGAAGTAGAAACTCGAACACGCTCCCTCCCTCTGAAGTGGCACAGGCAGCAACAACGCGTATCCTGTCGCTGCGCATCCGTCCCAGGAGTCCTGTCTTGCCCCTCCTTCTTCCCGCCGTGTTCCTTTTCCAGGGCTGCTATGTGATCTCCTCCGGTTGGTACCAGGCGGAGCTGCTCCTCTCCCGGGAGCCCGTGGAACACGTTCGAGCCAGCGGAACTCTGGAACAACAAGCCCTCGAGAGGTTGGACCTCATCGGCCAGGCCAAGGCCTGGGGCGGCGGGATCGGGCTTGCGGCCACGGACAACTACGAGACGGTCGCCTTGGGGTGGGAGCGAACCATCTGGAACCTCACCGCCAGCGCTCCCCTCTCCTTTACCCCCCGCACCTGGTGGTTCCCCATCGTGGGCCGGGTGCCATACCTGGGCTTCTTTCGGGAGGAGGACGCACAGCAAAGGGCCGACGGACTTGCAAAACGGGGCGACGACATCTACCTGCGCACCGCCGGCGCCTACTCCACCCTGGGGTGGTTCCGGGATCCCATACTTCCCGGCATGTTGGAGTGGTCTGAGGCCCGCCTGGTGGAGACCGTGCTCCACGAGATGGTCCACGCCACAGTCTGGGTGCCCGGCTCGGTGGACTTCAACGAGTCCTTGGCCAGCTTCGTGGGAGAAATCGCAGCGCTGCGCTTCTTGGTGGAGATACATGGCCCCCACAGCCCAGTGGTTCTCGAGACCCTCCACCACCGGGAGGACTGGCAGAACTGGCGAGACCTGCAACACGCCCTGGTGGATGACCTCCTGGCAATCTATGGAAATCCCACCCTCACCCCAGACGACAAGTCCTCCGCAAAGGACCGCATCTTCAGAGGTTTTCCAGTCGAGGTGGAACAAGCCCCCTTTCACCGCCCAGATCCCTACCTGGAAGCAGCCCGCACCGGTGTCTGGAACAACGCGCGCCTCCTGCAATTTACCTTCTACAACAGCGAATCCGACCTGTTCGCGGCCCTGCTGGAGCAGGTGGACGGCGACCTTCTTCTGTTCCTGAACCGCGTCAGCGAGATCACGACGCAAGCCGACCGCCGCACATCTCCAGCCGAGGCCTTGGCGGAATTTGTATCAATAACTGATACACCGTAACGGTATTCATACAAAGAAACCCCTCCAGAGAGAGGGAAACACGCTGTTTCTCCTGGATTCAAATCTGGCATGTGTCTTGCTTTCCTTTCTACGTGCAGGGAACAAAAGGAGACGCCCATGGCCCGAGCCAAGAGAGCCACGAAGACGCCCGGTGACGAACTGCTCAACAGCTACTTGAAGTCCATGGGGCAGATTCCGCTGCTCTGTCGGTCCGATGAAGCAGAGGTGGCCCGCCATGTGGCAGAGGGAGGGGCACGCGGCGAGCTGGCCAAGATCGCCCTCATCAACGCCAACCTTCGCCTGGTGGTGTCCATTGGCAAGCAGTACTCGTACCGGGGCCTTCCCTTGTCGGACTTGATCCAGGAAGGGAACATCGGGCTCATGAAGGCGGTCGAGAAGTTCGACTGGACCCGGGGCTTCAAGTTCTCGACCTATGCCTCCTGGTGGATCCGCCAGTCCATTATCCGGGCCATCGAGTCCCAGATCCGCACCATTCGCATCCCGATCTACAAGCTGGAGGTCGTGAACCAGGTGCACCAGACCCGCAAAGGGCTCTTCCAAAAGCTGGGCCGGGAGCCCTCCCTGGCAGAGATCGCTGCCTGCCTGGACCTGGAACTGGAGCCGCTGGAAGCCCTGATGAAGCTCACCCGGGAGCCCACCAGTCTGGATTCCCCGGTGACAGACGAGTCCGACTCCACCTTGGCAGAGTTCATTCCCAACGAGGACGCAGCCCTTCCTGATGCAGGCGTCGAGGACGCCTCCCTGAAGGAAGCCATCGAATCCGTGCTCTGCAGCTTGTCCCCCCGGGAAGAGCAGGTGCTGCGCATGCGCTACGGCATTGGCCAGCCTATTCCGCGGTCCCTGGAGGAGATTGGCTCCTACTTCAGCCTGACCCGCGAGCGGATCCGCCAGATCGAGATCAAGGCCCTGCGCAAGCTGCGGTCAGCAGAGGATTGCAGCGGACTTCAGGAGCTGGTGGCTTAGACCGGATATTCCACCAGGCTTCGTTGCGAGGGCCCGTAGTGCGCCAGCTGGAGCGTAGCGGAAGCCGGCGAAAGCCCTCGCCGAACGGCGAGGGACCGTAGGGTAGAACGGCTGGTGAAATATCCGGGTTAGGGTTTCTGCCCCAGGCGACCTCGGGAGGGCCCATCTCCCCCCACAATGAGCCGATCCCAGGAGCCGGTTCGGCAAGCCGCGAGCAGGGTCAAGCACCCCCGAGGAAACTACCAGCTGGTCCACCACCCGTCTTCCCCATTGACAGGATCCGCATCCGGCTCCTCACTCATGGTTTCGCCTCCCGGGTCAAGCAACCCATTCCTGATCTTGAGTCCCCGAACAACATTCGCCGGCGTGAGATCCGACGTGAACAGAAACGGGTACGACACAATGAGCCCCTCCGCCTTGCTGAGAGCCGGAAACGCAAGCCCCTTCACCACCCCGTGCACGCAAGACTCCATCTCCGAATTCCGCAACGTGCTGTGGGTGGTGGCCACCTCCGGCACCGAGCCGTCGGGGGCAATGATCAGACGCACCCGCAGCTCTCCAAAAAGGTCCGCCTGGGTCGCAAGAGCCTTCGAATAGCAAGCGAGGGCCGGGCCGGTTGTGGTCTGCAACACCTCCAGGACGCGGTCACGCTCCTCCCCGGGAGCTGTCATCGGCGCTCTGGATGGGGCTTTGGCCTGCACATGGGTGGCGGGCAGCGCTGGGGCTGCCACGGGTTCCGTCTCGGTTTCACCCGTCTTCGGACATGCAAATAGCAGCAACAAGAACACGTTCATGCAGGGCGACTATCTGGCCGGCCGCGCCCAGTCCAAACCCAGTGTTCCCAAGGGAGCCCTCCTCTACAATGGGGGAAGGGACGGCGAATCACCTTCCTCGTAAAACACGATCAACCCCCCATCCGTCACGGTGGTAGACACCCGAATGACCTCCCCCCAAGGGGTCGCCACGTCAGGACCTACATACCGGGAGTCCACCTGAAAGGAGCTGGAGTAGAGGTTGTCGTCGATGGCGATGTTGTGGGGCAGACCCTCCAGGATCGACGACGCCACCATAATTTCGTCCGCCTCAAGGTCCGGGCGACAGGCCAGCGCCTCCATGGGTTCTGCCACCCCCATCTCGGCCACCTGAACCATCACCAACTCCTCGTGCATGAAGACATGCTCGACATCCGGGGGCGGCCCGGCCTCTTCCCACTCCACCAGGAGCGGGTTGTCCACCCGGTGATAGACAATCCCCACCTGGGGAGACTCCAACAAGACCTGCACATCCAGCTGTGGTCCCACGACAAAGGCATCGTCCAGCGCCAACCCTGCGAGGGGTGGGCGTGCATCGTGCGCTCCCACGTCCAGGTCCAGCACCTGGCCGAAAGGGAAGGTGTCCGCATCGCAATCCAACATCTCGTAGGTGACCCGATCCTGGCTGTCGATTCGACGGGTCAATGCCCAGCTCTTTTCGTCCCCGTGAAGCCAGAGGCACTCCCCGGCGTCCAGAGTGCCCCGCAGGTTCCAGTTGTCGTTTTCAAAGTCCCGCTCCTCCGGGCGCCCCTCTTCCTGTGGCTCCTCCGGTGCGCTGCTCTCCACCTCGTCAAAACGGGTCAATGCACAGGTGTCGATCTCCTCCGGATAGGCGATCTCCTGGCGAAACGGCTCCTCACCTTCCATCCCCCCGGACCCCATGCCATCGGACTCCCCTCGGCGGGTAAAGGCCACCTGCACCTGGCAACGGGACAGGGTCTCTCCCCAGTTGTTTCGCTGAAACCCCACGTCAAAGCTGACGTGAATCACGCTCGAGGTGAAGCCCACGGTCTGGACCTGGTCGCCAGGCGTCCACCCCGCCGTGGGGTGCGCGAGGGTGTAGTCGTGGGAGTTGCAAGCGCACAATGCGCCGCAGAACAGGGGAATCAGGTGCCGCACTCCCCTACCCTATCAACCGACAAGGGGAAAGCGATCAAGAATCGACGTAGTCTTCAAGGGGCGGACAAGCGCAGACCAGGTTGCGATCGCCAAAAGCATCGTCGATGCGTCCCACAGCAGGCCAGAACTTGTGATCTCGGGTCCATGGGGCCGGAAAAGCAGCCAATTCCCGGCTGTAGGGGGCTTCCCACTGGGCCGACAGCAGGTCGAGCGCAGTGTGGGGTGCCCCCTTCAAAGGGTTCAACTCCCGATCCATTTCCCCCTTTTCGATGGCCTGAATTTCTCCGCGAATGGAGATCAGGGCATCACAGAACCGGTCAATCTCCTTCTTGGACTCGCTCTCGGTGGGTTCGATCATCAACGTGCCGGCCACGGGCCAGGACATGGTGGGAGCGTGAAATCCGTAGTCCATGAGGCGCTTGGCCACATCCACCACGTCTACCCCAGCTTCAGCCTTGAAGGGCCGTACATCAATGATGCACTCGTGGGCCACCCAGCCACCCTCTCCCCGGTAGAGGACCGGAAAGTGCGGCTCCAGGCGCCGGGCCACATAGTTGGCGTTCAAGATCGCCACCTCGCTGGCCTTACGCACGCCTTCCACCCCCAAAAGCGCAATGTAGGCATAGGAAATAGGCAGAATGCTTGCGCTTCCCCAAGGGGCCGCGGAAACCGCGCCAATGGAAGACTCTCCCCCCAACCCAGCCAAAGAGTGACCCGGGAGGTACGGCACCAGGTGCTCCGCCACCGCAATGGGGCCCATGCCCGGCCCACCGCCACCGTGAGGAATGGCGAAGGTCTTGTGCAAGTTCAGGTGGATCACGTCACCGCCAAACTCCCCTGGACGGCACAGACCCACCATGGCGTTCATGTTCGCGCCGTCAATGTAGACTTGGCCGCCGTGGTCGTGCACGGTTTCGCAGATCTCGGAAATGGTGGTCTCAAACACCCCATGGGTCGAGGGATAGGTCACCATCAGGGCTGCCAGGGACTCCCGATGCTCACCAGCCTTGGCGGCCAGGTCCGCCAGGTCGATGTTGCCGTTGTCATCACAGGCGATGACCACCACCTTCATGCCAGCCATCACCGCGCTGGCGGGGTTTGTCCCGTGGGCTGATCTGGGAATCAAACAGACGTTGCGGTGGGCCTCTCCCCGATCCCGGTGCCAGGCACGAATCACCAGCAAGCCCGCGTACTCCCCCTGGGAACCGGCATTGGGCTGCAGACTGACGCCAGCAAAGCCCGTGATCTCCGCGAGCCACGCCTCCAGGCGTGAAAACAGGGCCCGATAGCCCGCGGACTGTGCTGCGGGGGCAAAGGGATGAAGCTGCCCAAACCCAGCCCAGGTGACGGGCACCATCTGGGCCGTGGCGTTGAGCTTCATGGTGCACGACCCAAGGGGGATCATCGACGTGGTCAGGGACAGGTCCCGGGAAGAGAGCCTGTGAATGTACCGCAGCAGATCCGTTTCAGACCGGTGGGCAGAAAACACCGGGTGGGGGAGGATCGGGCCTTCCCGGCGCAAGGGTTCTGGCAGCAAGTGCGACACGTCCCAGTCGATGTCTCCTCCACCAAACGCTGCCAAGACATCCCGGACATCCTCATCCGTAGTGGTCTCATCCAGGCTGACTCCCACGGACCCATCCTCGAAGGACCGCAGGTTGATGCCCGCCTCCTCGGCCGCCGCGTGAATCAACTCTGCGGAGCGTGGCCCCCCAGAGACATGCAGGGTGTCAAACGTGGGGTCTTCTCCAAGGGTGTAGCCAAGCGCAGCCAGCGCCCCTCCAAGCGCCCGGGTGCGGCGCATGACGCCGTCCGCAATACGCTGCAGCCCCTCGGGGCCGTGGTAGACCGCGTACATGGATGCGATCACCGCCAGCAACACCTGGGCAGTGCAGATATTCGAGGTGGCCCGATCACGGCGAATATGCTGCTCCCGGGTCTGCAAAGCCAGGCGCAAGGCCGTGCGACCAGCGGCGTCCTTGCTCACCCCCACGATGCGTCCAGGCACCTGGCGCTTGTAGGCGGCCCGAGTCGCGAGAAACGCCGCGTGCGGCCCACCAAAGCCCATGGGCACGCCCAGGCGCTGGCTGTTGCCCACCACCGCATCCGCCCCCCAGGATCCGGGGCTTCGCATGCGGGTCAGGGCCAAGAGGTCCGAGGCCACCACCACCAGTGCTCCGGCGTCGTGCGCTGCCTGGATTGTGGCAGCAGGGCTGCGAATGGCCCCATCGGTGGACGGCACCTGCAGGAGCACGCCAAAGACCGGCGTGGAAAAGTCCCAGCTCGCAGCCTCGGCCACCACCACCTGGATGCCCAGGGGGGCCGCTCGGGTTCGAACGACCTCGACGGTTTGGGGATGGCAGGAGGGATCCACAAGAAAGGTGTCCGAGGGTGCCCTTCTCCCCAGCACTCGGTGAAACAGCGTCATGACCTCCGCAGCGCTCGTGCCTTCATCCAACATGGACGAGTTGGCTACCTCCATTCCGGTCAGGTCCGACACGAGGGTCTGGAAGTTCAAGAGCGCCTCCAGGCGGCCTTGGGAGATCTCCGCCTGGTAGGGGGTGTACTGCGTATACCAGGCCGGGTTCTCCAGCACGTTGCGCAGAATGACCGCCGGGGTCACGCACCCGTGGTAGCCCAGGCCCAGGTAGGAGCGAAAGGTTTGGTTCAGGCCCGCCAGATCGGCGAGTTCCGCCAAGACCTCCCGCTCCGTACCAGCCGCCGGAAGGTCGAAGACATGGTCGGTGAGAATGTTCTCCGGTACCGCAGCCCGGATCAACGCCTCCAGGGATTCCACACCCAGCTCTGCCAACATCTGCGCCACATCGGACTCTCGAGGCCCGTTGTGACGGTCGACAAAGCGATCAGGAGGCTGCACCGTCATCGCCCAGGTGCTGTTGGTAGGCAGCAGAGTCCAGCAACTCCTCCAACTCGGAGGCGTCTGCCAGCTTGATCTTGAACAGCCAGCCATCGCCATAGGGGTCCTGGTTGATGGCCTCCTCCGCACCGTCCAGCTCCTCGTTCACCTCCACCACCTCCCCGCCAAGGGGGGAAAAAACATCCGAGACCGCCTTGACGCTCTCCAGCTCGGCAATGGGATCCCCAGCGCTGACCACTCCTCCCGCCTCCGGCAGCTGGGCGAACACGATGTCCCCCAGGGAGTCCTGGGCGTGCCAGGTAATGCCCACCGTCGCCACATCACCATCGATGCGAATCCACTCGTGGTCCTCGGTGTAGGTAAGTTCTGACGGGTAACTCATGCCGTCTCCTCGTAGTCGCGTTGAAAGAAAGGGGGTTTGACCACTTTGGCCGGGGCAATGCGCCCCCGGACATCCACCTCCAGAGAGGTGCCCGGGCGGCCATATCCGCGAGCCACATAGCCGAGCGCGATGTTGGTGCCCACGAGGGGGGAGCGGGTTCCACTGGTGATCTCCCCCACAGGCTTCCCTTCCGCAAGAATCACCTGGTGGGGACGCCCGATGCGACCCTCGATTTCCAGCCCCACCAGCCGTCGCTGAATTCCAGCTTCCTTCTGTGCGACCAGTGCATCGCGACCCACAAAAGAGGCCTTGTCCAGCTTGGTAATCCAGCGCAGCCCCGCCTCCAGGGGGGTCGTCTCGTCTGTGATCTCATTGCCATAGAGCACGTTGCCCGCCTCCAGACGCAGAGTGTCCCGGGCTCCGAGCCCTACCAGGGCCAGGTCATGGGAAGCCCCGGCCGCCAGGATCTGATCCCAGGCGCCTGCCACGGAATCGGCAGGGAGAAAGACCTCAAACCCATCTTCCCCGGTGTACCCGGTGCGGGCGATCCAGCAGCCGTCCACTCCAGCAAACGCACCGGGCTGAATCGCCCCGCGCTTCATCTCCGACACATCCACCGCCGTGAGCTCCGCCACCACCCGCACGCCATGGCGGCCTTGCAGCGCCACCTGGGCCCAAACCGCCCCCTCATCCACAATGGACACGGTGTCCGGGGCCGGGTTGTGGGCGACCAGCCAGGCAAAGTCCTTGTCCCGGTTACTGGCATTCACACAGACCAGGAAGTCCGCCTCTCCCAAGCGATACACAAAGACATCGTCCACGATGCCGCCCGCCTCGTTGAGAATCGCCGAATACTGGGACGCGCCAGGGGCCACCTTGCTGGCGTCGTTGGACAGCAGGTGGTTCAAGGCCTCCTCCGCCCCGCCCCCCCGGACCCGCACCTCGCCCATGTGGGAGACATCAAAGAGCCCCACCCCACGGCGAACCGCCAGGTGCTCCTGGATGATGCCCGTGTACTGGATGGGCATGTCCCATCCGCCAAAATCGATCATCCGGGCGCCAGCGGCCACGTGGTTCGCATGAAAAGGCGTGCGCCATAGCGACATGCTGGCCTCCCCGGGGGGACTGCCCCTATCCCGCCAACGGGATTTCGCAATCGGACCACAAACCCTGGCGAGACCAATTCTACCAAGGTATTTGACCCCTCCAAGGCATCGAATGTTCGGACCAAACCTGCATACCACCGTCAGCATGAAGAACCACCTGGGAGACCTCTGCGGCGGGACCGTGGAGTGGCTTACCTCTCGGGAGCTGGAAGTGAACGTCGACGGCCACCTGGAGCTTGACGCCAATTGTGAGATGCGAGTCGAGCTTCGGGGACTGCCGGTGTCGATCTACATCCACGGAACGGTCACAAAGCTGAAAGTGGATGACCTGGGGGAGGCCCAGACCCGTGCGGTCGTTCGCATTGACCACATGCCGGAACTGGACCGGACCCGCCTGGAGAAGTGGCTCTCCGAGGGGGTGACCGGCGGAACCAGCGCGGATCCTGGCTCCTGGGTCGGCGAGCTCTCCGAGCACCACTCCGGTGTGGCCCGCAGCACGGGCCGTTCCTCGATTCGATCCGGCCTAAGGGCCGGCCTCGGCATGGTGCCGGACCGCTCCACCTCCGACAACTCCGAAGAGGACCCGGACGGTTCAGGCGCCTCGTAGCAAAGCGCTCTTCAAGGTATTCGCCATCAGCATGGCGATGGTCATGGGCCCGACCCCACCAGGAACAGGGGTGATCCACCCCGCCCGCCCCGCAGCGGCTTCTGTGTCCACATCTCCACAAAGCGTGCCGTCCTCCAGTCGGTTGATGCCCACATCGATGACCGCTGCGCCCTCCTTGATCCAGTCTCCACGAACCATGCGGGGCCGCCCCACCGCTGCCACCACCACATCCGCGCGGGCCACCTCACCTGCCAGATCCCGGGTGCGGGAATGACACAAGGTCACCGTGGCATTCTGATGCAAGAGCAAGTGAGCCATGGGCTTGCCCACGATGTCCGATCGGCCAATGACCACGGCGTGCGCACCCTCCAGGGGGACCTCCGCGTCCTCCAGCAAGCGCATGACGCCCAGGGGCGTGCAAGGCACAAAGCGCGGACGTCCCTGCGCGAGCCGCCCGGCGTTTTCCGGGTGAAAGCCATCCACGTCCTTGGCCGGGTCCACCGCATCGAGCACCGCCTGGGTGTCCAAATGGGCCGGCAAGGGCAGCTGCACCAGGATCCCGTCGATGACCGGGTCCCGATTCAGGCTTGCAATACAAGCCAGGAGATCAGCCTGGGAGATCTCCGCGGGCAGGTCGATCTGCCGGTGAAGAAACCCCACGCGGCCAGCCACCAGGGTCTTTCTACGCACGTAGACCTGGGAGGCGGGATTCTCACCGACCAGCACCACGGCGAGTCCTGGCGGACGCTCCATTGCCTCTACGGCGGGTCGAACCCGGCCCTGGTTGAGTCGCCTTGCGAGGGCGCGGCCATCCAGCATCATGTGTCGCTTCCCGAGGACTTGGAGCTGGAGCTGCTCCCGGAGGAGGCACCCTTGGAGGCACTCCCACCCGCGTCACTGCTGGAGGCACTGCTGGAGGCACTGCTGGAGGCACTGCTGGAGGCACTGCTGGAGGCACTGCT
>CAZRYF010000012.1:45387-87983 GCA_964604165.1 uncultured Enterobacterales bacterium
GGAGGCCTCGCCGCCCCCGCCGCCAGAGGCGTCGGAGCCGCTCTTCAGACCATAGTGGTCCTTGTACCAACCCCCACCCTTCAGATGAAAGGTGGTGGCGGATACGAGCTTTCTCAGGCCCTCGGCATCACAGCTCGGGCACTCGCTCAACAGGGGATCGGACATTTTTTGAAAGTGCTCGAACTGGTGACCACAGGCGGCACAGGCATATTCGTAGATAGGCATACTGGCGGGTATTAATGCCAATGGAGCTTGGAGCAAGCGCAGTGTCACGGCCCTCCCGGGTTAAAACAAGGTCATGACCTTGTTCCTTCAACTCTTGGCCCTCGGATGCCTGGCCCTGGCGGCCGGGCTGGCGGGGGGGCTTGCCCTTTGGGCCATGGAGCGAGGCGAACCCATCCGAATCACCCGGGAAGGCCTCTCTTCCTGGTCCCGGGAGTTCGCGATCCAGGCTCTGAAATACCTCCTGCACCCCCTGGGGTGGATGGAGACGCGCCCCCGGCGGCACTCCTCCGCGCCGGGCACCCGCACCCCGGTGCTGCTGCTTCCCGGCTACGGGGACAACCACACCCTGTTGGGCCCCATGGGGATCTTCCTGCGGAACAAGGGTTGGCCCTGGGTGCAGGCCATCAACCACCCCCCCGCCAAGACCGTGCCCGAAATGGCTGCCGGCCTGGCAGGGCGAGTCAGGGAAATGCAGCGCGTGAGCGGCTCCGAGCAAGTCGATCTCGTGTGCCACTCCATGGGGGGAGTCGTGGCGACCTGGTACCTGAACCACCTGGAAGGTGCACCCCACGTGCGCCGCATGGTGAGCATCGCCACCCCCTTTGCGGGCACGAAGGTGGCGGTCTTCGGACCCAGGCGCCCCGCCCGCGACCTGCTCCCCACCTCGAGCGTCATGGAGAAGGTCGGCCTCCCCCCCGTGCCCACCACCGCCATCCAGTCCTCCTTTGATGCGGTGGTGCTACCGCAATCCTCCGCCACTCTTCCAGAGATGGACGCCTACACCAATGTGACGGTCCACGGACATGGCCACAAGGCCATGTTGTACTCCACCGAGGTCCTGGGGCATATCTGCCGGGCCCTGGAGAACTGACCATGAGTCTGCGCGAGGCGCGTGTGGTGGTGGTCATGGGAAAGGGAGGGGTCGGAAAGACCACCCTCACCGCTGCCCTGGCCCTCAACCGCGCGCGGGAAGGGAAGCGGGTGCTTGTGGTCGAGGTGGGCGGGTCCTCCCGCTTCAGCGCATTGTTTGGACTTGCGGGCACCTACACCCCCACCCAGGTGACAGACGGTGTCCACGCCATCACTTTGACCCCCGAGGAGGCCATTGAGGACTTCGTCGTGATTCGACTGAAGCTGAGGTCCCTCTACCACCTTGTGTTCGGCAACCGGGTCATGCGGCCTTTTCTGGCGGCCGTTCCCGGGCTGCACGACCTCATCCAGTTGGGAAAGGTCTTCTTCGAGGAAGCCCGCACCCACTCCGACGGCTCCTTTGTGTGGGATCAAATTCTCCTGGATGCCCCCGCCACAGGCCACGGGGTCACCATGCTCCATGCGCCCCGCTCCATGATGGAGCTCACAGGATCGGGGCCGTTTCATGAAAACGCCCGCGACGTCCACGACCTGTTTTCGGATCCGGCACGCACCAGCCTCGTGGTGGCGGCCCTTCCCGAGGAGCTGGTGGTAAATGAAACCCTGGAGCTGGTCGATGGACTGGAGGAGCTCGCGGACCAACTGGTCCTTGGCGTGCTGAACGAGGTGCAACCCGTGTGGGAGTCTCCCTTTTCCCTGGAACGGGCCCAGCCGTTCCTGGAGGGGCGCGGCATGGATGAGGCCCTGAAGCTTGCGTGGGCAGAGGCTGCCCGTGGTGAGTTGCAGGAGCAGTCCCATACCCGGCTGGTAGAGGGGCTCGGCTGCCCGGTGGTGGAGCTGCCACTTCTTGAGGTGCGGGATCTTGAAAGGGCTGACCTGGAACACCTGGCATCCTGCCTGGAGCCGAGGCCGTGAGCACCCGCATCCTCATTTGCTGCGGATCCGGCGGCGTGGGCAAGACTACCTGCTCCGCCGCCCTGGCCCTGGCGCTGGCGCGCCAGGGGCACCGAGTGGCTGCGCTGACCATCGATCCCTCTCGACGCCTGGCAGACGCCCTGGGGATCTCCAGCTCCGGTGCCCCCGAAGAGGTGCCAGTGGAAGGCGGATCCCTGGATGCCATGGTCCTGGATGTCAAGCGCACCTTTGACGGCGTGGTGCGCCGGTTTGCACCCGATCAGACCGTGTGCGACCGCATCCTGGAGAACCGGTACTACGAGTTCGTCTCGACACGCCTGGCCGGGGCACACGAGTACATGGCCATGGAGCGCCTGTACCAGCTGGTGGAAGAGGGGGAATACGACATCCTGGTCCTGGACACCCCGCCGACCCGCAACGCCATGGAGTTCCTGACCGCGCCAAAGCGCATGGCCGGCCTCATGGACGAGGGGGTCATGGGCCGCCTCTCCGCGGCCGGCGGCGGCCTTGGAATTCGGGTGCTGACCCGGGGTTCCCTCACTGCCCTGAACGCACTCTCCCGCCTGGTAGGCATGGGCACCGTGCGGGAGATCACAGAGTTCTTCACGCTGTTTCGAGACCTGTGGCAGGGGTTTCGACAGCGCTCCTTGGAGGTGGATCGCCTGCTTCGCAGCGACTCCACCTGCTTCTTGCTGGTGTCGACTCCCGCACCCGCCGCCCGAGACGAGGCACGAGACTTCCTGGAGCTGCTCCTGGCGGAGGGGCTGCCTTTCGGCGGGGCGATCCTGAACCGGGTGACCCCCATGCCGCAGAATCCTGCCCCGGTCTCACCCGAGCGATTCCCTCCTTGCCCTCACGAGTTCGAGCCCGACGAATGGCTGCGAATCACGGAAGCCATCGCCCAGGCACCCGTTCGAGCCGCCCGCCGAGCGACCTACGAGGCACAAGCGGTGACCTCCATCGGCGAGCGGGTCCACGGTGCGCCCTGTTGGCACGTGCCACTCCAGGCAGAGGAAGTGCGTGATCTTCCCGGGCTCGTGGAGCTGGGTGGGTTTCTGGCAGACGCAGCCAGGCAACTCCAGCCCCCTACACCCCAGCGACCTCGTACCGAACCGTGATGGACGACCCCCGTGGCGGCACGTAGTCCCCATCGAAACGAATCGTTCGGTACTCCGAGTCATAGTTCCAGCCACTCTCCAGGTCTTCCAAGATGGAGACATCGCCCAGAGAGACCTCAATCGTGTCCACCACCGCGGCGTACTTCAGCTGAAACACCCGAATGACTCCCGAAACGTTCAACCCAAGCTCGGTCATCAGCTCGGAGTAGTCAGAGGCGCAGATGTTACGAACAACGCCGCCGGTCTTCTCCGCCACGGTGCGATAGCGCTTGCCAGGCCAGCTCTCCTCGCATCCCTCTCCCACGTCCATTCCCGCGACCGCTGAGGCCACGACCCGTACGCCGGGTTCCTTCAAGCGCTGGTACGAGTTGATGAACTGCTTGACCGACACCAGGTCGTCCCGCTGGTCGTAGCAGGCATTGCCACTTTGACCCGCCAGGGCTTCATTGTCGGAGCAGTCGTCCTCGTCCGAGACGAAGTTGAGCGCCAGGGTGGCCTCCGGCCGGAGAAAACCGCCGTTCGGGCCGGACATCATCGGCTCCGTGATGGCGTACAGCGCGGCTGAGAGCCCCTTTTCCTTGTCTGAACCCCCGGTGCCCACCCGCACCCGGTTCCGAAACTCCGTGACATAGTCATCGTCCGGCGTCAGAAACGCGGTCTCCCCCACCATGGCCCCCCGCTGCAGGTTGTCCAGATCCATGTCGGTGGTGACGACCCCAATGCGGAAGTCAATGTTCGTCTCCTCCAGGTTCACGACAAAGTCGCCGAAGGCATCCGCCAGGCGGGCCTGCTCCTCGGCCATGGAGGGCGAGTTGTCCACAATCCACAGAATGTCCACCTCGCTGGCGGGCTCCTGGAGAAAGGTGTCCAGCTGCACCCGACGTTCGATCTGGTGCTCCACGCTGCAGCCGGACAGCCCCAGACCCAACAAGAAGAAGGACATCACGGAATAAACGCCGCCTCGGAAATGCACACACAGTCATAGGACGGGTCGGTCACCGCCTCCTTTCCCTGCTTTACGCCGGTAACCGTGAGGCGGACCGAGCTCGTGCGCACTGGAGAGAACTCAATGGTCTGCTCCCGGATGCTGTTCTTCACGGCAATGTTCTGCTTGCTGCCATCGGAAAAGGCCAGCTCGGCCTGAGTCACCCGGTTGGACTTCATCCACCACATGAGGTCATAGGCGTTTCCGTTGACCAGGCGCACCTTGGAGACCTGTTGGGGGCTTCCAAAGTCAAACTCCACCCACTCCCCGGTGCCGTCCCCCTCCGCGGACTCGCACCACATGGAGTCCAGCACCCCATCCCACATGTTGGGGGGCTCGTAGCTTCCGTCGCCATCCTCCGGAAGATGCGTGCTGTCCTGCCAGGCCTTCACCTTCACCAAGGTCTCCGGGGCCCCGTCCAAGAGCTGAATCTCCGAGATCACCGTGTCGTTGAAGGTACTCCCCCTGTAGATGCTCTTGATGCGAAGCCGAACACTTGTGGTGGTGACCGGTTTTGCGAGAGTGACCAACTCAGGGGTCTTCTCATCCTTCAGGGTCAGGGCTTCCTTTGTGCCATCGGAGAAGGTGATCTCCAGCTCCTTGACCCGGTTGTGCCGCGTCCAGAAGTCGTGGGTGTACCAGTTGCCGTTCCAGATGCGCAGGGCAGCCACGGTCGTGGGGGCAAGAAAAGACAGGGTCACGGTGGTGCCTATTCCCGAGGCGCCTTCCACCCCTTCCACCCAAACGGTGGACTGCTTGGAGTCCAGAAGGTGCTTGGCGTCGTAGGTCACCCCCTCGGTGGCGGCCAGGGTGCTGGAAGCCTCGACGGCTGCAGGGGTGACCACCGCGGCAAGAGCGCTTGTGGCCAACAGGAAAAAAAACATGAAACCCCCCAATGGGTTCTGTCAGTGATTCTTAGCGGTGAACTCGTACTGTGATCTTCAGAAAGTCGTGGTCAAGGAAAGTCGGCCCCCCTCAAAACCCGGAAGGTTGCGGCATTGGCCACCGGCGCAGCGGATGCCCGCCTTGTAGGCGCCGTAGAAAGCCTTCAGGGTGGTGGCCTCCGCGAGATGGGCCTGAAGCTCCAAAGCGCCGTACTGGGTTTCAGAAAGGTTGCCCTCGCTCGGAATGAGCGGGTTGTCACTGTAGTCGTTGTAGAGCACAAGCGTCCATGCCTCACTGGGGCGAATGCCCAAGGCAGTGCTGCTTTCGCTGAAGTCTGACTGCTGGTTGACATTGTCTCCCCAGGCAAAGCGCTGCGCGTCCACGATCAGCTCCCCGTGCCAGGGCCCCAGGGGAAAGTCCACAGCCACATCCACATGGGACAACACGTCGGCGCCATAGCCGTCGTCCCGAAGGTCCTGGCGCACGCCCCCATTGGCGATGCACTGGATGACATCGCCGAAATATTCCACACCCACGACTGGATGCACGATGGTCTCAGGGGCCCGGTTGAAGTGCAACCCTCCCAGCTCGTTGTCCCGGTGCACCCCCACAGACAGAATGGGCGTGATCTTCTCCCAAATGGCCAGATCCACGCGCACGCGGCCACCGGCGATGTCGTTGGAATTCACCGCGGCCGCCGAGTCCTCGGTGATCACGCGCTCATACTCCAAGGTCGGACCGCTCGTGATTTCGTAGCCTTCCAGGGAAGAAAAGGTGTTCACGCGCTCGGTCCCCTCGTAGCGCTTGGCCTCCACCAGCACAGTGGCCACGCCCAGGTAAGCCGCAGTGGAGGCATAGAGGGCGCTCCCCAAGGTGGGAGCGTCTCCTCCATGAAGGTCTGAGTTGAAGTGGTGGAAGACATCCCCTTCCACAAACCAGTCCATCCCCCCGAGGCCGATCCACTCCAGGGTTCCCCCTGCCACCACCATGTCCAGAGGATCCGCGAGGCTCGCCGGTGCCTCCCAGATGTCGGTAGCCTCCCGGGCAAAGCGATAGGCCACGGAGTGCACCCCCACATTCGTGGGCCCCAGCGCGAACCTGTCCACCCGCATCCCCGCCACCAGGGTCTGGCGGTCCGGGCGCAAAAGGTAGTTGGGGTTGTCCTGTTGGACCTGCTGCTGGTTCGTCCAACCACCCGCCGCAGTGATCTCCCAGTCCCCCTGGGAGACGCCGGCCTGCGCGCCCCGAAGGGAGGTGTCCAGATCGATGTCCGTGTTTCGAACCAGGTTCACCGCCAACCCTCGCCCGAAGGAGACATAGCCGTCCCCGACTTGCACATCTCCCCACCGGGTCTGCCGTCCCACCCAAAGCTTCTCCAAGGTGACATAGGCATCCGGAATGGGCGAGCGCAACCCCGTGGTCACCGGCTCGTGCTCATAGATCAGCACATCATCCAGGTAGTAGCGGTTGAGCATCAGCGCGAGCTGATCGACTTGGGCACCGATCGTCCAGGGGCCCTGGAGCCAGAGCAGATTGGTCCGACTGACCTCCTCCATGTAGTCCAGAAGGTTCGGTTGATCCTCAAAGCCTTCCAGAGGCTCTTCCGCCCGAAAGTAGCGAACCTCCAGGTCCTCCGACACCCCCAGGGAACCTTCTCCCAGGTCCATGGCCAAGCCAGGAGCACCGGCCAGAAACAAGGCCACAGCGGCAGAACTCACTCCGAAGACCCGAGCAACGCCCTGACCTTGTCGCCAATCTCCTTCTCATCGCCCGGCACGTAGCCGGAGTGTCGCCAAACGATCTGTCCCTCTCGATCAATCAACACCGCGTACGGAAGGACCTTCTGGGGGTTGTACAGGGTAATGGCGGCGGTCTCCCTGTCCAACACCACGGGAAATGTGTAGCGCTTGGACTTGATGTAGGGCTTGACCTTTGAGGCGGTGCGAGCCTCGTCAATGCTGATGGACAACACCACAAATCCCTGATCTCCCAGCTCTGTGTAGAGCTTTTGCAGGTGCGGCATGGCCACTTTGCAGGGACCACACCAGGTCGCCCAGAAGTCGAGCAACACCACTTTGCCCCGGTAGTCCGAGAGCTTGACGGGTTGGTTGTCGAGGTTCCGCAGCTGAAAGTCCGGTGCAGGTTCCGCGTGAACAGCGGTACCGAGTCCAAGAAGAAGACCAAAGAGTAGAAGGGCTCGTGGCATGTGGGCTCCAGGAGACGGCATGTGTGGCGTATTCGATTGCCCCCCCCACGGGCAACTGCGCCACGAGCGACGCACCATTGCGTGTTAGATTCGGCGCCCATGAGGAAACGGATCCTCATCATTGACGACGAGCCGAGCATACGCAAGGTGCTCTCCGCGCACTTGCAGGCGGACGGGTACGAGGTGGAGACCGCAGCGGACGGCGGGCAAGGCATCTCCAAGCTCCAAGAGTCGCTCTTTCACGCGGTGGTCACGGATCTGAAGATGCCGGGGATTGGAGGGCTGGAGGTACTCCACTGGGTGCGCAGCCAAGACCCTGGACTGCCAGTGGTGATCATCACAGCCCACGGCACGGTTGACTCAGCGGTGGAGGCCATCAAGCTGGGGGCCCACGACTACATCACCAAGCCCTTTGACCGGGAGGAGATGAAACTCATCCTGGAAAAGGCGGTGCGGACCGAGCAAAAACGCTCCCAGGACTTCTCCGGCCCAGACGGACGCTTTGACATCATCGGCCGCACCCCCCGCATGGAGCAGGTCTTTCAGCTCATCGAAAAGGTAGCAGACTCCCCCACCACCGTCCTGGTCACCGGCGAATCAGGCACCGGCAAAGAGCTGGTGGCACGTGCGCTGCACGAGAATTCCTCCCGGGCAAAAAAGCCCTTTATCTCCGTCAACTGCGGCGCCATTCCGGAGACTCTCTTTGAGTCCGAGTTGTTCGGCCACGAAAAGGGAGCCTTCACCGGTGCCGTAGGCAGCCGCCCAGGCCGGTTTGAGCTGGCCGACGGCGGAACCCTTTTTCTGGACGAGGTGGGAGAGCTACCGCTGGACATGCAAGTCAAGCTCCTGCGGGTGCTCCAGGAGCGTACCTTTGAGCGGGTGGGAGGGGTTCGCACCATCGAGGTGGATGTCCGCCTGGTGGCCTCCACCAACCGGGAGTTGGAACAAGAGGTTGAAGGGGGCACCTTTCGCCAGGACCTCTTCTACCGCCTGAATGTCATTCCAATCCAAGTTCCACCCTTGCGAGAGCGCACCGAAGACATCCCCCTCCTGGTCAGCCACTTTCTTGATCGCTTCAATACGCGCCTTGGACGAAACATCGAGACCGTCACTCCTGCTGCCCTGGAGTGGCTTGCCCAGTGGAAGTGGCCCGGCAACATCCGGGAGCTGGAAAACCTCATGGAGCGCCTGGTGCTCCTGTGCACCGGCGACCAGATCACCCTCGATGACCTGCCCGACTCCGGACCAGGAGCTGGAACCATTCTGTCGGAGTTGGACCGGGAAGAGCTGGGTCTCAAGGAGTATGTACGGGCCCACACGGCAAAGCTCGAGCGCTCCCGCATTCAGGAAGTGCTGGAGACCGAGTCCAACAACGTGACTCGCGCCGCGAAGGCACTCGGGATTTCGAGAAAGAGCCTGCAAACAAAGATGAAGGACTACGGGCTGCGTGACACATAGTCGGCGCTGCTCTTGACCGGTCGGCAGCGCCTGCCTACTCTCTCTTGCGATGCTCACACTTCTCCTGGCCCCGTCCGCCCTCGCCGCCGAGTTGACCACCTTGCCTCCGGCCATGACCGGAGATGCTTCCCTGTCGTATCGAACGAACCAGTCTCACCTGGTGCTGGAGGAAGCCGGCACACCCGTGGGGGGGGTACTGGAAGCCGACCATGTCATCACCGTAGGGGGAGTCTTCAGCGTGTTGGAGGATCTGGCGGTGGCTCTCGAGATTCCCATTCATCCCCTCTCCCGAATCTCCTACACGGAGAGCCACCTCATGGGCTGGGATCCCACCCGAGAGGAGGGCACATACGTAGGCGGCGATCTGGAGAGTGCATCCAGCTTGGAAGGCAGGGGGTTGGACGGTATCTGGCTGGGGATCCGGGGAACCCCCTTGTCGGAAGCCCGCGGCCAACAAGCCACCTGGCTGTTGGACCTCTCCTTTCGAACGCCCCACGCCTCCAAGAACTTCTGGGTCGGTGCCAACAAGTCCCGGGGGGCAGGCGTGGGCGCTGCAGCCCAGAGACTGACCGCCACATTCGCCACAACCCGTGGTGCAGCGCACCCCTACCTTCAGACGGTCTTGCTGCGACAAGGCTCGGTAGAGGTGGAACTGGACGATGGGACCTTCACGGTGCAGCCGGAGAAGGCTGCCCTCATGAGCGCTGGCACCGAGTTCTTCCACTACGAGGACGCTGCAAGCGGCAACGAGATCCACAGCGACTTTTCCTTGGGATTCGGCTACCACACGGATGCCACCTACCCCTCCGGGACCTGGCTGCCTGACGTGCTCCCTGCCACCGCAGGACAGACCACATTGAAGGGAGAGCACACCAGCGTCTCCGGCACCGCAGGGCTGATCTGGCGCTTCCTTCCCGATGCAAAGATGGCGCTCCATGGCGGCATGAAGTGGCTCTCTCCCACCCGGGTGGAGGCGCCCTACCCCATCTATACAGACGCCAGCGGCTTTGCCTGGAACGTCAACGTGGGCGTCACCTACGAGATTCGACCGTAGGTTCCTTCTCGGACTCCAACGCGAGAAGCCGCTGGTAGGCCTCGCGTTTTGACACCCCCCAACGCTCGGCCAAGGCCGCAGCGATGGAGCGCAAGTCCGTCCCGGGTTCCACAGCTTCTCTCTTCGGCGAGAGCCCCGGACCGATCACCAGGGTGACCTCCCCCTTGATCTCCTGCCGGGACCGAAGTTCATCCAAAAGTGCCTGAACAGGCAGCATCAGCACCTCCTCGTGGCGCTTCGTAAGCTCCCGACAGAGGCAGACCCATCGATCCGGAAGTTCATCGGCCAGGATCCCAACCAATGCCACCACCCGGCGAGGCGACTCATAGAGGACCAGTGTGCCCGGCAAGGCAGCGTAGAGACGAACCCAGCGCCGGGTGGGCCCAGGTTTGCGGGGGGGGAACCCCAGAAAGTGAAAGGGGTTGGGTGGCAACCCGGACACAGAGATCGCACAAGCCACCGCCGAGGGACCCGGCACCGCGTGTACCGACAGTCCCCGCTCGTGACAGGCCCTTGCGAGCTCCACCCCGGGGTCTGACACGGCAGGCATGCCGGCATCGCTGACAAGAACCACCTTCTCACCCGCCTCGATCCGTTCCAACAGGGGTCGGAGATTTCGCTCCTGTTCATGGCCCCGGTAGCGCTCGATGCGCGGCGCTGGAATGCCCAGCGCCGAGAAGAGCTTGCGGGTGACCCGCGTATCCTCTGCTGCGACCAGGTCCGCCGCCTCCAGGACTTCCCGCGTCCGCACGCTCACGTCTGACAGGTTGCCAATTGGGGTTCCCAGGACAAAAAGCGGCATCAATCAGACCGGGTCATCCAGCCATTCAATCTGCCACCCATTCTCTGTCACCTGGACCATGGCCACCGCAAGACAGGCCTCCCGCACTGGCTCGGCCCGCTGATCCAACCAGAGCTCGGCCGCGCGGGAGATTCGAGCCACCTTTCTGTCATCCACAGCCTCCAGGCCCACAGGGTCATCAGCAGCCCTCAGCTTGACCTCCACAAACCGGATGCAGCCCCCCTGCTCCACGATCAGGTCCACCTCTGCGCCGGCACCTGTCCAGCGCCTCTCCAGCACGGACCAACCCCGCTCTTGCAGGTATACGCCAACCGCATCTTCCGCGGCGAGTCCGGCCTCGAAGGCGGCCCGCCGGTCCACGAATCAGGCCTTGGTCTTGTTGGACCTGACTTCCACCAGGCGGGCCTTCTTGCCTCGCAGCTTGCGGAGGTAGTACAGCTTGGCTCGGCGCACCTGGTGGCGGCTCTTGATTTCGATCTTTTCCACCACAGGAGCGTGAATGGGAAAAATCCGCTCCACGCCGATCCCGTTGGAGATCTTGCGCACTGTGATGGTGGCCCGGGGTCCGCCATTCTTCATGGCAATGACCGTTCCCTCGAACACCTGGATACGGGTCTTGGCCCCCTCCTTGATGCGCACGTGGACTCGCACGGTATCTCCGGCCCGGATGGCCGGGTTGTCCGAATCCGCAACAAGGGACTTCTCGATTTCAGCAATATGGGTCGTCATGGCGATCTGCCTCGAATCGGGCCTGGGGACGAGGACGCCCGGCCAGCCCGGTTGAACCGCCCGCAACTAACGGTTGGACGGAGGCTCCGCAACCCAGAATCCGCTTGCTATTCCGAGGAATCCCCGCGTTTCTCTCCTGAAGGCCCCAGGAGATCCGGGCGCCGCTGCCGCGTCCGCTCCACCGACGCACGGGATCGCCACGCCGCGATGGCCCCGTGATCCCCCGATGCAAGCACCTCCGGCACGCTTTGGCCCTCGAATTCCGCAGGCCGCGTGTACTGGGGATACTCCAGCAACCCTTGGGAAAAAGACTCATCACGGGCGCTTTCCGGGTTCCCCAGCACTCCCGGGAGCAGCCGGGCCACACTGTCCACCACCACCAACGCCGGCAGCTCCCCTCCTGTCAGCACATAGTCCCCGATTGAAATCTCCTGGTCGACAAAGCTGCGCACCCTCTCATCCACCCCCTCGTAGTGACCACAGAGAAGGACCAGGTGATCTTTCTGGGCAAGAGAGCCCGCTTCCTCCTGTGTCAGTGTCGTTCCTCCTGGTCCGAGCAACACCACGTGGCTCTTGTCTCGTCGCACCGCACGAAGAGCACGCACCATCACATCCACCTTCATGACCATGCCAGCCCCACCGCCGTAGGGGGTGTCATCCACCTGGCGGTGGCGCCCCTCCGCGTGATCCCGGATGTCGTGCACACGAACCGTCAGGTTGCCCGCCCGCTGCGCCCGTCCCAAAATGGAGTGTTCCAAAGGAGAGCGGACCAGTTCCGGGTGCAGGGTCAGGAGCTCGACTTCCACCCGTCCTCCGTTACCACCAACTCGCCAGCCGCGAGGTCCACATTCACCACCAGAGTCGCAAGAGCGGGTACGAAGTACTCCCCATCTTCCCCTTGCACGATCCACAAGTCCACGGGTCCGGCATCCTGAATCTCCGTCAGTACCCCCACCACGTCACCGCCTTCCAAGCGAACGGAGAGCCCCAACAGCTGGTGGTGGTAGTAGACGCCGTCCTCGGTTTCCGGCAGCTCCGCCTTGGCAAGGACCATCTCGCTGCCCATTGCGGCCCGTGCCCCTTCTCGATTCGCGACACCCTCGATGGTCCCCAACACGCGCCCCCCTGCACCACCACGGGAGCGAATGTGCGCCTCACGGCGATGCCCGTCGGCGTCCACGAGGGTGAGCAAACGCCCCCCCTTCAACAGGTCTGACTCCCGGTTGTGCATGTGAAGACGCACTTCCCCGGAGGTACCAAACACACCGACAATCCAGCCAAGGCTTACCTCGTCCGGGCGTGCACTACTCTTCTTCCGAGGCCCCGCCATGGACGTCAACCATTTCGAGGGTCGTCTTGCGGCTTCCAGAGGCAGCATCCAGCACCGCGCGAATGTGCTGCATGGTCTCGCCATCCGTTCCGATGACCAGGTCCTTGTCCACCGGATTCACGTACAGCTCCAACAAGGTGGAAGAATCCTTGGAAAGCGACCGCACCCGAACATCATCCGGGTGGTCCACGAGTCCCTGCACGATGAAGTTGATCAGGGATTCCATGGCCTACTCCTCTCCTGCAGCAGCAACTTCTTCTTCCTCGGCGGGAGCTTCCTCGGCGGGGGCTTCCTCGGCGGGGGCTTCCTCGGCGGGGGCTTCCTCGGCGGGGGCCGCCTCGACAGGCTCCTCCGCCACGGGGGCCGGGGCCGCAGGCGCTTCCGGTGCTGCCACCATCAACTCGGGGTTTCGAGCCTTCTCAATCAGGCTGGCCACCGTCTCTGACGGCTGCGCTCCCACACCCAACCAATAGTCCACCCGTTCCAGGTTCAGCTTGAGGTCGTACGGGTTCCTCATGGGGTCGTAGTGCCCAAGCTGCTCGATATAGCGACCATCACGAGGGCTACGGGAATCCGCCGCGACAATGCGGTAGAACGGGCGCTTCTTGGCACCCAGACGGGTCATACGCAGGCGAACCATTTGAAATCCTTTGGGTTGGCTTGGCTCCGCAAGGGAACCGGCCCCGCCGGATATCCGGCCTGCATTCCCCCGTCAAGCCGCTGAAACCCCTACAGCGGAAGGTTTCCGTGCTTCTTGGGCGGGTTCTTGTCGCGCTTGTTTTCCAGGGAGTCGAAGGCCTCTACCAGCCGGGCACGCGTCTCCGCAGGCAAAAAGACCTCGTCCACGTACCCCAGGGCGGCCGCCTGGTAGGGGTTGGCAAAGGCCTCCTTGTAGGACTCCGTGTGCCCACGCCGGGTTTCCTCCGGATCTTGGGCGCTCGCCAATTCTCGCCGGTAGAGGATGTTCACCGCTCCCTCCGACCCCATGACCGCCACCTCTGCGGTGGGCCAGGCAAAGTTCAGATCGGCGCGAATGTGCTTGGAGTTCATCACGCAGTAGGCCCCCCCATAGGCTTTTCGGGTGATCAGGGTCACCTTCGGCACCGTGGCCTCCGCGAAGGCGTAAAGAAGCTTGGCCCCGTGCTTGATAATGCCGCCGAACTCCTGGGCCGTGCCCGGCAGGAATCCGGGCACATCCTCCAGCACCCACAGTGGAATGTTGAATGCATCGCAGAACCGCACAAACCGGGCTCCCTTGAGGGAGGCATTGATATCGAGAACCCCAGCGAGGTGAGCGGGCTGGTTGGCCACAACCCCCACACTGCGCCCCCCCAGCCGACAGAATCCCACCACGAGGTTGGCTGCATAGAGGGCCTGCACCTCCAAGAAATATCCCTCGTCCGCCACGGACTGGATCACATCCTTGATGTCATAGGGCTTGTTGGGGTTTGTGGGCACCACCTCATCCAACTCGGGGCAGGCCCGGCCCAAGGGATCGCTTGTGGGCTTGCGGGGTGCCTCTTCCAGGTTGTTCTGGGGCATAAAGCTCAGGAGCTCTCGCAACAAGGCCAGGCAGGCAGGCTCGTCGGGGGTGGCAAAATGGGCCACACCGCTCTTCTGGTTGTGGGTCTGGGCGCCCCCCAGTTCCTCCTTGGTCACCTCCTCATGGGTGACCGTCTTGATCACATCCGGTCCCGTCACAAACATGTAGGAGGTGCCCTCCACCATTGCGATGAAGTCCGTGATGGCCGGTGAATACACAGCCCCTCCCGCGCAGGGCCCCATGATGGCGGAGAGCTGGGGCACCACACCGCTGGCAAGGGTGTTGCGCAGAAAAATGTCTGCGTACCCCCCAAGGGAGGCCACCCCCTCCTGGATACGCGCGCCCCCGGAGTCGTTCAATCCCAGCACCGGAGCGCCGTTTCGCATGGCGAGGTCCATGATCTTGCAGATCTTGGCTGCATAGGCATTGGACAAGGAGCCGCCAAAGACCGTGAAGTCCTGGGCGAACACATAGACCAGCCGTCCCTCGATCCGCCCGTATCCGGTCACCACCCCATCCCCGGGAATCTTCTTCTCGTCCATGCCGAAGTCGGTGCAGGTGTGGGTCACCAGGCGATCCAACTCCCGAAAGGACCCGGGATCCAGAAGCAGGTCCACACGCTCCCTTGCTGTGAGCATGCCCTTCTCGTGGCGAGCCTTGACACGCTCGGGACCACCACCGGCAAAGGCGGCCTCGTTCTTCTCCCGCAACTCTCTGTTCAGGTCTTCCCGCTGCACTTGATGTCTCCCGGATTGCCCCCGTATCACGGGCCCCAAACCGAGGCTCCGGAGTTGTTCACCGCCACGGTCGGGGCTACGGTGCACCCTCCACTTCTGCGCCCGAGGCAACGAATGCGAATTTCCAGCACCGTCCTACCTCTCTCCCTGGCCGTTCTGTCCGCTTGCAACGGAAAGGGCGGCTCCGTCGACACGGGCGAGATCGAGGACACCGAACCCGAGTACAACTTCGAAGAAGGCTGCATTCTCGTGGACGGAGAAGGCGGCTACCGGTGGGTGACTGATGCGCTGACTGTGGCCGACCCGGGGAGCACCATCACCTTGTGCGCAGGGGAGATGGAGGAGTCCATTGAGGTGGACAAGACCGTCATCATCGAAGGACCAGAAGACGAGGAATTGGTGTGGATCGGGGAAACGAACAAGGCAGTCATCACCATCCAGGGCGCGGACGGCGTGGAGGTGCGAAACCTGACCCTGCACTCCACACGCAACGGCATCAACATCGAGAACGCCACAAACACCGTCGTGGACAACGTGTACTTCACGGAGATTCAGGGCACGGGACTGCGAGCCGTGGACGCGGAGGCCACCTCGGTGATCGACTGCTTCTTTGGAGATCTCTCAGCGCCACCTGTGGGTGACACAGGCGGAGACACCGGGTGGGACACGGACGAGCCGGACGCGGGGGACACCGACACCGACACCGAGGACACTGGCTGGGACACGGGGGGACCGGACTCCCCCAGCGGGGATTGGATTGGCTACGGCGGAGCCGAATTCTCCGGAGGCAGCACCACCATTTCAACCACGACCTTCTCCCAGATCATCGGGTTTGGGGTGCACCTCACCGACGGTGCCGTGGGCACTCTAAACGGCAACACCATCTCCTGGATCACCTATGGAGAGGTCACCGAAGAAGGCGGCGTCAACGATGGATTCGGCGTCTGGGCGGAAAAGGGTGCGGTCCTGACCACCAGTGGCAACACCCTGTACAACGACTTTATCGCCCTGGTAATTGACGAGGCCGACGCCACCTTGGTCGCCGACTCCATCGTGGGAGGCGGCTACGGGGTCTACGCCTTGCGGGGGGCCTTCTCCCTGACAGACCTGGTGCTGGAGGAGGTCTACAGCATCGGGATTCTCGCAGTTGCCACGGGGGACACCGTGGTCATGGATGGCATCTCCGTGACCGGCACCCCCGAGTTTGTTCATTCCGGGGACACCGCCGACGGCAACTCCATGGGCATCCAAGTGCAGGCAGATGACGTCGAGATCTCCAACACCACCATCGACGGCTACAACGCCACAGGCCTCTACCTGGCCCCCTACAACAACGCGATCAACGGGACCCTTCAAGACGTCACCGTGAGAAACGCGGGTCGCATGGGGATCTACGGGGCCCAGGGTGCGTTTGCCATGACCGACGTCTCAGTCACGGGCCTGCGGCTGGTCGATGACCCGGAGACGGTGAACGTTGGCGGGTCGATTTCCACGGGATTCGCGAGCAGTTTCTGGTACAGCACGGTCACCTGGGATGGCGGCACCGTGCAGGACAACGAGTTCATCGGCCTGCTCAACGCCTTCAGCACCACCGAGATGGGCACAAACACCGCCGGCGAGGGCGTCGTCTTCTCGGGCAACCTCTACCACGGCGTCTGGAACTACGAAGGCACCCTCACCGCCTACGGAGCCGAGTTCACGAACGCCGCCGGCTACTACAGCTTGAGCAGCAGCCTGAGCTACACAGGCGCCCTGGTGGCCACAAACGGCACCACGGTGCTGGACACCTGCAGCTTCCACGACAACCTGGCCACCCGCTACTATGAGTACGAGTCCGGGGGTGTGATCTACGGGACCGACAGTGCCTTTGCCTCCAAGGATGTCGAGATGAGCGGTGGCAGCATGGAAGTCACCGGCTGCGATTTTGAAAACGGCTCCAACGGCATCGACGTGTACGACGCCGACGTGGAGATCACTGGATCCACCTGGAACAACTACAACGAAGCCGCGATCCAGGTCTGGTCCAACACCGACAACCCGTTGAAGATTGAGGACGTGCACATGGCGGATGTGGGGGGCAACGCCATCAACTGCTATTACGGCGCGATTGAAATTGAGAACGTCACCCTCTCCAACATCGACGGCATCATCAACGATTCCACCACCTACGTAGACGGGGTGTTCGCCAGCCAAAGCGAGTACACCAGCTACCAGCCAGCCCTGTACACAAATGACTGCTCCCTGTTCGTGAACGGTCTGACCGTTGAAAACTCGGCGGACCAGGCTGTGCGGGCCTACAACGGCGATGTGGAGCTCTACGATGTGACCGTGACCGGCGGAGGTGCCCACAACAACAACAGCGATGCTGCCGTGGAGGTGGAATACACCTCCAGTGGGACACCGTCTCTGTACCTGTCCGGGTTGGACGTGCAAGACCACACCGTCGCGCCCGGGCTTCGGGTCAGCTCCAGCAGCAATTCCCTGGGCACCATCGAGATGAGCGATGTGTCCGTGAGCGGCGGTGAAACCTATGGAATCGTGGTGGGTCCGCTCCCCAACACCACGGCGGAACTCTCGGACATTGCGGTGTCCAACAACGACGGTGACGGGCTCTACATTTCGGACGCGACCGTGAACCTCGGCGTGGAAGACGCCACCGACCCCGCCCACAACGTCGATGGCCTGGCCGCGACCTTCAACGGTGGCCATGGGCTGTTTGTGGTGGATTCAACCGTCACCGCGATTGGCAGCACGCTGGAGAACAACGTGGGCGCCGGGGCGGTGGTCAACTCCGCGGTCGCGACCTTGCGATTTGGCAACGTGGAGGCCAATGGATTCGGCGGGATCGAATCCAACGCTGGACTCCAAGTGCTCCAGGGCGGCTCACTCACCGGCTTCAGCTTGGACTCCACAGCCAACGCAGGAAGTGGTGTGCAGGTGGAGTCCAGCGGCGTGGTCACGCTCGATGCCTGTACCGCTGACGACAACCTGGCCCACGGCATCGAATTGGACGCGTCGACACTCACGTTTTCAAGCGGTTCCCTGGAAGGAAACCTGTTGAGCGGAATCAGCACCGTGAACAGCGTGATCGACCTCTCGAACTCGAGCCTCGACGACAACACCGAGTACGGCATGGTCTGCGATGTGGACAGCACGTTTACCCAGTGCGACACCAACACCTTCGACAACAACACCCTCGGGGACACGAGCGGTTGTGATGCGGTGACTTGTACACCGTAGGCGGGCGGTCGTTCAGGGGGTGGCGGCTGTCCCATACAGGCAAACATCGCCCATGCAGCGCCCCTCACCGCACTCGGCCGGTGGCATACACGCACCGAATCTGCACACCAGCGGTTCCTCGCACGGTTCGTCTTCCCCACACACACGTCGCCCCGGGGAACAGGACTCGAGAACGCAGCGACTCTCCTCACCGCAGTCTGCATCGCTTTCGCAATCGCGCCGCCCGGGCAGGCAGACTCGCAGCACACACCGATTAACCCGGATATTTCACCAGCCGTTCTACCCTACGGCCCCTCGCCGTTCGGCTCGGGCTTTCGCCGGCTTCCGCTACGCTCCAGCGGGCGGCCCCGAAGTGCTTGCTGCGGGGGCTCATGTCGCGGCCCCCGGACCCGTACGGTCCCCCGCCTGCGGCGGGGGCTTTCGCCCCCCTGCGGGTCGGCGTGTTTCAGCACGCCGACGCCCGCGGAGCCAGGCCAAAACCCGCCTCGCTGGCGCACTTCGAGCCCTCGCTGCGAAGCCTGGTGAAATATCTGGGCTATCGACCCAGCACGATCTCGATTCCATCAAGGATGGCACTTAGCTGGCGGTCCGATACCTGCCCGGTCTGCTCATCAAGTAGCCGACGGTCAATCGACACGATCGATGGAGTCAATGCAACGGAATCCCGCGGGAGCCCGGTACTTCTTTCAGGAAGCAGGACGTTGCCCGGCGCCTCAGCCCAGCGCAGATTGCTGGTGAGCGGGACACACACGACTGTCGCGATCCTGCTGCGGTTCAATGCATCTCCCTGAACGACGACCACGGGTCGCCTGAAGCCTGGTCCCGAACCGGCCGGATCGGGGAGGTCGGCCCAGCGGACATCTCCCTGGGTGATCACCACTCCACCGAGCCCAGGACACGTGCGGCTGCCGCGGTCGCAAAGGAGCCGGGTTCTCCTCCTTCCTGGTCGATCAACGCGTCCCACGTGGCGGTAATTGACTCGGGATCGTGGCGCTCGACGTATTCGCGCAAGGCCGCCTGGTAGAGTTGACTTCGGGACATTCCACGCTGTTTGGCAAGGCGCTCGACTTCCTCAAAGAGCGGGTCTGGAAGGGAAATGGCAGTTTTCATACTTTTAGTATAACCCGACCGGCGCAAAATCACAGGCTCCATCGGTAACAACACACAGATCAGGGCGTCCCCTCGTACACCAGGGCCCCGCTCCTGTGCAGGGCGACGCGGCTGCCGGGCTCCGACGCAATCTCCCAGGCGATCCATGTGGGCTGGCCGCCGCTTCTCACTTCCACTTGAAGCGAAGGCGTGGTGCTCGACTCCAGCCGGTCTCCTGGTTCTCCCCGAACCACCACGTGGTCTGCGTAGCGGACCGCTCCCGTCTCCTGCAGCCCACCGACGCGCTCCTCAGGGGACCGGAACAAGCCCGCGAGGGACCTCCCGACCACGGGGGAGGCGCCCGGAGGAGCCAGAAACCGGTAGGGCACCGTCGGAAGAAACGCCTCCAGGCCCGCGCCTTTGGCCAACCAGGGACCGACCCTTCCCTCTCCCTCTCCCAACACCCGAAAGATGAACTCGATGTCTCGCTCCACGGTGGCGCCGTGGGGCACCCAATCCTCCACAATGCGCATCAGCTGAAGGGGGGCTGCCTCGTCCCCATCAAAAGAAAGGTGCAACGCCGGCTCCTCCACCGGGAGCTCCACCAGGATCCGCACGCTCCACTGGGAGCCCACGAACATGGCCTCAGGGTCCGCCGTGGCCCAGGCCGGGAGCCGGCGGGCCGGCACACGGGAGCGGGTGGCTGGATCCGCTCGCAACACGTCAAGGTCTGGATCCCGGGCCGCGTCCAGTCGATCCACACCGCCTTCTTCCAGCACCCGCGCGAGGTCACCGGCGGCCTCCTCCAAGCGACCCTGTCGGGCCAGCCAGCAGGCCCGGTTGTACCGGGCCACCGGGTGGTCGGGCCGCCGGGCCAACACCTGCCCTGCTGCCTGGATCGCGCCCTCCAGGTCTCCTGCCTCCGCCAGGGCCCGCCCCTTCCAGAGCCAGATCTCCGGACTGGCAGGGTCCTTCAAGATCGCGCTGGAGAAGGCCTCCACAGCCGCCCCCGGATCCCCAACCTCCAATGCCTGCACGCCTTCCTCCCAGAGGCCCAGGGACGCCTCCAAGCGAGCAATGCGCTCCGCAGGCGCACCGCAACCCAAGACCCACCCCAAGACCCACCCCATCATGCCCCCTCCAACCCGATCACCGCCGCGAGACGGCCCGTCCCGGGGCCGTCCCTCCGGTAGGAGAAAAAGCGAGGCTCGCAAGCCGTACAGACAGGGAGAACGTCGATGTCCGCCACCCCCAATGATCGCAACTGCATTGCATTGGCCGCCCCCAGGTCCACATGGGTCGCAGCCCCCTTCTGGGAGACGAACAGATCGGGGGCCACGTGCACACGTATGCCTTCCACCACCTCTGGACCCACCGCATAGCAACAGGCACCGATACGGGGACCCACAGCAGCCACCACCTGGGAAGGATCTGCCCCGGCCGCTTTGCACAGAACCCAAACGCCCTCCTTCACAATGCCTTTGGCAGTTCCCCGCCAACCCGCATGCACCGCTGCGACTCCCCCGGGAACCGCCAGAAGAATGGGCACACAGTCCGCTACCCGCACGGCCACAGCCTGTCCCGGTGCTGTGCACACCAGGGCATCAGCCTCCCCTATGGGGACCCACGGCCCCTGCCCCTCGTCCCCCTGCAACACATCCGCCCCATGCACCTGGTCGACCACCGTGATGTTCTCTGGCGGGAAGCCCAAGGCGGCCCCCACCCGTCCCCAGTTTTCCTCAAGGTTCCCCTGTGCCTCCCCCTTCAACCCCAGGTGCAACGAGGCAAGCGGACCCTGGGAGACACCGCCCTCTCGGGTGGTAAATCCATGGACCACACCCGACATGGCAGAAAGGCGCTTGGAAGCGAGCAACATGGGCCCACTCTACCCGGGGCAGGCCCGAAGTTGACAGGGGATGCTCGGGGGCACGATCCTGTGCAGGTGGAGCGCTCACTGGCCAAAGGACTGAGCATTGCCTTGGTACCCCTTCTCGGGTGGGGATGCTCGGGCGGTGACCACTTTCGCCTGCAGCTGGTTCCATTTGTACCGTCGAACCAGGTGCCCTTTGAGGGAGCAAGCGCCTATGACCTGCACCTGATCCACCAAGATGGAATCTGGGAGAGCTACGAGGGGCTCCACCCCGCCGGGAAACAATTGGAAATCGCCAACACCTCTCCTTTCTCCAACACCCGGATTCTTGTTCAGGTCAAGGGACCGGAGGGCACCCAGGCCGCGGGGCGCACCGGACCCATTTCCCTCGACGAAGGATCGGAGGACCTGGGAATCCTCGTGGCACGCACCGAAGAGGTGGCCTTTCTAACGTCCCCTGAGGAGCCCCTCTTCTTGCCGGGGCTCAACGCCCTGGGTGACGGCAAGTTCCTGGTGACCGGCGGCTTGAAGGTGCTGGGTCTGGGAGGGTCAGGGGAAGCCCAAAGCGCCATCCAGATCCTGGATCTGGGAGACCCCGACGCCGAGGAGGGCCCGGGCTTCGAGTTTCTTGCGGATCTTCCAGAAATCGATGTCGACGGTGAAACCTACACCGGTCGTCACGGCCACAGCGCCACGCTGCTCACGGCAGACGGCCCGCTCAAGGGGCAGGTTCTCCTGGCCGGGGGAACCCGGACCCTGCTGGAGAGTCGCGCGGTGACGGCTGCGGCACACGTGTTGAATCCTGAAACGGGTGAAACCAGCCTGCCCACCGGCGCGGACAGCATGCGGACCGCCCGGTACGACCACATCGCCGTGGCGAACAGCCTTGGAGACGTGGTCCTGCTCGGCGGTTGGACCTACTACGACGAAGACAACGTGTTCTCTCCCACAAACAGCCTTGAGATCTTCAAGGCGGACGAACAGAAATTTCGTCGACCCATTCCCCAGTCCACCACCCTCCCCACCGGTGGACCCTACGGCGCCGCCACCTCCATTCCCACAGTGGGGGTGCTGCACTGTGGCGGCACGACGCTTCCGTCCAGCACGACCTGGCAGCCGGTCGCCGAGTGCCTGTTGATCCACCTGGACCGCACCGTCTCCACCCTGGAGCCGATGCCCCTTCCCCTGGCCCACTTCAGCATGGTGGCCCTTTCCTCGACCCAGGTGCTGGTGACGGGCGGCATCAGCGCCCGGGAACCCATCTCCTCGGCGGAGGGAACCGATGCGGTGAGCGAAGCGTGGGTTTATGACCTGGAAACCCTCCAATGGAACGCCGTGGGCAACTTGAACGTCCCCCGCAACCGCCACTCCAGTGCCCTGCTCCCGGACGGCCGAGTGTTGGTGACTGGAGGCCGCACCGCCGGCACCCTGGTGGAGCCTCACACCGCAGACGATTTTGTCGACTGCGTGGAGATCTACGATCCCCATCTTCCCGACGGGGAAAACCCATTCATTCTGCTCGGCGGCTGCGATGGCTACGCCGGAACCGCCGGTCTGTCCCTGCAGACCCGGGTGGCCCGCCCCTCCACCGCTGTGGACCCAGATTTCGGCGTTCTCATCGCGGGGGGAAGCAGCCCCAATGGCTCCTCCACATCCGTCAACCTCTGGGTTCACAAGCCCTGACGACCGCCTCAAGAAAGGCCTCACGTCCGGCTTGCAGGTCCTCCAGGAGAAGATCCGGCCTCATGGCCTCCAGCTCCCCCATGGAGCGCCAACCGGTGGCCACGAGCACCGCCAGCGCACCGCCAGCCCGGGCACAAGCAAGGTCGGCCTCTGTGTCTCCAATCACCACCACCCTCTCCGCAGGAATTCCCGCTGTCCGCGCACGCTCCACGAGAATCGGCACCAGGTCGTTTCGACGGGGTGAGTCGTCGCCAAACGCCCCCAGGGAAAACCGGTCCCACAGCCCAGCGGCCTTGAGCTTTCTTCGAGCACCTGCCTCCCAATTGCCTGTGAGCAGAGCATGGGTCCCCAAGGGAGCGGCAGCATCCAAGAGTGCACCCACTCCCGGGTGGACCACGAGATCCCCGGCACGGGTCGCCAGCTCCTTCTCCAACCGGGGAAGGTAGGCGGCCCTCAAGGCCTGAATCGACTCGTCGGTGGAAGGAAGCCCGGCCCCGAGAAACGCCTGCTGGCAAATGCCCGGATCCGTTCGTCCTGCGAACGCCACGCTCGCAAAGGCGGAAGGCACCCCGTGCAGCTCCAAAAAGGCACCGTTCAGAGCCGCCCGTCCCGCCCCTCCCGTGGACAACAGGGTGCCGTCGATGTCCCAGGCAAAGAGAACGCTCATGGGTTTTCCGGTCCGTAGAGGGCGGTAAGACTCTCCATCAAAACCGCGGGTACCAGGTGGTCCACAGAGCGTCCATTGCCGAGCAGGTCCCGGACCTCTGAGGAAGATATGTCGGGAAAACACGGAGCGTCCTTCACGGGTGGATGGCCCTGTCGCCCCACCACGATGGGAGTGAAATCCCGGGAAATGTCCTCCCACCGGTGCCAGAGGTGCACCTGCTCCAGCGTGTCTGCCCCCACCACCAGGGAAAAAGCATGCTCTGGATGCGCTTGCCTCAAGGCACACAGGGTGTCCCAGGTGTAGTTGGGGGCTGGCAGGTCGCGCTCTATGCCGCAGACCTTCATCCGATCACCCATGAGCTCCGCAAGGGCCTCACAGAGAGCGAGCCGCGCCCCGAAGTCCGCCAGGTCCTTTTGAAAGGCATGGGAGGCGCAAGGCATCCACCAGACAGAGTCTGCACGTCCGCTCCAGACCACCCAGGCTGCCACCATTGCGTGGCCCAGGTGGGGAGGATTAAAGCTCCCGCCATAGATGGCGATCTGCATCGCGTGACCTCCTATGAACTTGGTATCACGGGCAACGTGATACGCTCCGTCAGCCCACGGGAGTTGAGACTTGCCAGATTCCCGGCCCATCGGGGTTTTTGACTCGGGCATCGGTGGCCTGACTGTGTTGTCGGCCCTGACCCAAGCGCTTCCCTTTGAGAATCTCACTTACCTGGGAGACACGGCGCGCGTGCCCTACGGAACGCGATCGCCTCGCATGGTCCTGCGCTACTCGCAGCAGGTGGCCGATCACCTGTGGCAATCGGGCATCAAGGCCCTGGTCATCGCCTGCAACACGGCAAGCACCCATGCCCTGGAACCCCTCCAGGCCGCAGGCGCTGCCGCCGGAGTCCCGGTCTTTGGCGTGATCGCGCCGGGGGTGTCTGCGGCACGCGCCCGCACCCGGAACCAACACGTGGCCATCCTCGGCACCGAAGGCACCATCCGGGGAGGACGCTACCAAGCGGCCCTCGCCGCCCTGGGAATCAAGACCGACGCGGTCCCCTGTCCTCTCTTTGTGGCCTTGGCAGAGGAGGGCTGGTCTGAGGATCCCGTCGCCGTGGAGGTGGCAAGACGATACCTCGCTCCCCTTGGCGGAGGTCCTGACACGGTGATCCTGGGCTGCACCCACTACCCAATTCTCAAAGAGGCCATCACACAGGTGCTGCCGGAGGCGTTTCTGGTGGACTCCGCCCAGGCCACGGCCGAGGTCGTTGCTTCCGTCTTGGCCGCAGAACACCTGTTGTCCACAAGCACTGAAGCCGGCTCCGTTCGCTACCAGGTAACGGACAACGAGGAGCGGTTTCGACGGGTTGGCACCCACTTTCTTGGCCAGAAGCCCTCTCCTGTCGAGCGGGTTGAGCTGGCTCCATCCCCACGCCGCTTCGGAGAGCCCTTATGATTCGGCTCTACCACGTGTACAAATCCTACGGCACCCACGACGCCATCTCGGACGTGAATCTCCACATTCAAAAGGGGGAGTTCACCTACGTGACCGGTCCGTCTGGTGCAGGAAAAACCACCCTTCTCAAGCTCTTGTACGGTGCAGAGCGCCCGAGCGCCGGAAAGCTCTTGGTGGGGGGCGTGGACGCTTCTCGTCTCTCCCAGAGCCAGCTTCCCTTTCTGCGGCGCAACATTGGTGTGGTCTTCCAGGACTTCAAGCTCATTCCAAACCGCACCGTCTTCGACAACGTCATCCTCGCCCTGGAAGTCTTGGGGATGGACCGCAACGACTCCGAGCGACGCACCCGCGCCGTGCTGAACACGGTGGGTTTGCGAGGCAAGGAAGACTCCTGGCCCCTGGATCTCTCTGGAGGCGAACAGCAACGAGTGGCCATGGCCCGTGCCATCGTCAACGATCCAGCCATTCTCTTGGCGGACGAGCCCACCGGGAACTTGGACGGTGCGATGGCCGTGGAGGTCATGGAGATACTCCTGGCCGTGAACCTGCGGGGCACGACGGTCATGATCGCCACCCATGACACGGGACTCATGAACCGTTTCCCAAACCGGACTCTTCGTTTTGAGGCGGGCCGACTGGTGAGCGAAAAATGAACGCGCTTCCCTACATTCTGCGGCGAACCCTGGCCTCGCTCTGGGAGAACCTCGCGCTGAACGGCGTGGTTGTGGGAGTCATCGGCGCTGCGCTGCTGGTGGCCGGCACCTACGTGCAGGTCATGGTGAACCTGGACCGCATCGTGGAGCGATGGGATCGGGACGTGCACATCTCTACGTACTTCTACACGGATGTACCGGTGGACAGACGGTTCGCCGTAAAGGACGACCTGGCCCGGCTGCCGGAGGTCAAGCGGATCCTGTACGTGTCAGAAGACGAGGCACGCGCCTACCTGGAAGAGCGGGTGCCCGATGTAGAGCCCATCCTGGAAGAACTCGGTGCGGAGATCCTCCCAGCTTCCCTGGAAATCACGCTGCGGGACACCTACACGCGGCCGTCGGACATCACGCGTTTTGTGGAAAAGATCCAAAGCACGGACTTTGAGAACATCGACTACGGGCAGGAGTGGGTGCAGAGGTTCAACAATTTCCTGTCGCTTCTCCAGATGTTGGGGGTGGCTCTTGGCTCCCTGATTGCGGGGGCGGTGATCTTCCTTGTGGCCAACACCATGCACCTGGTGGTCTACGCAAGAAAGGCGGAGTTGGAGACCATGAAGTTGGTGGGCGCCACGTGGAATTTCATCTCCACGCCTTTCGTGCTGGAAGGAGCCGCCCTGGGGGCCATGGGGGCTGGTACCGCGATTCTGGGCATGTGGGGTATTCACACGGTGGTCTTTCAGCGACTCCAGAGCTACCTGCAGCTGGCTTTGGGGGCGGACCAGCTTGTCTTTCCTCCGGCGCCCCTCTTGTGGGGATTGGTGGGTGCTGGGGTCCTGCTGGGTGTGGCCGGGTGTTGGACCAGTGTGCGGCGTTTCTGGCGGGTGGCGCCATGAGAGGTTGGTGTGCAGTGCTCCTGTTCTGTGTCACCGCACCCATCCATGCCCAGGACGACGTCAGCCGGGACTTGGCCCGGGCCCAGACCGCCGAGCGCAAGGTGCTTTCCGAGCTGTCTGACATCGAGCGGGACCTCTTGGGAGTCGAGCCAGAGATCGCCGATCTTCAATTGCGAGCTGACCAGCTGGAACAGCAGCGCATCCACCACTCCGATGAGCTGTCCGTGGCCCAGGGCACCCTGGACAAGGTGCGAGACCAGGTTGCGCGGCGCATTCGGGCCCTCCACCGCATCAACAAGCGAGGATTTGCCCGGATCATCTTTTCCATGGAGAACCCGGCGGACGCTCGCAAAACAGCCCAGTACCTGACCGCAGTACTGCGAGCGGACCAATCCCATTCCCAGAAATTCATCGAACAGGTGGGGATCAAGTCCGCCGCCTTGAAGCGAGTGGAGTCAGATCGGGCTGCTCTGGCGGCCCTGCAGGCCGAACTGCGCCTTCAGGAAGCCAGCTTGAGAGACACCCAGGCCCGCCGCATTGCCTTGCTGGAGGACATCCGAGGCCAGAGGGATCTGGCCGAGGCCGCCCTTCGCCAGCGCCGACAAGCCCAAGCGGCCCTCACCCAGCGCTTTGCGCCTGAAGCTGGCGGTAGCACCGGCGGAAGTTCCGATGGAGGGGGGGGGGAGACCCAAAAGAGCACCGGGTCGTCGTCTTCAGTTGGTGGGTTCCGAAGCCAGGCCGGGAAGCTCCCCTGGCCGACCACGGGCACCTTGATGCGACGGTTTGGCAAGTCGGTGGATCCCCGAACGGGGGCCACGGAGAAGAACGCAGGCATCGACATTCGTGCAGCGTTTGGCACGCCCTTCCGGGCGGTGGCCGATGGGGTCGTACAGCACAACGGGTATGTGCCGGCCTTTGGAATGGTGGTCATCCTTCAGCACGGCTCATACTCGTCTGTATACGCCCACGCAGGAAAGACCCAGGTGGCCCGGGGACAGTCGATTCGAAAGGGCGACGTCCTGGGCTTCGTAGGGGAAACTGGGGTCACCGATGGAGAAGGCCCCCGGCTGCACTTTGAGATCCGGTACCACCAAACGCCTCAAGACCCCATGCGCTGGCTTTCGCCTCGGAGTCGCCGATGAACCACCCAACGGGGCAGGGCGCCCGGGGCAGGCTGCGCACGGTGGTTGCTTTCGGCGTGACCCTGGCCGTGCTGATGGCAGGACTCACCGGCGGCACGTCCCTCGCCCTGGAAGCCTACGCCGCAGGGGGACACGCCTACGCCGGCCTTGACACCTTTGCCCGGGCTTTGGGGGCCATTGAAAACCACTTTGTGGGGCCCCCACCTCCAGAGAAGCTCATTCGTTCCGCCATCGAGGGTATGGCCGATTCCCTGGACGCACACTCGGAGTACTTCGACCCTACGGAATACCAAAAGCTCCTGGACGACACTGAGGGGCGGTATTCCGGTGTGGGGATCGAGGTGAGGCCCCAGGAGGACGGCGGCCTGCTGGTGGTAGAGGTCGTCAGCGGTGGTCCGGCCAAGGCTGCGGGCCTCCTGGCCGGAGACCGGATTGTCGGCGTGGACGGCACCTCAGTCTTGGACCTGCCCAAAGGAGAGGTCGTGCACAGGATCCGGGGCCCCCGGGGAGAGGCGGTGCAGTTGGAAGTACTCCGGGTGGGTGTCGAGGGTTCCCTCACCTTTTCCGTGGTGCGAGATTCTGTGCACGCACCGTCGGTGTTCCACGAGTGGGCAGCGGAGGGAATAGCCTACATCCGAATTCAGCAGTTCCGCCGCAGGGCGGCCACAGAGCTGAAGGAAGCCCTGGCCGCTCTCCGGGAAGAGGCTCCGACAAGGGCGATTCTTCTGGACCTGCGCTCCAACCCCGGCGGGCTCCTCTCCGAGGCGGTCGCCGCAGTGGATGTCTTTCTGACGAGAGGTCAGATCGTGGAGATCAGGGACCGCGGACCGGACAAGGAGCGCCACGAAGCCACCGCGGAGACGCTGTGCCCGGACACGCCCCTGTTCGTCCTGGTGAATGGGGCTTCTGCATCAGCCGCAGAAATTGTGGCCGGGTCCCTGCAGGATCACGAGAGGGCGGTGGTGGTGGGCCAGCGGACCTATGGAAAGGGCAGTGTCCAGTCCGTCTTCGAGTTCGAGGACGACAGCGCCTTGAAGCTCACCATCGCCTGGTACCACCTGCCCTCCGGAAAGAGCGTGGAAGAGTCAGGCGGCATCGAACCGGATGAAACACTCCCGTGGCAAGAACAGGTAGAGGATCCCCTGGAGCAGCTCACGGCCCGATTGGAGAACCTGCCCCTGGACTCGTCTGATCAAAAGGTGCTGTCACACGTCATGGATCGCCTTCGCGCGGCTGAGTCTTCCCACAACCGCCCGCCGTTCCGCGGCACGTTTGAGGACCGCCTCCCCCAGGATCTCCAGCTCCAGAAGGCCCTGGAGCTGGCGCAAGCAGCCGGGAAACCATGAAGGCCTTCCTCCTTCGGGTCGGGCTGTTCCTTCTCGTGGTGCTGGGGATCTGGAAAGGCACTTTGCTGATCACCGACCGATGGGTGCTGGACTCGGGGACAGACCACCTTCCTGCCGCAGGTAGCTCCCACAAGCAGATCGAGGAACTGGTGGTCGAGCGACTGGTGCCGGCCGCCCTCTCTGAAGCCACTCTGGAGGCAGAAGAGACCCGAACCGAGTCCGATGACCAGGGGGATTGGACAGCGCACATGCTGACCTGGCGATTGCCAGAGGGAGACGACCCGGAGCGCACCGCCATGCGCATCCAGCAGCTCGCTTCAGAAATGGCGCCAGACAGCCATGTCTACGTGACCAGCCGGGATGAGCTGGACATCGATGTTCGAATCTACGTGGGAAAGCGGCAGACCCACCACTTGAAGCTGCTGCCAACCCTCTCTCCGACCGTGCCTCCCCTCGCCGGTGGGCCCACACTGGTGGCCCTCGTGGTCACCGGTTTCGGCCAGGATGGTCCCGGAGGGCAAGCCGTACTGGACCGCAGCCTCCCCCTCACCCTGGGCATGCTGCCCTTTCGACCGTTCACGCTGCGACAGAGCCTCCAGGCCGCCGTGAAACACAAGGAAATCCTGCTTCAATTCTCAGTAGAACCGAAAACAAACACGGAGATTCTCGAGGCTTTTGAGGCCGTGCCTCCCGCCACCGGCTTGTTGATTGATATCGTCCCACAGAGCCTCCCCGTGTCCCTTCTTCTGGAGAAGGATCTCTACCTGTTGGATGCCACAGGGGAGGTGGAGGGCTCGGTGCTTCGCGCGGCCAGCCACGCCGGGGTGCCGGTTCTCCGAACTGTCGATCACCTGGAAGGGGAGATCGAGCTGGACTTGCTTCGCCTGCGGCACCTGGCCCGCTCCCACCGGGGCGTGGTCCTGACCGTGGAAGTGGGAGACCCCGCCTGTAATGAGATCCTTGACTGGCTGGAGCAAGTGGACTCCCGGGAGATCCGCCCGGCCTTTCTCACCGAGATTCTGGACCTGCCTTGACCTGAATCCATCGAGGGGCGCCGCGACGGACCTCGCGGAGATCTCCGTACAAACGTCCGAGCTCCACGAAGGCACGCGCCACCACCCGGGGATGGGCGCCGGACTGCTGTCCCGACTGGCGGGGGAAGTGACTGACCGGCACCTGCTTGACCTCGAATCCCGCGGCCCGGGCCCGCACCAGGATCTCCGTGTTCACAAAGGCGCCTACGGAGTGAATGGGAATGCGGTCAAAGACCCGGCGATGGAACACCTTGAAGGCGCAGTCCACATCCCGCACCCCGACCTTGAAAAGCGCATCCACCAGCTGGCCCCATGCCCAGGCATTCAACCGGCGGGACCAGGGGTCCGAACGGTTCAACCGGTAGCCTGCGATCACATCAAATCGATCGCTGTACGCAAGGAGCCGGCCGATCTCCTCGATGTCGAACTGAAGATCGGCATCCGTAAAAAAGACCAGGTCACCTCGGGCAGCCAGAATCCCCGTCTTCAGCGCTGCACCGTATCCCCGATTGATCGGGTGCCTGAGACTTCGAACCCGTGCGTCCTGTTCGCACAAGCGTGCCACCGGTTCCAGCGTTCCATCCCGTGAGCCGTCATCCACCACGATGATCTCGAATTCAAGGTCCAGGGCGCTCAAAACTGAAACCGCCCGCAGCACGGACGACTCGATATTCTCCACCTCGTTGAAGGCCGGCAAAACCACCGAAAGAGATTTCATGCCCCCACAATCTCCCCGACCAGGTCGTGCGCAGCGGCCCGTGTAATACGACAGGGAAGAACCTGTCCGGGCTTGACTCCCTCCGGCGCGGACGTGATCAACACCTGGCCATCTACCTCTGGCGCCTGGCTCTCAAGCCTTCCTGCAAGAAGCAGATCATGCTCACTGGAGGTGCCATCCAACATGACCGGCACAATCGCGTTCACCAGGGAAGCGTGTTGTCTCTCGGAGATCTCCGCCTGCAGCTCCATCAAACGACGTTGACGCTCCATCTTCACCTCCTCGGGCACCTGCCCCGGGAGTTCCGCTGCAGGCGTCCCGTCTTCCTGGCAGTACGTGAAGACCCCCACCCTCGCGAATCCGTTTGTCCCTACAAAGTCCATCAACTCGTCGAAATCGGCCTCGGTCTCCCCGGGAAAGCCCACGATGAAGGTAGTTCGAAGGGCAATGCCGGGCACAGCACCCCGCACACGCTCGAGAATCCGCTCCTGGCCCGCCCGGGTCACACCACGACGCATGGCCTTGAGCATGGGCCCAGAAGCGTGCTGGAGGGGCATGTCGAGGTAGCGGCAGACGGTTTCCTCCTGGGCGATGGCCTGCAAGAGAGAGTCGGGCAATCCAATGGGGTAGGCGTAGTGGATTCTAAGCCATCGAAGGCCTTCGATTTGGGCCAAAGACCGAATCAACTCTGCCAATTGTGGCTTGCCATGCAGGTCCCGACCATAGGCTGTGGAGTCCTGTGAGATCAGATTCAACTCCGCGACACCCTCGTCCACCAGTCGGGTTGCCTCCAGCACCAAAGACTCGACAGCGCGAGAGCGCAGCCGCCCCCGGAGCCTGGGAATGATGCAGAAGCTGCAGGCGTGGTCGCAACCCTCAGAGATCTTCAGATAGGCCGAATGGGGTGCCCAGGAGTTGACCCGCGGCGCGGTGTGGTCGTGCTGGTAGTGAGGGGTGTCAATCCAACTCTTGGGGCCCTGGCCCGCTCTCTCCTTGAGCACCTGGTCGATCCGGTGGTACTCACCGGTGCCAAGAAAGTAGTCTACCTCGGGGAGCTCACCTTCCAGAGAGGTTCCGTAGCGCTGGACCATGCATCCGGTGACCACCAGCTTCTTGCAGCGGCCCCGCTGTTTGTACCCCGCCATCTCCAGTACGGTCTCAATGGACTCTTCTGTGGCCGGCTGAATGAACGAGCAGGTGTTCACGATGATGACATCTGCATCACCGGGCGCCTCCACCAGATCAAACTCACCCTGCTGCAGTTTGCCCACCATCACCTCTGAGTCCACCCGGTTCTTCGGGCACCCAAGAGAGACGAGGTGAACCTTTTCCAAGGCGCTAAAGTCCCTCGGGCCTAATGACCTCAACACCCGCAGGGGGCTGGAAGTCAAAGACCGAATCATCAATGGGCGTGTTCAGTCGTACCTGGGAAAACGACAACTCGGTCTCGTTGTCAAAGGCATCCACCATGACAAGCCGATGGAGGTTGTACTTCTTCCGGGTGAACTCAATGCGCAGGCTCTTCATGTTCATGCCCTCGGTCTTGGGCCTGAGCAGCAGCACGATGTTGTTGCGCCGACGGGCATCCGCATCTTCGATCTGGCTGACCTCGAAGTGCTCGTCCAGCTTGTCCAGTCCTGTCAGAAGAGACTCCATGCCCCCCGCCCCGGCGGATTCCACGTTCTCGTAGAGGATCGCCTGCTTGTCATCCGGTGAGTAGACCCACATGCGGGCGCCATCGGTCACAAAGAGCTTTGCATCCGGTCGCTGAAAGTCCCACCGCATCTTTCGGGGACGCTTGACCTGCATCTTGCCGCGCTGTTTGCCTGTCTCCCCCATAGCCGGAGAGCGGCTAACCTGGACAAAGTCCGCCCGGAAGCTCTCCACTTCCCCGTAGGCTGCCTCGATCCCGGCGACGACCTCATCGGTGGTCGGATCAGATGGAGCTCCCTGAACGGGAAGCGCCAGCGCAAAGAACACACCCAGAAGTAGGGAGAAGATAGGTATTTTCATGGGGCCTGGCTCCGTGGATGGGTTTAACACACCACCGAGGTACGAGGCGTTCCCTCCCCCATTCAAGCGGTCAGATCGTGGAGGGTGGACCTACCAGCACTTCCCGGGCCTTGGCGCCATCTGCCGGCCCCACCACGCCTTCCCGCTCCATGAGATCCATGATGCGGGCCGCGCGGTTGTACCCAATCTTCAGGTAGCGCTGGATCATGGAGGTAGAAGCCTTGCCGTGCTCTGCCACGAGGTACACGGCCTTGTCATAAACCTCGTCGTATTCACCAGAATCCACGTCATCCCCTGGCGAACCGGGGGGGTCCAGGTCAATTTGGGGATCATGGCTTGGGGCCCCTTGCGCCTCCAAATACTCCGCCACTCGCACCACCTCGTCGTCCGAGACGAAGGGACCATGCAGGCGCTGTAGATCACTGACACCCGCGGGAAGGAACAACATGTCGCCCATTCCCAGGAGGGACTCGGCTCCCTTCTGATCCAGGATGGTGCGACCGTCGATCATGCTTCGCACCTGGAAGGCAATGCGGGAGGGCATGTTCGCCTTGATGAGCCCCGTGATGACATCCGTAGAAGGCCGCTGCGTCGCGACGATCAAGTGAATGCCACAAGCTCGCGCCTTCTGTGCGAGGCGCACGATGGACTCCTCCACGTCCTTGGAAGCCACCATCATGAGGTCCGCAAGCTCATCGATCACGATGACGATGTAGGGAAGCCGACGGGGCAAGGGGTAGGGCTCCGCCTCGGGCCAATCACGGGGGGCATACTGCTCGGCCTTCTCCGGTGTCCAGTCGGCCAGCTCCCGCTCCACCTTCGCGTTGTAAAGGGCCACGCTTCGGGTCTTCCAGGCGGCCAGCAGCTTGTATCGCTCATCCATTTCACCACAGGCCCACTTGAGTGCAGCCGCCGCCAGGCGCGGGTCCGTCACCACCGGGTGCAAGAGATGGGGAATTCCCTGGTAGGGCTCGAACTCCAACATCTTGGGATCAATCAGGATCATTCTCAGATCCTCCGGCGTCCTGGAGAAGAGCAGGGTCATCAGCATGGCGTTGATCCCCACTGACTTTCCGGACCCGGTGGTTCCACCCACCAGCAAGTGCGGCATGCGGGCCAGGTCACCGATACAGGGACGCCCCTCAACGGTCTTGCCCAGGGCCATGGGAAGCTGCCACTCCTGCCCCTGGAACTCGTCGGAAACCAACATGTCCCGAAACCAAACGGTCTGTCGTTCCTTGTTGGGGATTTCAATGCCCACCACACCTCGACCGGGAATAGGGGCCACGATGCGAACCCGAAGCGCCTTCATGGCCATGGCGATGTCGTTGGTCAACCCCTGAATCTTGGAGATCTTTACGCCGGCTGCCGGCTCGAATTCGAAAATTGTGATCACGGGCCCCGGGCGAATCGCCGTGACCTCGCCCTTGATGCCAAAGTCCAGGAGCTTCTGAGTGAGAACGGCTGCCAGCGTCTGCAGTTCCGCCTCGTTCGTATTCCCAACCTGCCTCTTGTTACGGTCCAAAAGAGCGAGATCCGGAAGGTCATAGAGCGTGCGCTCCACGGGAGGTCGCACCACCCGGCCTCGAGAGGCGTCCCCGCCGGACTCCAGGTTGCCGGGCTCAATCTTGGCCCCCGAGCCCTCACTGGGAGGGTCGGGCGCATCCTCTGGTGCGGGAGAAGAACTCGACGGCGACATGCCACGGGTCTCAGCATCCGCCAGACTTGGGGAAAGCTCGGAGATCGACATGACAATCTCCTCCTTTGGTTCGTCCCCAGGGGAAGCCGAAACTTCTACAACATCGCTGTTTTCTTCGATCCAGGTATCCGGAGAGTCGTCCGCCGAGGTGGGAACGTATTCCACCTCCACCATTTGCCGCGCTCCCACCACCGTGGGCACATGTCCGTCCAGGGGAGCCTCTTCCCCGTGGGTGCCTGGTCCAGCTGCCGTGGGTTGAACCTCCAGATGCATCTCGGGTTCAAAACGCTCGATGGGAATCCCAAGTGCGGGCTCCAGGGAGTGCATCTCCGAACCACGGCGGCTCGCCTCGCCCTGCTGGACCGTGGGGGCACGAAGCTGCTCTAGTTGAGCGCGGCTTGTCTTGGCGCCGAGGTGTAGCGCCTCGTAGCACCAGCGCAGGACAGTCTTGACCACCACGCCAATCGCCTTGGCCACATCCACCAGGACGCGGCGCAGCACAGGACGAATCCGCTCCGCCATGTCCACGCCGCGAACCGCGACTCGCTCCCACTCAATACCGAACACCACCGTGCACGTGGCCAACAGAACGATCCCCACCACCACAAACGCACCCACCACACCTGTGTGCTCCAACAACCATGCCGCGGTGCCCTCCCCGATGACGCCGCCGGCCGGGAAGTCTCTCGACGCATCCCCAAAGAAGAGCAACCCGAAGAAGACCGCAGACCACCACGTAGACAGCGCCCCGGTCAGGAGACGAGCGACGCTTCCTCCCGGTCGCCGGGCGAAACGCTGCCATGTCCAGGCAGAAAGCGGCAGGACCGCCCACGCTGCCCACCCGAGGAGCTGAAGGAGCATGTCCGACAACAGAGCACCCCACCGACCACACCAATTCTCGATCCTCCCGGAACTCGTCCAACGAGAAATGGCTGGATCCGTGGCGGAATAGGAAAACAACGACAAAACGACAAATCCGCACAGGGCGAGGGCCCCCAGAAACCCAAGGGCCCTTCGAACCTCCGGCGTCAACGCGCTCATCGCTCCACGAGGCCTCTTGGAGCCTCCTTTCGAAGGTGCTCGGCCGGCCCTCTTCTTTGGGGTTGGCTTTCGGGCTGTCTTCTTCTTGCTGGTCTTGCTGCTCGTTGCCACCCGCACTCTCCAGAGACACCGGCCTCCAGGGTTGGAGACCTTGGGGATTGTACCAACAAGTCGTTGACACGTCACCCCCCTATCTAGTGGAAAGCATGAAGTTAATTCGAACCCTGGCCTGCAAAGCCTTGACAGGACGGCACAAGGCGTTCAGTCTCCGGAGCATGTCAAACTCATTTCTGGTGGTGGGGGGGGCCGGCTACATCGGCTCCCACTGTGTGCGCGACCTCCTGCAAAACGGGCACAACGTGGTGGTTTTCGACGACCTCTCTACGGGGCACGCCGAAGCGGTGCCCTGTGAACTGCAACAAGGGGACATCCGAGACCTGGCCGCACTGAAGCGAGTGTTCTCGTCCCATTCATTTGATGGGATCATGCACTTCGCTGGGAAATGTCTTGTAGGGGAGTCGGTGCAAAATCCCTTGCTCTACCTGGATGTGAACGTACGAGGCACCCTGACACTCCTTGAGGCAATGCAGACGGCCGAGGTAAGGAATGTCGTCTTCTCGTCGACCTGTGCAGTGTACGGGCAGCCTTTGCGCCTCCCCCTGGACGAGTCTCACCCTCAGAACCCCTTGAGTCCTTACGGCCTGTCCAAGTGCATGGCAGAAGAGGCGCTGCAAGCTGCGGAGACGTCCCACGATCTCCGCACCGCCGCACTGCGCTACTTCAATGCCGCGGGTGCACACCCTGATGGTTCGTTGGGGGAGCTTCACGATCCCGAGACCCACCTGATCCCCTTGGCCTTTGATGCCATCCTGGGGCGAAGGGGGCCTCTACAGCTGCACGGACGGGACTACGAGACGCGAGACGGCACCTGCGTTCGAGACTACGTCCACATCCTGGACCTGGCCGCGGCCCACCGGCTGGCCATGGATCGGCTGTTGGCGGACGGGAGTGGGGGCGCATGGAACCTGGGATCAGGTACTGGGTCCACAGTCCTTGAGGTGTTGGACAGCATCGAGCGCGTCACCGGTCGGTCGGTACCGCTGGTGGAGGGTCCCCGCAGGAAGGGCGATCCACCGGGGCTTTACGCCTCCGGCAAAAAGGCCCAATCGGAGCTGGGATGGGAGCCCACCTATACCGAGTTGGACGCCATCGTTCAGACGGCCTGGCAGTGGGCACAGAACCCGCGTTTCCGACAGTGACCGTTTGGGTTCACGACCGTTTGGGTTCACGACGAACCTCTCGCCCCGAAACCCACCGTCAGTAGCGCACCGTCAGTAGCGCACCGTCAGTAGCGCACCGTCAGTAGCGCACCGTCAAGTCAAGCACGCCACCGTAGTTGTCGTACTCAATCCAAGGCTCGTCCGCCCCAATCCCCAGGTCAGAGTTCGCTGACGAGCGCTGACTCCAGAATCCCCGGAGGCTCAGGTCAGCCCAACCGTTGGTCCGGTAGGTCAGGTAGGCGTCCGTTCGAACCACGTGGTCGCCACGGGTGACCTCTCCCCTGTAGGTTTCCAACCGGTATCCGCCTTCTACGCCGACCAGCGCTCGGGAGGTAAGCATGCCGTCGTAGCGCAGGTATCCATAGTGGTACTGCACAAAGTTGGTGAACCAGGAGTCCTGGTGGTCCTTCCAGTACCCAATGTCCAGGGTGTGACCACGTCGCGGGCTCCATTGAAGCCCGGTGCGCACGATGAGAGCCTCCGGAAACTCCATGAGATCCACTGCGAAGTCCCCTGCACTGGAATCCGATGCCGCACCGCCGGTGACCGAGGACTCGTCGTAGATGGCCCGGCCATATCCACCACTCAGACTCAGAACCAGGCGCTCCGTAAACCGTCCGTGCAGCCCCAACATGGCTCGCCAGCCCTTGGAGTTGGGCATCGCAAGCCACTCGCCGAGCGTGTCCGTTCCCGTTCCACCGCCACCCTGCGCATTCACGTCGTTTGTGGCCCAGTCGTACCAATAGTAGCTGTAGTTGACCAGCACTGCCGTACGGGGAAAGAAGGTCCACTTGAGGGACGCTTCCGGGCCATAACCAAGCCGATTGTTCAGCCGAGAATCCCCTGTCGCCGTGGCCCCGACCGGCACCCGGTAGTCGTCGTAGCTGGCGAAACCTCCCGCATCCAAGGAGAGGGCACTGCCCGGCTTCAGCGAGAGCGCACCGGACCCCCGGTTACTGATGAAGGTGACCAGCGCATCATCTCCACCCGTCTTCTCCACCGCGTCCATCTTCCGAGAATGGACAATGTTGGACTTGACGGAGATCTTGGATTTTGGCAGCAACTCCAGTTTCGCGTACAGATCTGTCTGATCGTAGCTACTTAGACGCTGATGATCAGAGTTCAGAAACTGTTCCACCCCGTACGCGCCCTCCAGATCCAGTCGGGCATTGTAGCCATCGACATTCAGTTGGAGGGCCGGACGCACAAGCATTGACAAGGCGGAGATCTCCTTGTCCTCATGCTGGTAGACGTTGGAAGCCCACCGGGTGCTCGCAGTCACCGACGGAATCATCTCCCCCTGGCCCAACTGAACGTGCTCGCCGGCTGCAGCATGCGCCGCACCCGAAGATCCCCCCAAGAGACCCACCCAAAAAAGTGCGCCCCTAAGATTGCGATTCTGGGTTTTCGGCAACAGCGGCACCCTATCCTCGGGTCTAGCTACAGACAACGGCCACAAGACGGCAGCCAATACTGCCCCGTTTTCACACGCGGTGCAAGGTGTGTAGGGCCGCTTTTGTTAATCAAATGGAGAGGTATTGGGTGGGTCAAGCCCCACTTCGTCACCCAGGCTGGTCACAGGGTCCGTGACATCCACCTCTTCAACGGACGCTCCGACGACCTCAACCTGCGTCTGGCCTGCATCTTCACCCCCCTCGCCCATGCAGGCTTCGGCCTCGGCGAGAAACTGCCTCTCCTTCGCGAGCGCCACCGCAATCTTGCGAAATTCATGGTCACCCTTATCGTTAGCGCCTGCGTCAATTGCTTCCTTCATTCGCGCCTGGGCCGAGAGACTCACCTCCAGGAGCGCGCGGGTCGAAGAGAGCTTCTTCGTGACGCACTGAATTTTAATGGGATCCTTTTCCTTTTCCGCCTCCTCCAATGCCTTGGACATCTTGCGTTCCCCGTCCTGCATTTCGGCGATGGCCTTTCGGGCAAAGCTCAGCTTCTCAGCAGCGCTGGTGGACCCGCTCTGTTCCAGCTGCCCGCGGGCTTCATCGGCCGAGCCCTCTTCCTGCGCAACCGCCGCGCCAGGCAGAATCCAGACCGTCCCAAGAATGACCCCGAAAATCAATTTGTGCCGCACGGAACCTCCCGTTCCCCAGGACAGCATAACTCTTTTGCCCGGGGTCTACTTCGTGAGAACGAAGGGATAGATGACGTCCATCTCGGTTTCCTTGTCAAAGGCCCAGGACTTCACCTTTCGCTTGATGCATTCTGCAAGTGCGCTGTCACCGGTGGTGTTCCCAAACACTGTCGCTGACAAGACCCGCCCGCGCCCAATGGAGAACTCGATCTCCACACGTCCGCCCAGGTTTGGATTCTCTTTCAGGCGCTTGTCGTAGCAGTACTTGATCTGGCCCTTGTACTTGCGGACCACCTTTCGCACTGCATCCTCATCCCCATCCCCCATGAGGTCCGCCGTGCCCAGCTCAATGTTTCCTTCCACCTGCACGCCGACATTGCCGCCCACGCTGGCGCTTCCCCCCTCGCCCTTGCCCAAGTCGCCAATGGTGGCCGCATCTACGCTGCCTCCGCCATCGCCTCGGACATCAAGTTTTGCTGCGGAGGCCACTTCGACCCCGGATACGCCGGCGAGGGCTTTGTCCAGATCCTGACCCACAAAGTCCGAGTCCGCAAAGGGGTCATCCACCGCGAAGCCCGAGTTGTTGTCACCGGTGGTTCCGAGAAGCTTCAGGGACGCCATCAGCGGGTTGTCCTCCAATTGGGCGCGCAACTCCTCTTGTTGCCGGGCCTTCTCTAGAGCCTCCCGGGCGGCTCGCTCCTCGGGGGACTCCTTGGGGGCCTCCTCCTTGGGGGCCTCCTCTACCGCCTCGACTTCCTCTTCTTCCTCGGCTTCGAGTCCTTCTCCCTCAGCAACCTCCTCGGTCACCTCTTCCACAACCTCGACCTCGGGCTTGTCTTCCTTTTCAGGAACAAGAAGCTTGGCGAACCGGTCTGGAATGTCTTCCTGGCTTACCTCGGGGAATTCCACGTTGAAGGCGTAGATGCCGAACAGACCCGCCAGTGCCGCTGCCAGGCCAAGAAACCCCAGAAACACCGGGTCGTCGTGTTCGATGAGCTGTGGTCGGAAGTCATGCTTTACGACCCCCTTCAGCGGCTCCGGTGGGGCAGGAACAAATTGGAAGAGAATGGAGATCCCGTCCACGCTCAACTTGCCACGGCTGGTTTCGGTGATGGGCAGAATCCAGTTGCTACCGCGCTTCACAGCGTCCCCACGCTGTCGGAGATCAGCCAGGGCGTTCACAGATCCCTTCAGGCTAACCTTGCCCTCCATGCTCTCAGTGAACTGCAGGAAGTAGTTGCTTCCCTTGGCCACAAAGACCGGGAACCTGTTCGGAAGGGAACAAGGCGGAAACACGAAGGTGTTTTTGGTGGACTCGCCCACCGTGACGGTCTGCCGGGAGCGAATCAGCTGCTCCTGAACGATCTTTCGATCCTGCACAATCCCGATGCGCAGAATCTTTCCTTGGGGTTTGCTGGGCTGTGCCGCCATGGTGTTCAGAATCCGAGCCAGGAGTTTTGGGAGCTCACGCGCTCACCCGATGCACAATAGACCATGGGTGTCAAAGCGTGCAAGCAAAGGGAGAGAGGTGGGGGAGAAAGCAGACATAGACCCGCGAAATTACCCCTCTTGTTGGTAGACCACAAATCGGAATTCACCGAACTGAGCCTGCCCCGCGGTGTACATGACCTGGCGCACCACCTCAAACGGTAGCCCCTTGTCACATTGCAGGAGAAGGCGCCCCTTGAACCCAAGTTCATCAGAACCTGTCAGCTCTCCCATGGCTTGGGCCTGCTTGGCCTTTTCCAGAAGAACGTCGTGCAGAACTGTAATCAGTTGCCCCTTCTTCTCCTCTTCCGGAAACTGCGTGAGGGTTTGACCAGGATTGGCTTCGTCCGCCACCTTTTCCATCGCCAAAATGAACTCGCCATCCACAGACAATTGAGATTGTGACACCACTACGCTCACGGCAGTTTCTGGCGACTTGGTCGCAGATGAGACTGGAAGCGTCAGGTCAGCCGAAGCCGCGACGGTGATGCTCTCCGTGGAGTAGGACTTGAGCAGGAACACCAGGATGATGACCATGATGTCCATCATCGAGTTGATGCTCAGCCCTTCATCCTCGCCTCTGCCTCGAGAGTGCTTTTTCAGTTTTGAAGCCATGGATTCCTCCGTTTCCTATGTCGGGACAGCCTAAAGGCCGCCTGCCACCACCACAAAGGGAAACAGCGTGTTGTAGGTTCCGTCATCGTTGGTTTTGGCCTTGTCCTCCAGGAGCGCTTCGTCCCGGGTGGCATCCATTGTCCGCACCAACACTTCGTACTTGACCGCCGATTCCGGCGCGAGAATGACATTCTGATCATCCGGACGCGCGTACTTGGTCTGGACCTCCACCAAGTTCTTGGTCAGGCCCACGTAGTCATAGTGGTCTGGCGTGTCACACGTGGTGAGCTCGTTGCCCGACTCGTCCTTGCAGGGAACCGTGGGTCCCTTCTCTTCACCTTCAGCGGCCGGCGCCACCTCCCCCTCCAACTTGGGCTCCTTGTTGTGTTTCACGGAGAAACCTTTCTCTGTGATCACGATGGAGAGCGTCAGCGGGGGCTCCTCCTCCTCCTCCGGCGGCTCGCTGGGATCGGACGGAGCACCAATGGCCGGCATCGTAGAGTCGATGATGGCCAGCTTGATCTGGCCCGACGCCAGAAGCAGGAACGGGATGAGAATGGACACCAAGTTCATGATCGGGATCAGATCCAAGTCTGTCATCTTCCCGACCGAGCGTCTTCCTTTGCCAGCCATACCCTCGAACCTCTATCAATAGGGGGGAGAAAAGGGCCGCTCCCAATCCCTGGGAGCGGCCCTCATTGCGTCGTCCTAGGAGGACGCTTCCTTGGAACCGTCTTCGCGAAGCGTCCCGCGACGACGAGCACCCAGGAGGTTGACGGTCTTCACGGCATAGAGGTCGACCTCATCCATGATCTTGGTCGTCTTGTTACCAATAATGGAGTTCAAGACCAGGGTGGGGATTGCGACCAGCAGTCCCATCATGGTGGTGAACATTGCGACCGCGATTCCCTTGGCGAGCATGGAGCTCTTGGCGGAAGCACTGGTGCTATCCACAGCTTCGAATGCCTGGATCAGTCCGGTAATGGTACCGAGCAGTCCGGTCAGGGTGGCGACGTTGGCCAGCATGCCCAGATATGGGGTCCGCTTGGACAACTGGGGAAAGACCTCGAGCACCGACTCGTCCACAGCATTCTGAATCTCGATGTCGCCGCGGTTTGCGCGGGTCAATCCAGACTTCAGCACGCGCGGCAGTGCCGCATTGGGCTCCGCGTTGCACAGCTTGATGGCACGGTCGATGTTGTTTGCCATGATCAGCTTCTGGATCTGGGCAAAGAACGCCGTTCCGTTGATGTTGGCCCGCACCAGAATGTAGTAGAGCCGCTCGGCTCCAATGGCAGCCGCAAAGACTGCACACAAGACGATGGGGTAGATAAAGATGCCGCCTTCTTTGAAGGCACGAACAATGATCCGCATGAGGACTCCGTAGACCTGGGCCGTTTGACCCCGTGATTGACTCTAAGCAGCTATCGCCTTGGACGCGTGTTGCAACCCTTCTCCAACCCATTTGAGCCGAAGACCCGGAGACTGTACCCAAAGCGGCCCGCTTTTTCAGGCCATAGATGTGAAAAGCCCGTCATCACGCATCCCCAAACGGGATTGTAGGGGGGTTGTTCCCCGCCGCCGGGGCCCTTTTCAGGCCCGGGGCGCCGTTTGAAAAAAACGTAAGGTCCCTGCAAGCTCCACACGTCGTGGCGCGCCAGGGCAAAACGTGTCCATAGGCCCGGATATTTCACCAGGCTTCGTTGCGAGGGCCCGTAGTGCGCCAGCGAGGCGGG
>CAZRYF010000013.1:0-81740 GCA_964604165.1 uncultured Enterobacterales bacterium
CGCGCCTTCGCGAGGCGGGCCTCCGCCTCTCCCCCGGCGCCGCGATTGAAACACTTGCTTCCGTCCACCTCAACCTCATTGAGGCCGGAAGCAACCCGATCTACACCGTCACAAGGCTCAACGACGAACAACGAGAGGTCCTCGAAGCCCTGGACTTCATGGGCCTCGCAGACGACGAGCAAGTCACGAAGAAGATCACGCCCCGATAGCAAGACCTCTCCCACACGAAGTGGCTGTTGCTCCTACAGGGCCAGCGATATGCCACCTTCTTCCTTGATCGCCTACCCCCTGTGGTCAAGATGGGCACTATATATCCCCCGGGAACTGGCGCCCCCCTTTGTGGCGAGGGCTACAGACGCAGCTTCTACGCCCTACAGCCTCCTAAAACGTCTCCAACCAGCGAAGAATCGTGCGCACCATGGCGCCCGTCGCGCCCTTGACCAGGTAGTTCTCTGGATTGTCCAGGAAGGCAGGGCCGGCGATGTCGAAGTGGGCCCAGGTGGGGCCGTCTACGAATTCGGAGAGAAACAACGCTGCGGTGATTGCGCCGGCTTCCCGGCCCCCGACATTCTTGAGCTCGCCCCATTCACCCTTGAGCTTCTCCCGGTACAGGTCCTCCAGCGGCATGCGCCAGAGGCCTTCTCCGGACTCCAGGGCCCGGTCCTGCCAGAGGGTGGCAAAGTCGTCGTCTTTGGTGAACAGGGCGGTGTAGTGGCTTCCGAGCGCCACCACCGAGGCGCCGGTCAAGGTGGCCAGATCGATGCAGGAGTCCACCCCCAGCTCGCTCGCGTAGGACAGGCAGTCCGCCAACAGCAGCCGCCCCTCGGCATCGGTGTTGTGGATTTCGACGGTCTTGCCGTTGTACATCGTGAGGATGTCGCCCAGCTTGTAGGCGCCTCCTCCCAGCATGTTTTCCGCAGCCCCGATGATGCCGTCGACACGCACCCGGGGGGCCAACTCTTGCAGGGCGGACATCACGCCCAGTACTGAGGCAGCTCCCCCCATGTCGCAGCGCATGGTCTGCATGCCGGCACTGGGCTTGAGGGAGAGTCCCCCCGCATCGAAGGTCACGCCCTTGCCCACGATGGCGATCCGGCCGCGTGATCGGCCCGGTGGGGTGTACTTCAAGTGCACAAACCGCGGCGGGCGGGTGCTGCCCTGTCCCACGGCCGTGATGCCACCCATGCCCTTTTGCCGGATCTTCTTCTCGTCCCAGACAGTGACCTTCAGGTGGTCTCCTGCGAGGGATTTTGCGGTCTGGGCCAGGCTCTCCGGGTACACCACCTCGGCGGACTCATTGACCAGGTCCCGGGCCAGCTGCTGGGCGCGTCCATGGGCCAGGGCGGTCTTCATGGCGATGCGGTGTCGGTGCAGCCCAAGGAGCTTGACCGTGGTCAAGGGCGGCTTGCGATCTTCGTGGGCCTTGTAGCGATCCCACCTGTAGTTCCCCGCCATTGCGCCTTCCACGACCGCCCGCAGGATCTCCCCGTCCTGTTCTCCCGGGGTGCCGCTCGCCGGCGTGGCGAAGGCCATGGAGGTGGCTCTCTTCTCTCGGGAGAACCGGGAGGCGGCCCCCGAGGCAAGGCGGTGGGCCTTGGCGCTCCAGTCTCCGACGCCTACGGCGAGCACCCACTTGGCTTGGATGATTCCCAAGCTTCGGAGTGCCAGGGTCGCACCGGCGTTTCCCCGGAAGTTCTCGTCCTCGAGGGCAGCGGAAAGGGCTCCCCCAAAGGCCTTGTCCAGGTCTGGTGGCACGCCGGTCGGGTCGTCGGCAGAGACACAGACGGCCAGTACATCGACCTTGATGTTGGGGCTGAAGGTGGCTGGTTGGGTGAATTTCATGGGTGCCATCCAGGCGGTGAACCGCCCATCTTGCATCCGAGACTACACCAGACGGTGGGTTGCAGGCGACTAGCCGTGCAGCACAAACAGGGCGACGATGAGCAGCACCACGAGCAGGATGCCGGCCCCCATGAAGGCCACGTAGGGGTCATCCTTCATCAGTTCTACCCATTGCTCCAGCTTGGAGAGGGGGAGGTCGTCGTCTTCGTCTTCCAGCGCTTGGCGGGGGACGGGTGCATCGCCGAGTGGTCCCGGCAGGGGCAACTCAGTCCAGGACTGTCCCGCCAGGGGATCCGGTGAATCAGGAGCTTCTTCGGTCTCTGTTTCCTCGCCGTAGACCGGGGTGGTGACCTCGGCGGGTGGGGGTTGCTGGACGGGCATTGCCGGTGAGGCAGGGGAAAAAACCGGCTCGGCAAGGGAGGCCGGACCTCGACCCGCCGCACCCGGGGCCAGCGGCTTGGGGATGGGAAGATCAGCGTCTGGCATTGTGTCCGCATCTGCGTCCACAGGTGTGGGCTCCACGCCCCCGGAAGGAAGCATTTCCTCCAAGTCCGCGGGGACGTCGGCGGCGCGTTCGAAGGGAAGCGCCTGGGGGCCTGGCTCGCGTGGTTCGGGCACGTAGCCCGGGGCTGCTCTCACCGAGAAACCCGACTCGTTGGTGACCGGGGGATGCCCCGAGTCGCGGATGGCGAAGGCCACCTTGGTCCGGTACCGCCCGGGGCCCAGGTCAGGTAAGACAAAAGCAAAGCGAAACCGGCCGCTCGGATGGCGATCCGCCGAGTAGGAGCACTCGGCAGTGCGCAGACGCTCCCCAGATTCCTCGTCGAACAAGGCGATGCCACAGGAGATTTCCTCGTGGTCTTCCACTCCAGCGGAGGCCGCGACCGCGACGCTGAAGCAGACTGGCTCACCGGTTTCGAAGGTGTCGCTCGCCGGTGGGCGATCCAGGAGCACCTTTCCGACGGTTTGGATGCCGGGGCGCACAAGGGAGCCGACCTCGTCGACTCGGGGAATGAAGTCCTCCATGCGGTTGAAGCGAAAGGGCGGAGAGGGGCTGGTCTCGAGGGAGATGGCTCGGTTCAACACCGCAGCCGCTCGCTCGGCCACACGGGAGTGGAAGCGGGCGTTGGAGTCCTGCTCTCGGAGGTGCTCCTGGACCCGGTCCTTCAGGGTGAGCAGTGTGGCTTTGTCCAGGCCCCGTGCGGGGAGGTCCACCTGGAGGTTGCGGGTGGCATGGGAGGTGCCGGGGGGGGTCATGATCGCCCGGTAGAGGATCATGCCCATGGCATAGGTGTCTGCCACAGGGGAGAAGGATGCCTCTCCCAGGTTGGTGGCGATCTCCGGGGGGAGGTAACCGTTGGAGTCCACCGAGAGTGTGTGCAAACGCCCCACGTGGGCCTGGGAGGACCGGGTGGCCAGGTCCGCCAGAAAGATGTCGCCCCTATCGTTCAGCAGAATGTTCGAGGGACGCAGGTTGCCGTGGTAGCCGGGGCCATCTGCCAGGAGACGCAGGAGCCCCCCCACCCGGGTGAGGGTCTCCAGCACCTCGGAGAGGGCGCAGCCGTCGGACAGGCGCTTCTCCAGGGTGGCGGTGTACTTGGGCAGGAGCAGAACCGGCGTGCCGTCTGCGGTGGTGAATCGGGCGTGTAGGCGCGGGAGGAAGGGCCAGCGGGCATCCTCCAGCAGGCGTCCCTGCTCCAGGAGCGCGTCGCGGCAGGCCGCCAGCACATCGCCGGGGGCCGAGGTGTCCGCGGGGAAGTCTTCCCGGTTCAGGGCGCTCTTCAAAACAAACTCGTCGCCTGCGGCCTCGTCACGCACCACGTAGCTCTTGCCCCACAGACCGCGGCCAAGGAGCTGCCCTACCTGGTAGGAGCGGCCCTGTGAATCTCGAACGACATCTCCGGTCTTCATGAGGGCGTGTGCATCTCAAGGCGGGGGGTTGGAATCGGGGTATCGGCTGCCTGGATCCCTGTCAACGCGTACACTCATCGCACCATGAATCCCCTTCTCTTTCCACGCGACGGACATGGCCCCTACCGGGTGTTGCGAGGCTTCGCCGGGGGGGTGGTGGACCGATTTCATGCCGCCTGTGCTGACCCGGAGACCGCGCAACAGGAACGGCTGGCGCGGATTCTGGGGGATGTGCAGGGATCGGCCTTTGGGTTGGAGCACGGCCTGTCAGGACGGGAGGGGTTGCAGGCGCTCCGGGAGAAGGTGCCCATCCGGGGAGATGCCCAGTGGAGACCCTGGCTGAAGCGGATGGAAGAGGGCGAGAAACAGGTCTTGACCCGGTCCCGGGTGCGGGCTTTCGTGCAGACCTCGGGCACCACGGGAGCCTCCAAGCTCCTGCCAGTTACGAGGCCCTGGGCGAAGGCGGTGTCCGATGGACAGGCCTTGTGGCGATTGGGGTTGGTGCGGGACTGTGAGGCCATCACCCGGGGCGGCGCCCTGACGCTGGTTTCTCCCGGGGTGGAAGGACGCCTTCCGTCGGGGCTGCCCTTTGGCTCAAACACGGGTCGCATGCAGCGGGCCCAGCCCTGGATTGTCCGGCTGCGGTACCCGGTGCCCCCCGCAGTTCATGCCCTGGAGGATCCGGATGCTCGAATGTATGCGCTTCTGCGGTTTGCTTTGCAGTCGGAGCTCTCGTCGATCACGACGGCAAATCCTTCGACCTTGCTGCTCTTGTGCCGAAAGCTGCTCGAGTTTCGGGAGGATTTGGCTGCGGATTTGGCGGAGGGCTGCCTCTCCCGGGGGCCGGCGGCTGCCATTCCCGACGCTCTTCGTGCACGCTGGAATCGGTCCATGAAGCGGGGGAGCCCTCCTGATGAGTGGAAGCCCACGAAGATCTGGCCCCTGCAGCGAATCCAGTGCTGGAAGGGCGGGGCAGCGCCGTTCTTTCTGGAGCGACTGGAGGCTGCCTTGGGGGGGGATTTGCCTGTGAGGGATGTGGGTGTCACGGCGAGTGAAGGCTATTTTGCGATTCCGCAGACCGATGGCGCCGAGGGAGGGGTGGCCTGGCTCGGAGGGCATGTACTGGAGTTCCTGGACGCTGCGGAGAGGCCCCACTGGGCCTGGGAGCTGAGAGACGGCCAGCAGTATCGGCTGGTGATCACGACCTCTGCGGGGCTTGTGCGCTACGACCTGGACGACGTGGTGGAGGTGACGGGCCACGTGGGGCGGGCCCCGGTGTTTCGCTTCGTGCGGCGCGGGGCGGGGGTCCTGAACGTGACCGGGGAAAAGCTGACAGAAGACCAGGTGGTGCGCTCGGTGCGGGAGGTGCTCGGTGGAGGGGAGGTGGCTGGCTTCACGGCTGGCCATCGCATGGCCGAAGTACCCTGCATCGTGTTCCTGGTGGAAGGGGAGCGCCCCCGTGAAGGGGGGCTTGCCGAGCGGCTGGATGCGGCCTTGGCGCGTTCGAACGTGGAGTACGCCTCCAAGCGGAAGAATGGACGGCTGGGGCCGGTGCTTGTGGAGTGGCTGCCCCTCGGCACCTATGACCGGTACCGGGTGGCGCGGGTTCGGGACGGGGCTCCGGACGGACAGGTCAAGGACCCGATCCTGGCCCTGGATGAGGCGGCCCTGGAGCGGGTGCGGGCTGCGGCTAGAGCGGCCGGTTCCTGAGGATCAACGGGCCTCGAATGGCCCAGCGCTGCTCGTCGCCGCTGTTCCAGAGGAGGTCAGGTCCGGCGGAGGTGCAGGCGAGGTTCAGGTTCAGCTCCATTCGGGTCCAGCTCTGTAGCTGGGCCAGGTCCTCGTCCATGCGTGCCTGGCGTTGAAGCTGAATGTCTCCGTCGCAGGGAATGGGGGGGAGTCCCATGCCGTCTTCCCGGCTTACGAGCCGCTCCGTGTAGGAGGCTGCCCAACCCTTTCCTCCGCCTGTTCCCTCGAAGAACTCTCGGTCCATTGCCAAGGAAAGACCCGCCTCAAAGGGAACGGCCTCCCAGGGGTAGACGGCCTGCCGTAGCCGGGCTGCTCCGTTGAGCTTCATGGGGTCGCCCGTATTGGTGTGGTCTTTGGGGGTGGGTTGTGCCGCCAACACGATGGACAAGGTCATGGGGGCCTGCTCTTCCAGGATCACCTCCAGATCTCCCCCCAACCACTGCTGGCGATCCGGAGTACGCTGAACCACCAGCTGCACGAGATAGAGGAAGGGCAGGAGGAGCCCGATGAAGACTCCAAACGCCACGGGAACCCTGGACCTTTTTTCCATGGGGCACGACGCTACCACGCCCGGGGGAGGCCGGATTTGATCTGGGCAATCCGGGTTCTTTTGGGGTTGGCCGTCTTGGGGTGGGTGGCGGGTCTTGTGAAGATAGAGCGCCGGCGGCGCCACCCGGTATGGACCCTGGGTCCGTCGGATCCTCCTGTGGAGCCCGGGGTGGGTGTGAGCGTGGTGGTGCCGGCGCGAAACGAAGTAGACAACCTGGGGGCCTGCCTGAATGCAATCTTGGCATCGGACCATCCCAGCCTGCAGGTGGTGGTGCTGGATGATGCCTCCACCGATGGAACCACCGAGCTGCTTCGAGAGCGGGCAGGCGGGGATGACCGGATTCTGGCTCTGCACGGATCAGAGGAGCCTCCGGAGGGTTGGTATGGAAAGCCGTGGGCCCTTGAGCGGGCGCAGCGTGAGGCCACGGGGGACTGGTTGGTTTTTGTGGATGCAGACGTGCGGCTGCACCCCACGGCGTTGTCTCGCATCGTGGGGTACGGGGAGCGAGAAGGGGTGGGGATGGTCTCCGGCATTGGGCGCCTGGAGAACCAGACTTTCTGGGAGAAGGTGCTCCAACCTGCGGTGGCGGGGCTCATTCTTGCGGGCAACGACATGGACGACGTCAACGACCCGGATCAGCCGGACAAGATCATGGCGAACGGCCAGCTCATCGCCGTGAAGCGAGACGCCTACGAGTCCCTGGGCCGGCATGCGGCGGTGGCGGGGGCGGTCATCGAGGACGTGGCCATCGCACGGGCGGCCGCGGAGGCGGAGGTCGGGTACCGCTTTCTGCTGCTCAAAGACCTGTTTGACTGCCGCATGTATACGTCGTTCTCGGAGATCTGGCAGGGGTGGAGCAAGAACCTCTTTGCGGGCATGCACTATTCGTGGGGGATTCTGCTTGCGGTGCTCGTTTGGCTGTTCATCCAGGTGCTGGCTGGGCCGCTGTTGCTGGGGTTGGGGGTGGTGGGTTGTGTAGAGGGGGAGTGGCTGTTTTGGGGAGCGGTGCTGACGGTTTGCATGCAGGTGGTGCGGCTGCGCATGGATTTGATTTGGGGGTTGTCGCCGTTGTACGGGTTGACGCATGCACCGGCGACGTTGGGGGTGATGGGGATTTTGGTGAATTCGGGGGTGCAGCACTTGAGGGGGGGGGTGAAATGGAAGGGGAGGAGGGTGCGGTAGGAGGGGAGAAGGAGGGAGGGGGGGCGTGGGGTGCGTACCCTCGAACCTCGAGAGGAGTTCTGGAGGAGTTCTGGGGACACAATACTAAACTCTGCGCCTGAAGAATTCCGCGGCAGCTACCGGGGCGAGTTCTGAACGACCAGGAGTTCTTCTGGAACGAGTTCTGGGGACACAATACTAAACTCTGCGCCCGAGTTCTGGGGACACAATACTAAACTCTGCGCCTGAAGAATTCCGCGGCAGCTACCGGAGAAAAGGAAAGTTCAATGGAGTTAAGTATTCTGTCCCCAGAATGCACCCGGCTGTGGCGTCGGAGCTTGCGCACCATCCTGGTGACCGCCCGGTCCTTGTTTTAGAGGCTCCACTCAATCGGGCGACCGCCCTTTGAGGTGAAAAGTGCGACCTGAATCGTGGCTTTGTGGACGTCGAGACCGACGTAGCTGCTATCCTTGTTCATGACCGGCTCCGCTCGTATGCGGCTCTGGCGCCTTCCGGCGACAACCCGCGGGTTTATGAAACACCAGCGTCCCATTCCGGGATGATGACATTTGCGAATCGGAGCTGGTCACTCCAAATGGTCTAGCTGATACGAACTCGACGTTCACCTGACCCGACATGCAACTGAAGTTGGTGTTCCCTGTCACTCAGATTCCGTTGAGAATCGGATCTGTTCAATTCGTCATCGTCACCCCCCGTGTCTCCATCCCCCGTGTCTCCATCCCCGGTGTCTCCTCCAGAGGTGTCTTCTGTGCCCGCCCTCGGGAATGTCTTGGGGTGCGTCTCCTGTGCGCTTACTGGGGTGCCGGCGCTCCCGTGTCCGTCGGCTCGTCGTCGACTGGCTCGGCGGGGATCTCCCCCGTCAGCAGGTAGTTCACCAGCTCGGTGGACCGACCGAAATCCCCGTTGCTGAACACATGCGCCGACTCCCCTGTGTTCTGGACCCAGGCCCCCTCCACCGTCGACAGGGACTGCGCCAGGGAGTCGTAGTGGGTCTCTGGCAGGGGAATTCGCGGATCCGCGTCCGAGTAGATCACCGCCGTGCGCATGCCGGTGAAACCCCCGGTGCTGGCCAGCTGGCTCAGGGAGGTCTGGCTCCAGGTGGGCTCGGGACGCTCCGGGTCTTCCCCATCAAAGTTGTAGACCCGCTGCAGTCCGACCCGCTCCGCGGAAAAGCTGTCGAGGGTCGCCCAGGAGGTCAGGTCCTCCACGGGCGCATCCAGCAGGACGCCGGCGACCGGGGGCATGTCCGCTCGGCGCAGCAGATCCGCCACACCCCGCGCCCCGTCCCCGAGTCCCACCAGATACAGCTGCTCCAAGTCCAGGTTCAGGGCCACCTGGCTGTCGTGGGACACGGCGAACTCCAGGTCCTGGAGGAAGCGAATCATCCACCAGGCAAAGGTGTGGCCGTTTCGGATGACTCCCAGGTCGGCCGCCAGGTCGTTGGGGCTGTCCTCGACGCCGTTGTGCCACAGGTCTCCCCAGCAGTTGATGGGGTAGACACCCACCATTCCAGCCTCCACCATCGCGGCGGGCAGGCTGCCGGTGTTGTTCTCCGTGGGGTCTACTGAGTCGCCCTGGCCCAGGGTCTCCCAGACCTTCTTGATGCCCCAGTCCCGGTGAAGACGTGTCACCGAACCGACGCCGCCCCGGTAGTGCTCGCCGGCGAGGGGATCGGCTGGGTCAGGGGCGAGCACGTAGTCAAATGCCGAGGAGTGCAGAACGACTGCCACGGGGGAACTGGTGGAACCCATGGGTTCACCCTCTCCGCTGTCCACTGTGCCTGTGTCGGCTGTGTCCGGGAGAGGCGGCGGCGTGGTGCCGGTGTCTTCCCCCGAGTCTTCCCCGCTGTCACTTCCGCTGTCCTCCACCGGATCCTCGACCACAATGGGTTCGGTCTCCTCGGTCTTTTCGCTGTTGTACACCACGTAGAACCGGGCGGGCTGGCCATCGGGGCACAACAGGGCCGGCTGCGGTTCATAGGACAGAATCGCACCGCTCTGGGTGGCGAGATCCGGATGCCGGAAGGGCACCGCGCTGAGCTCGCTCGTGGAGGGGGTACGCCAGCAGCCGGCGAGGAGAGGCAAGACGGCAAGAAAGGAAAGGCGTGGCACTCGGTTTCTCCAGCCAGGGCAGGGTATCAGGGGTCGACGACGCAGCGAAAGCCCACGGGGCCCGTGGGGGTTGCAGCAGGATGGCCAAAACAAGCAGATCCGTCCACCACGCCGCATCCAAGTCGCCCTTCAGCATCCAGGTGCCAGAGCCATGCCCCCAGGTCGAAGAGGCCCTGTACAGGGGGGTGCATGCCCACCTCGAATAGATCCCCCATGCGTGGGTACCGGGTCCGCCCCAAGCGGTCGTCTGCGTGCTCCCCCCAAGGCCATCGGGCGGTTCCCCACAGGGACTTCAACTCCTCCCGGGTGGGCAGTCGCTTGCCCAGGGAGTGGGCAAACGCTGATGCCTCAGCCAGATCGGCTCCCGTCTTTGGGCAGAGGGGGTCGACTCCGTCGGGCAAGACAGTGTTCGACCTGGTTTCCCCTGCCGGTACCCGAAGCCATGCATCCCAGGTGACGGGAAACACGTCGACAAAAAGCGGGTTGTCCAGGCGGACGAGGGCCATTTGCGGGTGGGCACCATCCGGGTTGACCCAACCGGAGACCTCGTGGGGCTCCCACTGGGTCAAGGGACGGGGGGGACGGATGCGCAGTGTGACCTCAGCGCGGCGCACTCGACGGGTCGAGGACAGGGTGACCCGGGCGGTCAGCACCTGGTAGGTGGCTTCCTGGGGTCGCAGGTTGTTGGTGGCCAGCGCACGGCTCACCGCGTGGCGAACATGAACTCCGGTGGCGTGGGTGCTCGGCACTTTGTCGCGGTCCTTGGGAGGGTCGGCTACTAGGATAGCGCGCTCCACAAGGGGAGGAGAACGTGCGCTGGCACATGCTGGACCGAATTGACGAAATGGTGCAGGGCGAGCAAGCCCGCGGCACAAAGAGCTGGCCGGAAGACCTGGAGTTTTTCCAGGATCACTTCCCGGGGTTTCCCGTGGTGCCCGGTGTCCTTTTGTTGGAAGCAATGGCCCAGCTCGCAGGAAAGCTCATCGGCTACACCGTGCGCCTGGAGCGGGGAGACTGGCCCTTTCCAGTGTTCAGCATGGCGGAGAAGGTGAAGTTTCGTCGGTTTGTTCGCCCTGGTGACGAGGTGGAGCTGGTGGCCCGCTTTTTGGCCCTTCGGGAGGAGAGCGCGGTCATGCGCGTGGAGGCACGAGTGGACGGCCGGCGACATGCCCAGGCGGAGCAGACCTTTGTCTTCAATGCGGTGCCTTTTGAGAACGCCGCCGAGAGCGAGAACGTGGAGCGTCTGGAGCGCGCGGAGATGAAGCGCCTGTGGGCGGAGTGCCCGGACGAATGACGCGGGAGAGAGTGGTCGTCACCGGCATGGGGGTCGTGACTCCCTTGGGGGAGGATCTGCCCTCCACGTGGAAGGCTCTGGTAGCGGGTCGCTCGGGGATAGGGCCCATTCGCCGCTTTGATGCCTCCGGATTCGATGTGACCTTCGCCGCAGAGGTGGACTCACTCCCGGAGGAAGACCCCGCTTCCCTGAAGGAGCGGCTGGTCTGCGTGGCGCTGGAGGAGGCGATGCGCGGGGCCGGTCCCCTCACCATGGATCCGGCGCGGATTGGGGTCTGCCTGGGGTCCGAGTCGGCCCGCCCCTCCCTCTCCGTGGTGGCCCGACGCTATCGAACCGGTGCGCTTCCAACCCTGGCAGATCTGATGCGAAATGCCGCCTCTGCCCCGACCCAGGCCGTTGCGGAGCGTGTCGGTGCAAAGGGAATAATGTCCACAATATCCACCGCTTGCACGTCTTCCTCCCAGGCTGTGGGTGAGGGGGCTCTTCGCCTTCGCCGAGAAGAAGCTGACGTGATGATTGTCGGGGGAGTGGACGTGCTGGTGGGGCCCCTGATGTTGACAGGCTTCTCCTTGCTGGGGGCGCTGTCAACCCGAAACCACGATCCAAGCGGCGCCTCTCGTCCCTTTGATCGGGATCGGGATGGGTTCGTGCTGGGAGAGGGGGCCGGAATCCTGGTCTTGGAGAGGGAGTCGGTGGCACGGTCCCGTGGGGCCGAGATCCTGGCTGAAGTCAGTGGATACGGCTGCTCCAGCAATGCCTGGCGCATCACCGATTCACCCCCGGACGGGCGCGGCGCAGCGCAGGCCATGGCGCTAGCCCTGCAGGATGCCGGTCTCGCCCCTGAGGATGTGGGGTACATCAACGCGCATGGCACCTCGACCCCCATGAACGATCCTTCTGAGACCCGGGGAATCCAGCGGGTCTTCAAGGGGGCCCAGCCATGGGTGTCCTCCACCAAGTCCATGATGGGGCACCTGGTGGCAGCATGTGGAGCTGTCGAAGCCATTGTTTGTGCCCAGGCAATTCGCACCGGTGTTCTCCCTCCCACCATCAACCTGGACCATCCGGACCCCGGCTGTGAGATGCGGCATGTCTCCCCGGGGGCGGTGGAGGAGGCCGTGGACCATGCGCTCACGAATGCCTTTGGATTCGGGGGTTCCAATGGCAGCCTGGTGATTTCGAGGGCGCCATGAGCCTCCGGGCACGGGTCACCGCTGTCGAGTTGGTGTGTGCTCTGGGGATGGGTCCGAGGGAGGTGCGGGCCCGCTTGGTTGCAGGCGAGACCGGGGTGGTGCCCTGCGAGGTGCCTGGATCGCCGGTATCCCACGTGGCGCCCGTTCAGGGACCCTGCCGACCGAACCTCACCCGTCGGCGGGATCGAAAGCTCTTTTCCCGTTCAGCCACCCTCCTGCTCATGGCGGCGCAGCGGTCCCTGGAAGGTTGGGAAGGAGACCTGGAGACCCTGGGGCTCTTTGTGGGTGTGCGCCGGGAACCCCCCGACACCGGAGAGGCGGATGCCGCCATCCTTGCCTCTGCAAGCAACGGTCGCCTCTCCAGCTCGCTCCTGGCCACCGCTGGGCGAGACCTGTACCCGCCTTTGCAGCCACTTCGCACCCTGCCCAACATGGCCCTGGCACACGTGGCGATTCAGCTGGGGATTCGCGGTGAGTCTGGCGTGTCCGCCGGGGGACCGGCGGCGGGGGTCATGGCGCTGCGGGAGGGAATCGCAGCGGTGGCGGAAGGAAGGTGCTCAGCGGCACTGGTGGGAGCTGCAGATTCTTGGTTGGAGGAAGGAAGTCTACGAGACTGGGCTCGCCTGGGGCGCACGCCTCCGCCTGGAGAAGCTGCAGTGGTGTTTCGAATTGAGGCGGGGGATGGCCCGGCGCCCTTGGGCTGGCTGACTCGGGGAGAGGCCGGGGGGGGAGGGGCGGTTGCACCCGCAACACACTGGGACCGGCTGGGACATTGTGGCGTGGCAGATGCCCTGGTGGGGGCGGTCCTCGGAACGGCTGGAATTCGAGGTGTGGAGACGACCGGCGCCTGGGCGGAAGCACTGTGGCAGAAGGAGTGATAGGCTTTCTCACTTGTTGGAGCCCGGATTGGCCAACCCTGAGATTGTGAGGCAGTTCGAATTTCTGCGCGAGATCGCCTCGGGCGGGTTTGGAAGCGTGTATCTCACCAAGGTTGTGCATCCGGATGGATTCTCCCGCATCGCTGCGGTGAAGCTCCTGCACCGGCGATGGAGCGAGAACGAGGAGATTGCCCGGAGAATGCGGGACGAAGCCCGTCTTCTGGGCTGGCTGCGCCACCGGAACATCGTGGACGTCGTGGACCTCACCTCCCTGGATGGAAGGGCGGCCATCATCATGGAGTACCTGGAGGCGGTGGACCTCAAGGCTCTTGTGCAGGGCCTCGGTGGGACTGAGAATGCCATGGGCCCGCAGGTCTGCCTGCAGGTCATTGCAGCGGTTTCTTCCGCCCTGGATGCTGCGTTCAACCGCCCTCCCTTCCCCGGTGAGAAACCTCTTCGTGTCATTCACAGGGACATCAAGCCATCGAACATCATGATTGATGACTCGGGGCTGGTGAAGGTGCTGGACTTTGGGGTGGCCCGGGCCGAATTCGACGCCCGGGAGTCGGACACCCGAGAGCTTCAATTCGGCTCGATTGACTACATGCCTCCGGAACGGCTGCTGTTTGAACCGGAGAGCCCCCGCTCCGACGTCTACTCCCTGGGCGCGACCTTGTTTGAGATGATCACCACGGAAAAGCTCGGCAAGGCCAAGGGATCCCCGACCAAGCACGCCGCTTTTCTCGCGGATCGGCTCTCTTTTTTGCGGGCAACCACCGCCGTGTCCGGGCCCGCCGCGACGGAGCTTGAGGCGATGCTGGTGGAGTGCCTTGCCTATGAAGCGACGGACCGACCCGCTGCGGCCTCCCTCGGCGTTCGCTGCCGTGAGTTGGCTCGGAAATTTGGTGGGCTCTCGTTGCAGGAGTGGTCGGAGAACAACATTCCACCCCTTTTGGTCATAAGCGCCGAGTCCGGGGACAAGTACAACCCCATGACCGGCCGGGTGCTCACGGAGGATCGGGTCTCCCTGGGAGGAGACGGCCGCGTGGTGGGACGGGAACAGCCAGAGGCTCGTGTTGGCCAAACCGAAACGCTGCCCGAATTGTCCAGTGGAGGCCCCCCCACGCTGGCTGAGCTTCGTTCCATTGAGGTGACGGACCTTGGCGGGGCGGTTCTGGGCGACGGTCCCGGCGGGGAAGACCTGGAAGAGCCCACCCGACTGGATGACCCTGCGGGCCCCAAAGTCGAGGCTGACGAGGCCACGCGGATCGAGCCAGCCGGGTCGGCACCGGAAGAGGATTGGGAGGATGCAGCCACACGCCTGGAGGACCCAGCAGAGCTCAAGGCGCGCCTGATGGCGGAAATGGGGGACGAGTCGGGCCCAGATTCCACGGAAGCCGCGGAGCAGGAAACAGAACCCGAGCTCGGGGGCGTCGACGAGCTGCAAATTGTGGAGACAGACAAAGAGGTCAGCGGGCCTGTCTCCAACGTCATGTCGGAGATCTCTGTTCCCAGGAGTCTGCCGACCCGGCCGGTTGGTTTGGATCCCTCTTTGCCCCTGGCAGTGCCCGGGACTGGCTTGCTTGGACCTGGAATCGTTGATGGTGCCACTCTGACCGAGGATTCCGACGGAGCAGACGGAGTGGGGGATGGACCCACCCAGATGATGCCGGAGGAGGAGATTCTCGGGCACATTCCGGAACCTGGAGGAAGCGACCCGACCCGGCTTATGCCCGCTGGGTCGGGTTCGCCCTTGCCCTCCGCACCCGCTCTGCCGTCTGCGCCGCCATCAGCCTCTCCGCCGCGTTTGGACAAAAGCCCCAGCGAGGCCGGGGGACTGGCCTCCGCGCCGCCCATGCCAGAAGAATCCGCCGCGGGTCTGGGCAGCGAGACCGTGTTTACGAGCGTTGGGGGAGATGGTCTGACGGATGATGGAACCGACACCACTGTGGTGCACCGTGTGGCAGCTTCCTTTCTGGTGTTTGGCCTCGCCCTGGCGGTGGGCCTGGGGGCGGGGTCGCTTCTGTTCAAGGAGGAGTTGTTTGGAGCGTCTGGCGTGGTGACGTCCTTGTTCGGGGGCGGGGAAGCCGCGAACGAGCCGCCTCCACCCGAGGTGGTGGCGCCTCCCGTCGTGCCTCCCCCCGTGGAGGAACCAGTGGAAGAAGACCCCCTCGCGGGCTTCAATGGCACCACGGTGGCGTTTGAATCCCTGATGGAAGGAACTCGTCGGCTGACCGTGTCCTGTGAGGGCGGCATTCGCGAAAGTGGTCGCACCACGGTGGTGCTTTCTACACCCACGGTGACCAGGTGTGTGATCACGGCGCTGGGGGAGGGGGGCGCACGAAAGACTGTAGTGGTGCAAGACATCCGTGCCGGTCTCACCCAGTGCTTCGAGGGCGGAAAGGCCGCCTGTAGCAGCTGAATCACTTGGACGGCCGGGATGTGGTCGTCACCGGCGTGGGCTCGATCTGCGCGTACGGACGTGGACTGGAGGCTTTGGCCCAGGGATTGAGAGGCCATCGAACCGGCCTGGGGCCGCTGACAGCGTTTGACCCAGGGGGGCTGCCCATTGCTTGTGCTGCCCAGGTCAACGTGCCCCTGGAGGGCCACCCGGATCTGCGAGACGATCGAAAGGGCCAGCTGGCACTGGCTGCAGCCCGGGATGCGCTGAAGTCCGCGGGGCTTGAGGAGGCACAGGGGGCCGGGGTGTGGCTGGGCACCGGGCTTTCGTCTGTCACGCCGGGGGAGCTGGAGGAGGACGTCTTTCCGCACCTTTCGGATCGGGGGTTGGATCGGGAGGCGGTCTTGGGAGACCTGGCACGGGATCGCGCGGCGCCCTGGCGACACCTGCCCGAGCGGGTCACCGAGTGGGTGGCAGAGGAGTCCGGGGCCCAGGGGCCGCGGTACACCTCCTTCTCCGCTTGCGCTGCGGGTGCCCAGGCCATCGCTGAGGCATGGAGGGCCGTGCGGCGCGGAGAGGTCGAGGTGGCGCTTTGCGGAGGACATGACTCCATGATCCACCCCCTCGGGGTGCTTTCCTTCGTGGTGCTGGGTGCGCTCTCCTCTGGGGAGTGCCGACCTTTTGATGTAGGGCGAGACGGGTTTGTGATCGGCGAAGGAGCCGCGGTTTTGGTTCTGGAGACCGCACGGCGGGCCCAGGCCCGGGGGGCAAGACCCCTCGCGAGGATTCTCGGGGCGGGTACGTCGGTGGATGCCTACCAACCCACCGCCCCCCATCCGGAAGGCCGCGGTGCCATCCTGGCTATGGAGCGGGCACTGGCAGATGCCTCCATGGCTCCCGAGGATGTGGACCACGTGAATGCCCACGGGACGGGCACCCCCCTGGGAGATGGCATCGAGGCCCACGCAGTGTCCCAGGTTCTGGGAAGCGAGGTGCCAGTCTCTTCCATCAAGGGCGGTCTGGGCCACTGCATTGCCGCGGCCGGGGCCGTGGAGGCGGCGGCCTGCGTGGCAGCCTTGGAAGGGGGTTGGACTCCCGGAACCCTGGGTCTGAAGTCGCTCGAAGATCTTCCAATTACCGTGCAGGAAGAGCCCAGGGACGACGCCCCCAGGGTCATCCTGTCCAACAGCTTTGGATTTGGCGGGCAGAACTGCGCCCTGATCTTGGGTCGGGCCTGACATACGTGTCGCGCCCCAGGCGCTTTTCACGTTGTGTTACGGGGTGGTTTGGCGTGATTCCAGGTATTTGAGCGGGGGCGCGACCTTTGCGTTGGGTGTTTACAACCCCAGGAGATCCTATGTCCCGCGCTCATTCTCTCTCCACCCTTCCCGTTCTCGCGTTGCTGCTCGGCTTCACATCAACGGGTGGGTGTCAGAGGAGACCCATGAGAAGATCCCGGACCTGATCCCCGCCGGCATCATCAATGAGCTGACCCGCCTGGAGATGCGCACCAAGTCGCTGTTGAGTGAGCCCTTGCAGGCTTTGGGCATGGTGGATGCGTTTGACCCCAGCGCGGCTGACTTCGCTGGGATCAGCGCCGAGCCGGACCTGGTCCTCACGGCGGCGATCCACGAGGCCTTCGTGAAGATCGACGAGGAAGGCACGGAAGCCGCGGCTGCCACCGCCGTGGTGGTGGGTGCGACCTCCGCTCCCATGATGGAGGAGGTGGTCGTGGACCATCCGTTCCTGTTTCTGGTGAGGGACCGCATCACGGACTCGGTGATCTTCATCGGTCGCGTGGCCGACCCCAGCGCTGGATAGGTCCCAAAGGGGACCCGGATCTCGCCCCGCCCGCTCCTCTCGGATACCCACCCGGGAGGAGCGGTTGCGTATGTCAGACGGCTTTGTCTTTTCTGGCCAGGGGAGCCAGTACGTGGGCATGGGGGTCCAGCTGGATCATCCGGCGGCCCGCGAGGCCTTCGCAGAGGCAGACGACGCCCTGGGGGAGGACTTGTCCACGCTGTTGCGCGAAGGGCCGATGGAGGCGTTGACATTGACCGAGAACGCCCAGCCGGCAATTCTTGCCCACTCGGTGGCCTTGTTGCGGGTGCTCGCGGACCTGCACCCCAAGATTCAGCCAACGGTGGCCGCGGGCCACTCCCTGGGGGAGTACTCGGCCCTGGTGGCCGCGGGGGCCCTGCAATTCCAGGATGCGGTGCGGCTTGTGCGGCTTCGGGGACAAGCCATGCAGGCGGCTGTGCCCGCGGGAATCGGCGGCATGGCCGCCATCATGGGGTTGGATGCACCTGCCCTGGAGGCCCTGTGCAAGGTGGCCGCCGAGGACGAGGTGGTGGAGGTGGCTGGCCACAACTCTCGGGTCCAGGTGGTGGTGGCAGGACACCTGGGGGCCCTGGAGCGGTTGATGAAGGCAGCGCGGGAAGCGGGGGCCCGGCGGTGCGCCCCACTGCAGGTCTCGGCACCTTTTCACTGCTCGCTGCTCGCCCCTGCGGGAGAGGTGCTCTCTGAAGCGCTGGAGAATGTGGAAATTCAACCTCCCCGCTTTCCCGTGTTTCAGAATGCAACAGCCGCCGCAAGCGATGATCCTGTGGCCATTCGCAAGGCCCTCGTGGACCAGGTCAGCTCACCGGTGCGGTGGGTGGAGTGCGTGGAGGCCATGCAGTCTTTGGGGGTAAGGCGTTTTCTGGAGCTTGGACCCGGCCGCACCCTGACCGGACTGATCAAGCGGGTGGATCGATCCCTGGAAGCTCTGGCGCTGGATCGCACAGGCACCCTGGAGGCCCTCTGATGCGCCGGGTCTCCGTGGCGGGTTTGGGTCTGCTTTGTCCGGCGGGCGTGGGACAAGAAGGGGTCGAGGGGGGCCGGCCGGGGGAGGTTCCCGGCTTTCGGGCGCGTGCCTACATTGAGGACCGAAAGTCTCTCAAGCTCATGAGTCGCGCGGTCAAGCTTGGGGTCAGCGGCGTGCGTCTTGCCCTCGCAGAGACGCCGGGGTGGGAAGCCGTCCCACCGGAGCGCAGAGCCATGTACGTGGGCATGACGCCGCTGGGGGGGGAAAGTGACGATCTGTTGCCGGCCCTGGATGCCAGCACGTCGGAAGACGGCACGCTGGACATGTCCCGGTTTGCAGCAGAAGGTGTGCCTTTGATTCACCCCCTCTGGCTGGTCAAGGGTCTGTCCAACAACATCCTTGGATTTGCCTGTGCGAACCATGACTTTCAGGGGACCAATGCCTGCTACTGTCAGGGAATCGAGTCGGGCCTTGTGGCGGTGTACGAGGGCTATCGAGCCGTGGCCGAGAACCGGGCGGACCTTGCGGTAGTGGGGGGCGCCGACTCCTTTCTGGATGCCCAGCCCTTGTTTGCTGGACGACGCATGGGAGAGGGGGCGGGTTTTCTGGTGTTCCGGGCTGCGCAGGCCGGGGACCGCTGGCAGGTGGAGAATGGGCCCCATGAGAACCCGCCGGTGGAGGAACACCTCTTGGGGGTGCTGGGAGCAGCCCGCGTGCCGGTGGGGTTGGTGCGTGGCCTCTTGCGTGGCCAGAATACCGGTCTCACCTTGTCAAGGGATTGTGGTCTTTCAATCTCACAAGCAGACCCGGGTCATTCTCGGTAGAATCTGCCACTGCACCGCAACAAGGACATGTACGCAACTGCCCTGTCGCAATCGAAACCAATGACCGATCCCCAAGACCCTGAAATTTTTCGCGGGGTCCGCGCTGCTTTTGCCGAGGCCTTGGGCCTTGACGATGACGAAGTGGAGTACGACGCCACCATCATCGAAGAGCTGGGCGCGGAGTCCCTGGACCTCCTGGACATCGTGTTCCGCCTGGAGCGCACCTTCGACATCCGCATACCCCGGGGAGGCGTCGAGGAGGCGGTGCGTGCTGCCCTGGAGGAAGGGGAGACCCTGGAGACGCATGGCATTCTCACGGAGGTGGGCTTGCGCCGTCTTCGCCTGGCCATGCCCGAGGTACCAGATGAGTTCTTCAAGGAGGGACTGAAAACCAGCGAGATTCCGCTGCTCTTTCGGGTCTCGACCTTCTGCCGTCTGGTGGCCGAGCTTCTGGAGGCCAAGCGGGCCGAGGAGCCCGAAGGTGGTCCTCACCTGGTCTGATGCCTGATCCGCGGCAGTTTGCATTCCTGGTGCATCCTCTCTCCCCATTCCAGCGAAGGGTGATGGGGGTACGCCGCGGCCACTTGGGTGCGGCTGTTGGCATGAAGGCCCCAGACCTGGCGTCAGGAGAGCTGTGCCGGTTTGGCGTGGGGGAGGCCCTGGAGGGCCGGGTGATCGCGCTCCCTCTTCTTCCGGGGACGCTGTTGGAAGATCAGGCCGGGGCGGTGAGTGCCATGAGACAGGTCACCGAGAGCCTGGAAGGGGTACAAGCCGTGGGGCTGGGCTCCCTCTTGGCTGTGGTGGGCGGGCGAGGAGAGGAGCTGGCCCGTCGGGTGGACGTTCCCATTACCACCGGGGCAGCGGCCACCGCATGGGCGGCCGCTGGCAATGCCCTGGAGGTGGCCCGCGCTGTGGGAGAGGAGCGGGTGGCTGTGTTGGGTTTCGGGGGAGCGGTGGGAGAGGCGGTGGCGAGACTCCTGGTGCGAAATGGGCTGCAGGTGCTTGCGGTCGGAAAGGGCAAAGCGCCCACGCGGCGAGCGGAAGAGGTTGGAGTTTCCCTGCGTTCCGTGGAGGAAGCGCTCGGGGCCACTCGGGTCGTCGTTGGGGCCGCCACGAGCGGCGGGGCTCTTGCGCCGGAGATCCTCCAGACGGAGACAGTCCTTGTGGACGTGGCGCTGCCGTCGACGCTTGCGCCGGGGCCTGTGCCAAGGGGGGTCCAGGTTCTTGCCGGAGAGGCCATGGAGCTTCCGCCGGGTTGGAGGCGTGGATTCTGGGGTTGGCTTTACCACTTCATCTCCGGCTACGGGCCGGGACAGATCTATGCCTGCCTTGCAGAGCCGCTGGTGATGGCCGCCCAGGGCCGGACACGGCCCTACGCCCAGGGCCGCGCGGTGGTACCGGAGGATCTGGAGGCGTTCTGCCGAGATGCAGAGGCCCTGGGCTTGAAGCATCGGTTGGCGACGGGTTGGCGACGGGTTGCTACCCTCGGAGGGTGAAGCCCTCCCTCTTTCACCGGATTGCGTCCCGCAAGGCCCTGGTCGCCGAGGCGGTTCTCCTGGCCGTGCTCCTCTGGCTCGGGTGGCGGGTCTGGCCCATGGGGGGCGGCGAGGGAATGCCTTTCTGGGCCACCCGCCATGACCAGATGATCTCTGGTCCCGATGCTGGGGCCTGGGCGGCGGGTGCGCGGGCGCTTGCAGAGGGCCGGCTTGGAGACCTGGATGCCCACCGGATGCCCACCTGGATTGTGTTGACGGTTCTGGCCCATGTGGGGTACCCCCTGCTCTTGGCGGGACACCTGGTGAACCACCTGTTGCAATTCCTATTGCCGGTGGTGGTGTACGGGGTGGGACGAGCTGCCGGAGGCATGTGGGTCGGATTTGGCGCAGGGGCACTGGTGGCGGCCAATCCGGTGTTGGTCGCCGCTTCCCGGCGCTTTGGGGTGGATCCCGCGGTGACCTTTGGGGTGCCGGCGCTGGTCGCGGTCTGCTTGTGGGGGGCTCGATCACCCAAACGATCTGTCTTGGCCGGCGGGGTTGCAGCGGCTGTGGGGGCAACACACTTCACGACGCTGGGCTTTCCCTTGGCTGGCCTCCTGGGCATGGGTCTCTTGGCGCGGCGGGGAAAGAGGGTGCTGGTGCTCGTGGGGTACGGCGTGGGTTTGGGGCTTGCCTGGGGGGCTCTTTTTTCGGTGTTCCCCTGGGCGGGTTTCAGGGGGCTTCTTCTCGCGGTCCCCGAGGGCATCACTCCCGGGGAGTTTCCCCTTCAAGGCAGCCCCACCGCTGTCTGGGGGCCGGCCCTGGAGATCATGCGATCGGGCGCCTCCACCGCAGTGGAGGATGCGGTCACCGGAATGGCCCGGCTCCTGCGTCCAGGTTGGCTTCCCTGGGGGGCTTCTGTGACTTTTCTCTGGCTGGGGGTGCCGGGGTTGGCTCTGAAACCCCGCCGGGAAGACCTGTCGGGTTGGCGCCGCTGGCGGGGGGAGTCGTGCTGGAAGAGCGGCCTGCTTCTGGTGGTCTGCCTCGCCCCCCTGCCGCTGTTCGCCGCTGCGGATGCGGAGCCCCGGTACAGCCACAACCTGCTTCCCGTCGCTGCGCTGCTCATGGTGCGCGGGTGCGTGAGCGGCGCATCTCTGGTGGAACGCGTGGTGCTGGAACGGGTCCCTTTGGAGCGCTGGCCCCGTGGGCTTCTGGGGGCAGTGTGCGGTGTCGGGCTCGCCTTGGGCTACATCCAGAGCTCCGGGGTCAGTCGGAATCAACAACCTCCCCCCTTGTTCGGCGTGGTCGCCATGGAGATCGGGGAGGCGGTCACCTCCCACTTTCCTGGACAGGGGGGGCTCGTGTGCGATCTAAGGGAAGTAGAGGCCTACACGGCCCGCCGCACTTGCCCCGGCACGGTCTGCCCCCCGGTGGCCAATGCCGGCGCCTTTGACTTCTGCCTGTCGATTCTGCGGGCGGAGTGTGATGGAGACGGACCCATTCCGTATGTGGCGCTGAACCGGGGACCCATGGACGAGCGGACCGACGCCAAGGCCGCATTCGATGCCTGGATCGTGGAGTCGTTCGGGACCGTCCAGCGGGTTCGCATCGGACCCTTCGATGCGCAGCTGGTGGAAATTCCACGCTCGCCCTAGGGCTGCGGATGGCATAGAACGCGGCCAACCTCAAGAGGGAGCGGTGGTTTGTCCGAGCGTGTGCCCGAGCCAAAGAAGGTCTTCATCAAGACCTTTGGCTGCCAGATGAATGTCTACGACAGCGGCAAGATGCAGGCGCTGTTGGGGAAGGACGGGTACGAGCCGGTGGACAGCCCGGAAGAGGCAGATCTGGTGCTTGTGAACACGTGCTCTGTGCGGGACAAGCCGGAGCAGAAGCTCTACTCCTTTATCGGTGAGGTCAAGCATCTTCGCAGCCAGGGAACCACCATCGGCATCGCGGGCTGCATGGCCCAGCATGATGGGGAGCGTCTCTTCAAGAAGTACAAGAAGGACGTGGACCTGGTGTTTGGTCCCGATCAGGTGCCGCGCATCCAGGATCTCGTGGAGCGGGCCGGTTCTGAGCGGGTGCTGGACAACCGATTCATGGACGTGGACCACTACCCCTTCGTGCGAGAGCTCGCCCCCAAGCACGCTGCCGGGGTGGGGGCGTTTGTCACCATTCAGAAGGGTTGCGACAACCGGTGTACCTTCTGCATTGTCCCCGCGACCCGGGGGGTCGAGGTCTCCCGTCCGTCCGGGGAGATCCTGGAGGAGGTGCAGGCGCTGGCGGAGCGGGGCAGCAGGGAGATCACTCTGATCGGCCAGAACGTGAACTCCTATGGACTCAAGGTGGATGGGGAGATCACCTTTGCCCAGCTGCTATACGCCGTGGCCAAGGTGCCCGGTGTGGAGCGCATTCGATACACCACCTCCCACCCCCGGGACATGGGGCCGGACGTGGTGCAAGCCTACCGGGACCTTCCGGAGCTCACCTCCCACCTCCATCTGCCCGTCCAGTCCGGGTCCAACCGGGTCCTGCGCCGCATGAAGCGCTTTTACTCCCGGGAGCACTACCTGCAGGTGGTGGCGGACCTGCTGGAGGCCCGCCCGGACCTGTCCCTGAGCACGGACGTCATTGTGGGATTCCCCGGGGAAACCGACGCCGACTTTGCGCAGACCATGACGCTGCTGGAAGAAGTGCGGTTCGACGGATCCTTCTCCTTCAAGTACTCTCCGCGCCCGGGCACACCGGCTCTGCGCATGGAGTCGGAGGCCGTGCCAAACGAGGTCGCTTCGGCGCGGCTCCAGTGCTTTCAGGATCGCCAGCGAGAGCTGCAGATGGAGTCGAACCGGGCCATGGAGGGACAGGTCCACGAGATCCTTGTGGAAGGCCGAAGTAAGTGGGAAGAAGACGTGGCCTGCGGCCGCACCGGTACCTTCAAGATGGTGAACTTTCCCGGCACCCCCGACCTGGTGGGGCGCACGGTGCCGGTGAGAATTCTGCGGGGCTTCTCCAATTCCCTTCGAGGGGAGCTGTTGGCCTTGCCCGACGGCCCTTGAAAGAGAGCCCACGACGTCTTAATCGGCGGCGCAGGTCGTTCAGGAAGAACGGCTCCAGGAGCAATTGCAATGCATTTGCAGTCAAACCGCCCGCTTCCGACGGGGCTTTTGGCGGGGGAGAGGCGCACGCTCGTCGCGCCTGCAGAGCAGGCGGTGTCCCTGGTGAGCGCGGAGTTGGCCGAGGCTGAGAGGCTTCTCCATGATCTGTTGCGCTCGGATGTAGAGGCGGTCAGTGAGATCGGTCAGTACCTGGCGGAGTCTGGGGGCAAGCGGATTCGGCCGCTGCTGACGGCCCTGGGGGCGCGGGCTGCCGGCAACCTTCGGCCTGTGGCACGCCTCATGTGTGTGGGGGAGCTCTTGCACCTGGGTTCCCTGCTTCATGACGACGTGGTGGACGATGGGCATGAGCGCCGCGGCCGGCCGGCCGCTCAGAGGGTCTTTGGCAATCCAGCAGTGATTCTGACCGGGGACCACTGCGTCTCCACGGGCATCCTGATCGCTGCGGAAGAAGCCGGGCTGGATGCGGTGACGGAGTTGGCCCGGGTGGTGGCTTCCATGTCCGAGGGAGAGGTGACCCAGCTGCTGAACACCGGGAATCTGGCTCTCGAGCTCGACACCTACTTCGAGGTCATCGACAAGAAGTCCGCCTCCCTGATCTCCTGGTGTGCAGCAGCGGGGGCCTGGGCGGTGGAGGATCAAGAGGCTGCCCGTGCGCTGGCCCAGTTCGGACGCCACGTGGGGCTGGCCTTTCAGATTACGGATGACGTCCTTGATTACACCGGCGAGAAGAGCTTGACCGGCAAGAGGCAGGGCCAGGACCTGGCCCAGTGCAAGCTCACCCTCCCCCTGTTGCTCGCCATGGAGCGGGTGCCGAGCTTGGGGGCCGAGCTGTCGGCCGGGGCTCCCTCCCCGGACCGGATTCCGAGCCTCATGGCGTCTGTGCATGCCTGTGGTGCAACCCAGGATGCCTTGCAGCGAGCCCATGGCCACGTGTCAAGTGGACTGGAGGCCCTGGGGCGCCTGCCGAGCAGCCCGGCCCGTCACTCCCTGGAGCTTCTGGCGCACCACCTGGTGGAGCGGGTCAGCTGATGTCCTTGCAGGTCGAATCCACACCCACCGCGGGATCTTCGGAGCGAGCACCGGAGGTCCAGGCCATGTTTGACCGGATTGCCGAACGCTATGACCTGGCCAACCGGGTGTTGAGCCTGGGAATGGACCCGGGGTGGCGACGGGAGGCCGTGGAGGCCCTTGGGCCCGCGGCTTCTGGTGAGGTGCTGGACCTGTGCGCAGGGACGCTGGACTTCACCGTGATGCTGCTTGAGAACGGTGTGAAGCAGGTCACGGCGGTGGACTTCTCCCAGGGCATGTTGGATCAGGGACGGACCAAGCTGGCTGGGGATGCTCCGGTGGAGGTGGTGGCAGCGGATGCGCGGAAGCTGCCGCTGCCAGACAACAGCGTGGACGGCATCTTGTGCGGTTTTGGCTTGCGCAACGTGCCGGAGGTCGAGCGTGCCTTGGGCGAGTGCAAGCGGGTTCTTCGTGAAGGAGGGTGCCTGGTGGTGTTGGACTTTTTCCAGCCCTCGGGGGCGGTGTCCCGTTTTCTGCAAGACAGCTACAACCGCTGGGTGGTGCCGGTGGTTGGCGGCCTGATCACGGGGAGCCCGGAGAGCTATCGCTACCTTGCGGACTCCATCGACGCTTTTTCCACGCGGGAAGAATTTGAGCGGGCGCTCTCGGCCCTGGGCTTTCAATGTGATGGAAGGGAGGTCTTCCCTCCGGTCGCCTCGCTCATTGTCGCCACACTCAGGAGTGACGATGCTTGAGGGTCTCCCGGTCGAAGGGGACGGAAGCACCGGCTCCGCGCTGGTCCGGGTGCACCTGGATCTGGGAGAGGAAGATCCCTTCACCCTGTTGCGGGGACGGGCGCCGGCGCCCGAGGTCTTTGCGTGGAGTGACCCCCGGGAGGACCGCTGCTTTGTGGCAATGGGTCTTGCAGACGCGGCCTTGCTCGAAGGCCCAAGGCGGTTTCAACAGGCGGCGACCGCCTGGGGTGAGTGGTCTGCAGCCCTGCGCATCCTGGAGGCGGACGACACCCCTTTGGCACTGGGAGGGTTTGCCTTTGCTGCCAGGCCTCGTGGGGAGACCTGGTCAGGGTGGCCCGATGGTTTTCTTTGGGTTCCGCGCTTGCTGGTTCAGCGGCGAAAAAGCCGAACCACGGCGGTTTTTACCGCGCGCGTTGATCGGGGCGACACCCGTCCCATCCTGGAGAACTTCGAGGACTGTCTCCTGTGGCTTGGGGCGCTGTCCAACAAGGTCCGGATTGAGAAGACTCTCTGTCTTCCCTCGGAGGATGCTGGAGGGATCGATCACCTGGATCGCTGGCAAAAGCAGGTGGGGGACGCGCTGCGCTCCGTGGCAGATGGCGTCTTGCAGAAGGTGGTGCTGGCTCGCCAGGTGGACTGGAGAGCGCCGGCGGGGACCCGCTTTGACGCAGGGGCCACGGCCATTGCCTTGAGGGACCAGCAGCCGGACTGTACGGTGTTCCTGGTGGAGGGGCCGGGAGAAGGGGCCTTTGTGGGAGCTTCTCCCGAGGAGCTTGTGCGGCTCTCCGGGGGAGCGGTTCGGACGGTGGCCCTTGCGGGTACGGCGCGACGACTGGCGGGAGAGGCGGAGGATGCCCTGGCACGCAAGACGCTGCTCTCCAGCGAGAAGGATCGGGAAGAACATCGGCTGGTGGCCCAGGCCCTCCGGGAGTCGCTGGCCCCGCTTTCTTCGGAGCTCTCAGAAGACGAGACACCCGAGCTGGCGAGCTTTGCAGATGTTCACCACCTGCGCACTGGATTCCAGGCCAGCCTCAAGGAGGGGGCGTGCTTGTTTGACCTGGTGGAGGGACTTCACCCGACGCCGGCGGTGGGGGGGCTGCCAAGCCGCGCGGCGCTCGCGTGGATCGAGTCCCACGAAGTCCGGGATCGGGGCTGGTATGCCGCGCCGGTGGGGTGGTTGAATGCCCAGGGGGAAGGGGTGTTCATGGTGGCGATCCGGTCGGCGCTCTTGCAGGGGGAGAGCGCCACGGCGTTTGCGGGCTGTGGTCTCGTGTCGGCCTCGGACCCGGACCAGGAGTGGAACGAGTCCCTGGCCAAGTTCCACACGGTTCGCCAGGGGATCGTGCACCGTACGGACGAGGCGTGACCACCGCGGCTGGGAACGCGCGCCATGCGAACGCTCTGGTGGAGGCGCTCGTGGGGCTGGGGGTGCGCCATGCGGTGCTCTCACCTGGAGCCCGGAACACCCCCCTGGTGATGGCCTTCCACGCCCTGCGGGAGAAGGTCCAGCTGCATTCGGTCCTGGATGAACGATCCGCTGGGTTTGTGGGCCTGGGCCTGGCACGGGCCAGCGGAGCGCCGGTGGCCTTGTCCTGTACCTCCGGGACGGCGGGGGCCCACTGGTTGCCTGCGATGATCGAGGCTTCCGAGTCCGGTCTTCCCCTGGTGGCCATTACGGCAGATCGCCCCACTGAGCTTCACGACTGCGGGGCTCCCCAGACCCTGAACCAAGCTCGGTTCTTTGGCGACCACGTACGGGCTTTTCATGACCTTGGAGAGCCGGCTCCAGAGATCACCCCCCGCTGGTTGGCCCGCATCGCAGCTCAGGCGGTGGATGCCGCCACGGGCGCTGCACCGGGTCCCGTGCACCTGAATGTGCGCTTTCGCAAGCCTTTGTGGGAGCCCGGCTTGGAGTCGGTGGTGCACCTGGATGGCGCCCCAGGGACCCCGCGGGTGGTTCGATCGAGGCCTCGCCTCGCCGATGCGGAGCTGGATTCCCTGGCAGAAGAATTCTCGTCCGTGGAACGCGGCGTGATCGTCTGCGGCGTGCGGGATGGGGTGGGGGTGCTGGAAAGCGATGGCTTTGCCTCGGCCCTGGCTCGCCTCTCCCGGAAGCTTGGGTGGCCCGTGTTCGCGGAGCCGGGCTCGAACGTGCGCTTTGGACCTCTCGAGAGCACCTGTCGTGTGGAGGGGGGGGACGCCCTGCTGCGAAATCCGGAAGCGGCGGCTGCTCTCCAGCCGGAGAGGGTGCTTCGTTTCGGGCGCAGTCCGGTCTCAAGCGTTCTGTCCGGTTGGTTGACGCGCCAGGCTCCGGATCGGGTGATCGCGGTCAATGAGACCGGCGCCTGGTTGGATGCGGAGCGAAACCTTGGTCGACTCTTTGTGGCGGAAGATGCGAGTTTCTGCGACAGCCTCGCAGGCCGGCTGCCGCAGCGGTCCAGCCACTGGTGGCAGGAGTGGAGCGACCTCTCTGAGCGGGTTGGATCTGTGGTTGAACGGTCCACCCGGGAGCCTGGTTGGGCGGGGCACGTGGTGCGGAGTCTCGTGGAAGGACTCCCGGGGGGCTCCTTGCTCCATGTGGCAAGCAGCATGGCGGTGCGGGATCTGGACTCCTTTGGCCCCCCCACGGACAAGAGATTATTTGTGTCATGTAATCGGGGGGCAAATGGGATTGATGGGACCCTCTCCACGGCGCTCGGACAGGGGCTTGCATGGAAGCAGGGACCGGTGGGGGTGCTCCTTGGAGACCTGGCCTTTCTCCACGATGCAGGTGCGTTGCGCTCCTTGAAAAACGCATCCGTCTCCATGCCCATTGTGGTGGTTGACAATGGTGGCGGGGGCATCTTCGAGTACCTCCCCATGGAGGCCTCGGAGGCGTTTGAGCCCTGGTTCTTGACGCCCCAGAATGCGGATATCCCCGCGCTTGTGAAGGCCGCTGGCCTCCCGTGCACAAGCTACCCCCGGGGCGAGGGGCTGTCGGATGCGTTGTCCTCCATGGGCCCTGGTCCCCAGGTGCTATACGTGCCGGTGGATCGCGCGCTGGATCGAGCGCGGCATGTGCAGTTCTGGAGCGATGTGGCGGCCTTGGCGATGCCTATGATCGCCAAGGGGTAGAGACAGGTGGAACGCCCCTCTCCTGCCCGTGCCTGGTGGTTGGCCCTACGTCCCGCCACACTCTGGGCCGGGGCGGTGCCGGTGGGGGTGGGGGCTGCCGTGGCCGTGCAAGCGGGCGTGTTTGCCTTGTGGCCGGCCCTGGCCGCGCTCCTGGGGGCCCTGTTGATCCAAGTGGGCTGCAACCTCGCCAATGACACCTTCGACTTTGCCCGGGGGGCTGACACGCCGGACAGGCTGGGGCCGGCCCGGGCCACGCAGAAGGGCTGGCTCACCCCGGCGCAGGTGGCCAGGGGGGCGGGCGTTTCCCTGTTCCTGGCCCTGCTTGTGGGCGTGTACCTGGTGGCGGTGGGGGGATGGCCCATTCTGTGGGTGGGGGTGGCCAGCTTGATCTCGGCGGTGGCGTACACAGGTGGACCCTTTCCACTGGGGTACCACGGCTTGGGGGACCTCTTCGTGCTGGTGTTTTTCGGGTTTGTGGCGGTGTGTGGGACGGTCTGGGTCCAAGGCCTGGTGGTTCCCCAGGCTGCCCTCTACGCGGCACTGCCGGTGGGGTCGCTGGCCACGGCGATCTTGGTGGTGAACAACCTTCGTGATCGGCACACGGATGCGGTGGCGGGCAAGAGAACGCTAGCGGTGCGCCTGGGTGTGCGAGCCACCCGGCTGGAGTACGTTCTTTTACTGGCGGCTGCCTTTGCCTCGTTGCCGCTTGGGTGGGCCCTTGGAGACCTTCATCCGGGCTGGATGCTGCCACTTCTGTGTCTCCCCCTGGCCCGGCGGGAAATTCGTGGGGTCCTTGGACGAGATGGGGCAGCGCTGAACGCGCACCTGGCAGGGACCGCCAGGTTGGAGCTTGTGTTCGGGCTTCTTCTCGCCCTGGGGATGAACCTGTGAGCGGATTGAGCGTCGCTCTTCGCCACTGGTCCTCTCCGTTGGTCCATCCGCTAAAGACCGGGTGGGGGACGGTGTCCCATCGAGAAGGGTGGTGGGTCACCCTCCGGGACCCAGAGGGACGCGCGGGGGTTGGGGAGCTGGCGCCCCTGCCCGGTTTCTCAAGAGAGCGCCCCGAGGAGGCTCGACAGGCGGTGGAATGTGTCGATTCAGCCCGGCTGGATCTCGCCTCTCCCGTGGAGTCTCTGATTGGCCTGGACTTGCCGGCTGCTGCTTCCCACGGAATCGAGCAGGCGCTGTGGGATCTCCTGGGGCAACAGGAGGGACACACGGTCTGCGCACTTTTGGGGGGTGAAGAGGCGTCGAGTATCTCCGTTTCTCGTCTTGTTCGGGATGCCCAAGAGGCAGCGTCGGCGGTGAAGGCCGGATGCGGCTGCCTGAAGCTCAAGGTGGGTGCAGCTCCCTTGGGGGAGGACGTGGAGAGAGCTGCAGGGGTGCGCCAGGCGGTGGGGGGCGGGGTTGCCATTCGCCTGGATGCAAATGGCGCCTGGTCGCTGGAACAGGCAAGAGAGGCGCTGGATGGGTTTGCCTTTCTGGACATTGAGCTGGTGGAGCAGCCCCTCGCTACGTTGGCATCCCCTGGGGATTGGGCCTTGTTGCGGGGGGCGAGGATTCCATTGGCGGTGGACGAGTCCTTGCCGGTGACCCCGGACCTGGATGGGCTCTTGGATGTGGTGGATGTGGTGGTACTCAAGCCCATGTTGCTGGGGGGGCTCCTGCCGACCGTGCAGCTGGGACGGCGTGCCATGGCGGCCGGGTGCAAGGTGGTGGTGACCTCTTTGTTGGAGTCCGGCGTGGGACGTCACGGGGCTCTTCATGTGGCGGCAGCCTTGAAGGGGGAGAAGCTGCTGGCCTGCGGGTTGGACACTGGCGGCTTGCTCCAGCGGGATCCTTGTAGGGGTCCCGTGGTGAGAGAGGGGAAGATGACCGTATCGGGGCCGGGTTTGGGGTTGCCGAGATGAGCGCTCTTCTTCCTCCCCTGGTGGCAGCGGCTCGCGCCCGTCCGGAGGCCTTGGCTCTTCGCTTTGGTGGAGAGACGCTGACCTACGAGGAGCTTCGAGCGGCTGCCGCTGAGGGAGCGGGGACCCTGGCGTCCATGGGGCTAGGGCCGGGCAGTCGCGTGGCCCTTGTGGGGGCGCCCTCCCTGGAGTGGGTCAAGACCTTCCATGCGGTGGGGTGGTTGGGCGCCATTGCGCAGCCTGTGTCCCACAAGCTTCCAAAGCCGGCGTTGGACGACTTGCTGAGCCGGTTTGCACCGGATCGGGTGTTGGTGGGGGAGGCGTTGGCCTTGGCGCCCAGCGATCCGCAGCCGGTGCGGCTGTGGCCGGCCTCAGAGACGCGCATCGAGCTGGCAAGCTCTGGCACGGGCGGACAGCCAAAGCGGGTCTCTCTGGACGGTCGGCAGATCTTTTTCAGCGCTGTGGCCTCCGCCTTGCGCTTGGGACACTCTCCTGGCGATGTCTGGCTCGACTGCCTTCCGCTGCACCATGTCGGCGGCCTCTCCATTCTCTTGCGGTGTGCCTGGTATGGCACATGCGTGGCCTTGCACGATGGGTTTGATGTGACACAGGTTCGGGATGGAATTCACTCGGGTGGTGTGTCCCAGGTTTCTCTCGTGCCGACCCAGCTGGAGCGGCTCCTGGAACATGGGCTGCAGACCCACGAGAACCTCCGCTTTCTCCTGGTGGGAGGGGCGCCCCCGTCCAGGTCTCTCCTGGAGAACTGCGCAACCCGCGATCTGCCGGTGGCGATATCCTGGGGCATGACCGAGACCGCCTCCCAAGTGGCCACTCGACTTCCTGGGGATCTCGCCCCCTTGTCGGCAGGCTGTCCACCCTTGTCCTTTGTGGAGTTGGAGGTGGAGGGGGGGGCGCTGGTGGTGAGCGGCCCACTGGCACCGGGAGGCAGGATTCGCACCTCGGATGCGGGCTGGGTTCGCGGGGGTCGGGTGGGGGTGACGGGGCGTGTGGATGACATCATCCTCTCCGGGGGGGAGAACGTGGATCCCCTCTCCATCGAACAGGCCCTGAGCGCCCACCCGGGGGTGCGGGAGGTGTTGGTGGTGGGACGAGACGATGCCCAGTGGGGCCAGAGGCCTGTGGCCTGGCTGGTGGCGGCTGGGGATCTGCAGCCGGGTTCCTCCGAGCTGACGGAATGGTGTCGGGAGAGGCTGCCGGCCTTTGCGGTTCCGGATGCTTTTCGCTGGTGTGATGCTCTGCCCAGAACCGATCTGGGCAAGCCGTCACGTGCCCGGGTCCGAGAACTCGAGGCCAGCCTTTCGAAGAGCGGGTGCGAATGACGCCGGAACCGAGCGTGCACGAAAGGTGGTTGTGTCCAGGAACGCATGGGTCAGGCGCACAAGGACCCGGTGGACGCCGTCTTCCCCGTCCACTGAGTAGGAGAAGGTTACCGAGCTGTTTCCGAGTCGCGCTACCGTCACGGTGATCAACACGGTCTCCCCCAGCCTCAAAGGGGCTGCGTAGTCGGCTTCCGACCGCACCACTGGCATGCCCCACCCTTCCTCGTTGATGACAAATCCAAGGGGAATTCCTCCGGTCGCCAGCAGAACCTCAAAGGCTTCGTGGCACATTTCGTAGACCCGGGAGAAAAATGCAATCCCGGCGCTGTCCACGTGGGCGAAACGGATGGTGTAGGGGTGTTGAAAGCTCATGGGGTTGGGGTAACCCAGCGGACGTTGGGCACCACCTTGCCCGCGTGCGTTTCTTGAGCAGGCATGGCGAGGGTTGTCACCTGGTCCTCAGGGCTGGCCACCCGCTCTACGTCCCAGGACCTGCCCGAGGGAGAGACGAGCCGCCACGGCCCTGGGCCGGCCAGGACGGCGGAGGCATCCAGGGCAGCCAGTTCGGCGGCGATCCCACACCCTTCCGCCTTGAGTACGGCCTCCTTTGCGGTCCAAAGAGCCAGGAACGTGCGAGGGTCTGCCCACGAGCTATCCTGCTCATTTGGGTGAAAAAAACGTCTCGCCAGGGCCTCCCCATCGGGAATCTCTCGGACACGCTCCACGTCAATTCCCAAGGCGCTCACCGCTGCACTTGCCATCCACCAGGCGTTGCCGCAGTGGGAGGTGCTGAAGGCCCTTGTGGAGTCGGGCATCTGTGGTTGACCGGTCAGGGAGTGGGTCCAGTGGACTTTGTCTGGCGGGCAACCCAGGAGAGGAGCCAACAAGCCCCGGGTCAGGCGCCTTCGACGCTTCAGGCGTTCTGCCAGAAGAGGGGTGACCATGGCGGCTGCCTCGGGCAAGTCTGTGGGTCGTGACCAGGCTGTGGGAAGAGGGGTGTCCTCATCCAGATTCGCTGACCAAATCCGGACCGCATCTCCCGTCACGGGTTCTCCTCCTGCAGCAGCTCGCCGCTCTCCACCCACCGCTGAAGAGTACGTGCGGCCGAGAGCATCTCCTGTCCATCTACGATGAAGTGATCGCAGATCATTCCTACCCCCAGGAGGCGGCGGATCTCTACTTTGCCGTGTCGAGCGACTGGTTTTCGCTCCACGAACCCAGGAAAAAATGCGACAGCCGTGTTGGCGTAGGCGTGAAAGCTGATCGGTCCTTTTCCGACACCTGCCACTGGAGAAATGCCGTAGGTTCCGTAGAGGTTTGAGTAAAAGGAGGGGCTGCTTCGGGTGCGCCAGCTGACGAGGCGGAGGATCCACGGGGGCAAGGAACGAAGTCGATCCACCCGTTGAAAGTCAGGCAGGTCCGACAGGGGCGCCGTGCGGGCATGCCGTAGGGTTCTCTGAATCTGCTCCATTGTGAGGTTGTTTACGTGTCTAAGCAGAAGGGGGTACAACGCCTTCTCTCCCTGGTCGTTCCTTCGTTGGACAATGACCGTGCAATGGATGGAGTTGAACTGCACAAGTCGTTTTCGGAACCCACTGTGGAAGAGGTGGCGATTCAGGCCTGGGTACTCCTCAAGAAGTCTTGCTGTGGCCAGAATCAGGTAGGCAGTGAGACCTACCCGGCGACCGCCTCGGCGTGCAGATCGCAAAGCCTCCAAAGTGTCGGTGACGTCGTACTCCCAGCCGGTGGAAACCGGTGCATGGAAGCGCTGGGATCGACGCACAAGGGAGTAGATGATCTCCCGTTCGCCAAACCTGGTCTCCTTCATGCGCCCCCCTCGCCGTACGTGGCCAGCAGCTCTCGAAACATGCGTCGTTCCAGTACCTCGGTGCTTCCCTCGTAGATCGTGGTCTGACGCGCATCCCGGAACCGCTTCTGAATGGGGTAGTCCCCGCGAATTCCGCGCCAGCCCATGAGTTGCACCACCGTGTGGGTGGCGTCCTCGGCGAGTTTGGAGGAGAGCAGCTTGGCGATAATGGCTTGGCGGGAAAACGGTTGGCCAGCATCCAGCCGGCGGGTCGCATCATGAAGCACCGCGCGGGCGGCCTCCAGGCGGGCAAAAAGCGCCCCCAGTTGCATTTGCACATGGGAGAGCTCGAACAGGCGCCCCCCGTGCACCTCCCTTTCCTGGATCCAGGGCAGGGCCACGTTCAACGCCCCTTGCACCAGCCCGAGAATGATCGCCCCGCCCCCCACACGCATGGTGTCCAGAGAGGGAAGCAGCAGGTCAATGCCGGACCCAAGGGCGCCGATCCGGTTCTCGTCTCCCACCTCCACTTGAAAGGAGATGGGCGGCGTGGGAAGGGCTCGGAACCCCAGCTTGTCCGGGTTTTCTCCCACCTTGACGCCGTCGCCTCGAGGCACGGCAAAGAACGTGGGTCCCAGGGAGCGCCCTCCATCAAGCGCCTGGGCCAGCACCAGGTACAGGGTGGCGTGGGTGCCGTTTCCCACCATGCACTTCTCTCCCTCCAGTACCCATCCGCTTTCTGTGCGCCGTGCGGTGGTTTGAATCTCCAACAGGTTGGAACCACTGGAGTCTGGCTCTGTCATGCAGAGAGAAGCCTGTTTCCCGTCCTGGATGGTTGTCGCAACAAGTCGCTCCATCTGTTCCGTTGTCCCCCCCCGGAGAAGCGGCACCAGGGAGCCGTGGTTGAAACCGAGACTAAAGGCAATGGGGGCACAGGTCGCGGCCAGGATCTCCCCTGCCTCCACCAGCTCCATAAAGGGCTGCCCCTGACCTCCAAGGTGCTCTGGCAGGCTTCGGTTCACCAGTCCCTGTCGGAAAGCGGCTGCGTGGACAGACTCGGCAAACCGGTTCTCCCGATCGTAACGGTCCGTCTCGGGGGCCATGACTTCTCGGGCAAAGCGCTGGCATCTTGTCTTGAAGTCTTTGGGTTCCACTCGGGTCATCCTTTAACGTCTGCTCGGCTTTCCTGGGCGAGCGCAGCCACCAGCGCAGCCAGCGTGGGGTGCTCAAACAAGAGCGTGGGGGGCAAATCCATTTCGAGCGCCTCTCCGAGGGCACGGGCGACCCGAACGGCCTGCAGAGAATCCATTCCGTACCGGGCAAATCGAATGTGTGATGCAACCGACCCCGCCGGGCGGGAGAGAGCCTTGGCTACCATGGCGCGTACGGTCTGCTCCATAGGGTCGCTCATGGATGGGTCCTGGCAAGCCTCCGCAACCAGAGGAGCGGTGTCCTGCACCTCTTCCCGCTTGGCGGAGAAGTCTTGGACTTGGATGCGCAAGTGGCCACTTGCATCGAAGAGAGAGACATTCGCGCGCAGGGATGTGGAGTCCGCGCGAAGGGGGGTGGCCAGGCGCGCGTGGGCCATGCAGGGGCCCTCCAAGGGGCCGAACACGTCCAGGCTGCCCATGGAGAACCCTAAGAAGGGGCTTGCGGTGGCGTCCCCGACCGCCAGGGTGAAGGCCGCCAGAGATTGGAAGGCGCCATCCAGCAGGCCGGGATCCAAGAGGTGGTGTCGGGCCTTCTCTCTCGGCTCCAGGTGTGCCAGGAGCTCCCACTTGCCCAGGTACACCCGGGTCAGGGTTTGCAAGCGGGGCCCATGGACCATCCCTGTTCGCTCCAGGCGTTGAAGGATTTCCTCCACGGGAATCTGTGAGGTGCAGTTCCGTCGAATCCCATCCAGATCCTGGACGGGCGCTACCCGCACCTGGGTGACCCGTTTCGCACTCAGGTGGGCCACCCACTCGCCCGTCCTTTCCCGGCTCTCCAGAGTCCACTGACCGTCCTCTCCTTCTACGGCCCGAAGTCGCTTCAAGTCCCCCTCCTGAAGCTGGAAGGACCGCATGATCCACACGTCTTGAAAACGGGCGGTGTCCGGGCGCCCCGCAAGCTTGGCCAGGCGGTCCAGCATCCAGGACCCGGGGGCGATGCTGCGACCCTGGGCCCGGTGATCCCGAATCAGGGGGTCGGTCTCGAGGGAGACCAGTTGGCCGCCAGTGGACCGCTGCGGTGCGGCGGCCTGGGGTGCTGTGAGGTTGAAGTGCAGTCCGGCGGGTCGCAGATCCCGGCGTTGGTGGGGATAGGGAGAACGAACGGTCGGCAGCAAGGGGTCCACTGGCTGAACGCGGTGCCAGTTCGGATTTGCTCCCTGCTCGTAGAGGTCCGCCAGCGCCTGCAGAAGGGGGCTGGATTCACCCTCGCGCAGCAAGGGAATCGCTTGTTCTCCCGCGCTCTCAATGGCGCTGGAGAGCACCGCTCGTGCGCCCAGTTCCACGAACACGGTGGCGCCCTCGCGGCCCAGGCGGGAGATGGTGCGTCCGAAGTCGACGGTGCCGGTGACCTGGTCCTGCCAGTACGCGGTCGGGATTTCCTCCATGGGACGGGCATGCAGGGACGACCAGAAAGCCAGGTGGGGTCGGAGGGGGGCTCGATCCAAAAGGGCAGCGGACAGGGCTGCCTTCACCGGGGCCATCCAGCGTGAATGGGCGGCGCAGCCCACCGGAAGGGGACGACACACAAGTCCGTTCTCAGAGAGGAGCCTGGTGGCGTATTTGATGGGCTGGGCGGGGCCGGAAAAGACGCATTGATCCGGGGCGTTTCGGGCTGCGAGATCCAGGTCGATTCCTGCTCCTTCAAGCAGAGCCCGCGCTCTCTCTTCCGCACCCAGTACTGCCACCATTCCGCCAGGCGAACAGGCCGCCATGGCCTCTCCTCGCAGTACCGAGAGCGCCATCCCCTGGGCTGGATCCAGGGCGCCGCTTACACAGGCGGCCACCAGCTCACCGGCGCTGTGACCCACGACGGCGTCGGGCTGGATTCCCAATCGTTCCAGCGTTTTTGAAAGAGCGAGTCCTGTCGCAAAAACAAGTGGCTGCGCATGGGCGATGGTGTGGTTTTTCTGTTGCAACAATTCTATCAGGTCAAAAGGAAGCCCTTTGCTCAAGGAACCGAACTCTTCGCGAAAGACCGGGGAGGACTCCAGGAGGCGGAGTACGCGCTGGGGGTGTTCTGAACCGGGGCCCGGAAAGGCGAAGACCACCCTCCTCGCCTGGGATCGTGCGTTTCGTTGTCCAGAGGAGAGAGCGACCAAGGCCTCTTCCAAGCCTGCCCGCGACTCCACCACGGTGGCACTTCTCCACCCGTGGCGGGGTGCCCCGCGTGCCCAGGAAGCAACGAGGTGGTGCAGGGGAAGAGAGTCGCCTCTCTTCAACTCAGCGAGCCGCGCCGTGGCCACCTGTCGCATGGCAGCAGGGGAGGGGGCTGAGAGGGCGAGGACCTGTCCTGAGAGGGACGCCTCTGGGGCCATGGAGGTCTGAGGTGCGTCGGCCAGGACCAGGTGGCAGTTCGTACCGCCGACCCCAAAGGCGCTGATTCCTACCCGCCGGGGTTCGGTCGTGCGAGGCCAGGCCAAGGGAGCGAGCACAGGCTGGAGAAGGGGGCTGGGAAGACGATCGGAGCGGGCGGTTGCGCCGGCGATGGGGGGAATCTGCTCGTGTTGGAAGGCAAGCAGCACCTTCCAGAGAGATGCGGCGCCCGCTGCTCGCTGCAGGTGGCCCACGTTGGACTTGGCGCTGCCAAGGGGCAAAGGGCGGTCTCGGTTGTCCAGCCACCGGGTCAGCACCGAGGCCTCCACCGCATCCCCGATGGGGGTGCCGGTGCCGTGGCATTCGATCCAGTCGGCTTCACCCGGGTGACGGCCTGCCTGTGCCCAGGCCGCTGACAGAACCGCCTCTTGTCCCGCGGGGTTGGGGGAGAGGCGGCTGGCGGCGCCTCCATCATTGTTGACCGCGCTTCCCGCCACAACGGCCAACACCCGGTCGCCTTCCGCCAGGGCTCGCTCCAGGGGCTTGAGCATCACCAACCCTCCACCTTCTCCCGGCACGAAGCCATCGGCCCCAGCTGAAAACGGAGTGCAGGCACCGGTCTTGGAGAGGACCCCCGCCCTCCCGAGAAGAATGTGGCTGATAGGAGTAAACAGAAGCTCCACCCCCCCGGCGATGGCGGCCTCACACTCGCCCTGCACCAAGGCCCTGCAGGCCAGGTGAATGGCCACAAGAGAGGAGGCGCATGCAGCCTGAATGACCACAGCGGGGCCTTCCATGCCCAAGGTGCTGGCGAGGCGTGCGGCTGCCATGTTGTCGGTGACGCTGCTCAAGGTCTCAGAGAGATCCAGGGAGCCGGAGTTCAAGCCTTCCAGAAGCTGGCGGCGATCGAGAAAGGTATCGCCCTGGCACACGTAGACGCCCAACTTCTTGGGGGAGCAACCGGTGTGATCCAGGAGATCAGTGGCCAGCTCCAGCAGAAGACGCTGGTGTGGATCAATGCTGCGGGCCTCTCTCTCTGAGGCTCCAAACGGCTCGGGATCAAAATGGAAGGGGCGGGGGAGCCAGGCGCCAAAGGTGGTCTCGTCGCCTGGGTGCAGGCCGGGGTCCCAGCGGTCAGAGGGGAGCGGGCCAAAGCTGGCGTGGCCTCCTGAGAGAAGCTGCCAGAAGGCGTCGCCGTCTTCTGCGCCCGGCAAGCGACCTGCCACACCCACAATGGCAATGGCCCCTCCAGGAGACGGCATCTGTACCGTCGAGGTCGTGGGCGCAGTGGGGGCAGCAACCGACTCCGCCTCCTCCCGAATGCGCTCGACCATGTCCAAGGGGGTCTGCACCCCCTCCACCACCCGGTGAGAGAGGTTTCGTTGGAGCGCGGCCTCCAGCAGGGCGTGGATTCGCGCGGCCTGGATAGACCGACCCCCCAGGGATCGAAAGGTGCTCTGCGGGTGGATCACGCCGGCGGGCAGGGCCAGCACCTCTTGCCAAGCACTGAGAACTTGCTGGAGAAGGTCGTCGGGTTGAGTGGGCTCCGGATCTGTTCGCCGCGAGGCGACTCCTTCCAAGCGCTGCCGCAGCTTGTGGCGCTGGGTCTTTCCGCTGGAGGTTCGGGGTATTTCTCTTCTGTGGACTTGTTCCAGGGAGGCAATGCGAAGCCCGAATGTCTGGCCGATCCGTTCTCGCAATGCTTGTTCCCCGGCGGCGTCCAGGCGTGCAGGCTGGACGACGAAAAGCGCCAGGCAATCCCGGCCATCCCGGTGAAAACCCGTCGCCACAACGCTTCTGGGTCCAAGTCCGGGCAGCGATGCTGCCACCCGTTCCACGTCTTCCATCCACAGGTTCTCCCCTTCCAGGCAGATCCGGTCCGCACGCCGTCCCACGACAAACAGGTGTCCCTCGGCCATGCATCCGTCATCCCCGGTGTTGATCCAGTCTGGGGATCCCAGGCAACGCCCTGGGGATCTCACTTGGATTTGCCCTCGAATGGTCTCGGAAACCTCGGCTCCATCGGCATCCACCACGCGGACTTCCACCCCCTCCAGGGGGGCTCCCAAGTCCACCAGCTCCATTCCCTCCTCGAATTCCCGCCATGCAGGGATCTCTCCGGGCCGGGACAACGTGACACACAGAGTCGCTTCGGCCAGGCCGTACCCCGGGCACAGGGCCTCCGGTCGGAATCCCGCGGGCTCGAACCGATCAAGAAACGCCCTTAGGGTGGCGCTGGAGATGGGCTCCGCCCCATTGAGCAAGCAGCGCACACCTGAGAGGTCCAGGCCCGTGACGTCTGGGATCATTTTTGTGACATGTGCCAGGCCAAAGTCAGGGCTTGCAGTGCAGCTTATTTTATGTTTCGAGATCCGGGAGAGCCACTCTCTGGGTCGTCGCACAAAATGCCCGGGCTCCATCAGCACCTGGTTTGCACCCGTGGCCAGTGGGAGAAGGTGGTAGCCGATGAGCCCCATGTCGTGATGAAGAGGCAACCAGCTTAAGAACTGCGCTTCGGGCCCTTCTGTTCGGGCAGCGACAATGGAGTCGATGTTGTGGAGAATGCCCCGGTGGGTAAGGCCAAGTCCCTTGGGGCGGCCGGTTGTGCCCGAGCTGAACTGCACCAGGGCTGCGGCTTTCGGGTTGCCCTCCCAAGGTGGGCCGGGCTCTCCTTTTTGTAGAGATTGCAAGGAGTCCCCGCGGATCACCATGGGGTTGTCCAGGGAAGATCGAAGGATGGAAGCGTCCTTGACGATGGAGGGTAGCGCACCCTCCAGGAGACAGGCCCAGAAAACCCCCACCGTGTCGGGAAGCCCCATCCCCTCCAGCAGCACGCTCCTCCTGGGGGCCAGGCCGTTCTGCTGGAGGTGGGCCCGAATGGACTGGGCTCGTTCAAACAACGCCGGGTAGCTCTCCAACCGGTCCGGAGCCCCGACGGTGAGGTACCGAATTCCCTTGTTCGGGTGGTCTCTCATCGTCTGACGGAAGCGAGAAACCAAGGTCTCCCCCCCAGCGATTGACGTGCTTTCTGCAAACCCGGGTGCCCAGATGCGGGTGTGGCGGAACGAGGTGTCCGTCGCAAGCTCCTGTCCGTGGGGGAGATGCCAAAGGCCCGGTGCTTCCAGGAGCTGGCTTTGGCCGGGGAAGACCTGATCCAGGAGGTTCCGTGTGGTGTGCAGGCCCCATGCGTGGGGCAGGGCCCGCTCCACGTGCAGTCGAAAGGCCTGGGCCAGGAGGGATCGCTCGTCCGAGTCGAGGTCCAGTGCCTTGAGGTGGGCCAGGTCCGTGGGAATGTGCTGTGCCTCTTCCCGGGCGTGGAGCCGGTGGGCCGCTGCCCAGGTGGGCTGGATAGGGACGGACTCCTCCTGAAGCGCCCGGTGAAAAAAGAGCGTCCACTCCTCAAAGAACAGGGTCGCAGTCCAGAACAGGTGGTGCTGCTGCCCTGCGGACTCGTAGCCCTCCAGGGAGAAAGGAGCCTTTAGAACGGCGCGGCTCTCGTCTGCGCAGTCGTCAAAGGACTCGGACCATCCGGGGAACCGGCATCGCAGACGCCTCGCCAGCTCCTGAAACATCGCGATGTGCCGGGTTTCCTCCAGGCAGAGGTCCGTCACGCAGGCCTGGTTCAGCCCCTCTTCTCTTGTGAACGCCAGAATGTGCTCCTCAAAGGAGCAGAAGGCCTCGCAAATGGAGAGAGCCACCGAACCTTGCACGCAGGTTCGGGCCTCCGGGGTGAGCCTCTCCAAGTGGATTCCCAGTCGTTGGGCGAGCTTTGGTCCCAGGAAATCTCCGGGATCCTCCCACTGGTCCCAAGGAACATCCGACTCCACATCAAAGCGGTAGTGGAGGGACCGTCCGTGCAGGGGAGCACAGAGTGCTTTCAGGTTCTTGTACGGGTCGGCCACGAGCGAACCTACCTCGCCTGGATGGTGTCTGGGGAGATCTCCAGGCCTGTGCTTTCCCAGAGCATCTTGGCAAGGGGAAGAAGCTTGAACTGGGACTCCCAGGCCCGCTGGTCCACATCGGAAGTCTCCACTGTCTGGGGATCCAGGGCCCTGGCCACGGTCTCGTAAGGAAGCTGCACCGCGCGAAATCCGTTCAGTCGATCGCTCGCACGCTTGGCCTTGTACTCAGCGTTGAGTGTGAGCAGCGACCGATCAAAGTCCAGTGCAAGGGCCTCCAGGTCCATGGTGGGCGGCGGCTTCTTTGTCGTGGCAACGATCAGGACGTAGCCCGGATTTGGAAACAGTCCCTCTACCGCGGGGGGCCGAGAGGGCAGTACGGTGAATTGCAATTCCCGAAGGTCGTGGCGCCTACAGCAGGCGTCCCAGGCCAATTCAAGTTGTTCTCCCGTGAGCTTTTCCCCCGTAAAGGAAAAGGCGAGGCCCCGGCGTCGGACAAACCGCAGGTCGGGAAGCCCATCCACAAACCGATGGCAGCGAAAGACGTCCTGGGTGTCGTAGCGAACCAGACCGACGGAGTCGCTGATCACCATGGTGTAGAGCCCGTTTGGGGAGAGCTCCCAGGGGAGAAGAAGCTTGTCCGGCGCGTCCCCCTCAAAGAACTCATACAGAGTGCCCGGGTAGGCGGGTAGAAAGGCGAGGCCGTGCTGAAAGTGGTGGACCGTCTCGATGGCTTCCGTGGACATGGAGTACATGGGGACCAGCTGAAAGCGGTTCTTGGGCAGGTGCCGGTGGAGTCGGTCCAGAAACGGCGCAACGTATCCTCCATCCCAGCAGGTGTAGATTCGTAGAGAAGGGGCGATTTCGGAGAGGGCAAGTGGGTCGGTAGAGTGGGCGATTCGTTGAAGACGCTCTCTCCATCCGGTGGCAAGAACCCGTCTTGCCGCTCGGGCAGCGTTCGGGTCCAGGTTTCCCGTTGCGTGGGCGCGAATGAGGGAGGTGGACTCTTCCCAGTGCTGGTCCACCTCCTCCAGAAACACCGCCAGAGTGGAGGGGTTGGTGGCATAGAGCATGCCCGGGTTCGTGAGCGCCAGCAGCCACAGCCGAGCCGCTGTGGCCCCATGGGCCTCGACAGTGGGGGCAAGGGCGGAGGACTGAAGGAGCAGGGCCGGGGTGAGCAGGGTCATGAGCCGCGGCGGTGGGTCCTTTCCAGCCGCCAAGATGAAGCGCGTCAGGGACGTGTCGTCCTTCAGGCTCGCGAGAATCAGCAGTCCGGCCCTCTTCAGGCCGTAGGCGCGGCTCATTCGGCAGATTGCGCTGGCATTTGCTCTTTTGATTCGGCGCACCCGGTCGGGGCTCCAGGCGATTCGCTTGGGGTCGCGTGTGGAGCCAGAGGTCTCCGCGAGCACTCCTTCCCCTTGTGCTTCCATGCGGGCACGTGTGGCTGCGTCGTATCCCTTGACCGGTACGTCAGCCCCGATCCCCAAGCGCACTGCCAGGGCTTCCTGGTCGATCCGATACCGCGACAGGCTGGCTTGAAACTGCCATTCCAGCAGGCTCGCCAGGACTCGTCCCCCCAGGCTGCACCACCACCGAACGGACTCGTTCCAGGCAAGTGAAACAGCATCCGCGATGCGGTCGGTGAGCGGATGTGCCATGGGGGGGGAGGGTAGCACCAGAGCGGCCCACCTAAAGTCCCGTAGAGGGCGATCCGTTGCGGGAGTTGGACGCTTGGAAACCTGGAGGTAGACTTAGCCAGCATGTTGGCGCCGTACCACCTGGCCATGTGGAAGTGCTTTTTGCGCTCCGTGGGAGCGAGCGCACTGGTTTGCCTTGTCTCTGGATGCAGCGGGGACAACAAGGTGGGGCTGATCAACAACCCGCCGGAGGTGACCTTCACGTCTCCCTCGGAGATGGAGATTTTCCTGTTGACGGAGCCGATTCTCCTGATGGCCCAGGTGGAGGACCCGGAGACTCCCAATGACAGGTTGGATCTCTCTTGGGGGTTCAGCCCCGAGGGATCCGTCACCGGGGACAAGGAGATCGGAGAGGAGGAGGTCTCCATGTTCCTCCCGGATGGGCTGGAGGCGGGCACCTACACGGTGGGGCTGCTCGCCGTGGACCCAACGGGCGCCCGGGACAGCGACAGCGTGTCCTTTACCGTCAAGGAAAACGAAGCCCCTGTGGTGACTATCCTGGACCCTGTGGAGGGGGGGGAGTTTGCGGAGGGAGAGGCCATAGAGGTGGTTCTGAACATCAGCGATCCGGACCAGCGAAACATCCATGAGCTGGAGTTGGGCTGGGGCGGCGTGGCAACGGGCAACCCGGATGCCCCGACGAATCCAAACTCGGACGGGAGCGTGAGCTTTTATCTGCAGGGGCTCGGGGTCGGACAGTACGTGCTCTCCGTGGAGGTCACGGACAGCCTGGGGGCTGTGGACTCAGAGTCCAGCGTGTTCGACGTGGTCGACGGCGACCGGGATCGGGATGGCTTCAACGGGGCGGATCTGGGGGGGGACGATTGTGATGACCGGGACGAGAACATTCATCCGGATGCAGACGAGGTCTGCGACGGGGTGGACAACAACTGCAACGGGGTGGTGGATGAGGACACCGCCGTGGACGCGCCTACCTGGTACGCGGATCTGGACATCGACACCTACGGCGACCCTCTCTCCATTGCCCGCGCGTGTGTTCAGCCCGCCGGGTACGTGGTGGACAATACGGACTGCAACGACTCGGACGCGAACGCAAACCCGGGGGCCAACGAATACTGCGACGGCCACGACGACGACTGCGACGGCGTGGTGGATGAGGATGACGCCCTGGATGTCGTCCCCTGGTTCCAGGATGCGGACTTTGACAGCTATGGCGATTTGAACGTCTATGTGCTGGCGTGCACGGCTCCGGCTGGGCATGTGAGCGACTCCACGGACTGTGATGACACCGACGCTTTGACGTCTCCCGGCGCCAACGAATACTGCGACGGGGTGGACAACAACTGCGATGGTTCCACGGATGAGGCCACCGCACTGGATGCCACGATCTGGTACATGGACGCGGATGCCGATGGGTACGGGGGCACCTCGTCCACGGTGGTCTCCTGCAGCGCCCCCAGCGGGTACATGGCCGACGCAAATGACTGCGATGACAGCAACGCCGCGATCTACCCCGCAGCCACAGAGATCTGTGATTCCGTGGACAACGACTGTGATGGTGCGGTGGATGAACCGGACGCCGTGGATGCCACCCAGTTCTATGCGGACACCGATGGCGACTCCTACGGCGACCTCTACAACCCGGCGAACGCCTGCTCCCTCCCGTCTGGGTACGCCGCCAACAGCCTTGACTGCGATGATTCGGACGCCACCGTGCATCCCGGGGGAGTTGAGGTCCCGTACGACGGCCTGGACAATGACTGTGTGGACGGGGACGCCTGCGATCTGGACGGCGATGGCCACGACGCCTCGATCTGCGGTGGCGGAGACTGCGATGACGCCGATCCGTCCCTGAATCCGTCTGTTGCAGAGATCTGCGACGGAGAGGACAACGACTGCGATGGCCTGGTGCAGCCAGAAGAGGAAGACCACGACTCCGACGGGTTCGTGGAGTGCACCATCGTGGCCACCGGATGGGTGGGGGTGGTCACCTCTGGCTTCCCGTCCATGGGGGGAGAGGATTGTGACGACACGGATGGGACGGTCTTTCCCGGCACATCAGAGCGTTGCGACGGCATCGACAACGACTGCGATGGGGTGACGGACGAGTCCGACGCCGTGGACGTGTCCACCTGGTATGACGATGAAGACGGGGACACTTACGGCAACATCAACACCGCCGTGGACGCTTGTAGCGCCCCGTCCGGCATGGTGCTGGACGGAACCGACTGCGACGACGAGGAAGGGACGGTCTTTCCGGGCGCAACGGAGGTTCCCTATGACGGGATCGACAATGATTGCCTGAACGGGGATGAATGTGATGTGGATGGGGACGGCTTTGATGCGAGCGATGGCCTCTGTGGCGGAACCGACTGCGACGATACCGATGCGACGATCTTCGGGGGGGGCGTGGAGGTCTGTGACGGCATCGACAATGACTGCGACGGCCTTGCGGATGAGTCTGATGCCACCGATGCGGTGGATTGGTACGACGACGACGATGGGGACGGCTTCGGCAACCCGGACACTGCCATGCGGGAGTGCAACGCCCCGAGCGGCATGATCGCCGATGGCACTGACTGCGACGATGAAGACCCCCTCGTTCATCCGAGCGCGGCGGAGATCTGCAATGGCGTTGACGACAACTGTGATGGTTCGGTCAGCTCTGCGGAAGGGGATGACGACGCCGATGGCTATGTGGAGTGCACCTTGGTGTCTACTGGCTGGGCTGGCTCGTTTACGTTCGGTTTCTCTTCCATGGGTGGAGGGGACTGCGACGACACAAATACCGCGGTGCACCCGGGCGCCGCTGAGGTGTGCGACGGCCTGGACAACGACTGCAACGGAGCAGTGGACGGCAGCGGCGCCCAGGGCACGGCCAGCTGGTACGCGGACTCGGACGGGGATGGCTACGGCAACCCGAACAACGTGACAAACACCTGCAGCCAACCCACGGGTTTTGTCACCGTGCTCAACGGGGACGACTGCAACGATGTCAACGCGGCGGTGAACCCGGCCGCCAGCGAGGTCTGCGACGGGTATGACAACGACTGCGATGGGGATGTGGACGGGGCGGACTCCAACGTGACCGGGGCCAGTACCTGGTACACCGACAACGACGGCGACACCTATGGGTCGAACACAAGCGCACAGGTCGCCTGCACCCAACCATCCAACACCCTCTCCACGGGCGGCGATTGCGACGACGCCAGTGCCGCCGTGAACCCGGCGGCCACGGAGGTTTGTGACGGGGTGGACAACGACTGCGACGGCACCACCGACGGTGCCTCGGCCAGCGATGTCGGCACCTGGTACACGGATGGAGATGGGGATGGCTTTGGAGCGGGAACCGGCACCACTACCTGCAACGCTCCCAGCGGCACTGTGGCGATCTCCGGGGACTGCGACGATGCGACCGCGGCCACCCACCCGGACGCCGTAGAGACCTGTGACTCCGTGGACAACGACTGTGACGGGACGGTCGACGAGGCCGACGCCTCCGACGCCAGCACCTGGTACGCCGATACCGATGGGGACAGCTACGGCGACGCGAACAGCTTGACGGTTGCCTGCACCCAGCCCTCGGGGACCGCCACCAACTCGACCGACTGCGTGGACACGGACGCCACCGTGCGCCCGGGGGGCACCGAGGTCTGCGATGGCCAGGACAACGACTGCAGCGGCGCCCCCCTCTCCACCGAGTATGACGACGACTCGGACGGGCACGTGGAGTGTTCCGTGGACGCCGGGGGCTGGGACGGCAGCTTCACCACCGGGTTCACCTCCATGGGGGGCAACGACTGTGACGACAGCGAGAGCACGGTCTACCCCTCGGCCGCGGAGCTCTGTGACGGTCAGGACAACAACTGCGACGGAACCACTCCCTCCAACGAGGTGGATTCAGATGGGGACGGCTACGTGTCCTGCACCCTGGATGCAGGCGGCTGGGATGGGGGCCTCACCTCAGGGCACACCAGCATGCAGGGAGGGGACTGCAACGATGGCCAGTCGGCGCAGAACCCAGGCGCCACCGAGGTCTGTGATGCCATTGACAACGACTGCGATGGGGTGGTGGATGGCACCAACGCCGTAGACGCCAGCACCTGGTACACGGACAGCGATGGGGATGGCTACGGTGACACCACGAGCGGCGTGGTGAGCTGCAACACCTTTACCTCCCTCATCACTACAGGCGGTGACTGTGATGACACGAATTCCGCCATTCGTCCTGGGGCCAGTGAGGTCTGCGACGGGGTGGACAACGACTGCAACGGCACGGTGGATGGCACGGATGTGGTGGATGGCACCACCTACTACGCAGACCTGGACAGCGACGGCTATGGCGACCCCAGCACTTTTCAAGAAGGCTGCACGAACCCCCAGGGTTTTGTGACCGACAACACGGACTGTGACGACACGGCCACGTTGATCAATCCGGGCGCCACGGAGATCTGCGGTGACTACAAGGACAACGACTGCGACAACACCTCCAACACCTGCGGCTTGTACGGCACCCTCTCCGCCTCGACGCGAACAGCCCTGCTCAAGGGGGAGGGCGCCCAAGAGTACGCCGGGGCCGCCGTCTCTTCCGCGGGGGACATGAACGGGGACGGCAACGCCGACCTGCTCATCGGAGCCTATCGAAACAGCGACAACGGCCAGTACGCGGGGGCGGCCTACGTGGTGTACGGTGCGCCCAGCGGCGAGGTGGATCTCGCCAACGCACCGATTGAGGTCTATGGAGAGTCTGCCTACAGCAAGCTTGGGTACGCCGTGAGCGCGGCGGGGGATGTGAACTACGACGGGTATGCTGACTTGTTGTTGGGGGCGAATGAAGACAGCGGCAGCTACTCCACCGCCGGGGCTGCCTACCTGATGCTCGGCCCCATCAGTGGGTCGACCGGGGCTGCCACGGGGACCAAGCTCTCGGGTGTTGCTGCCAGCAACGAGGCGGGAACCAGCGTGGTGGGTGGCGGCGACGTAAACAACGACAATTACTCGGATGTGATTGTGGGAGCCCACGGGAATTCCAACAACCGGGGCCAAGTCTATCTCTGGTATGGACCCATCTCCAACAGCGCTTCTTTGGATGCAGGAGACGTGGTGATTTCCGGTGTGACCGCCAACGACCACGTGGGCTACGACATGGCGCTTGCCGGGGATACCAACGGGGATGGCTACTCAGATTTCATCGTCGGAGCCTATGGGGACGACGACGGCGGGAGCGGGGCAGGGGCGGCCTACCTCTTCCAGGGGCCTCTTTCGTCGGGTTCGATTCTGGTCAGTACAGCGGACGTAAAATATGTCGGAGAAGCCGCCGGCGATCATGCAGGCTGGTCTGTGGCCGGGGTGAACGACGTCAACGGGGATGGCAACGAGGATGTGGTGGTGGGGTCCTACGGGTATGACGACTCCGGCAATTCGTCGGCGGGCGCGGCCTACCTCATGAATTCCAACGGCCAGTCTGGAAGCGTAGATTTATCTGTGGCCGACGCCAGGTTCATCGGGGAAGGCAACAACCACCGCGCTGGCTACACAGTGGCCGGAATGGGGGACATGGAGGGGGACGGATGGGCAGACATCCTGGTGGCTTCTCCCTGGGCCGACAACAAGGCGGGCCGCGTCTACCTCATCTACGGCAACGTGTCGGGTAGCATGTCGCTGTCTCAGGCAGATGCGCAATTTCAGGGGGAAACAAGCAAGGACTACCTCGGCCGCGCCATGGGCGGTGTGGGCGACACCAACGGCGACGGTTTCTACGACTTCGTGCTCGGGGCCCGCGGGGAAGACACCAACGGCAGCGACTCAGGATCTGCCTACTTCTTTCTGGGGCAGTCCCGGCTGTAGGGCCTACTGGCGAAGCTGGTAGGAAACCGAGCGGCTGAAGAGCACGGTGGGAGTGGCTTGCCCGTCCGCGAGGCGGGACATGCGGATCACCAGGTCTCCTGCAGTGGAGGACACTGGAACCAGCATTTTGACAAAGGCCAGGGTGGGGCCGGCCTGCGCCAGGGAGTCTGCGCTCACCCAGGAGCGACTGGCGGCCACCACGACGCCTCCCTGGAGGGCTTCTCCCACCAGCCAGAAGTCACCGCCGCTGAAGTCCGCCGGGGAGCGGGCCACGAGCACGGGAAGCTCGATCACCACCGCATCGCGCTCGGCAAAGACCACGGTGGCCTCGTAGTTGTCCCCCAGAGGGGCCTTTCCGGCCAGGCTGTAGGGAAGCCTTGGCGCAACTTTGGGGGCCTTGGGTCGGAGCTCGAAGTCCGCGAACTCCTCTTCCTCGTCATAGGCGGAGAAGTCGTCGGCGGAGGCGCCCTTCGTGGCTGCGATCCGCGCCGCGTTCTTCTCCCCTTCCACGAGAAAGTCGAATTCCTCCTCGTAATCGGAGTTTTCGGCGTCCTGCGCGAACCCGGACCCTGGGGCCACGAACGCGGTCAGGATGAGCACTGCGGGCCATCGCATGAGCATCTCTCCAGAACACAAGAGTAGAGGCGGCGGACTTTAGCCGTCAATCTCTCAACTTCCAAGGGCACATTTGCAACGAATTGTATTCCCTGCCTCCTGGTGCACAATAGGGGCCTTCAACCGAGGGCCACAGACACTGGCGAATCCCTACCTGAATGTGTGGAGGGCGCAGCAGCGCCAGCGACGGGCACTGGAGCCTGTATGGACCCGTCTCGCCTTCCTGCTTCCCCTTGCGGCCCTGGCTGTGGCGGGGGCGCTGGTGGAGCCAGTTCTGTTTGCGGTGGACACCTGGGAAGCGGCCAGTGGCCTCTACCTACGCCTTGGGTGGCTCTGTTGTGCAGCCATGTCCCTTCGAACCTATTCGATTCTCGTGAGAAGCCCTGAGCGGGCAGTTTTGGATGCTCACCCGGTGGAGCCTCGGCTCTTGCTGAAGTACCTGGCGGTGCGAAGCGGCTGGGAAGGACTGCCATTTCTGGCTGGCTGCGTGGTGTTGACCTGGCCTGTGTGGGCGGCGGGGCACCCGGGCCTTGCCCGGGCGGGGGCACTCACCATCGCGACCGGTTGGGCGGCGGGGCTTTTTCTGGGCTTTCCGGTGCACCTTGGGAGTGTCTGGGTCGCCGAGAGCCCTCGTCTGGCCGGACTGCTGGAGGCGATTCGGGGAGACAATCCGCGCCTGCAGGCGGCTTTGATCTACGCGCCAGGTGCGGTCCTGGCCCTGGGAGGGACCGTGACCTGGTTGGGGGCCCAGGGAGCGGCAGGCTGGGTACTGGGCGGGGCTGGGGGAGCTCTTCTGCTGGTCCCTGTGGCGTCCTTTGTTCTGGCCTGGGGCGTGACGCCGCTCCTGGCGCAAAAGTGGTACCTGCGCACCTCCTTGCTTCTGGCCGAGATCGATGCCCGGTACGCGGGGCTGGAAGACAGGGAGGAGGCGCGCTGGGTGTACCTGCAGTGGATGTTGCGGTGGATGCCGGTCGGAGCTCGGCCCACCATTTTGAGGGAGCTTCGTCAGGGCTGGCGGGACCACAGGGGATGGATCACCGGGACTTGGGCCCTGGGGGGACTGGCAGCGCTCGGGGCTCTGGGAGAGCAGGGAACAGCGGATCGGGCCCTGGTCATGGCCAGTGCCGGTGCGGTGCTTGCGGGTGCGGTGGGGCTTCGATTGGAGATGGGCAACCCGGACTGGCTGGAGAGCTGGCTGGATGTGCCCCGTCGCAGGGTGCTCCTGGCCCGGGGTTGGGTCTTAGCCTGCTGGCTTCAGGCCCTGGTTTGGCCGCCTGTTCTGGCATTGGGGCTTGCGCAGGGCTGGGGGGTGGCCTGGACTGTGGGGACGGCTCTGGAGGCCCTGGTGGTTGTGCTGGCGGCCCTGGGCGCTGTATGTGGTACCACCGGGTGGGTGTCCTATGCACCCCTGGCCCTTGTGGTCTGGGCAGGGATTGTCAGCGGATGAGCGCAATTGAGATCAACGGTCTGAAGAAGCGCTATGGCGGGGTGGAGGCTCTGCGGGGGGTGGACCTAAGGGTGGAGCCAGGGGAGCTTGTGGGACTGATTGGCCCCAACGGCGCTGGAAAGACCACGACGTTGCGGGTACTGACGGGGCAGCTTTTGCCGACCTCTGGAACGGTGCGCGTGGCAGGTGTGGACGTGGTGGAGAACCCGGGGGAGGCCCGAAAGATGCTGGGCGTTGTCCCGGAAGAACCCGCGCTATTTGCCTATCTAAGCTGTCGGGAGTTTCTGGAGTTTGTGGTGCAGGTTCGGGGGGTTGGCGATGTGGACCGGGCTGTGGAGGAGTCCGGTCTCGGGGCCGATGCGGACCGCCTGATTCGGGAGTATTCCCAGGGCATGCGTCGCAAGGCTGCCCTGGCCGCCGCCCTTGTAGCCGGGCCTCCGGTGCTTGTACTGGACGAGGCCCTCAATGGGTTGGACCCGCCTTCTGCAGCCCGGGTCAAGGAGACCCTGCGGGAACGGTGTGATGGAGGGGCGACGGTGTTGCTGTCGACCCACGTGTTGGAGACCGTGGAGCGAGTGGCGGATCGTGTGGTCATGCTGGCGGAGGGGCGGGTGGTGGCCGACCTCGGTGCGGCCGAATTTGCGGGCCGGGACCTGGAGCAGCTGTTCTTGGAGCACGTCTCCTCTCTGGGCAACTACAGGTCACAGTGAACTCTCGCCGCTGGAACCGCGCATGGAGTCGCCTTCGGCGGTGGGGTCGGCGCTGTGCTCTCGGGGTAGCCAGCTTTGGATTGGTGCTGCTTTTTCTGGAGGGCACGGTGCGGCTGGTCTGGTCGCAACCGTCCCGCCTGGAGGCGGCGCTGTCCTCGGGCGCCACGCAGATCACCGCCCATCCGACCCGCATCTGGGGCATGGCGCAGGGGGTGGTGGCCACGCGGGATGTGGTGGCTGCCATCGGTTCCAACGGGCTGCGCGTGGTGGAGGAGACCGGAGCGCCTCTTCGGGCACTGACGCTGGGCGACTCCAGCATCTTCGGACATGGAGTTGCTGATGCAGACACCCTTCACATGCGCTTGCGGGAGTCCCTTGGGAAACGCGGAGTGTTGGTGGATGTCTTTTGCGGTGGAATCGCAGGGTACAGCTCGGAGCAGACCCGGGTTCTCCTGGAAGAGGAAGGCTGGAACCTGCGCCCGGATCTGCTCATTCTGGGGCAGCTCTGGAGTGACAACAGCTACGAGCGTTTTGTAGATCGAGAGTGGATGGACCTTCTCGCGGGACCCGGTGGCGTCTGGGCGGGCCCCTTGAGAGTCAGTCGCGCCCTCCAGTGGCTGCACCAGCGGGTCAACCCACCGCCCCCCACGGACGCAAGCGACATTCCCCGGGTGGGGTGGGTGAAGAAGCCGTATGAGACCGGCCGCCGGCGCGTGCCCCTGGCGGACTATGCTGCGAACCTGGATGCCATTCTCCTGCAAGCGGCCGCCCGGAACGTGGGCGTGATCGCCCTGCAGCCCGCAAACCGGGAGCGGCTGGGGAGGCCGTGGGGTTGGGGGTGGGATCCCTACTTCGACGCCATGGAGCGGGTGGCCCGCCGCAGGGGGGTCCCGGTGGTGGACGCGGTGGAGACCCTGGCCGGCCTGTCGGTCGATGCGGCTTTCTTGGACCGAATGCACCCGACGGGAGAGGCCAATGGGCGCTATGCGGAGGCCTTGGCCGAGGCGCTGGTGGTCGCCGGCTGGCCGGAGAATCGCGGGGTGCCGGATGCCGGCCCTGCGCCCTTTGCCGTGCCCCTGGTGGACCCCTTTGCAGGGCAGAGGCCCCTGGTGAACGACCCGTCGGCCCCCCAGGGGGATGGCCCTCAGGAGCTACAACAAGGACAGTAGGTAGTTCGGCTGCTGGATTTGCTGTGCCAGCACGGCGATGGCCGCCTGCTGCATGGTGAGCAGCTTGGAGTGCTCGGCGGTCTCCCTGGCGAAGTCCGCATCCCTGACGTTCGACCGGGACGTGATCAGGTTTTCCGAGTAGCTGGACAGGTAGTCCACGGCGGACTCAAACCGATTGGTCGTGGCGCCGTATTTTGCACGGTGAGCATTGACCGAGTCGAGGGCCGTGTCGACCGTGGTGATCGCGGCGGCCGCCGTGGTGGTGGTGGCGATGCTCAGGCTGTTCACGCCGAGGGTGGAGCTCTGCAGGTCCCCGAGGGTGATCGAGATCCGATCGTTGGAAGTACCGTCCAACCCGACCTGAACTGACAAGGTGGTGGTGGTCCCGTTTGTAAGCTTGATGTCGTTGAACTCGGTGTTGGCTGCCACGCGCCCCACCTCGGTGATCAGCTCATTCATCTCACTGGTGAGGTTGGTCCGGTCCGCGCTGGAAATGGTAGACGAGGAAGCCTGCACGGCGATCTCCCGTACCCGCTTGAGCAGGTCGGAGACCGACTGGCTTGCATCGTCTGCCACGTTGACCACGCTGATGCCGTCATTTGTGTTTCGAGTGGCTTGACCGGCCGACTGAATCAACGCGTCGAGGTTCTCGGAGATGGCGAATCCAGCAGGATCGTCCCCGGCGCGGTTGATTCGGTAGCCCGATGAGAGCCTCTCGGCCCGAACCGCCCTTGCGCGGTCGAGTCGCCCGATGTCCGCCAGAGTCCCGGCGGTGTGAAAGTTCGAACGTATACTGATTCCCATGCTGCCCTCCGCTTGAGGGCCAGGCACGACCAAAAAGGGGAGGATCCCCGATTTAGCGATCTGCGCGCACGGGCAAGCCCGGTTGCTCAGAGATGTAGAAACGCGCCCAGCGTTGAATCCACCTTAGCATGAAGCCGCGCCCACGGCGGATTCGCATGCGTTGTTAATCCGGGGGAAACCAGGATTGAAAGGGCGAATCAGAGGTAGTTCAGGCCCCTTGGGGTTCTCTCAACGGTCAGGGGATCAAACCTGGGGTCCGGTTCTTCAGGATCCCACTCACGAAGCTCCACCGGCGAATCGGCCGGGACGCGCTTGAGCAGATTCTGCCGGGCCATGTTGTCGGCGTTGAGTGCCTCCGCCGCCAGGCGGCAGCTTTCTGCAAAGGGGGTTCCCTGATACCGCTGTTCTACGGCATAGATGGTTGGAATTACGGACGGATCTCCCAGGTGGGCCAGCTTTCTGACCACCAGCAAGAGCTCGTCCTTCTTCAAGGATCGGTTGGACTCAATGAGCTTTGCAAGGCTGGGAACAGAAGACTCATCCGCCAGGGCCACGGCAAGTTTCAAGGTGGCGGTCTGCCCCACCGGGTGGCGCTCTGCCACGACCCTCTCTTGCAAAAGGGGCAGCAGGCCCGGGTGGGCGTAATGGGCCAGGGCGCCCAGGGCGGCGGTTCGGACGTACCCTTCCGGATCCTTGCGCACGACCTCTTGGAGCAACGGGATGATCTGCGTGGCGGGCAGGCCAGGGCCCCCGAGTCCTTCAGCGCAGCGAACACGCACCTTGGAGTCCCTGGCTTTCAGCAGGGCCATGTGGGCCTGGTGCAGCCGTGGAGGGGCGAAGTACTCGGCAGCGTCGAGGGCCGCGACACGGGGGGGCAGGGGCAATTGGTCGTCCGAGGCAATGAACACCATGGCGTCGGATAGTTGGCCTGCATCCAGTAGACGGGTGGCCACAAGGAGCTCCGTAAGCAGCGCCGGGTCCATGGGGCGATACCGGGCCAGGAGTTCCGGGAGCTCGTTCACCACTTGGGCTGGGTCCTTCTCGACGAGCACCGCCAGCGCTCTCCGTCGACCCAGGGGAGGAGCCTTGTCCCGGACCAGGACCTCTCGCACCTGGTCCAGGGCCCCTGGGCTGCCCAGGGTCGCGAGGGCGTCCACTGCCGCAACACAGACCGCCACCACCGGGTCCATTCCGCACCGGGCCCCCAGTCGCACCGTGGCCGATTGGACGCCGCGGTCACCTAGTACGGTGGCTGCCTGGGCTCTGCGCTCGGGGTCCTTGTCGTTCTCCAGGGCCGCCCGCACAGCGTCGTCGGTCATCTTGTCAATGCGCTTGGCGTGGGCCGCGCTGCTGCACGTCAGGGCTGCTGCGAAAGAAAGAAGAGTGAAGAATAGACGCATGAAATTGCCTAACCCAGATTCTCCGCCCTCACCTGCTGCCTTCGGCCAAAGCCTGTGAGCAGGGAGAGCCGTGAAGACTCGCGTATTGACCACCCTCATGGCTTCGAGATAAGTTCAACGACCTCGCGCGACACTTGGAGAGGCTCGATCCGCGTTGGGAAACAGGTGGATTTCCTGACACAAGGCCAAATCCTCTTGGACGTCAATTGGTGCCGGTAGTTTAGACAACCCTCCCTTCCAATGATCCCTTTCGTACACCGCTTTCGCCGAAACCTCGTGGACGGGCTCGTGCTCGTGTTGGCCTTCGTCACCGCTTTCATGGTGCGGTTTGACGGAGTGCTGCCAGAGCAGATGCTCAAGCGAATGGTGTTCTTGCTGCCCTACGTGGTGGTGTTTCGCTATCTGACCCTTTCAATGGTCGGTGTGCCGCGTTTCGCCTGGCGCTTCGTGGGGCTCCGTGAGAGCGGGCGAATTCTCCAGGGGGTCTTTCTTTCCAGTCTGTTCTTTGTCTTTCTTCGCGTCGCTGGGGAACAGGCGCTCGATTTGACGGGACGGGCTCGGTACCTGCTCATTCCCTATGGCGTGATCATCATCGATGCGCTGTTGGCCTTCTTGGGTATTGCCGGCGTTCGGGTCTTGGCGCGGTTGCGCAACGAGCGGCGCTCCCGATTGCGTCACCTGTCGCCGTCCGTGTCCGGCCCGCCTGTGCGCGTTCTCCTGGTGGGCGCTGGGTCTGCTGGGGCCCAGGTGGCCCGGGGAATCATCGCTCGGCCCGACATGGGGCTCTTCCCCGTGGGCTTTGTGGATGACGATAGCTTGAAGCACGGTAGTGATGTGCACGGTCTCCGGGTGTTGGGAAGTTGTAGCGATTTGGAGCGGCTGGTCGCTGCCCACGAGGTGAGCGAGGCAATCATCACCATTGCGAACGCCTCGACATCAGAGATTCGCCAAGTTGTTTCCCTTTGCGCCTTGGCGGGTGTAGACGCCAAGATCATTCCGGCTCTCCACGAGATTCTCGACGGGCGGGTGGAGATCTCCCGCATCCGAAAGGTATCGATTGATGATCTCCTGGGCCGAGACGTTGTGTCTCTGGATCTTGATTTGGTTGGAGGCTTTGTCGAAGGCCGCTCGATAATGGTCACGGGCGCGGGTGGCTCCATCGGCAGCGAGCTGTGCCGACAAGTTGCCCGCCTTCGGCCGGCGCTGCTTGTCCTTGTGGAGCGGGCCGAGCCGTCGCTTTTCTCGATCCACCGTGAGCTGTCTGCCCTGGTGCCAGATCTGGAGATCGTTGCCGCTGTTGCGGATGTCGGTGACGGCCCTCGGGTGGCCACGCTCATGACCCGCCACGAGCCCGACGTGATCTTCCACGCTGCAGCGCACAAGCACGTGCCTCTCATGGAGACCAACGCAGGGGAAGCCATCAAGAACAATGTATTTGGGACCCGAACTCTGGCCACTGCGGCATGTGCTCATGGGGTGGAGACCTTTGTGCTCATCAGCACGGACAAGGCAGTGAACCCTACCTCGATCATGGGGGCGACCAAGCGTGTGGCAGAGGTGCTCGCCCGTTCTATTGGCCAAGAGTCGAGCACACGCTTTGTCGCAGTTCGCTTTGGCAACGTGCTGGGTTCGGCGGGATCCGTGATCCCCATCTTCGAGAACCAGATTGCCGCTGGCGGACCTGTCACCGTCACCCACCCGGACATGCAGCGGTACTTTATGACCATCCCCGAGGCGAGCCAATTGGTCATCCAGGCGGGAGCCATGGGCCAGGGTGGGGAGATCTACACGCTTGACATGGGGCAGCCAGTGCGCATCGTGGACCTGGCGCGGGACATGATTCGCCTCTCGGGTCTTAAGCCAGACGAGGACATCGAGATCGTCTTTTCAGGGATTCGGCCCGGCGAAAAGCTCTTCGAGGAACTCAGGCTCCAAGCAGAGGCCATGGACGACACGGATCATCCCAAGATCTTCGGGGGGCGGCTTGGTCCAGTGGCCGCCCAAGAAGTGGCAGAGGGGCTTGAGCGTCTCGGGGCCTGCTGCCAGAGTGAGGAGCGCCAGGAGGTAATGGAGGCGCTCAGGGGCCTTGTGCCCGAGTTGCAGGAGGATGCACGGAAGGGGAACCTGCAGCCGCAGCCTTGAATCTTCGGATTCTACTGAGTGCGTACGGTGCGCCGGTTTTGCTTCCCTTGCGCCGGTTCATGGAGGCCGCGGTGCGACACTCTTGGCTGGAGCCGGAGCGCGGAAGGAGACTTGTCGCCTGGGCGAGGGAATCGGGTGGCCCCCGATGGGTCGCCTGGGAGGAGATGGTCTACTTCTTGGTTCCCACGGCGCACCAGAATGGCAGATTCTCTGAGAACTCGATGTTTTCAAGGTCTGCGTCCACCATCATGTCGTGAATCTGCTCCCGCGTGAAGCGCTGCTCGAGCCTTGTACCGAGCCGGTCGAGGGCATTGTTCCGAATCATGTAGAACGTGCGATGTCGGAAGTCGCTCAGGGGAAAATTGGAAACGTCCATTCCCAGCGATTCTGCAAGCAGGGCCGACTTTGTCAGTGGCAGGAAAACGGTCGCTGCAAGCACCTGGCTCGCAGCGAAGCGTGGCCCCGGTGGGAGCCTTGACACGCTGCCCCGGAGCAATTCGCTGGCTTTCCAGACCCCTCGGTACCAGAGCGGACGGTTCTCCATGGCGTAGTAGAGGTACACCAGGAAGGGGGCGCCCGGCTTGAGTTTTGAGGTGCAGGAAGCGAGAGCCGCCCCTGTATCGGGGATGTGGTGGAGCACCCCGAGCGAGTACCCAAAGTCCATGCTCCCGTCCTTGAGCGGAATCGAGTCGACGCTGGCCTTGTGGAACGCACAATTTGGCTGGTCGGCGAGATTTCGCCTGGCGACCTCGATGGCGCCGCTGGGGTCGATGCAATGCAGTTTCCCCACTCTCCTGGCGCAGATCTTCGCCCAGCGTCCGCTTCCGCATCCCAGGTCAAATCCCTCAGCGTTGGCGGGCAGGGTGTCCCATGGAAAGACCGCAAAATAGGCCTCAAAGATGCGTTGGTGCTCTTTGCGTTCCCAATCTGTCAGGTTTGACTGGTCAAACCGCTCCCACTCGTCGCCGAATCCTCGTACGGTAGACTCGTCTGCATTCCTCATTGTTCGGAATCCTCTCAAGGCTACCGGGAGAGTCTGCAGTGGCCGTGACCACTGGTTGTTCAGTTGGAGCGGAGGGTAATTGGTTCAGTCTCGTGCCGCCGGCTCCATTTCTTTCTTCCGGTTGGGGCCAGGAGGATTCAGGTAAGTGTTGAAACGGAACGTGTGGGGCTGTCACTCAGGTCCGCTGCGCTCGATTCCTGCCCACAGTCCCCCCGTCGGCCGGGGGGAGTCCCAGAGGGGACCGTCCTACAATCTTGAGTCTATTTCCGCTCACTCGCTCGATTGCTCGATTGCTCAGCTTTGTGCTTGGGGCCCCTGGGGCCTGCCACTCGCCTCCGCCTCGTTCCAGAAACCGTGGATGCCGGTCTCGTCCACTTTGCACCAACTCATAGAGGCGGTGGTGCGCCGGGCCACCCAGTGTCCGGTCTTGTCCACCGCTATGAAACCGGCCCGCCAGTCCCATTCCTGCATCTCGCTGATCAGGTCCAATGCGGCAGCGTTCAGGTCCGCTCCTCGCCGGCTTGCTTCAGTGAGTCGCACCGCCAGGGCGCAGTCCACGATGTGCTCTCCGACCCCGGTGGTCGTGACCGCACAGTGGGCGTTTGCGTGGTTGCCGGCCACCGTGCACGAGTCGCTGACCCTTCCAACCCGCTCCATACCGCGGCCCCCGGTGCTGCTCGCGGCGCAAAGGTCACCGCGATCGTCCAGCGCCACTGCGCCCACGGTTCCTGTTTCCCCTTCCAAGGCTGCCTGCCAGGCGCGAAGGGCAGCCTCGCTGCGCACATCCCCCAAGGGCAGTCCCAGCTCTTGGGCTCGCTGCACTGCACCACCTCCAGCAAGCACCCGATCCTTCTCGCCCAAGAGGTGGTGACAGAGCAGGATTGGATTCGGCAACTTCTCCGCGTTGATCACGCCGGAAAAGCGGCGTGTCGATCCATCGCAGAGGCTCGCGGAGAGGCGGGCTGCCCCATCCTGCTGGAGCTTGCTTCCAAGTCCCGCGTTGAAGAGGGGGTTGTCCTCCAGCAGCCTCGTGGCCTCGATCACCGCGAGCAGCGCCCCGGACTTCTGTAGGGTGGCGAAGGCAGCGGCAGCCACTTCTTCCAGGGCAGCTTGAATGGCTCCCCGGGTCTTTTCATCTCGTGCTTTGCCTGCGCCGCCATGGAGGAGAAGAATGGACATGGTGGGAGCCTATCCCGCGGCACCCAACCCTTTGCGGACCAGGTCTGCGTAGCGGCCATTTTGGGCCAGAAGATGGTCGTGGTTCCCTTGTTCGATCACCCGGCCACCATCGAGCACCACAATGCGATCCGCTTTGGCGATGGTGGAGAGACGGTGGGCGATCACCAGCACGGTCTTCTTCTCCAGGATCTTTGAAACCGCATCCTGCACCATGGCCTCTGTGACCGAGTCCACCGATGCGGTGGCTTCATCCAGAATCACCACCACCGGGTCGTAGGCCATGGTGCGGGCAAAGGTCAAGAGCTGCCCCTGGCCCGAGGAGAGGTTGGCTCCACGCTCCCGGAGCACATGGTTCCAGCCTTCCGCCAGGCCCTCCACCAGGGAGTCCGCGTGCACCAGTGCTGCGGCGGCGTTCAGGCGGGCATCGTCCAGCCCCTCTGCGCCCAGGCCCACGTTGAAGGCGATGGTGTCCCCAAAGAGGTGCACGTCCTGGTGCACGGCCGCCACGTGTCGCCGAAGCACCGAGGGGCGAATCTCGGAGATCTCCACCCCATCCAGGGTGATCGAGCCCTGGTAGCCGTCATAGGCCCGGGTAAGCAGCCTGGAGAGCGTGGTTTTGCCGCACCCGGTGTGTCCCACAAGCGCCACCACCTCTCCCGGCTCCACCTCCAGGTCAATGCCATGGAGCACCTCTTGTCCGGGCTCATAGGCAAACCGGACCTTTCGAAGCTGGATCTTCCCCTCAATTTCGGTCGGTTCGATGCCTGCATCCTCGATGCGGGTGCCGTTGTCCAGCAGGGTGAAGATCTTCTCCAACGCTGCGGTGGCGCGCTGAATGACAGCCACCTTGCCGGAAAACTGCTGAAGAGGCCGAAAGAGGCGGTCCAGGTAGTCGATGAAGGCCACAAGGAGTCCTGCGGTCACTGTGCCCGAGAGCCAGCCAGAGCTTCCGTACCAAAGCAGCAGCGCGATGCAGATTCGTCCGGTGGAGTCCACCACGGCAAACATGAGGGCATCCCAGACGTTGGAGCGAATGGACGTGTCACGGTAGGCTCGGTTTCGCCGCTTGAACTCAGCCAGGGATGCCTCTTCATGGGAGTAGAGTTGCACCACCTCGACCCCCGCGAGCCGCTCCGCAAGAAAGGCGTTGACCTGGGCCAGTTGTTCCCGGACCAGCAAGAAACAGTCCCGTAGGCGCAGCCGACACACCTGGAGCGCAAACAGAAGGGGGGGGGCCACGAGAAGCAGGAGGAGGGTCAGGCGCCAGTCCATCATGAACATCACCGTGAGCACCCCGAGCACCACGAGCACGTCGAGTACGATGGTGACCACACCAGCGGTGAGGGCCTCTCCCAGGGACTCCACGTCCGAGATCGCCCGGGTGAGAAGGGCGCCGGCAGGCCGCTTGTCGAAAAAGGCCGGGGCCAGGGACAAGAGCTGCTGGTAGACGGAGTCTCGCAGGCGCACGATGGTGCGCTGGCCCGCGTGGGCCAGGGCCAGCATGTACGCCCCCTCCACCAGGTAGGTCAGCAGGGCCACCAGGGCATACGCCACGGCCAGCCGATCCAGGTCCGCAAGCTCCCCAGGCACGATGTGCTCATCCAGGGCCTGCTTCAGCATCAAGGGCTGCACCAGGGCCCCGGCCATGGCCAAGGGGGTCAGCACCAGCGCCAAGAGGAACAGGTGGCGATCCGGCCGGGCGTGGGGCCATAGGCGTCCCAGGAGCTCTCGATCGGTCTTCATGGGCTCACAACCTGGGGTCGTTGTTTCTGGGATTGTTGCAGCCAGGCGTCGCGGTAGGGGCCCGTCCGGGCCACAAGATCTTCGTGGGTTCCACTGTCCACGAGCCGGCCTTCGTCCAGGACCAGGATGCGATCCGCGTGAAGCATGGCCGATACACGGTGGGACACCAGGAGCGTGGTCGGACGCCCTCGGCCTTCACGGGTAGCCTGGGACCGGGCTCGGAGGGCGGCGATCAGGCGCTGCTCCGTGTCGTGATCCACGGCGGACAAGACGTCGTCCAGGAGCAGCAGGTCAAAGTCCCGGTACAGCCCCCTTGCCAGGGCGACTCGCTGGCGCTGGCCTCCTGAGAGCATGATTCCCCGCTCCCCCACAAGCGTGTTCAGGCCGTCTTGGAGGGCGGCAAGGTCCGTGCCCAGGGCTGCATCCTCCACAGCCTCTTTCAGGCGCTCTGGTTGGGGGTCTCCCAGGGCCACGTTCTCGGCGATGGTGTTGGAAAACAAGAACGGCGCCTGGGGCACCACGGAGAGCTGGCGCCTCCAATCGTCCAGGTCCAGGTCCAACAGGTCGGTTCCCTCGACGGAGATGCTGCCAGATGGGGCGTTGTAGCAGCGTGCGATCAGGCGCAGGAGCGTGGTCTTTCCCGAACCGGTGCGGCCAAAAAGTCCGACCATGGAGCCGCCGGGGATGTCCACACTGATGTCCTTCAACACGGGGTTGGGGTCGTCTGGGTAGGAGAACACAAGATTCTTCAGGGAAATCCCGGGGCCTCCTGATCCTTCTCTGCGGTGACCGTTGGCCCCTTCAGGCCGCTCGGGGATTGCGTGCAGGATTTCTTCAATTCGAACCAGGCTGGCGAGACCTCGCTGGAAGACGCTCAAGAGCCACCCGAGGGAGCGCAAGGGCATCAGGAGAATCCCTACATAGGTGGTGAATGCCACCAGTTGTCCGATGCTGATGGTACCGGCAGCCGTCAGTCGGCCTCCCAGGAGGAGCAGGACCGCAAGGGAGAGGCTGCCGGCCAGTTTGAGCAAGGGCATGTGAAGGGACCGGACCCAGGCGAGATCCAGGTTCACCTTGAGGTAGACCTCGTTGCGCTCCAGGAAACGGTCACGAAAGGCACTCTCTGCGTTGAATCCTTGGATGGTGTGAATGCCCTGGAGGCTGGAGAGCACGTTTTCTGAGAGGGCAGAGAGAGCTTCCTGGCTCTCCCGCACCAGGGTAAAGAGGCGCCGCATGCCCAGCTGCACCACGCAGATGGCCAGAAGGATGGGGGCCAGGGCCAGCAACGTGAGCATGGGGGAGATGCGCACCATTTCTGCCCCGGCCAGGGAGATGGCGGCGGTGACATTGAAGATCTGCAGTCCCCCAAACCCCACAAGCGCCCGAAGCATGGTCACGTCGTTGCTGACCCGTGACACAATGTCCCCCACCTTCCAGCGGGCGTAGAAGTCGGGCTGTAGAAGCAGCAGCTTGTGGAACAGGTTGTTCTTGAGGCGGTACTCCAACATGCGCCCAGGGGTGAAGAACAGCACCCGGGACAAGGTCCGCACCACCAGAATGGCTGCGCCCATCACGGCGATCCGCACCATGGCCCGGCGAATCATCGCCGGATCCCCCCCCAGGGCATCCACGGCTACGGCAAGCTCCAGGGGAATCTGGACGGTGATCCAGTTGGTGGCCAGCAGAAAGACCGTGCCCGCTGCGTACCAGTGCCAGTAGCGCAGCGCGTAGCGCCGCAGAAACGAAATCAATCGCCTCAATTCGAGCTACCCACCCAACTCCGGGAAGGGTCCACCAGAAAGCGGCCCGCAAGTGCATCGCGGCCCAACACCAGGTGAGGTGGGCCAGAGGTGGCGACAAGAGTCAGCTTGGCGGAAAAACGAGCGCCCGCCAGGAGCACCACCAACTCCACCTCCAACTCCTCACTGTCCGGGACCAACGGCAGGTCCAATTCGCTCTTGCCCAGGGAGAGCGAAATGCGTCCGGGGGCCACCTGGCGCATCTCCCCGTGCAGTGACGAGGTCTCCCGACCCGTGGCGCACCAGGTCTTCAGGTCCTTCACACCCCACTCCGGGAACGCCACGCGCTCCATCCATCCCACAGTGACAAGCTCCATCCAAAGGGAATCACTGATCTCATCGCTCTCGTCTTCCAGGGCCCACTGCTCTTCTTCAGGCGGGGGATTGGTGTCGGATTCGTCTTTTTGGGAGGACATCGGGCCCTACTCTACCCCGCGACCTGTGCGCTGTGGATATGCTCCCCCTGTGATTTCCGCACTTCTCTGGGTGGGCATGGTTCTCGCGGGTCCGATGCAGGATGCCCAGGAGTTGGTGCGTCTGGGGCCCAGGGTGGCGGGGACCGAGGGTGGAGACAGGGCCCAAGCCTGGGTGTTGGGGGAGCTGGCAGAGGCTGGATACCCTGCGCGGCGCTTGGGTGGTCCTCCCGGTGCAGGTGTGGTGGTGGGGTGCCAACCGGGGGACGGCCCGGCCTTCTGGGTGTTGGCGCACACCGATGTTGTTCACCAGAACAGTCCAGGTGCGGTGGACAACGCGGCGGCTGTGGGGGTGGCGCTGGAAGTGGCGCGCCAGGTGCGGAGAGAAGGTCTGCCGGTGCGGGCCTGTTTTGGTTTCCCCGATGGGGAGGAGCTCGGACTCTACGGATCCCGGGTGCTTCAGGCTCGACTGGATCATGCCCCGGCTATGGTGGTGGCCCTCGATTTGCTGGGGCAGGGGGAGCTCACGGCCATGGGGCTGGGCCGAGACTGGGGTGAGCGCAGGCTTCGGTGGCTCCTGGGTGCTGCCCGGGTTCAGGTGCCTTACGCCTACCGCACTTTTTCCCGCATTTTTCCGGGACGAGAGCGTTCGGACCACGCGCCGTTTGCAGCGGCCGGTGTGCCAGCCCTGTTGTTGCTGGGTCGAGGCGAGGCCGGTGTCTATTGGTCGTACCACACGGAACACGATGGGCTGGATCGGTTGGAGCCCGATGCGGTGAGCGCAGCCACCGCCGCTCTGGTCTCCCTCTTGAGATCGGGACCTCCCCCTGTGGCTGAGGGTGGCGTTGCGGTGGTGGTTCCGGGGACTGACAAGGTGCTGGGAGATCTCTGGGTGTGGGTGCTCGTGGCCATGGGAGTCGGCGGAGGGATTGTCACGGGTCTCCGCTGGTGGCGGGAGGCGCTCTTGGGTTTTGGGTGGTGTCTTCTGGCCACACTCGGGGGATGGGTCGCCTGGGAAGTGGCGGCATGGGGGCGGCCGGCCCACGGGTCCCTGGCGGAGCCTCTGACCTCCTTGTGGTGGGTTGGGGCCCTGGGGGTGCTGGGGTTTGCTCCCCACCGGGAGCGGGGCATTGCGGGGGGGGCTCTGGCCAGCGCCTGGCTGGCCCTTGGATTCCTGGCCCTGGATGCGACCCTCGCGTTGCCTTGGGCGGTGGTGGCCCTTGCCCTGGCCATGGGGAGCCGCGCCTGGCCCTTGATGATCTTGGCCTTGCCTATTCCCCTGTACGTGGCAGGGTCGGATCTCTGGCGCGAGCTGGTCTTTCACCAGGTGATTCCGGAGGGGGGAGCCTGGTGGATGCCAGTACGGGCCCTGGTGTTGTGGCCCCTGTGCTGCGTGGCTCTTTCGGTTCGAAGGGCGCCGCCGCTCTTCTGGGCCATCGGATTGGGGCTTGCATTGCTCGGCTTGGGGTACCGGGTGGCCTTGTTGGAGCCCTTTGAACCTCCCTTTGCGCCTCGGCATGCGCTGGTGCCTTAGCTCGTCAACCCGGCTGCCATTCGGATACAACGGAGGGCACAAGCAGATTGGAGACTGGACCATGGTAAAGAAACGGACCCTCTTGTTGAGCATGCTTCTGCTGGGCGGGGGCAGCGCCTGTCTGCCGACCCCCGACAAGGTCGATACGGGCTCGGGGGACACAGTCGACAGCACGGTGAAGTCCGGAGATCTGGACGGCGACGGCTATATCTCTGAAGCTGATTGTGACGATGAAAACGCGGAGATCCACCCGGGGATGGAGGAGATCTGCAACGGGTTGGACGACAATTGCAATGGGGTGGTGGACGAGGGATTCGGGGATGTGGACGAGGACGGCATCTCGGACTGTGTAGATGCGGAAGACTGCGATGGGCTGGACAACGATGGGGATGGGGAGATCGATGAGGACTTCGGCGATGTAGATGGCGATGGGGTTGCAGACTGCCTGGATGGAGAGGAATGCGACGGCGTGGACAACAACGGTGATGGGGCCGTGGACGAAGGCTACGACGCCGATGGCGATGGATATACGTCCTGCGGCACTGAGGCCGTGGCGGCGGACTGCGACGACCTGGATGCCTCGATCCACCCGGGTGCCGCCGAGGTGGATGGAAACTCGGTGGATGAAGACTGCGACCTGCTCGTGGACGAGGGAAACTGGCAAGTGGGGGACCTGGTGATCACCGAGGTGCTGGTAAATCCGGGGCATGTCTCCGATCCAAAGGGCGAGTGGGTTGAGCTGTACAACGCGAGTGGTGGCACCTTGAACCTCAACGGGGTGCAGCTGGTCTCGGGAACCGAGATTTACGCGCTCGATTCGGAGACGTTGATCTCCTTGGACCCCGAGAGTGTCTATGTCGTGGGTGCCAGCACCTTGACCCAGGAGAACGGGCGGGCTGCCGTTGACCATGCGTGGTCTTCAATTCAACTGGGCAATGAGACCGACAGCATCGCCCTGCACGTGGAAGGCCTGGTCATCGATCGGGTGGACTGGGATGATGGCGCCACAATGCTGGACCCAAACGGGGCGAGTCTGCACCTGGACCCCTGGTATTTCAACGACACGGACAACGATCTGCCAGCCAGCTGGTGTGTGGGCTTTGAAGCTTGGAGCGTGGGATCGGACCTCGGCTCACCGGGTGTGGTGAACGATTATTGCCCCGAGTTTGACCGGGACCTGGATGGCTTCAACCCCTCCACCGGGGACTGCGACGAGGACGATGCGACGGTGTATCCAGGTGCCACCGAGACCTGGTACGACGGCGTCGACCAGAACTGCGACGGGTTGGATGACTTTGATGCCGACCAGGACGGGCAGGGTTCCGATGCCCATGGCGGCACGGATTGCAACGATGCAGATGCCGCCATCCACCCCGGGGCCACGGAAGTCTGCGACGGCGTGGACAACGACTGTGACGGCACGGTGGATGGGGCCACCGCTGCGGATGCCTTTACCTGGTTCCCGGATGTGGATGGAGACTCCTACGGCGATCCGAACAGCGGCGTCGTGGATTGCTCGGCTCCCAGCGGCTACATCGCGACAGGCCAGGACTGTGATGACTCGGACGCCACCATCCATCCAGCCGCCGCAGAAGACTGTGATGATGCCATCGATCATGACTGCAACGGCTTTTCCACCTGCTCCTCCTGCGGAGACGGTGTGCTGGACCTGGACGAGGAATACGAACCACCCCCGGGTCCGTTCACCCACCTGCTTGTGGACAGCCAGACCTGCCGGTGGGACTTCTCTGGCGTGAGCCAGCTGTACTGCAACGGAAGCTGCTCCTGGGCGGGAGGGAGCGACTGCGACCAGGACGACGCCGACCTTTTCTGCCAGCTGATCATGGACAACGAAAACTCCACAGCGACCAGCTACTCCATGCTCACCGCGCTGGCCGAGCCGGGGATTCCCTGCAACCACAGCACCTATGGCGCAGCCATCAGCGGCGTGGATCGGGGAGTGGGGATCACGATGACCTGGCAGGACTCTTCCATTCTCGCGAACCATGGCCCGGGCACGGTGATCACGGACCCTGTCTGCACGAACCCCTAGGTGGCTTGGGCGCCCGCCGATGGATCCCCCCCTCGGCTGTCTCAGCTGGTGGCACTGCTCGCCGTCTCTGGCTTTGCGTCCCTGGTCTATGAGCTGCTTTGGATGCGGCGTTTTTCCCTGGTGTTCGGCAGCGGTGCCTTGTCGGTCACCTTGACGGTGGCCACGCTCTTTGGAGGCATGGGCCTCGGTGGGCTCCTGGCCGGCACGGCTGGGGGGAGCGGGCCCTTGCGGCGGTATGCGGTGCTAGAGGCCCTGGCGGCTCTGTGGGCCCTGGCCTTGCCCGGTGCCTTGGGCGTGCTCTCGGTTGGGGTGCGAGAACATCCTGGGTTGGGCATGCAGGCGGCCTTGGTGATCGCCCTGGCTGGGCCGCCTGCCCTGGCCTTGGGCGCCACGCTGCCTGTGGTGGCGGGGGGCTCTCCCGATCCCGGGATGTGGCCACGGCCTACGCGGCCAACACCGCGGGTGCCGTAGCGGGGGTGGTGGCGCTGCCTTTGGTGCTGCTGCCCCATTTGGGGGTGCGGGGGTCGGAGCTTCTTGCGGTGGCGTTGGCCCTTCTGGTGTCGGCGGTGGCGTGGCGTCTGCCCTGGCCGGAGCCGGTGCAGGCTTCGGTGCCCTCGGGCCATCCCAGGGGGCTGCATCACGGGTCGGCGTTGTGGGCGGTCGGAATCTCAGGTGCGGTGGCCATGTCTTTGCAGGTGGCTTGGACTCGTCTGGCAGCGGTCTTGTTGGGACCATCCATTTACGCCTTTGCAGCGGTCCTGGCCGTCTTCTTGTCCTTTGTGGCGGCGGGGGCGGCCCTTGGGCGACGCTGGACCCGTCCCGAGGCTATGGGGACCGCGCTGGCCGCCCTCGGGCTTCTGTCCCTGTTGGGGGCGTTGCTCTACGGGCAACTTCCGGTGTTGCTCGGCGTGGGGTTCGGCAATGTGGGTCCCGCAGGCATGATGTGGGTGTCGCTATACCTGTTGCTTTTTGCCATGGCAGGCGCACCGCTTGCTTCCGGAGTGGTCTTTTCCTGCGCTCTTTCTCTGGCCCAGGGGAGCGAGCAGCAAGCCACAGCAAGGGTCTACGGGGTGAACACCCTGGCCGGGGTGGTGGGGTCGGCTGCCACGGGCCTGTGGTTGGTTCCAAGGTTGGGGGTGCAGGGGTGTGTGACCCTGGCGGCGTGCGTGGCGTTTGTGGGGGCGGCTGTGTTGCTTCGCCGCTCTTGGCCCGTGGTGTTGGGGGCGGTCCTGGTGGCGGTGCAGCCGGCGTGGGATGGCCGATTGTATGCGGTCGGGGTCTACAACCGCATTGCCGCGTTCTCCCACATCACCCCCGGTGCGCTTCGGGCTTTTGCGGACACCGGGTGGGATCTCCTCTTTTACAAGGAGGGTCGGACGGCGGCGGTGGCGGTGGGCCACTCCCGGCAGAGCAACAACCGGTGGCTCTCCATCAACGGCAAGGTGGATGCCTCCACCGGAGTCGATATGCCTACGCAGACGCTTGCCGGCACGATCCCGGTGCGCATGGCTGCCAGCCCCAAGCGGGGTCTCGTGGTGGGGCTCGCCACGGGGGTGACCGCTGGGGCCATGTTGGACGCGGGGTTGGAGGACCTGGAGGTGGTGGAGCTGGAGCCGGCTGTGGTGGCGGCTTCGCGCTTCTTCGATCACGTCAGCGGTGCCCCACTGGACAATCCTCGCACCCGGTTGGTGCTGGAGGATGCCCGGTCCGTTCTCGGTCGGAAGGGTCCGCTTCTGGATGTGATTGTCTCTGAGCCATCCAATCCCTGGATCACCGGAGTCTCCAACCTCTTCACCCGGGAGTATTGGCAGCTGGGGAAGTCGCGCCTGGCCCCGGGGGGCGTTTTCTGCCAGTGGGTGCAGCTCTACGGGCTCCAGACCGAGGAGTTTCGGGCCATCGTGCACACCTTTTCCAGCGTGTTTCCGGAGGTGTGGCTCTTTGAGACGGTCCCGGGGGCCGATGTGCTTCTTGTGGCGGGGGGAAGTCCGGCAGGTGCTGACCTGCCGGTACCGACCCTGGATCCAACGCAGGTGCGGGCCCTGGCCCAAGGGGGCGGTTGGAACACGGATGATCGGCCCCGGGTGGAGCTGGCGGCCCCGAAGGCCCTGCACCAGGACACCGGCAACCGAAACAGCCTCTTGATTCAACAATTCGCTGGGCCTCTCAAGGTGCCCGCATCCCTGCCGTAGAGGGAAGGGGAGGTTCCGTGATCCGGATCAGCCTTTGCATCATCGCGCGCGATGAGGAGCGATTTCTGTCCGGTTGTCTGGCCTCTGTCGCGGGGGCTGTGGACGAGATTGTTTTGGTGGACACCGGCAGCACGGACCGCACCGTGGAGATCGCCCAGGCTGCGGGGGCCACTGTCGTGCACCACGCGTGGAATGAAGACTTTTCCGCTGCCCGGAATGCTGGTCTGGAGGTGGCTTCCGGGGACTGGATCTTGCTGTTGGATGCAGACGAGCGCCTCGCCCCAGGCGCTGGAGTGACCTTGCGGGCGGCGGTGAGCCAGGGTGGTTTTTTCTGCGGTCTCTTGCGTCTCACCGATGCGGATCGCCTGGGTGCCACCGTGCACGAAGTGCTGGATGGATCCGCAGCCCTTCGGGAGCCTGTCTGGTTGGCCCGCTTGTTTCGTCGTACCGCAGACTTTCGTTGGGAAGGCCGGGTCCATGAACATGTAAACACCTGGTTGGCGGCCCATGGTGGCCGGGCGACTCTGGTGGAGGCAGACATTGTGCACTACGGAGCGGTGCCGTCCCTGCGGTTGGACAAGAGCAAGGATGAACGCAACATGCGCCTCCTTCGCAGGGAGATTGCCGAGTCCCCGGACAACTGGCCTGCCCGCTCCTGTCTCGCTGAGAACTGCCTCCACGACGGCCATCTTCAGGAGGCCCGGGAGCAGGCCCAGGCCGCGTGGGAGACGCTTCTTGCGGCCTTGCCCCACATGGAGACGGCTCCTTGCGGCGTGGTGAAGGCATTGACGGTGTTCGCGGCGGTGCTCCTGCAGGAGGGTGCCATCCAGGAAGCCCTGGTGGTGTTGGAGGAGGGCGAGGCCTTTGGGTTGGCCCACCCCAACCCCAGCTACCTGGAAGGTCTGGCCCGAGAAAACCTGGCTCTGCACGACCCGTCCCTCCGGGAGGAGCACCTGGCGAGGGCAGGCGCTGCCTTTGAACGCGCGCTCTCATTCCAGGGCTGTCCCTTGCTGGATCCGCCCATCCAGGGAGCGACGGGTGCAGCCTCTCGTCTTCGCCTGGGAGTGGTGCGCCTGCAGCAGGGGAATTGGGATGCTGCCCTGCGGGAGCTTCACCAGGCCGGGGCCCAGGCCAAAGATCCCACAGAAGCACGCCTTGCCATTGCGGAGGTCTGGATCGAACAGGGCCGCAGTGCCGAAGCGCTGGAGCTGTTGGAGACGGGCCTGGACGAGACGGCTCCTGCTGATGCCTGGCTTCTGGCGGCGGATGCGGCGCGACGCCTGGGTGAAGCCGAAATCTTTGAGACCTGCCTGCAGCAAGCCTACGAGCGGGTTCGGGACCACCTGGTAGGCCTGCACCGGCTGGAGCGCCTGAACGGGTTGTTGGCGTTGGCGGGTTAGCCCGCCTCCTCAATTTGACCGTTGCCGGTGGGCTGAAGATCCCCCCCGGCGTTCTCTGCTATTCGGTTGTCTTGGGTCGACACCCGGGAGGTGTCCCCGGCGAACACCCCGTGTCCCGCGTTTTCTGAGATCTCGCATCGCACCAGCGCCACCTGGGCCTGGTCCTTGGTAAACAACCCGTGGTCGCGGTTCATGGTGATGCAACAGTCCTCCAGGGTGCACCAGGCGCGCTCGGTGGCCTGAACGCCCATTGCTCCCTGGTGGGAAATCGACAGGGACAGCACCTCGGCCCGGGCCTGCTCTCGAATCCACAGGCCGTGGGCCTCCCCGGCCCGCAAGCTTCCGCCCTCGATCTCCGGGGCGGCCTCTTCGGAGACCTCAATGCAGGCCATGCCGCAGGACTCGATGTGGAGGTCCATGTATGTGCCACGGCTCTTTCCGTGAAGGAACAAGCCGCTGCCCCGAACCTCGGAGACCTGGATGCCATCGAGGGTGGGGTTGGCGGTTTCGCTCACCTCGATGCCTGAAAGCTGCACGCTCTTGACCAGGCAGGCCCGCAGCTTGGGGGTGGAGGCGCCGTGGAGAAACATCCCGCCGGCCCCGCCAAGGGCCACGGCCACCTGCTCCAGGATCGGGGAGGCCCGGTCGGTGACCTCCACGCCGGCCATCTGACCCGCAACGATGCCGACCTCTCGAAAGGTGCCGGCGCTCTCCCCCCGGAGAAGGAGTCCGGTGCCCCGGGAGGACACGGTCAGGCCCTGCACATCCGGGGCGGCGGTGTCCTGTGCCGAGAGACCCACGCGACAGGTTTCAACGGCGCATCTGCGAATGGTGGGGGCTGCATTGCTTCCACAAGCAAAGGCTGTCTGCCCCACGTGCAGGGTCACTTCCTCAATGAGTGGTGTTCCCGCCATGCTCACCACGCCGTGGCCCTGGGGGTTTTCCACCCGCAGGCCGCTGATGGTGGCGCTTGCAAAGAGGCCTATGGCCACTGGGTCCAGCCCTACCAGGGTGTCGCCGGTGAGGGTGATCTCCTTCTCGACGCGCACGTGGGGGGATTCCAGGCGCCCCTCGATGTGGATCGTGTCCCCGTCCTTGGCGGCCGTGAGGGCCTCGGACATCGAGGCGTGGTCTCCGGGAACGTTCAGGGTGGTGGGTGAGCTCATTCAGGCGGTCTCCACCCGGCAGGGCACGCCGGTCATGTCCGGGGTGGCGGTGAGCATGTCGAGTGGGCCGCCCAGGAGGGAGCCCGCCCCAAGCCGCGGGGTGCGCACCGTGTCGGTCCGCAAGGTGTCATTGCACTGCACGCTGCGCTCTACCCAGCCGTGGGGGGTGGTGACCCGCACCCGGGTGCCGTCCTTGAACCCGTGGTCCGGGTGGAGGTGCACCCGGGGAGGTTCCTTCAAGGCCCAGGCCGGGAGGGCATCCGCGGTCCAGGACACCGTGTCCAGCCACAGGGGGTGGTCGGGGGAAGGGGTCGGCGCCTCCAGGTTGCGAATGCAGGCTTCCAGCCCGTCTGGGGCCAGGTCGATACGACCACCCTCCCGGCTCACCCGCCAGGTGGAGCGGTCTACCTCGCCATCCTCCAGGCCCTGGGGCTCGGCGAGGACCTCTTGGATGCTGATCTCGTGGGAAAAAGAGAGCAGTCGGCTCAGCTGCTTCGAGAGGTCCGCGGTGGCCAGCCACCGTCCCGCAAGGGCCAGGTGCCGTCCCCAGTTTCCTCCCCACAGGCCTGGCGCCGAGGCGCGGAACAGGTCGGCCAGGATGTCTGCTTCCGGGCGGGCCTCTCCCGTGGGGGGCACCACCGCACGCGTGGCCTGGAGGGTTCGATAGGGCAGGGCGGGCTGGTCAAAGATCTGCACGTCTTCCCGTTCCCAGAAAGACGTGGCAGGCAGCACCCAGTCGGCCTGGTCGCAAATGGGGCCTTGGAGGGAATCCACCACCACCAGCAGGTCCAGGGACTCCAGGGCCTGCTGGACCTTGGCAGGAGCGGGCAGTTCCGTGAGGGGATCCGAATGGAGGCAGATCAGAGCCCGAATCTCGTGGTTCCCAGCGCTTGTGATCTCCTCCGCCAGGACCGTGGCGGGTACCTGCATCAAGAGGGCCGGGTGGTCTCCAGCCTGGGTGCGAGGGGCCTTGTCCAAAGGAAGGGATGACAACAGGGGAAAGAGGTCCACCAGACCGGCGGTCTCGTAGGCCCCACCCGGCCGGAGGAGGTTTGCGGTGAGTGCATGGACCAGGTGCCAGGCCCAGGCAGCGGCCGTGGCGTGACGGGTGGCGGTCATGGCTGGGGAGCGGGCGATGGTGGCCATGGCAGCTCGGGAGAACTTCAGGGACACGCCGGAGATTTCCTCGGCGGTGACACCACAGATCTCCCCGCACCGCGTGGGGGTCCAAGGGGCCAGCCAGGTCCTGGCCCGATCCAGGCCCTCGCAGTGATCCGCAAGGTACTGGGTGTCGACCCAACCGCCCTGAAGAATCGCGTGGCCCATGCCCAGCAGAAAGAACACCTCCGTCCCCGGGCGAATCGAGACGTGTTGGTCTGCGCTGTCGGCGAGCTCGGTCTGGCGGCTCCCCACGGTGATGCACTTCGCCTGTTTGCGGGTGCTCTGAAAGTGGCGCATGGCCTGGAGGTGCACGGTGCCCGATTGCAGGGGCCCCCAGCCCTGGAGGTCCTGTTCGGCCCCTAGGAGCAGGGTCACATGGGCCCGACCCACGTCGGTCTGCAGGGGCGTGGGATGCCCGATCATCTGCTCGGCAGCCAGGAGCAGCGGGCCTCCATGCAGGTTCAACGTGGAAAACAGGTGGGGGGTGCCCATCCCCACGGCGAAGGCGGCCGTGCGCACCACTGCCTCGGTGTTGTGTCCCAGGGGACCCCCGGCGAGAAGCGCCAGGGAGCGCTGTCCGTGGGCCTTGCCAAGGGCACGAATTTCCTCGCCAATGGCAGCCGTGGCCTCCGCCCAGGATACGGGCTCCAAGGTGCCTCCGACCCGGCGCAGGGGCGTCGTGATGCGCCCTGGATGGGTGGGCAGTCCGGTGGAAATCCGGCCCAACTCGCAGAGAAAGCCAGCGCTCTTGGGATTGGCGGCCGACCCCTCCACCTGGCGGATGGAGCCGTTCTCCACATGGACCTCCACGCCGCACACGCCGGAACAGGCGCGGCAGTAGGAGGGGGTTGAGGTCTTGGAACCCGGCGAGCGGCCAGGAGGGGTGGAGGTGTCCATCAGGTCCGGAGGGGGGCGTTGGCTGGTGTCGGGCACAGAGGTTAGTTGAGACGACGACGGAGGAAGGAATGCATAACGTGCTGATCCCCTTGGGTGGTGTTCTGACTGGCAGTGGAGTGGTTGCCTTGTTGTGGGGGTTTTCTTCCGACACGGGGCAGGCCATGCACACCAGCTTTTCCAAGCTCGGGTACACCGGGTTGGACCAGATGACGATCAACGACACAGGTGCCTGTGGGCTTACCATGATCGGGATCGGGCTCGCGATGATGATCTACGGAAACGCAACGGCCTGGAAGAAGACCGACGGGTATTAGGCCTTTTGAACCGGGCCTTTTTGGGTTTGAGGAGAAGACATGGGGGAATTCTCCGAGAGCATTTCCTTGCGGAGTCGGCTGAAGAGGCTGGTGGGGCCCGCATCCTCTGAGGTTGAGGAGGCGGTGGATGCCCTGGAGCGCTCGCATGAGCGCCTGGAGTCCCGGCTGGTGGAACTCGCGGTCGGGGAGGGGATGCCCGCGGGGTTCAACCCCGAGAGCCACCTGGCCCCTGGCCTGCCGAGAATCCGGCCCATGCTCGTGACCCTGGCCAGTCGGGCAGCGGGGAACAGCGGAGTGGATCCCATGGACGTTGTCCATGCAGCTGAGCTGCTTCACCTGGCGGTGGCGGTGCATGATGCAGCGCTGGGTCGACAGGGAGGCCGCCGCCGTCGCGTGGCCCGCAAGCTCCTGGGAGGCGCGGCCCACTGGTTGGGGGGCAACCACCTGATGCTAAGGGCGTTGGAAGTGGCCCGTTCGGCCCCGCATCCCGAGGTGTTTTCGGAGTTGATGCTCACCATGCGGGAGCTGGCGGAAGGCCACGCCCTTGCGGAAGACCTGCGGCACCGTGATGCCACGGAGGCGGACTACCGGGAGTACGCCGAGGGCCACAGCGGCGCCCTCTTTTCTTTCTGCACCCGAGCGGGGGGCCAGCTCTCAGGTGCGGAGCGCCCGGTCGTGGGGGCGCTGGGTCGCTACGGGCTGCACCTGGGCGTCGCGTGGCATGGCATCGAGGACCAGTGGCTGCTGTCCCTCTCGCCAGAGGAGATGTCCCGGACCCTTGCCCAGCGAGCTGCCGCCGGAAGACCGTCTCTTCCCATCATCCGGGCTTTGAACAACGATCCGGACATGGACCGATCCCTGGACGAAGTCCTGTCCGGCGACCACCCGGAGGCCGCCGAGGAGCTGCGTGAGCGCGTGCGTGCCACCGGGGGGGACCTGGCGGTGCGGCGGCTTGTGGCCAGCGAGGCCATGGCCGCCAAGCGGGCTCTGTCGGCTGTGCCCGAAGGGCCCTACCGGGACATCATGCACCGCATCGCAGGAGGCCTGACCCAGCCGCAGAACTTGTTCGCGGCGTAGGCAAACCATCGCCAGACCCGCCCGACTACCAGGTCCCTGACCCCCCGAGAAGAAGGTATGCCGAGCCGCGCATGGTCCCTCCACCATCGGCCCAGGGAGCGCCCGGAGCATCTTGCAGAGGCAAGTCCCCGCTTGCTGGCTCAAATCGAAGCCCGGTGATGGATCCGGCCCAGGCGCCACCTCCTAGTTCTCCGCCACCTCGTAGTCCGTCACATACGTCGTGAACCGGTAGTAGCTCATGGGGGTCCCGCCCACCCCGCTCTCGTCTGTGACCTGGATGCTGTAGTTCCCGGCATCCAAAGGTCCAATGTTCCGCATGTCCGGGAAGGCGTCCTCATCGCCCACCTCGCCTGTGGCCACGCTGTCACCGTTGGCATCGAAGACCTCCACGTACCCATCCATGATGGATCCCATGCCGTCGGCGGATCCAAACAAGCTCAGGTAGTGGTCCTGGCGGACCTCAACCCAGAACCAGTCCTCGTCATCCTCCTCATCCATGATGCCCCAGCCGCGGGAGGTGCCCACATCCCCCCAGTCGTTGGTGTCCCACTCGGTGCTGAGCTCGTTTGCATCGGCCTGGGAGTCGTTGGTCTCGGTCTCCAGCTCCCACCCGGACTCCTCGTAAATCTGCACGTAGATGTAGAACCAGTAGTTTTCGCCGCCCCCGCCCAGGGCGTCTTGGGCTGCCACGATCACCGAGCCGCCGTTCACCGCCGGGTAGACCGCATCTCCTCCGGGGCCCATGTCGTCTTTGCGCAAGAGCTGGGTTCCGTCCACGTCGTAGACCTCCACTGAGGGGATGGAGTCTTGTCCATCGGTGTACTCGGAGCCGATCAAGTACAGGGGGCAGCCGTCCCAGGGAAGGTCCAACTCGATGAAGTCCACGTCCCCGGGCTCCCCGATGTGCACGCCAATGGCCCAGAAAGATCCCGCGCCAGTGATCTCCACGCTCTCCGAGGGGTTCTCCATGGAGTCTTCTTCCCGGGTGTGGGTGCCGTACTCCGCCAAGCCGATCTCATATTCGGAACGAGACGAGCCGTAGCCCTCCACATCCTCCACGGAGACCGTCCACTCCCCTTCGTAGGGCAGGTAGGCGTTGATGATGGAGTCGTAGGTGGAGACCGAGCCCGCGCCGTACTCGTCCTCGATCTGGTGCACCTTTCCGATGGGGGTGTAGAGGGTCAGGATCGTGTCCATGTCCTCTTGGTCTTCATCCAGGGCCATGGTGCTAATTCGAATGTACTCCCCGCCCTCCGCCGTGAACGTGAAGTAGTCCACGTCATCGGTCTCCTGGAGCACCGCGGTGGTCTCCTGCTCCCAATACAGAAGCTCCGCTTCGTCGGGACTGTTGTTCCGGTCTCCGATCTCGCACTTCTCGTCGTCACAAACCTCCCAGGAGAAGCAGTCGTCGGCTTCGGTCTCCCTGGTGCACTCCGCTTCTTCCACTTCCTCCCCGGTGTCCTCCACTTCGCCCTTGCCGGAACAGCCCACAAAAAACAGGGAGAGAAGGGCGATCGATGCGCGCATTTGAGTGCCTCTTTGCCTGTTGGTTCCCAACAAGGGCTTGCCCAACGTAGCATCGAGGAGGTACACCGGGGGGCCTCACAGGAGTTGAGCCATGTCGCTGCCCCGCGCCCTGACCGGAATCCAACCGTCCGGAGTCCCCCATGTGGGCAACTTGAAGGGAATGATTGAGCCTGCCCTGGGCCTGCAAGCAACCCATGCGCCGTTTTACTTCATCGCCAGCTACCACGCCCTCACCACGGTGCGGAATGCAGACCGCCTGCGCCAGCACCAGTTTGAGGCCGCTGCCACCTTCCTTGCGTTTGGGCTCGACCCGGAGCGCACGGCGCTTTTTCTCCAGCAGGACGTGCCCGAGGTGGCAGAGCTTGCGTGGATCCTCTCCTGCATCACCAACCAGGGACTGCTCGAGCGGGCCCATGCCTTCAAGGCCGCCCGGGATGCTGGCCGGGACATCAACGTGGGCACCTTCTGCTATCCAGTGCTCATGGCCGCAGACATCTTGATCTATGACAGCAACCACGTCCCCGTGGGCAAGGACCAGAAGCAACACGTGGAGATGGCCCGAGACATGGCCCAGAGGTTCAACGACAGGTACGGCGAGGTTTTTGTGCTGCCGGAGCCATTGATTCGGGAAGAGGTGGCCACGGTCCCGGGTCTGGACGGCCGCAAGATGTCCAAGTCCTACGACAACACCCTGCCCCTCTTTCTTCCGCCGAAGGCTCTCCGCAAGCGGGTGATGAAGGTGGTCACGGACAGCACCCCCATGGAGGATGCAAAGGATCCGGAGAGCTGCAACGTTTTTGGCCTCTACAAGCTCTTTGCGGAAAAGGACGCGCAGGTCGACCTCGCTGCACGCTATCGTGCCGGTGGTATGGGGTACGGACACGCAAAACAGGCCCTCTTTGAGGCCATGGAGGCTCGCCTTGCACAGCCGCGGGACAGGTACGAGGCCCTGGTGGCCCAACCTGAGAAAGTGGAAGCGGTGCTTGTCCAAGGGGCGGAGCGTGCACGCGAGGTGGCCCGAGCCACCATGGATCGGGTGCGCAGTGCGTGCGGACTGCAGGGAACCGACGCCTCCTGGGCAGAGGCAATACAATCCAGTTGACAAATACTTTACAACCAAAGCCCTCCAGGCCATGTAGAACCGGCCGCAAGCGTCATGGAAACGCGCAGCAACCCTTCGGGGAGGGTCGTCGTTTCCAATCAAATCCACGAAACAGACTTTAGAGAGGAGTCCATCCCATGGAAGCACCTTCCAACTTGGCAGCGGGTTTTGGGTCGTTCAGCGGAGGATCCAGCCGTTCGGAGCGGCTGACAGCCGATGAAGAAAAGGACATGGCGCGAGCCATTCGTCGCGCAGAGACCGGCGCCCGCAATGCGATCCAGGAGATCGACGAGGCCCTGGAGATTCTCAACCGCAAGCCCGAACGTGCCGAGCGCACCCGGGCCGGCGCGGTGGATCGCCTGGAAGAGGCAGTGATGCAGGTCATGACCATGGCCCGCACCGACGAGACGATTCGGATGCAAGCTGGCCGGGGTTCAGCAGCCTGGCAAGAGGCGGAGAACCTTCGCTGGCGCCTGGCCATGAGCGGCCGTCGCATCGCCCATGGGGAGGCCCGCAAGCTTGCTGGACCCTTTATGGACGAGGAGGATTTGGTGCAGGAGGGCTACATCGGCCTGCTGCGCGCCGCCAAGCGCTTTGATCCAGACCGTGGCATTCGGTTCAGCACCTATGCACGCTGGTGGGTTCGCGCCCAGATGACCCGGGCAATTGATCACACGGGCCGGCCCGTGCGCCTCCCCGGCTGTGCTGTGGAGCAGACCCGAAACCTTCGAAAGGCCATGAAGCGATTTGAGTCCGGTGGCATCGAGTACGGTGTGCAGGACCTCGCCAACGAGGTGGGCATCGACAAGGAGCGCGCAGAGCTGCTCCTGTCCCAGGGGAACACCATCTCCCTGGAGCAGCCTGTAGACGATGGTCCCCGTCCACGGCCCCTGGAGCGTTTCCTCTCGGATGAGGATGCCGCCCAGCCCGATGACGAGAGCATCCAGACCCAGGAGCTCCGGCGCATGCACTCTGCCTTTGATGCGGTCCTCACCGAGCGCCAGCGCTTTGTGTTGACCCGTCGCTATGGCTTGGATGACGGCGAGTTTCGCACCCTGTCCGAGGTGGGCAAGGAGATGGGGCTGTCCCGAGAGCGGGTCCGCCAGATTGAGCGCGAGGCTCTTATTCGCCTCCGGGAGCTGTCCACGATTCGCGATCAGGAGAGTGAGCCGGAGTTGTTGACTCGTCGCAGCCGCCGCTCCCGAAGCCGCGCTGATCGACCCGGCAACCTGATCTCCTAGGGCCCTTGAATGGGGGTGTCGGGGTCATCCCCGCACCCGGTCCAGCACCCGGAGAAAGTTCTCTCCGTAGGCTTTTCGGATCTCCGCCGCCGTCCACCCGTCTGCCAGGAGAGCATCGGTCAATACCGGGAGCTTCTCCGCGGAGTTCAGTGCCTCTGGGTACAAGGCAAACCCCTCCCAGTCTGTGCCGATAGCGCAGTGGTCTACCCCGACGGTGTCCTTGATGTGACGCAGGTGTCCAACGACCTGGGACAGCCCACCCCGACCCAGGAAGAAGGACACGAAGATCACCCCGATGACCCCCCCCGTGGAGGCGATGGCTTCCAAGGCCGCGGTGTCCAGACCGCGGGGTGATCGGTGCACGGCGTTGCAGGTGGTGTGGGAGCAGATCACCGGCACGTTGCTGCTCTCGCAGATCTCCGTAAGCCCGGCGGAGTTCAGGTGGGCTACGTCCACCAGCACTCGTTCCGCTCGCAGACTCTCCACAAGTGCCCGGCCAGCCTCGGAGAGCGGGCGATCCAGGTCCGCCCCCCAGCCCACCATGGGCGCGGCGGCCCAGTTTCGATGGAAGTGCACCAGGCCGGCATAGGCCAATCCCCGATCCGCCAGCTCCGGCACGAGGTTCAGGTCGCCCTTGAGGCAGTGCACTCCTTCGAGGCCGGGAAAACAAGCGATGCGGCCCTGGGACTTGCAAGCGGTGATCTCTGCGGCCGTGGTGGCAAGGGCCAGGTGTTCCGGGTGCCGGGCGATGCGCGCATCCATCAGGTCCAGCTGTCGCCGGAGAGTCCCGGATCCCTGGCCGGGAAGAGTCACCAGCCCCAACCCCATGGCATTGACCCCTCCGTCCCGGAGGCGGGGAATGTCCACGTGTCCCCAAAGAGGGGCGCCGGGAAAAGGGTTGGGTCGGTGTCGCTTCCCCCAGTCCCATCCGGTCAGGGTGGTGGTCAGGAGCAGGTCGCAGTGCAGGTCGATGAACACCGCGTCCCGGTGCAGCGTCGCTGCGGAGTCGCTCACGTCCTGGCCGAGAAGTGCGCCACCAGGTCCACCCCGTCGTGGTGTCGATCCAGGGGGGGGCGCTGCATGTTGCCGGGAGTGCAGATCCGGGGGAACCCGAGCTGTGAGATGTCCGCGGGATCCAGGTCTGTGGCGCAGGTGGACAACGGCAGCTGGGACAGTCCCTGCAGTGCCTCCAGGCCCTGGATTGGATGGACGGTCAGCATGCGGGGCAGGGGACCCAGGCCCACCTCCCGAGGGGGCAAGGTGTTCACGGCCCAACGGTCTCCTGCCAGGGAGGATCCCAGCACCCTCGCCAGGCCGCAGCGGCGGCGCCACTCGGATCCTTGCCAGGGGGCCAAAGGACCAGGTGGAACCTCCGAATGCAGGCGCTCCAGAGCCTGGGCGAGGGCAGCGGAGAGGGGCCCGGTGTCTCCAAGACAGAAGACTGCGTGGGGGGACATGCAACCCCTCCCATCGTGAAGCACTGCATCCCAGGCCAAGGCATCCGCCCATGCAGGATCCCCGCTGACCACCGCAAAGCTCGCCCGGTGCCCATGCAAGGAAGCTCGCAGTCCGGCAGGAGCGGCCTTTGGGAGGGCGCCTTCCAAGGCAGCGAGCGACTCGTCCGAGCCAAAGGCCAGGAGTGCGTCGGCGTCTTCGAGGAGGCCCAGGGCTTCCTGGTGATCCAGCACGTGCGCGCGGGTTCCCAAGGAGGAGAACGCCTGCGCCAGTGCTTTCACGGCTTCCGGGGCACCGCTGGGGGCCTTCAACACCACGCGGCTTCCCAGGGCGGAAAAGAGAGCACACCACTCCACCGGAGCGGTGAACACGTTTGAGGCGCACCAGATCACGAGGGTTTCCGGGGCGGTGTGTCCCGCGCGCTGCAGGGAGTCGGCCAGGATCCCCTCCACGGCGGACTTCTGGGCGATGCGTGCCCCCGCGTGGGAGAGGCCTGTGTTCCACCCGGAGGGATCCATGTTTCCCCAGGACTGCACAGCCTCTCGCACGAGTTCTTCGCGCCTCATGCCGGCTCCGCGCTCAGGGAACAACCTCGAATCGGCGCCCCGGGCAGTCGCCCCGCCAGGTGCACGATGCCTCCCTCGACCCGCCCCAGATCTTGGGTCTCCACCGCCAGGCAGCTGCCCCAATTCGCCAGGTCCACAAAGCAGATCACCCCCTCTGGCGCCGGGCAGCCAGCAACGGGATCGACGGTGTAGACGTGGAGCCAGGGAGGTGGCCGGTATCCGTCTCCCGTGTCCCAGAGCTGGGAGGAGAGCTCGGTCATGCCGTACTCGCGGATCCACTGAGCGGGGCCCAGGCACGAGCGCACCCGCTGCTTGAGGTCCGCGTCGTTCAGCTGTCGGGTGCGTCCCTTGGAGCCCCCTGTCGCCATGATCACCGATCCGGTGGGCAGGGACAAGGTGGGGGAATCGTTCAACAACTGGTCCAGGGCCAGGGAGGTTGAGGCCAGGAACACAGGCTGATTGCAAGCTGCGAGGTCGGCGAGCGCCCCGTTGACATCGACTTGGCCCGCCGGGTCCAGGTACCACCGCGCGGTCGGGAAGATCGTGTGGACCATGTGCCCCAGGGAAGAGTCCGGCACCACGGCTGGCTCGGGGACCAAAGAGACGCAATTCCCTACCGGCGCCCCGGGAACACACTGGTGGAACCAGCGGGATGCCGCTGCCTCGTACACTTCCGTGTCCGGCATGTGGTGTTCGCCTCGCCGGGTGGAGGTCGTGCCAGAGGTTCGAAACGTAGCGGAGGGGCTGGGAGAGGCGCAGAGGTAGAGATCCCGAAAGAGCGCCACGGGAACGGCTGGAATCTCCTCCAAGCAGGTCGGAGCGGCTTCGCCGCAAAAGGCGTCGTAGTGAGGAATGTGCTGTCGCTGCCAGGCGAACAGGTCCAGGGCCATGGATTCGAGGGCGCCTCCCTCTGCGAGAAAGTGGGTGATGACCTCCTTCACACCAGGGTCTCCAGCTCTTCCAGGAATCCCTCAAGCACCCACCACGCGATGTTGAGGGGAGGAATGATCGCCAGCACCTCGGCCTGTTCCCCGGCGGGGAGCACGATCCAGCCTCGTTCCAACAGGTCGCGGGACAACCGCGGTGCGTCCTTGACTTCCAGGCCCAGCATCCACCCGCGGCCCCGCACCGTGCCAAACCGGGCAAGCCTGGCAGCGAACCGGGCACCTTCCTCGCTTGCCCGGTGCACCAACTCTTCCTCGCTCAGTACTTTCATGCAAGCAAGCGCCATGGCACAGCCCACCGGGTTGCCAAGAAAGGTCTGGGTGTGGAGCGCCTCGCCGGTGCTGGCCCCCCAGGACTCCATGACCTCTCGCCTTCCCATACAAGCTGAGATGGGAAAGCCCCCGGCGAGCCCCTTGCCCAAGCAGAGCAGGTCCGGTTGGGCGGCCTCGTCTTCGAAAGCAAACCAGCGCCCGGTGCGTCCCATGCCCGTGTAGATCT
>CAZRYF010000014.1:0-17219 GCA_964604165.1 uncultured Enterobacterales bacterium
GGCTCTCGTCCAGGAGCAAGTCCTCCAATGCCAACCCTTCCACCAGGGGACCCACCTCAGTCAGGTGATGCACCAGCCCATACCGGGCGGCCCGCTGGACCCGCTCATCCAGGGTGGTCACCACCTGAATACCCGCCGTCGAAGGGTTCCCAATGCCCGCCTGCTCGAAGAGATCCGGAAAGGGGGGCAAGGCCAGGCGCCGCTCCACCTCGTCCAACATGACCGAAGAGGAGTATCGAAACACGCCCTTCTTGAAGGGAAGCGGCCTTTTGGCAAGCTCCCGCTGCTTATCTGCCGTAAGAAACCCCTCCTCAACCATGCGCGAAAGCACATAGGCCATCCGATCCTGGCCCTTCTTCATAGCGGCATCCCGGGCCTCCTCACTGCCCCCCACGAAGGGGTTGTACCGAGCGGGCGCCTTGACCAATCCCGCCAGAAAGGCGCACTCCTGCACCCCCAGCTCCGCCACGTCCCGATCGAAGAAATACCGGGCAGCAATGCCGAGGCCGCGCCCGTTTGCAGAGACATGGAATTGGTTGGCGTAGAACTCGAGGATCTCCTCCTTGCTGTAGTGCGCCTCCAGGCGCAGGGCGTTCACCAGCTCCTCCAGCTTGGAGCGCAGGGAGCGATCCGGCCGGTAGTAGAGATTCTTGGCGGTCTGCTGGGTCAGGGTCGAACCCCCCGCCACCACCCGCCCCGCCAGCACGTTGGTCAGCATGGCCCGGGAGATCCCGAAGACATCGATGCCCACGTGGTCCCAGTAGCGCTTGTCCTCTGTCGCGGTGATCGCCTGGATCCACGCCTCTGGAATCTCGGCAAAGGGCACATGGACCCGGTGCTCCCTTGAAAAGAACACCCCGATCCTTGTGCGCCCATCCGCAAACAACACCGGTGACTCCTGGGCGATCACCGACTCAATCGAAGCCCGGGACAGGTGCTCCCCGGGCTCCTGCACCACGTGCTTTCGGTACCAGATCGCCCCGGAGAGCAGGCCGATCACCCCCAACAGCCCGAGGACCACCGCCCCCCGAAGCACGAGCTTCTTCATCTGGACCCCTCCTCTGCTTCTCCCTTGGCAGATGCAGAGACCGTGCCCAAGACAGGAAGAAGCAGCTCCTTTCGCGAATTGCGCAGGGCCTTCCACTTCCAGGCCACATCCCGAGCCCCCCAGAGCGCGAGGTGAAACCCCAGGAGTCCGTCGCGAAAACCTGCCTTTAGAAGAATCGACTTCACGAAATGTAGAGGAGGCCGCAGGGACAGATCCCATAGGTGGGCGACCCGCCCTTCTTCTATGCCCTTCTTTGCAAACAGCTCGGCATACTCCCGACCGGTCTTCGCCCAATCCCCCTCAGCGCGAAAAGGGTCGTGCTCCAGGAGTCCTTCCAGCCTGAGGGTCGGACCGGTACAAACCAGGGTCTCGTGCAGCATCCCCCCTTGCCAGCGCCCCGCCCCCTTCCGCACCAGCCGAATCTTCCAGGAAGGTCCAAAGCACCCCCCCCGCACCCTGCGCCCAAGGAACCGGTTGCGACGACAGACCGAGAACCCGACGGCCCCGGCGGGCTCCTCCAGCACCCGGGCCACGGCAGCCAACAGGTCGGCATCCAGCCACTCGTCCGCATCGAGAAAGAGAACCCAGGGCTGCTTTGCCAGCTCCAGGGCCCGGTTCTTCTGGGCACCATACCCAGGCCAGTCCGTGCGCACGACCCGCGCCCCCGCCGCCTCGGCCACCGCCACCGTGTCATCGGTGGATCCCGAGTCCAGGACCAGCACCTCGGCAGCACCGGGCACAGACCCAATGGCCCGGCCGATCCTGTCTGCCTCATCACGCGCCACAATCGCAAGGGTCAACAACCGCACCCTCCCCTTCTATTCAGTTCCCCTCCGAGTTACTCGGCGTCCATGGAAACCCCCTTTTCCCCGGACTATGCAACCGCCCGGGAGAGGTTCCGCGAAGCGGCGAGGACTGCAGGGGCCCGATTGCACGCCCTTCCACTGGACGCCACCGGCCCCGACGGGCTGAACCTCACCATCGACATCGCCCACCTCGGCGCCGAACGTCCGGACACGGTGGTGCTCCACAGCTGCGGCCTCCACGGGGTGGAGGGTTTTGCGGGTTCCGCCATCCAACTCCAACTGCTGGCCTTCCTTCCAGAAATCCCTGCTGGCTGCGCCCTGGTTCTGGTCCACCCTCTCAATCCCTTTGGCATGGCCTGGCGCCGCCGAGTCAACGAGGGGAACGTGGACCTGAACCGCAACTTTCTCGCCCCGAACGAGGCGTACCGCGGCACTCCCGACGGCTACCGCAGGGTGTCCCCCCTCATGAACCGGCCGTCCGCCCCTGGCGGCTGGGAGTTTTTTCTGCTGCGCACGCTCCTGCTCATCGCACGCCACGGCTTCAACAACCTCAAGCAAGCCGTGGTGGGTGGCCAGTACGACTTTCCCCAGGGACTCTTCTTCGGTGGCAAACAGCTCGAGCAGGGCCCCACCCTCTACCTGAACTGGCTCGGGGAGCACCTGGGAGGCGCCCAACACGTGGTCGCCATCGATGTCCATTCAGGCCTTGGCAAAAAGGGCCATGACACCCTGCTCGTGGAAGCCGCCATCGGAGACCCGCTGCACACGCGGCTCCACGGCATATTCGGCGATCGGGTGGCCCCCTGGGACCCGGACGCGGGTGTGGCCTACCAGATTCGCGGCGGCCTCCCCTCGGCCATCGAACGTCGTTTTCCGGGCGCCACGGTGGACTTTGTCACCCAGGAATTCGGCACCCACCCACCCCTGAAGGTGCTGAAGGCCCTGGCGATGGAGAACCGCCAGGTGCAGTGGGGAGGCCCCACCGATCTGGACCATCCCGTGAAGAAGGACATCCTGGAGGCTTTCCAGCCGGACAACCAGCCGTGGCGAGACACAGTGCTGGAGCGAGGCCAGGAGCTGGCGCTGCAAGCGGCCGCGCTGGCCTTCGCCGACAAGAAGACCGAACCCCACCCGGCTTGACAGCGGCAAGCGTGGCGTTAGAAAACGGCCCGCTGGCGACGTAGCCAAGTGGTCCAAGGCAGAGGTTTGCAAAACCTCCATTCACCGGTTCGACTCCGGTCGTCGCCTCCCTCTCCCACCCTCCTACCCTCCGGTAGAAGGCGGGCGACCCCAGGGAGTCGCCCCTACGGGGGCCTGTTCAGGTGTGTCCAGGGCCCTGTTGGCGCGGTTATACTCCCTTCCGCTTGACGAGGAATCCCATGGACCTGGAACAGCAGCTGCTTTCCTTTGCCTTGTTGGGCGCCGGCTGGGTGCTCTGGCTCTTGGTGTTTCTCTCGGTGGCCTGCCTGGGGGTCGCGATTGACCGTTGGCTTTACCTGCGCATGAACCGCACCCCTGTGAACAAGGTCCAGGCCGGGCTTGCCCGCTACCTGGAGTCGGGAGATGCCGATTCCTGGAACGCCGAGTTGAGCGATCTGGGGGGCCTGGAAGCCCGGGTCCTCGCTGCGGGCCTGGATGCCGGAAAGAACGGAGCCGAGTCCGCGGAGGAAGCGGTGATGGGCACCCTGATCTTTGAGAAGGCGGCCCTTGAGAAGCGCTTGATCGTGCTGGGCACCGTGGGCTCCAACGCCCCCTTTGTCGGCCTGTTCGGCACGGTCTTGGGCATCATCAAGGCCTTTCACGATCTGGCCGAGAACGAGGCAGAAGCAGCCAGCGCAGTCATGTCGGGCATCTCGGAAGCCCTGGTGGCCACCGCCATCGGCCTGATGGTCGCCATTCCCGCTGTGGTGCTCTACAACTTCTTTCAGCGGCAAAACAAGGCGATTCTCACCCACACCGAGAGCCTCTCCCACCTGGTCTTGGCCCGAATGAAGTCCAGGGATGTCCCTGCATCCCGCTCCGAACTCCGGGAAGCGTAACCATGGCAGGCGCCCTCGGTGGCGGCGACGACGACCCCATCGTCGACATCAACATCACGCCCCTCGTGGACATCATCCTGGTGGTGCTGATCATCTTCATGGTCACCGCCACCTACATCGTGAAGCCTTCGATCAAGGTGGCCCTGCCCGAAGCCGCCACAGGCGAGCCCACCGAGAGCACCTCTTTGGGAATCCACGTCAACGTTGCGGGTGAGCTGTTTCTCAACGGGGAGCCAACCAGCGAGCCGGCCCTTCGGGCGATGATTCAAGGGGAGCTTGCAAAGGACAGGGACCTGGTGTGCCTGATCGCTGCGGACAAGGACGTCTCCCATGGAAAGGTGGTCTGGCTGATAGACCTGGTCCGCCAGGAGGGTGTTTCCAAGTTCCACATCAACATCGACCCGGACGTGGTCGCTGCCGTGGAAGGCGGGGGGTAGCCCATGCACTCACCCCTGGAGGCGCCGCGCCCTTCGGCCAGCCCGGTCTTGTTGGGAGGGTCCATTGCCACCAGCGTGGTGTTGCACCTGCTGCTCGCGTGGTGGATGCTCGGGGTGCAGGTGCCCGAAAAGGTGGAAAGTGTCTGGATGGAGATGGTGGTGAATGAGCCCCCTCCCCCAGAGCCGCCCCCCCCCGAGCCCGAGCCCGAGCCCGAGCCCGAACCCGAGAGCCCTGATGTAGAGGCGCCTGCCCCAGCAACGGAAGCGGTGGAATTTCTGGAGACTGTCGCCCCCCCTCCCCCAGAAGCACCACCACCCCGACGGGTGGTGCACGGGTTGTCAGCAAGCTCCTTCGCCACCGGCGGCGAAGGGGGCACAGCCCGGGCAGGCAACAGCCTGCGAACCCGCCCTACCGACGAGTTGGTCGGGCTTGAGGATGCGGTCCCCTTGCCCGCCGTGACCTTTCAACCCCGCTTGCGCGGCGCACCGCCCCAGGTCGTGGTTCCCCAGGAAGCCATCGACAACGAGATCGAGGGATCCTGGACGATCCGACTGGACATCAGCGCAGAGGGCCGGGTGATCCGGGCCCGAATGAAGTCCCCAGTGGGGTATGGAGTTGACGAGGCCTGCGTGGCTGCCTGGTCCCAGACCCGGTGGCGGCCGGCCCGGAAGAATGGCAACCCTGTTGCGGTTCTGAACGTACCGAAGAAGTGCACCCTCACCGCAATCGACTGATTTCCTCTTGACCTCCCTTTTCTTCCTTTTCTCTTCCCTTCTTGGGTGGCCCGAAGCCAACGCCCAGCAGGAGCCAGCCCCTCCCGATCCCGAGGCCCCCGCAGCTGAGCAAGCCCCCCCTCTCACCCGCCTGCCAAAGCTGGTGGAGTTCGTGCAAGCCCCCTACCCGGAGGCCGCCCTGGCCGCAGGCATCGAAGGGGCCGTGGGGCTGGTGATTGAGGTCGATGCGACAGGGGCAGTGACCTTAGCTGAGGTGGTTCGACCCCTCTCACCCGAGCTGGACGCCGCCGCCCTGGAGGTGGCACCCCGCCTTGTCTTCTCCCCCGCCGAGGACGAAACCGGCCCTGTGCCGGTGCTGATTGAATTCGACTACGGATTTGTCCTGGATGCCTCCCAAAGAGAGGGAGCAGTGCCGGAGTCCGACCCGGAAGATCTGGCACCCATCAACCTGGACGGCACGGTGCTGGAGATGGCCACCCGACGACCTCTGGCGGACATGGGGCTCCTCCTGGTGGAGCTGGAGCTTGCCGCCACCACCGATGACGACGGGTACTTTGCCTTTCACGGGGTGCCGAGCGGCACCCACACCCTGCGCATCGCTCGCCCCGGTTGGCGCACGCTGGAGCGCTCGGTCGAGGTCGCGGAAGGAGAGATCAGCACCGGCGAGTTCTGGGTCAAGAACGACTCCTGGTCCGAAGATGAGGCAGTGGGGGTCTACCGAAAGGACCGCGAGGAGGTGACCCGACGCACCTTGAGCGTGCAGGAGATCCGCCGCATTCCAGGGACATTCGGGGATCCCCTTCGGGTCATCCAGAACCTGCCCGGCGCAGCCCGGGCCCCTTTTGGTTCCGGCATGCTCGTGATCCGCGGCTCCAACCCGGAGGACTCCGGAGTCTACGTGGACGGCATCCGCATTCCGCTGATCTACCACCTCGGGGGATATGTCTCGGTCATCAACGCGGACCTGTTGGAGTCCATCGACTACCTTCCGGGCGGCTTTGGCGTACAGTATGGACGGTCCATGGGCGGTGTCGTCGATGTCACCACAAAGAAGAAGTCGCCGGAAACGCCCCGCCTGACCTGGTCCACGGACATTCTCGATTCAGGGGGGCTCTACGAGGCCCGCCTCGGAAAGGATGGCCAACACCATGTGGCAGTGGCCGCCCGCCGGTCCTACATCGATGCCATCCTCCCCTACGCATTGAAGGACAAGGGCATCACCGTGCTGCCTCGCTGGTACGACTACCAGCTGCGCTACCACCACAGCGGCACCTGGGACACGACCGCGTTGATCTTCGGCTTTGAGGACAATCTCTTTTTCAGCACCGACGAGGACGTGCCCCAGGGAACCGATCCGGACACCCAGGGCGATGCAGAACTCATGTACGGCACCCACAGGGGGCTGCTCACCGTGGAACGAGAGTTCTCGGACCAGATCTCCTTTCGGTTTGTGCCCTCCTTCGGGGTCGACATCGCCCAGATGGGCCTGGGCCAGTCCTTTGATGTGGACAACGACCAGTGGATGCTGGAGCTGCGCACCGAAGCAAAGTGGCAGCCGAGCCCCCAAGTAGAGGTGGTGCCTGGAGTGGACTTCATGGGGGGGTGGTACAGCTTCAAGGTCGATCTGCCTTTTTCCCCCGCCGATGCCCTGGAAGGCGACGGACTGGAGGAGAGGCAAGCCACCACCTTGGCTGACGATGGATCTGGCTGGGGCCCCGACTTCTACCTGAAAACCAATCTCCGTCCCCTCCTTGACCCGGACGACCTCCTGATCACGGCCGGGCTCCGTGCAAGCCTCATCCACGTCCCCGGCCAGTACAGCGCCTACGGTCTCGACCCTCGCTTTGCCTTTCGAGGCAAGCTCCGGGAAGGCACCCGCCTCAAGGGCGGCGCAGGCATCTACACCCAGCCCCCCCTTCCCCACGAGGGCTGGCACCCACAGGGCAACGTGGAAATAGAAATGGAGCGATCCATCTCAACATCCTTGGGGGTCGAGCAGACCCTGGGACAAGCGGTGATGGTGGATGTGGAAGGTTTCTACAAGGACCTCTCCAACCTCATCGTCGATGACCACGACATCACGGATCTCCGCACTCAGCAGGCCTTCATCAACGGTGGCATTGGCCGCATCTACGGCATGGAGGCCATGCTTCGACGGGAACCCGTGGATGAGTTCTTCGGCTGGGTTTCCTACACCCTCTCCAAGAGCGAGCGCAGGGATCGCCCCTGGGAGGAAGACGATACCTGGTACCCCTACGACATTGACCAGACCCACATCTTTGTGGCCCTGGGCGGAGTGGAGCTTCCCCGCGCATGGCGGACCTCGGGCCGATTCCGGTACATCACCGGCAACCCGTACACCCCCTACTCCCTCGGGGTGTACGACATCGACAACGACTTCTACATGGGATTCCCGTCCGGCGATCACAACGCCGAGCGCATGCCTGATTACTACAGCCTGGATCTCAGGGTGGAGCGGCGCCTGACCTTCAAGGCCTGGAGGTTGGACTTGTACACCGATCTTCTCAACGTGGTGCACGGCGAAAACGCCGAGTACGCAAACTACAACTACGACTACACAGAACAGGACTGGGTGCGGGGCCTCCCGTTCATTCCTTCCATTGGCTTCGACGTGGAGGTCTGGCTGTGAGACGCGTTCTTCTTCTCGTCTCTCCCTGGTGGTTTCTGGGCGCTTGCTACCCCCAGAAGGATCCCCTCTCCCAAGCCTGGCAGATTGACCGGACCCGGATTCTCGGCGTGATCTCGGACGTGCTGGATGAAGACGGGGCGTCCACCGGACGGGCCGAGGCCAGCCCGGGAGACACCGTGCGCCTCTCCTCCCTGGCAGTGCACCCGGAAGAGGACTTGAGCGTGTTGTGGACCGGGTGCATTGCCAGCGCCACCGACGAGTTTGGCTGCACCATGGACATGGAGGCTCTGGAAGCGTTGTTCTCCCAGGATGTGGAGTCCATGACGCCGGAGGAGCAGACCGCCTGGATGGCCGCCCTTGAGGCTCAGGGCTTTCTCGGTGTCGAGCCGTACTTCCCTCCCGAGATCCACGTGCCCACCGACTTGTTGGCAGCCCTCTCCCCAGAAGAACAGCTGGAGGGGACCAGCTACTACCTGTCCCTCATGGCCTCTCCCGATGCAGAAGGCATGTTGGAAGAAGGCGCCGGAGGCCTGGAGGAGTCTGACCTTGCCGAGTCGGACACGGAGATCGCCACCAAGCAGGTCGTGGTCTCCCAGGCGGTGGAAGGGCAGCCATGGACCCCCAACCACAACCCCCGCATTCTCCACCTGCTGATCAACGGAGAACAGCATGACCCGGGCGCCCCCCGAGAGGTCTCACCCAGCGAAGAAATCTCCCTGGAGCCCATTCTCACCACCGACTCCACGGAGTCCTACATCTTCGTCAACCGGGAGGGTGAGGCAGAGGAGAGAATCGAGGACCCCTGGTTCTCCTTCTACACCACGGAGGGACTGTTCGATGTCCCCTACTCCCTGTCTGAATTCCCCGAAACCGCCTTCCACGTGCCGGATGACCCACAAAACGCGACGATTCGTGTCTGGGTGGTGGTGCGAGACCGCCGGGGGGGAATGCATTGGCAAGAGCAGATTCTTCAACTCAAATCCCAGTGATCCCCGCTTCCTTCCCTGACTTTCCGGGACCCCCAACCCACCTGACAGGACCCTGACGACTCCCAACCCGACCCAAGGTGCGCCAGCGTGCTATCTTCCCCTGCCATTTTTGCCCGGGGCAGGGGGCCGTGCGCTCGCTGCCCGACACGGAGTCGCCATGACGCCCTCCAGATTCCTCACCATCGCCGTTCTCCTGGCGGGGGCCCTCCTTGCAGCGGCACCTGCGCTGGCCCAGGCCCCCGAGCCCGGACCGGATGCCCTGGCCCACCTGCGGGACGGGGCTCCCGTAAAGAACGTGGTGCAGAACCGCTTCATCCTGAAGTCCGAACGGTTCGAGATTACCCCTTCCGCTGGCTACATCCCCAACAACCCCATGGTGCGCCGGGTTCTGGGTGGGGCCAACATGTCCTACCACTTCAACGAACAGTTCGCGGCGAGCGCTCAGTTCCTCTACTCCCCGGATCTGGGTGAGACTGACCTGAAGGGGCTGACCAACACCCTGGTGTTCATTGCCCATGGGTCCAACGACGGGGGCTACGACTTCAAGCAGCCCGTGGACAAGATGGTGCTCTCCGGGGTGTTTTCCGCCCAGTGGGCCCCTATCTACGGCAAGATCAACATTCTTGGGGAGACCATTCTCAACTTTGACCTGTACGGTGGCCTTGGCCTCGGCATGCTGGCGGTCCAGAAAGGACACGCCCAGTTCGACCAGGAGAAAAACCAGCAGGGCGTCAATCCGCCCGTGACCCTGGACAAGGGAAACATGGTGGCCCGCGTGCCCCTCTCCCTGGGTGTGGGCATGGACTTCTTTGTCAACCAGGGCGTCGCGTTCAAAATCGATGCGCGATCCCTCCTCTATGTAGACGGCAAGCCGGACTACGGCAGCTCCACCGGCGGGGGCGATGAGACCGCCACCGAGGGAAGCCGTGTCTACAACAACTTCTGTACCACCGCTGGGCTGGCCTTCTACTTCCCGAAAATGAAGCCACGCATTTCCAACTTCTAGGTCGAACCCATGACGCGCACCCTGAAGCTCCTGGTCTCTCCCGCTCTCCTGCTGGGCCTGTCTTCCACCGCCCTCGCCCACCACGGCGAGGTCCATGTCGACGACGGCGTGGTCCAGGAGGACAACGAGTCCACCGACGAGGACGACGACTTCAGCGACGATGAGGACGACGAGTTGAACGACATCCTCAACTCCGGTGAGGAGTCCGTGCGCCAAGAACGGGACTCCCTGGAGCGCGGAGACATCGATGACCGGATCGGCGTGAAAAGTGAGGCAATCCTCGCGGAAGAGGCCGCCGCCGAGAAGCGTCTCATCAAGACAATCCAGCGAAAGAATTTCCTGAAGCTGGGCCGCTTTGAAGGCACACCCTTCGTGGGATTTGTGACCAACGACCCGTTTATCAACCGGTACCTCGTAGGAGGCTCCCTGGCCTACCACGCCACGGAGATCTTCGCGGTCGAGGTCAACCTCGGGTACTCCCCGGACCTCGGTGAAGGGGACTGGAAGCCCCTGACGGATCAACTGGTCAACTACAACAAGGTCAGCCCCGACATCTCGAAGCTCACGCTCTTCACCAGCGCCGGGTTTCAGTTCTCCCCCATCTACGGAAAGGTGGCGGTGAACGGGCAGAACATCGTCAATTTCGACATTTTCGGTGCCTTTGGAATGGGCACCACCCAGACCCATGATGACTTGACCGCCCTCGGTGACGACTCTGAGCCCGCCAAGAACACCGAAATCCAGTGGCACCCGACCACCAACATCGGCGGCGGGGCCCGGGTGATCTTCAACGAGAACCTGGCGGCCCGGGTGGAGGGGCGTTCGATGGTCTACATCGAGACCATTGGCTCCACCACGCTTGAGATGAAGAACAACTTCCTCTTGCTCGCCTCGGTTTCCTTCTTCTTCCCGAACATGTGAGCCCACTCACACCTGGAGTCGATATGCAGTCGGCGAACCGCATCGGAATCCTCACCATCGTCAGCATGTTCGTGTCGGGACAGGCACTTGCCCTTTCCTGCGACGAAATCATGAACATGGTGAATGTGAACGTGCCCACCCATATCGTCGTGCAGACGATGGAGGACTCGGGACAGCAGTTCACCAACGCCGATGTGCGCTGCCTCATTGGGCAGGGTGCGCCCCCGGAGGTCGTCAACACGGCCAAGAACCTCTCCGCCACACCGGATGCGGTCGCCCCGCCGGCGGAAGAGTCCCGTGAGTCTGATCGTTCCAACGAGCGCGATGCCTACGAGGAGCAAGAGCAGATTGGAGAGGACCGCCGCCGCCGCCGCCGCTCCGCCTACGAGGATCTCCCGGAAGAAGGAGCCGACCAGGGAAGCGCCACCGCCTGCGACCGGGAGATCGAGGACGCCATTGATGCCTTTCGGGCGAAAAAGCCCCTGGCTTCCTCGAAGATGCTCTACGACCTTCTCGAGAAAGACGCCTGTCCCACCCAGACCACCCGCATCCACTACTACCTCGCCCGTACGCTCTACGAGCTGAAGATGTACCACTCGGCCCAGCACTACTTCATGCAGGTGGTGCGCAAAGGTCCGGCGTCCAAGTACTTCAAGCACGCCCTGCCCAAGCTTGTGGCCATCGCCCGCTACACGGACAACAACTCCGAGCTGCAGCGGGTGGTGCACAAGATTCCACCCAGTGAGTACCCCCGTCAGGCCAAGAACCACCTGCTGTATCTCATGGGAATCCGACTGTACGACCAGGACTCCCTGTCCGATGCACGCCGCTATTTCGCCCAGATTTCGACCAAGTCGGACCTGTACCTGCGCAGCAAATACTTCGAGGGGGTCATCTTCAACCAGCAGGGCCGCCTCAAGAGCGCCGTCAAGGCGTTTCGGGATGTCATCCGCGATGCGGAGGGTCTCCAGATCTACTCAGAAAAGGACCTGCAAGCGGTCAACGACCTCACGGACCTTTCCCTGCTGAATGTCGCGCGAATCTACTACAGCATCCAGCGCTTCGGCGAGGCCTCCAAGTACTACAGCCTCGTGCCGCGGACCTCGAACTACTGGGCGGACGCCCTCTTTGAGCAGGCCTGGTCCACGTTCATGCAGAACGACCTGAACGCCACCCTGGGGCTGATTCTCACCGTGCGCTCCCCCTACTACTCTGAGGACGAGTTTCTTCCCGAGGCAGACCTGTTGCGGGCGCTGACCTTCTTCAACCTTTGCGAATACGGCCAGGTAGAGCGGGAGCTGCTGGCATTTGAAGGCCGCATTGGCCCGATGTTCGACGAGATGAAGGAGTTCACGGAGAAGTACCGCACCAGCGAGGGTCGCAAGCTCGCCGACCAGGCCTACGACGCCTACATGGAGTCCACCCCCCACAGCTCGACCTTGCCCACCTCCCTGTTCAAGAAGTTCCTTCGAAACAAGGACTTCTCAGCCCTGGTAAGGCACCTGCAGCTCATGGATTCCGAGGAGACCCGGATCGATGCCCAGAAGTCCCTCTGGAAGAACAGCGTGGGCAAGCACCTCAAGCAGGTCATCGCCAAGGACCGCCAGCGCTACAAGCGCCGGGCGGGGCTGTTGCTCCTGTCGGAGATGGCCCGGACCAGCCAGTATCTTGGAGACCTGCTGACCCAATCGGAGATCATCCGGTTCGAGGTCGTGAGTGCGCAGCGCGCCGACTACGCCTACAAGATGCAGAATCCAAACCTGAGGGACCAGTTCTCTGGAATGACCCTCGATTTCGCCACGTCCGTCGAGTACATCTACTGGCCGTTCAACGGCGAGTTCTGGGAAGACGAGCTTGGCTACTACCGTTACACGGAGCAGGGTTCCTGCCACTAAACCAAGGTGGGCATGAGCCTTGGGAGATGACCTGAAATGAACCGAATTCGCACGATCTTTCTCTTCGTTCCCCTCTTGGCAAGTACTTTTTTGGGTCCTGTTGCCTTTGGCCAGGAAGACGACCGCTCCCGCCGTGACGAGCGCCGGGTGCTCAAAGCCTCCGAGTTCAGCCGTGAGGAGTTGTCCGAGGAATACCGTCGCATGGCTCGCCAAAAGCGACACCAGGAAATGGACTTCGCAAAGGAGCTCCTCTCCAGTGGCCGAATGACCGGCGAGACCAAGGCCGAGATGATGCTCCGCCTTGCCGACCTCTACTTTGAAGAGGGCCGTGACCTCTACCTCTCGGAGATGCAGGACTTCGAAAAGAAGTTTGACGGGTGTTTCAACGATCCCAAGTGCGACGCCACCACACTGGAGCCGGACAACGGGGTCTCCCAGAAGTGGCAGCAGAAGAGCATCAAGCTCTACCGGCAGATTCTCCGAAATTACGCCACCTTTGGGCGGGCGGATGAAGCCACCTTCTACCTGGCCAGTGCCCTGCAGGAAGTGGGAAGCCGAAAGGAAGGCATCAAGGAGTTTACGCGCCTTGCAAAGACCTACCCGGACTCCCAGTACGTTCCCGACGCCTATGTGCAGATCGGCGAATACTATTTCGACAACAACAACGCCTACAAGGCGCTGCTGGCCTACCAAAAGGCTGCTGCCTACCGAAACTCCAGCAAGTACGGTTTTGCCATGTACAAGCTGGGCTGGTGCTACTACAACGTGGGGGAGTACGGAAAGGGCATCGAGACCATGAAGACGGTCGTGGCCTACTCCATGTCCACGCAGGATGAGAACAACAAGTCGGCCATCACCCTGCAAGAAGAGGCGCTGAAAGACCTGGTTCGCTTCTTCGCCGATGCCGGCGAAATGGACGAGGCCTACAGCTACTTCAACAAGCTGGGCAAGAAGGAGCTGATCCGCTCCATGCTGAAGCGGCTGGCCACCACGTACTTCGAACAAGGCAAGTTCGAGCAGACCATTCAGACCTACCGCCGACTGATCGCTGAGGAGCCCGCCTCCCCAGACTCGCCGGACTACCAGAACGAGATCATCCAGGCCTACTCCAAAATGGGCCGCAAGCGGGAGACCGTCACGGAGATCGACAAGCTTCGCCGAGACTATGGCCCCAGCTCAGACTGGGCCCGCCAGAACGCAGCCAACCAGGATGCCCTGTCTGCATCGGTGGCCTTTATCGAGAAGAACCTGCGCACTGTGGCCACGAACTACCACGACGAGGCCCGCAAGCTGCGCACCGGCCGTTCTGCCAAGGAAGCCTACGCCCTGGCCATGAAGGCCTATGCCGACTACCTCGAGGCCTTCCCAGACTCCAAGTACACCTATGACATGCGGTACGCCTACGGAGAGCTGCTCTACAAGATCAAGCGCTACGACGAGTCCTACGACCAGTACATGCAGGTCGTGAAGATGGACAAGAAGGGAAAGCACTCCAGGTTCTGCGCCGAGTCCGCCATCTTTGCTGCCGATGAAATGGTGAAGAAGGAGGGCGCCTCCCGGGCCAAGTCAGGGTCCACAGAGGCGGTCGAGCTCACGGCCTGGGAGCAGAAGCTCCTGACCGCCCTGGACCAGTTCTCCGAGATGTTTCCCACAGACCCCAAGACCCGCAAGATCATCTACAAGTCGGCCTACCTGCTCTACAACAAGAACCACTTCAAAGAGGCGTCGGACCGCTTTCGGGTGGTGATTGGTATGGATCCCCGCTCCAAGGAGGCCGAACAAGCTGCCCACCAGATTCTCGACTCCTTCACCCTGGTGGAGGACTGGAAGAACCTCCGAGAAGTCTCCAAGGCTTTTCGCGACCAGGAGGGGCTCGGTTCCTCCAAGTTCAAGGGTGAGGTGGCCAACATCTACATGCGGGCCTCCTTCAAGCTGGTCCAGGTGAACTACGAGGACAAGGAAGACTGGAAGGGTGCAGCAGATGGGTTCTGGGCGTTCTACCAGGAGTTCCCCGACTCCAACGTCGCCGACAAGGCCCTGAACAACGCTTCGGTGTACTTCCACAAAACCGACCAGCGAGAGCGCACCATCGAGGTCCGACGCGAGTTGATCGCCAAGTTCCCCAAAAGCGAGTTCTACAACGGCCAGGTGGCGCTGCTGGGATTCGACATGGAGAACATCGCCCGGTTCGAGGAAGCTGCCGATTGGTACGAGAAGCTCTTCAAGCTGGACAAGAAGCATGATTCCGCTCCAGCCGCCATCTACTCGGCTGCCAAGTTCCGCGAGGCACTGGGTGACTGGGAAGCCTCCATCTCCAACTACAAGCAGTACATGGCTACCTTCCCGGACCGGGAGGGGGCCTCACAGGTTGTCCTGGACATTGCGAGAATCTATGAGTCCAAGGCCAAGTGGAGCGAGGCAGCGCAAGTCTACTACGCCTTCTTCACACAGCGTGACACGAGCGCCCTGGCCGCCGATGAGCTGATGTTCGCCCGGCTCCACCACGGCCTGGCCCTGCTGGAACAGAACAAGCGTCGCCAAGCCATTGATCACTTTGAAAAGAGCCTGGAGTGGTTCCAGTCCGAAAGGGAGAAGGAGACCGTCTTTGACGTGGGGGTCGATTTCGCCGCCCAGATGATGTTCTTCCTGGCCGAGGACGAGTTCAACGAGTTTACAGCTCTCACCATTGGCGGCCCATCGGGCAAGGTCAGCAAGAAGGCCGAAGATAAGTTCGTGAAGGCGGCTTTCACCGCGAAGCAGGACGGTCGGGCCTCCATTGAGGCGGCCTATGTCGCGATCATCGAGACCGGCGCTGGCGAGTGGTCGGTCAACGCCCTGGTGCAACTGGGACGGGTGTACGAGAACATGGCATCCTCCCTGCGGAACTCCCATGTTCCAAGCTACCTGGACAACGAACGGCAGATCGACTTCTACAAGGCTGCGATGAACGACAACGCCATCCAGCTCGATGACCGGGCACTGACCTACTACACCCAGGCCTTGACCAAGGCCTACGAGATCAACCTCTACAACGAGTCCACTGCCTACGCGAATGAGCGGCGCAGCGAGATCTTGCCGGACGACTATCCGGCCCTGGTAGAAGATCTGCTCACTCCTCGGTACTCAAGTGCTGCCAAGACCACCGCCGGGTTTGAGACCCTGTACGAGGGCAACTAATCATGAGAATCCACGCTTTCTCCCTCGCGCTGGTCCCCCTCCTCTTTGTGGGCACCGCTTGCCCCAAGAGCGGGGGTCCTACACCCATCGATGAGCTCATGGCACCGGACGATGCTTTCCGGGCGGGCGTCCAGCTGCTCCAGACCCCGGACAAGAAGGGAGAGGTGGACTACGCAGGAGCGCTCAAGGCGTTCACCATCGCAGCGGACCAGCAGCCAGACCACCCTCGCGTTCGTTTCAACGCAGGTTGGGCCAGCGAACGCGTTGGAGATGTTCAATCGGCGGAGCGCCACTACAAGGCCGCGCTGCAGGCGGAGCCCTCCTACAAGGCCGCCCTCTTCAACCTGGGGGCCCTGCTCGCAGAAAACGGAAAGGCGGACGAAGCAGCCGAATACTACCGAGCCTTTCTGGTAGAGTCGCCGAACGACATCGCCATCCGAAACAACCTGGTAGAAGCCTACCTGCAGGCTGGAATCTACGAGGCCGCGGTGGAGGAAGTCCAGCGCATTCTCATGATGGACCCGGAGAACGTGGCCGCCTACCGCAACCTCTCCCGGGTCTACTTCGCGAAGGGCGAGCCCTCCATGGCGCTGTTGGCGGGGGAAAAGGCCAAGCTGCTCAACGAGTCGGACCCTGGCATCCACAACAACATCGGCTTGATTCACCTGGAGCAGGGCAACGAGTCCGCAGCCATTGAGGCCTTCCGAAACGCAATTACCCTGGACCCGAACAACCTGGAGGCCCGCTTGAACCTGGGTTGGGTGGCCCTGCGGTCTGGTGACTTCAAGCTGGCCATGGAGAACTTCACGGCCGTGGGCAAGAAGTACCCGGAGAACGTCGATGCCCGCCTGGGTCTCGCCATCGCCCTGCGCGGGTCGGGCAAGGACAACTACGACGAAGCCGCAAAGAACTACGACCAGATCCTTGCCATCGACACCTGCAACGGCATTGCACTCCGAAACGCATCAACGCTGCACGAGATGTACCTGAATGACTTCAAGAAGGCCAAGGGGTATCTCACTTCGTGGCAGGAGTGTCTTGTGGGCACTGCAGGGTACGGCCTGGACCACCCGGTGCACCAACTGGTCCGCCGCGTGGAGGCCTCCGAGGCCGAATTTGAGGCGGAGAAGGAGCGCCAGGCCGCAGAGGTTCGCCGCATGGAGGAGCTTCGCAAGCAGCAGCTGGATGCACTCAAGTCCATGGAAGTTGCCCTGGCATCGTTTGAAGAGAACGTGAACGCGGTTCGCTGCGCAGCGGTAGAAGAGATGGGCATGCTCGAAGACTTCGACATGATCATCGAGACCGGAAAGGAAGCGGTGGCCTCCGAGGAGTTCAGCCTGGTGCCCCAGCTCAACTCCTTTATGGGAGACCTGGAATCCATGCTGCCGGACCTGGCAGAGGTCTGCGCCATGGAAGGAGAAGAAGAGGCTCCCGCCCTCGAGGAATCCCCTGCCCCCGAAGAGGGTTCGGTAGGAGAAGGTTCCGAGGAAGCGCCCGCCGAGGAATCCGCCGAGGA
>CAZRYF010000014.1:17319-42132 GCA_964604165.1 uncultured Enterobacterales bacterium
CCGAGGAAGCGCCCGCCGAGGAATCCGCCGAGGAGTCCGCCGAAGGTGGGGAGTAGCGCCCCCCCCCAAATGGGTGCTTGCCGTCTGTGAGGGCCGCCTTTACCACAAAGTGACAAGGGAACGGTTGAGGATTCACTTCTGACCCGCCATGATCACCTGTCAAGACAACTCGTGCGCAGCGCGATCTTGTTCTGGCACCCAAGAGAGGAAGGACACCACCATGACCCAGATGATTTTTCGCGTCTCCATGGTCGCGCTCGCAGCCGGATGGATGTCGGCGCCCGCCATGGCCCAGGACGATGGTGATCGAAAGATCGTCTACAAGACCCGGACCGAGATCGACTTCGAAGGAGTCGATGTCTCCGGAGAGTTGGTCAAGCCCCAAGGAGCCTTGCTCCTGGATCGCAAGAAGGGCTCCTTCAATCCGTTGATTCGACTCCGGGAAGAGTTCAATCAAGAGATGGACCAGTCGGTCAACTACATTCGGTAGGCCCGCTGGGGCTGGGAGACAACCATGGCGGATAGCCTGGTACTGACATTCGAAGTTTCACGCGGGGATGAGTTTCTCTTTCGGGAGCAACTCGTCGCGGAGAGCGTCACCATCGGCAAGGGACCGGCGGCCATGTTGCACATCGAGGATGATGCGCTGGCCGACTTGCAGGCCGTGATCAACCTCACGGACAACGGGTCCGTCCAGGTGCTCGACCTGGTGGGGGAAGGCACCTCACTCAACGGCAAGGCCGTCGTGAATGCTCCCCTCTCGACCGGGGACCTCCTGGAGATGGGCGAGATCAAGATTCTCGTACAGTTCGAGGGTGGCCTGGCTCCTGACAATGCAGAGCCGGAACCCACCTCCCCCATGGAGGCCGGTGCGGAAGAAGACGACGAACTCGCTGATGCAAGCGTTCACACCGTGGGAGACTTGGACCTCACGGACAAGACCGATGCGGAGATTCTGCGCGAAGACATCTCCGAAGACGTCATGGCCTTCATCATGCGCTCGGGCACGGCCCAGTCGGATGTGGGCATCGAACGGGGCAAACCACAGGTCCTTGAGATCGCCGAGATCTGGGGCGACGTCATCATGGACGTGCGCCACTTCCCACAGGGCCAGAAGGCCGTTTCAATCGGCACCACCACAGGCTACCGCTGGCGCATCCTGGACAAGCCCATCAAGTGGTGCTCCCCCGGGTTCGCGAAGTTCGCGTGGCTTTTTCCCCCGACGCTCTCCGAGGCCCGGGAGGAGATGCGCAACGACTTCTACGTGCCCAGCGAGGCGCTTCCAAGCGAGGAATTCTCCCTCTTTGAGTGGCGCGGCGGCGAGTATGTCTGTCGCTTTTCCGAGAAGTGGGCCGGCTTCGTGGACCGTGGCGACGAGCGCCAGGCCCTGGCCGAGTTGATCGAGTCCGGCGCGGCCAAGGACGCTGGCGGCGGAGTCTACGAGCTTCCCCTCGTGGGCGACACGCGGGTCATTCTGGACATTGGCCACGTGATCATGTTCGGCCAGATGGTGCACCAGTCCAAGCGGGTCGCAGGCGCCGTAGCACTGGACTACCCCTTCCTGGGCATCTTTGCCTTCATGCTCTTCCTGGGTTCCATGATGGGCATCATCGCATCGCAGACCACATTGAGTGACGCCTCGATCCACGAGATCCCGGACCGCTTTGTGGAGCTTCTTCTCAAGGAGCCAGTGGTCGAGGAACACAAGGAAAAGAACAAGCCCAATACGAATCCGGATGCCGGCGAAGGTGCCAAGGCAAAGAAGGAAGAGGGCAAGGTCGGTAAGAAAGACGCCAAGATGGACAAGGCCAAGGGCAACAAGGTGGAGATCCAACGCCAGGAACTCGACCGGGAGATTGCCGAGGATGCAGGCCTCCTCGGCCAGATCGCTGATCAAGGCGGAATGGACGGAACCTTCGGCAACACCATCGTGGATGAAACCCTTCTCGGCGGCATCGGTGGTGCCCTGGGTGCCAAGGGTGTCCAGATGGGGTCCGGTGGACTCGGTTCCCGCGGAAGTGGCCTGGGCGGCGGCGGAAGCGCCTCCGGTCTGGGTGGCACCGGGACATTCGGTCGCGGCTCCGGCTCCTCCGGTTGGGGAGCAGGTGGCGGAAACTTCGGCGCCAAGAGCGAGGGTGGAATCGGCCGTATCGGCGGAGACCCCATCATTCTCGGTGCCCTGGACAAGTCGCTTATCGACAAGGTCATCAAGCGGAACATGGCGCAGATCCGGTACTGCTATCAGCGCGAGCTGAACCGCAGCCCGACCCTTTCCGGGAAGATCGTCGTCAAGTTCGTCATCAGCGGTGACGGCTCCGTGTCCCAGGCCAAGACCCACTCCTCCACCATGAAGGGTGGAGATGCGGTCCAGTCCTGCATCAACAGCCGCTTCATGCGCTTCCAGTTCCCCGAGCCCAAGGGTGGCGGAATCGTCATCGTCAAATACCCGTTCATCTTCGCTCCGCAGTAGGAAGAGAGAACCGCAGCAGGAACAAATCGCCGGGTTGAGCACATGGCGTTACAAACCCGAGTCGAAAGAGGTTGTCATGAGAGTCCTTCTGGTTGCCGCGTTGTTTGGATCTGCCCCGGTTCTTGCTCAGGACTTCGACGACGAATTCAACGAGGGCTTTGAGACCTCTGGGGAGAGCACCGCCAAACGGGTGGCAAAGCCAGCCGTGCGCGAGGTGGTCAAGGGCTTCTACGCCAAGTCCAACGTGGGCACGGCCATGTACCTTCTCAACTTCGGTGGTGGCGTAGTAAAGCCAGGCACCGCAGTGGGTCTGGCGCTTGGACAGGATTTCGTGGACAACGAGCGCTCATCCCTCGCCTGGGAAGTGAACTTCACCCAGGGCATCCACAACGGCATGGACTACGTGGACCAGGACCTCAACGGATGCGCATCCCGCCCCGTCCCGAACTGCATTCAAGGGGACCTTCGCACCTACAACCTGGGGGTCTTCCTGGAGGCCTCCACGTACCTGAACCGACGGTTGGGAATCGGCGGTAGAATTGGTGGAGGCGTTCTTTTTGCGCCGCTCCTCATGGAGCCCACCCTGTACGAAGCCGAGGTGTTGGGCGGCACCTGGAACATTCCAGATCCCGGTTACCACAGCTACGAGGGAAACCGGAATCCCCACCCAGTCGGCGGAGCCGGCCTGGAGCTGGAGTATTACTCCAAGCTCTCCCACTTTTCCGTGGGATTGAACATCGACGCCCTCTACGCACTGGGACTGGATCTGGGCCTGAACGCCACCGGGTTCCTCAAGTACACCTTCTGATCCGCAAGCCCAAAGGCACTTGCGGTAACGCCAGGGTTCTCACGTCAAGATTCTGACGCCGCTGAATTCCCTGTAGCCAGTGGCCAATTCCTACGCTATAAACGCGCCAGCACCGAGGAATGCCCCACCATGCATTGGCTGAATTTGCTTGTGGTTCTGACTGGTTGCGGCGGGCTGGATGCCTTCAACGGGGCACCGGACGGCGACGCCGGGCTGGAGCTTGGCGCACTGTACGTTGACCAGTCCGGCTTGGACTTTGGATATGTCGCCGTCGGCGGCAGCGAATCCAAGACCCTCATTCTTGCAAATGAAGGGGCCGACTCCTTCACCTTGGAGAGCCTGGATCTCCTGGGCGCGGATGCATTCTCTCTGGATGCCCTTGTCGGCGTGCCCCTCACACTTGAGAGCGGAGCGAACATGGCCGTGACCGTGCGGTTTGCCCCCGAGGACAGCGACGACTTCCTCGGCGCCGTGGCACTGGCCACGGATCTGGCCGAGGCTCCCTACGTGGAGATCAACCTGGATGGGACCAGTCTCCCACCGGATGGGTCCGGCGCCATCAACACATCCACCTCCGCCGTCGACTTTGGTGTCGTGGGAACCAACTCCAGCGGCACCGCCCAGTGGACTCTTGAGAACACCAGTAATTCGGATGTAGCCCTGTCCTCCCTGTCCTTCAGTGACATGGAGTTTGGATGGCAACAGAACCTGCCCATGCCCTACGTGCTGCGGGCCGGCACGACCAAGAGCATCATCCTGACCTACACCCCCACGACCGAAACCCAGCACACGGGCACTGCGACCCTGATCGTGGACGACCCCGCACAGCCACAGCTGACGGTCTCCCTTTCGGGACGCGGTGAATACCAGTGCACAGTCTGCGCCCCCCTGATCAGCACGGACACAAACCACGCCATGACGGACTTCTTTGTCCTGGTGGGCATGGGCAACGATGAGCGTCCCGTGTCCCTGCAGAACACAGGCGATCAGCCCTTGATCATCCAGAGCATCATCGTGAACAACGATATGTTCTTTCCTGAAGGGAACTTCTCCGTTTCAGGTTTCGCGGGTCCCTTGACCCTGGCCCCGGGGCAGACGTCCTCGTTCTCGATCACCTATGCGGCCACCTCCAGCGGAATCGAGTTGGACCTGTCAAGCATGGACCAGAACACCCTCCACATTCTGTCCAACAGCGCCCAGGAGTCCGACTACATGGTCGTGCTTGGAGGGGCCGCCCTGTAGTTCTTTCCCGCTGTTGGCGGGAATCGGTCCTTGTCGGCTGTATCAAGTTGCGATACATGCCGGCGGTCCGTACGCCGACGTCCCAATGAAGGGCCGCCGTCCAATGCGAGGTGCGAAATGAGCAAGCGTCCCGGCCTTCTCGGCCGCAAAATCGGCATGACCCAGATCTTTGATGAGGATGGCAACGTCGTCCCTGTCACCGTAGTGACAACCGGTCCCTGTTCGGTGATCCAGGTCAAGACCCAAAACACAAACGGCTACTCAGCCCTCCAGCTTGGCTTTGAGGAGAGAAAGGAGAAGCACACCACAAAGGGTGAGCTTGGCCACTTCCACAAGGCCGGCCTGACGCCCAAGCGGTTTGTTCGAGAGATTCGCTTGGAGAGCGACCCCACGCAGGAAGTCGGCAGCGAGCTGGCCGTGTCCGATGTCTTCGAGGGCGTTGACAAGGTAGACGTGACTGGCATCTCCAAGGGCTGCGGTTTTTCAGGGGTAATGAAGCGCCACAACTTCCGGGGCTTTATCCGCACCCACGGTACCCACGAGTTCTTTCGTCATGGTGGCTCCATCGGCTGCCGACTGACACCGGGCCGCGTGTTCCTGGGCCGCAAGATGCCGGGGCAGATGGGCAACAAGCGCGTGACCGTCCAAAACCTCTCCATCGCAAAGCTCGATGCCGAGCAGAACCTGCTCTTCATCAAGGGTGGCCTTCCCGGCAAGAACGGCGGCTACCTCATCATTCGCCACGCGGTGAAGATCCACAAGTAGACAAGCAGGGAGCGCACCCCAATCATCGCTACTTGGCGGCAGCCTTGGCCTGCGCCTTGCGCACATCGTCCCGGAAGGCGTTTGCCAACGCACGCCCGCAGGAGCCTGCCAGGTTCATGTAGACCTCCTGCAAGGGACCATCCTGCATGGCGGTAAGCGTGGCAAGGTTCGTCGCGACCTGAACCGTGTTCCAGGAGAGATTGGGCGCAAGGTCCCATGAGCATCCGATGCTCTTTTTCCAGATGCGCTCACCGGCCGGGGAAAAAAAGGCGGCCTGCACTCGCATTTGGGCCTGGGCCGCACCGGAGAAGCCGCTGCCTACCCCCCACTCGGTCATCATCAACTCCACACTCCAGTCGCTTCGTTGATCCAGTGGAATCGGGCTGGCCTTCTCCAAGCTGCTGCGCGTGGCCTTCCCTACCTTTTTGGCCATTCTCTGGGTGTCCATCAGGCTGGAGAGTCGCAAGGTAAACCCCTGCTCGAAAGCTTCGATTGCCAGGTCTGCTGCGGAATCCACAGGCGCCTCACCCTCGACCCCTTCCGAGGTTCCCTCGGACAGTTCTCCAAAGGTCACATTGGGCTGGACCTGCTGGTGTCGTACCTTGACGGCCACATCGTCAATGTACGACACGTGCTTCTTGAGCTTCAGGTTGCAGCCCACAAGCCCCAGAGACACCAGAACAACCAAACCAAAACGCTTCATGTCCGCTTCCAGATTTCCGTGTCCCGGAGGAAACGGATGTCAGTGGTTGGAAAGTCCAGATTGTAGTGGAGACCCCTGCTTTCTCGACGCAAGAGCGCAGATTCCACCACCAGCCCAGCCACCGTGGCCAGGTTTCGAAGCTCCACCAGGTCCCCTGTGAGCCGAAAATCCCAGTAGTAGTTGCGGATTTCCTCCTGGACCAATTGCACGCGATGCCTCGCCCTCTTGAGGCGCCTGGTGGTGCGAACGATGCCCACGTAATTCCACATGAACCGTCGGATTTCATCCCACGTGTGATCGATAACCACCAACTCATCCAGATCCACCGCCTTTCCAGACTCCCATCCCGGCAGCTCACGGGGGACCTCATTCGGGAGATCTGCCGAGGCGGCCTGGGCAGCGCGCTCCGCATAGACCACGGCTTCCAGCAAGGAGTTGGAGGCCAGCCGGTTGGCACCATGAAGACCCGTACAAGCGCTCTCCCCGATCACGTACAGGGCCTCAACGGAGGTTCGACCCACGGTATCCGTGGCCACACCTCCGCAGAAGTAATGAGCAGCCGGCACCACAGGAAGTGGCTCCGCCGACATGTCGATTCCCAGCTCGGCGCACCGTCGGAAGATAGCCGGAAAGCGCTCTTCCAGGAACCCCCTGTCATGGTGGGTCATGTCGAGAAGAACGCAATCCTCTCCTCTCCGCTTCAACTCCTGATCAATGGCCCGAGCCACGATGTCCCGGGGGGCCAGCTCGGCCCGCTCATCATAGTCGGCCATAAAAGCCCGACCGTCTGACAGGCGGAGCACGCCTCCTTCCCCGCGGCAGGCCTCTGACACCAGAAAGCTCCCTGCCTCCGGGTGGTAGAGACAGGTGGGGTGGAACTGCACGAACTCCATGTTCCGCACCCGGGCGCCGGCACGCCAAGCCATGGCAATACCATCTCCGCTCGCCAGATCGGGGTTCGTGGTGTAGACGTACACCTTGCCCGCCCCTCCGGTGCAAAGCGCGACCCGGTGCGCAACGATCGTCTCCACCTGCAAAGAAGCAAGATTCAACACGTACGCACCCAGAACCCGGTCGGGTACCGGGGGCATGTCCCCTTCCCGACGAGCCATCCAGCTGCCCGTGATCAGGTCGACCACCATGTGCTGCTCCAGCAGGACAATGTCCGGATGAGCCCGCACCACTTCCAACAAGGCTCGGATCAGCTCGTGGCCCGTCATGTCTTTCGCGTGGAGAATCCGACGGTGTGAGTGCCCACCCTCCTGACCGAGATCAAAAACATCTCCGTCTTCCGGGCTCGAAGAGAACCGAACCCCCAGTTCGATGAGCTCCTGTACCAGCGCCGGCCCCTCACGGACCACACCCTCCACCACCTCTCGGCGGCAAAGACCCGCGCCAGCGTTCAGCGTGTCCTGCACATGGGCCTCAAGCGAGTCTTCCCGGCTCCAGACCGCCGCAATGCCGCCCTGAGCATGGCGTGTGTTGCTGGCTTCTCCCTCTCTCTTGGTGACCAGGAGCACCGAACCCTTCCGGGCAGCCTTCAGGGCAAAGAAGAGGCCCGCCACCCCGGAGCCAACCACCAGAAAATCGCAGGTACGCTGCACCGGACCATTCTATCCCGCCTGCGCGTTATGCTCGCACCATGGTGCTTCTCTTTTCTGGGCTCCTCTTGCAACAGGCTCTTGCAAGCGACATCTACATGCGCACCAACGCGGATGGCAGCATCACGTTCACAGACACGCCCCAAGAGGCCGGGTACCAGCCTTTCCATGCCCGGCCCTTGTCCACCGCCACCCGCGTGGTCATTCGGCATCTTCCGCGAATAGACCGGTACGACTCTCTCTTTCTCCAGGCCGCCAGGGTGCACTCCGTGCCGGCCGAGCTGCTCAAGGCTGTCTGCCTCGCCGAGTCCGCCATGGACGCAAATGCAGTGTCCCGTGCAGGGGCGCAAGGCCTCATGCAGTTGATGCCTCCTACCGCAGCCGAAGTGCTCGTCACCGATCCCTTCGACCCGGTGCAGTCGATCGATGGTGGGGCCCGGTACCTTTCCCGTCAGCTGGCCACATTTGGAGAGGTCGCCTACGCGCTGGCGGCATACAACGCAGGCCCCACCGCGGTGCGCAAGTACGGCGGAATCCCACCGTACCCCGAGACCCAAGCCTACGTGGAAAAGGTCCTGGCGTACTATGAGCACTTTCAAACCCGGCAGCCCCTGGTCCAGTAAACGGTGACCCAAGACGGTGACCCCATGAAGCGCAGTGACCCCATGAAGCGCAGTGACCCCATGAAGCGCGGTGAACCCAAAGAGCCCAGTGGCTTCTGGAACCTGCCCAACACCCTGACAGTGCTGCGCATTGCAGCGGTGCCTCTGATGGTGTGGGTGCTTTGGACTCCCCCCGGAGTCCAAATGGCACGGGTCGCCATGGCGATTTTCGTGACGGCCATGATCACCGACATTGTCGACGGCTACCTGGCCCGCAAGTGGGGACTTGTCTCGGTGATCGGGGCCTTCCTGGACCCCCTGGCTGACAAGCTCATGGTGGTCACGACCCTGGTGATGCTTGTGGCACACGAATGGCTCCCGGCCTGGATGGTGGCCTTGCTCATCTGCCGAGAGCTGACCATCACCGCCTTGCGCACCATCGCTGTTTCAGAGGGCCTTGTGCTTGCCGCAAGCACCCTTGGAAAGTTCAAGACCGCCTTCCAGGCCACCGCCCTGGGGTTTCTCCTTTGGCACCACGAAACAGTGTTTCTGGGACTCTTTCCCGTGGACGTACACGCCTGCGGCATCGTCCTCATGTACTTTGCCCTGTTCTTCTCCCTGGTCAGCGGCTGGAGCTACCTGAACTCCTTCTTCCGCCACGCCGGCAGCCTGAACACGGCTTAGAGGCTGCCTACAGCCCATCCTCCCAGGTCTGGATCTCGAGGGTGTAGTTTGACGTACACGCACCGGCGTTCCAGTTGGAGGTGTAGATGCGAACCGCCCAGTCGTCCTCTCCGGTGTCCCCAAAAAGCCCACCGTCCCCCTGGAACGTGATCGAGAGGCTTCCGGCACCGGAAATGGAGGTCTCCAAAGAGCCTCCACCGTTCATGTCATAGAGCTCCAGCACAGTGAACATGCCGGTGGGAAGACCGGAGATCGACACCTGGAAGTGGGCGTTGTCGTAGATTTCATCGTCCACATCAAAAAGAAACCAGTCCTCGTCGGCGGCCTCGTGCAGGGTCAGGCCCGCCACGGTGACGCTGTCCCCGCCACTGGCCCAGGGATAGGAAGTGTTGTCCACTTCTCCCAGGTCAAAGGGGGCGCCCATGGAGTTGTTGGATTCATAGGAGTCCATCCAGTCTTCGTTGTTCTGGCCATCTCCATTGTTGTCGATGTCGTCGCAGGCCTCGTTCTGGACCTCCACGATCACCGAAATGGCGTCCGAACCCATGTTGCTGTCTTCATCGACGGCGGACAGGGTGATCACGTGGGTGCCTCCCTGAAGCTGCACCCCGGCAGCCGTGTAGCCCGCGGAGTCAGGTGTGCCGGTGGCAAGAACCCCCTGGAGGTCTGAGGTCCACTCGATGGGGAGGTTCGCGGGGTCAGTGACATCATCCCGCGCCGTCCCCTCCAACAAGATGGTGTCGATGGTGTACCAGGTCGATCCCCCGGCAGGTGCGCTGATGTTCACCTGGGGGCTCGCATCTTCTTGCACCTCAATGCCCGCAGAAGCCGAACCCACGTTTCCTTCCTGGTCCTCGGCAGTCAGCGATATTTGGTGCGTGCCCGCGGAAAGGGTGGCCAGGTCCTGGGTGACCACACAACTCGAAGCCACATTTCCGGTCCACAGAACCCCATCCCGCGACGAGAGAATGGTCGTGTCCAAAGTGTCACAATCCTGCTCATTGTCGCTGACAGTTCCCACCACGGTCACAGTCTCTGACTGTCCGTAGGAGTCACCGTCCACCGGGCCCACCAACACAACGGCAGGAGTTCCCTGGGAGTCGCCACCCGGCCCGATCTGCACCATGATCGTGTCCACGCCGGACTCCCCGTTCCGATCCGTGGCGGTCAAGCTGATCGAGTGCATCCCAGAAGACAGCTCCGGGGCGGTATACAGCGCCACCCCTGCGGAATCCGCAGGAAGTGACCCCGCAAAGACCCCATCGATGGAGGAGCTCCAGAGCACTTCCAAGTCCTCGGCAGACTCCTGATCGTCGAAGACCGTGCCTGAAAACCCGACCGCCTCCCCCCAGTCAAAGTAGGCCTCGGTGATCGGCACATTGATCCGTGCACCGGGCGGCGTGTTGTACACCCCCACCTTGTTGTCCTGACAGCCTGCAAAAAGCAGCAATATCGCGAGAGTTCCCATCGTGTGGATCCCGGTGCCGCGCCAAGTTTAGCACCTCAACGGTGTCTTCCGCCACACGGGATTCTCCCCTACCAAGCCCGACATGCAAGGGCTGTCAATCGATCAGGGAGACCCCACCAGTCCATCTAGCAGCACCGTGGGTTGGTGAGGCAGACCGTTTCCACGGAAACGAATGCGCCCGTTCCCATCCAGGATGACTCCGAGGGGCAGCGTGCGAACGCGCCACTCGGATGCAATGGCGGTGTCGGTGTCCAGGAGGCTTGGATAGCGCATGCCCATCTCCCTGGCAGCCGCCTGGGCTTTGCCCACGGGCTCCCCCATGTTGACCCCGATGACAGAGATCGAATCTCCGTATTGGTCCATCAGAGCGTGCAGCTGCGGCACCTCCTTGCGACAGGGAAGACACCAGCTGGCCCAGAACACCAGGAGCACCGGTCTGGGCTGCTGTGCCTGCACCGAGAGGGAATCACCGGTCAGAGTTTGAGCCGACACCTTCGGCGCCAGTTGGCTCTCAAGGACCCCACGCTCCTCCACCTCCCCGCAAGCAAGGCACCACCAGATCCAGACCCATCCCACATCCACCTCTTCCGTCGGTTCTACCCAGCCCATCTCCTTTGCGCCACCTTTCAACGGGTTACCCACCCGCCGTGCTCGACCTGGCCTACAAGCTGACCCGCCCCCTCCTGTTTTCCATGGATCCGGAAGACGCGCACGAGCGGGTCCTGGCCCTGGGAGGGAGCTGTCCCGGCGTGCTCGGAGCTTTGGGAAGCGCAAAGCCTGACCCCACCTTGGCCACCGAGGTCTCAGGACTGTCCCTGCCTTCTCCCGTCGGTCTTGCAGCCGGCCTGGACAAAAATGGCAGCGCGATCTTGCTGTGGGAGAAATTCGGATTTGGGTTCATGGAGTTGGGCACCGTGACCCCTCGACCCCAACCGGGCAACCAGCGCCCCCGGGTGCATCGCCTGGTGGAGGACAAGGGCCTGGTGAACTGGATGGGCTTTCCCTCGGACGGTGCCGAGGCCATCTTTCAGCGCCTCTCCACCCTGCGAGACAAGGGCAGCTGGCCCTCCATTCCCGTTGGCTTCAACCTGGGAAAGAACAAGGACACTCCCCAGGAGGACGCCCCCTTGGACTACGCCCTGGCCGCCGGCCGACTGGCCCCACTCGCAGACTTTTTTGTAATCAATGTCTCCTCCCCCAACACACCGGGGCTGCGGGAGCTTCAAGGTGCCGATGCCCTGGCAGCCATTCTGGAGGCGGTGCTCCAGCACGCCCGAGACCGACCCGTCTGGGTCAAGCTCTCCCCGGACCTCCATGAAGATGCCATCCACGAGGCGGTGCGCCGAGTGATCGCCGAGGGGGCAGGCGGCATCGTGGCCACAAACACCACGGTCAGTCGTCCCACGGAAGCCAGCCAGGAATTCGACCAGGGAGGACTCTCGGGCGAACCCCTGTTTCCCATTGCACACCAAAAGGTCATGGCCGTACTGGCCGCAGCAGGAGACGTGCCAGTCATCGGCGTGGGCGGTATCAACTCCCCCGAGAGAGCCCGGGCCATGATGAACAGCGGCTGCAAAGCGGTGGAGGTTTTTACCGGTATGATCTTCTCTGGACCCGGGCTCGTGGCCCGCCTCAACCGGGGCCTGGCTTCTTAGGCGGCTTTCCCCGGAAACGGGAGTGGGACCGAGGCGCCCGGGGATCTCGCCTGGTTGCTCGTTCAGCCTGGCCGACCCCTTCTTCCGGCGCCATGGGGTCAATCTCCGTGACTCGCGTTCGGGTCGGATTCGTGAGCCACCGGGCCACCGCCTCCGCGTGGCGCACACCTGGCACCTCAAGGGGTGGCATGTGGCCCAAGTCATCAAAACGCCAGGTCACAGCGTGGTGAAGATCCCCGAGCAGTCGACTGGCACGCGGCGGCAAGAGGCCATCCTTTGCGCCAAAAGTCACGAGGACCGGACAGTCTGGAGTTTCCACCCGGGGACGACGCAGAAACAGGGCCCGGGTCACCTGGGACGACCAGGGCGCCATGCGCGGCAGAAGGTCTTGAAAGGCAGCATCGTCTACACAATTGAAGCCCATGGACCGGTAGAGGTGCAAAGGGACGTGAAACGTGCCTGCCCCCAGCGCACCGGGCACCATTCCCAAGCCGGAAAACAGGGTTCGAAGAGGCGGCAGGGCCTTGACCCCCGCCGGAGTCGCCGAACACACAAGCACCAAGGAGGAAGCCTCACTGTCCCGGGCGATCATCTGGGCAATGAGCCCTCCCATGGAGTGCCCCACCAGCGCTGGGTTTGGAAGGGTTCTCGCCACGGCGAGCGCCCCCTGCGCGATTTCCTCCAGGGTGCGAGGCGATCCCGCATCTTCTCCGTGGCCTGGGAGATCCACCGCAAGGGACTCCAGCCCCGCCTCCGCCATGATCCGTTGATCCCTCTCCCAGAACCAGGCCCCCAACCCCATGCCATGAAACAGGAGGACACAGGCACCGCTCCCGCGATTCACGGGACGGCAGCGGACCACCGGGAGGCCTGCGATGCGTTCAGGTTGCAGCGTCACTCCTCTCTCGTATTCTGCGGTCCCACCGCAGGCACAGGGTTAGATCCGGCCCATGGCACGCCACTCCCTCGCCCGACTTGCCCTGGAAGTCGAGGAATTGCAGTTTTACCGGGCCCACGGCATGGAAACCGATGCCGGCCGCTGCGATCGCCTGACCCGTCTTCTGGTGGAAGGAGCCCCCCACCACCCGGTGGCCTTGAACCTCCGGGCCCGACGCGCGCTGCCGGAGACCATGCTGCCCAACTCCAGGGGGACCTTGAAGGAAGTCGCCACTGCCTTTGCCAAAGGAGATCCCGCCAAGGCGCTGACCCTTGCCGAAGATCTGGCGGGACTGACCATGGAGGAAGACGCCCTGCGTGCGTGCACCGTGGGAGATCTCTTGTTTCTCACCCGAGGCCCCGAGGAGGCAGCTCCGCACTTTCGCACCTCGATGCAGGGATTGGGCCCCTTGGCACCGCTTCTGACTCGGCTGGGGCGCTGCGCCCTGAGCACCGGAGACTGGGCCACCGCCCGTCGATATGCGGTGCGTTCCCTGACGGAAAACCCCTTGTACGGCACCGCCCTGGTGCTCTTGTTCGAGGCAGTGCGTGGAACGGGAAAGACCCTGCTACCCATTCCAATCCAAGCCCGCATTTTGGCGGCGCCCGGCGGAGTTCGAATCGATCCGAGCCTCTCTCCAAGAGGTCGAATGGCCTGGGAAACCTGGTTGCAGGCCCGAGAGACCTCGGACTTTCGGGAGCGCCCCCCCGAACGTTCTTCCACCCTGCGACTCATTGAGGCCTGGCGGGTGGGGTCAGACGGCCAACTCGCCTACTCCGACGCCCCCAACCCCGAACTTGAGGCCTTGGATCGATGGGAGCGAGACGGCGTCTTGGATGCCTACCTCTGGTTCGCAGGGCTGAACCCCGAAAATGCCCCCATGTTTCGCAGCTGGCGGAGTGACCACAGGGACACCGCCGAGCAGTTCTGGCGCGAAGGCGTGGTGCTGCCCTGATCAGTTCCCGGTGCAGTCGTAGGTCAGCACCACCGTGTCCTGGATGCTGGAGGTGGCGCCATAGCAATCGGTGACACGCAGGCCCAGGGTCGCTGTTTCACTGGTGGTCACCCCATACTCCGTGGCGGGACCGGAAAGGGTCACAGTGGGACTCGCGAGGGTGGCATCGTCCAGGGTCGCCGTGCCATCCGCGGAGATCACCTCCCACTGCCAGGTCAGGCGCTCGTTGTCCACATCCGAGGAAAGAGACCCGTCCAAGACGAACGAAACGCTGTCACAGTCATCACAGGTCCAGGTGTAGTTGGAGGTAGAACAACTGGAACTCTCGCTGGTACTTTGGTCTGCGCCAGCATCCGGATCCGGCTCGGAATTCGTGGCCCGGGTTTGAACCGCCAGGTTCAAGGTGTCTGGATAGGAGGGGGCCCCGCTGTCAGTCACGATCAGCTCCATGACATAGGTGCCAGCCACGTCGGCCTGAAAGACAGGCTGACCCTCTGTGTTCTCGACAATGTCCGCCGTGGTGGTGGCGGAGTTCACCGGCGCAGAATCCAACCGCCAGTCATAGGTCACCGCGTTTCCATCTGGATCCGAAGAGCCTGTGCCATCCAGGGTGATCTCGGTGCAGTGCTCGAGGGTCAACCCACTGTTCTCGCTGGCCACCGCCACGGGCATGGTCTCCACCTCGCCATCGCAGTCGTTGTCGATGGTGCCGTCCACCTCGGGTGCGCCCGGGAAGGCCGAGGGGTCTGCATCATTGCAGTCCCCATCATCAATGCTGATGCCGTCCCCGTCGTGATCCCAGGTGCTGCAGCCCTCGTTGGCCCCACCCGGCGTGCCCATATCAGAAGTGGCGGCCCAGCGCTGGACAGATGCACACCACTGGTCAGAGGTGCCCACGACCCCCGCACCATAGCCCACAGGATCCAGGCTCATGCTGGCCCCCGCAGTGTCCGGCATCGTCAAGCCATCGTCCCAAGCGAGCGCTGCCACCACGAGACCTTCTCCCACGAGCTGTACCTGGTCTGACTCGTTCCCAAGGCTAATGTCCGCGTATTCGTAGTCCACGGCCACCCCACCGTTGACACTCTGGTTCTGCTCATTCCCAAAGACAAAGTAGGCACCGGGCTCTACAGTCAGGTCCGCCGACGAGAGCACCAGGTGCGACTCGCCTTCTCCCTCGCTCACGATCACCAGGCCGTTGAGCGACTGGGTGCTGGTCGATGGGTTGTAGACCTCGAACCACTCCCCCTTGCGATCCGTGACGCGATCCGGGTTGGACATGACCTCCACGATCTGCAGGACGCCAATTTCCCATGCGTTCTCGTCCACCACCCCATCACAGTCGTTGTCAGCTCCGTCGCCATCCACTTCTTCTGCGCCAGGGAACACCGCTGCGTCGTTGTCGTCACAGTCACCGCTGCAGCTGGTCACCCCGTCCGCATCCAAGTCAAAACCCTCGTCCACCTGGCCGTCGCCGTTGTTGTCCAGGCCATCACACCGCTCCTCACCCACGCAGTCCGCCACGCCATCCCCATCGGAGTCCGCATACCCCTCGTCCACGTCGCCGTCGCCATCATTGTCAAGACCGTCACATTCCTCAAAGTCCTGGCAGTCCGCCACACCGTCCTGGTCCACATCCGGGTGCCCTTCGTCCACCAACCCATTGCAGTTGTCATCGATGGCGTTGCAGGCTTCCGTCTGTCCCGGGTGGATGTCGGCGTTGTCATCATCACAGTCTCCATCCGCCGCGCTCACCCCATCGCCATCATCATCTCCCAGTTGGACGACGCCGGTGTCCAGGGGTTTGGCGCCATCGGTCGTGATGCTTCCGCCATCACACCCAACACCCAGCAGAGCGAACACCATAATTATCGTGCGCATGGATTTCCCTTGAGCGCCGAAAAACGCGCGGAGAGGTAGAAGAAACCTACCCCGGCGCCAAGCGGTGTGGCAACGATTCTCGGGCCATCCTCCACTCACCTTCTCCGCTTTTCTTGACAGAAGGGCACCAAGCGATAGGTTGGCCGGCGTTTCTGCGGGAGTAGCTCAGCGGTAGAGCCCCACGTTGCCAACGTGGCTGTCGCGGGTTCAAATCCCGTCTCCCGCTCCATTCCGACGCCGCCCTTCCGGGGCGGCGTCGTTCTTTTTGGGGACGGAAACCCTACCGCGCCCGTCCATCCAGAAAGGTCCTGCCCTTCCAACGGGCTTCCATGGAGACCATGGAACGTATCAGAATCCAGACAAACACGAGGTTCCCCAAGGGATGTGACAAGGCGTGCCAGCCGGATCGCCCATCCTCCCTCTCCAGGCGCCACCGAAAGAGAGGAACCAGGAGGCAGATGCCCGAAAGCCAGAGGATCCAACCCGGTCCAAGGAGCTGCCACCCAAGCAGCCAGCGACAGAGCAACACGCCAGCCAAGGCCAAAAAGGGAAACAAGGTCCCCAGGAAGATGAACCCGATGGCGCTCAAGGCCACCGCTGGACGGCGCCCCATGCCCTCATACAGGTTCTTGGAGTACCCCTCGACAATGGCTCCCAAGGAGTCGTAGAGCCGAACAGAGAAAGCACCCGGGGCATGAAACAATCCACAGGAAAAGGCCCGCTGCTTGAACACCTTGGCCAGGCGCACATCCTCAAGAACCTCCGACTTCACGGCACCATGCCCGCCGAGAGACTCGTAGGCAGACCGACGTACCAAGAGGAACTGGCCGTTGGCAAAGGCCACCGGCGACACGGTCTTGTTGGCTGCTTCCAGGTCCACGGCCCCGCGAATGAACCAGCCCACCACCGGCACCACCGCCACCTCCCAGAACCCCCGCAGGTCCCAGCTTCCAAAGAGAGACAGCAGATCCAGGGACCGCTCCTCCATCTGCTCCATGGCAGCCCGGGCTGCCCAGGGAGAGAGCCGCACATCCGCATCCAAGAACAACAGAAGGTCCCCCGCGGCCTCCCCGGCGGCCCGCTGACAGGCCCAAGGCTTTCCCGCCCATCCCGCGGGGGGTGCGGTGCCTTGAATCAACCGAAACCGTGGGTGGCCCCCTCCTGCTTCCCTGGCGGCCGCGCCGGTGCCGTCTTCCGAACCGTCGTCCACCACGATGATTTCCAGGTTGGGATGGTCCGAGGCCAGAACGGCCTCCAAACAGGCACCAATGTTTCCCTCTTCGTTTCTGGCAGGGATACAGATCGACAACAAGGGAAGCTCGCCCTTTGACTTGGAGGGCTCCATGCGCCAGTCCCGCCCCCACTGGCCCACGGCAGCGACGAGCACCCCCCACAACAGCGTCCACAGGCCAAAGCCCATGCAAAGCAGGAGCTGGGAGAAACCGGGATCTCCCCAGCGCATGTCAGGCCCCCCCCGGTCGAGAAACCACGTCTGGTGACACGAGGAGTGCTCCGGCGGGCACCACGCGGCCCGGTGCGATCCAGACCCCGCTTCCCACACGGGCCCCCGGACCAAGGCACACCCCGATCATCCCGAGGGGAACCGGAGCAAACCCCTCTCCCACGGGCACCCGCACCTCCCCGGTAAAGCCTTGATCCATCCCAAAGGCCCCGCGCTTGAGCTGGGCCTTGTCGCACACCACCGCCAGCTGAACCACGCCCCCCACCATGGCACCGGCACCCAAAACCGAGAACCGCACCATCGCCTGTCGCTGTACTACAGCCCCCGGGCCCAGCACCGCCCCTTCACACAGCGCCTGCTCCTCCACCACAGCACCCGGTCCGAGAAGGGTGCCTCGAACCACTGCCCCCGCACCGATCCTGGCGCCACGCTCGAGAACACATCCCTCCACCACGGCGGAGGGATGAATGCGCACGTCTCTCTCTCTTGCGTTCAACGCGGAAGCAAGGTGCAGGGGGTCGATCGAGCCGGTACGGGCTGCGGTCCAGGCAAGCCCAAGGGCGCTTCGCACCGGGCGGGCCAACATGGTGCGGCTCCAGAGGCGCGGCCCAATGCCCAACAGCGCGGCCCAAAGCAGGTGAGACCAGTGCCGAACCGGTAGCAAGAGGTGATCCGACAGGGCAATTTCCTGGACTTGGGGACCGATCTCCGCGCGGAACACCCTCTCCTCCGGCACGATGTCCACCACGGGCGCCGCTGCAAGCCGCGCAACGGCATTCAGTTCCCCGCCGGGGGCCAGCCAACCAAAGGCCGGCACCTCTCCCGGAAGGCCGCCCAACAGCGACCCGAGAGCCCCCCCCCAGCGAAAACGGGCGTCCCCCTCGACACCCACCGCAGCCTTCGCCAGGTGAACCAGGGCCTTGGAGAGCACGGCGCTTCCGCCAGGAACCACGAGGCAACCCTCCTGTGGAACGGAAGTGACCGCCACCATGCCCGCACCCGAAATGGCAACCGGGAGCGCCTCCGCCAGGGACACATCCCAGACTCGCAGGTCTCCAGCCGAGCCACAGCCCTCCACCAATCCATCCCAAGGGGTCACCAGGACCTTCATGGAGCCAAGGTACCAGAGGGCAAGGCCCAAGGCACAGGGGCGCAGTGGCGCACCCTGGTGACAGGGATACAGGAGGTGCCTGGAGAACCCCATGTACGCATCCATCGCCCTTCTCGCCCTGACCGCTTGCGGAAACAAAGAAGCCTCACCCGAGGCCGGAGGCGAGCCCACGGCAGCCATCCCGTCGAACATTCCCGCGGACGCCATGTCCCAAGCCTACGCCGAGAAGCTGTTGGACCTGACATTGCGCAACTTCAAGCCCTCCGATGCCCTGGGCGGCGCTGTGCTCACCTACAACACCATGACCTTCCGCCCCGACGGTAGCTGGCATGCAGCCGGATCCGTCGCCATTGGCGAAGACGCCATGGAGTGCAACGAGCAGGGCACCTGGCTCATGGAAGCCGCATCTTCTCAGACCACCGCCACCATGAGCTGGGGCATTGAGACCACGGATTGCGCCGGCCGAAAAGTCGGTGAGGAGCAACGGGTCCAGCTGAGCATCCTGGACAATGGCCAGTACAAGGTGCTGTTCCGGTAGGAGGCGGTTAGAAGCGGGTGCCTTCCCCCCACTGCAGGAGCGCCCGTGTCTGTTCGCGTCGCTATCAACGGTTTCGGCCGCATCGGTCGGTGTGCCCTTCGGGCCGCCTGGAATGACCCCGAGATTGAATTCGTCCACATCAACGACCTGACCGGGGATCCGCTCCTGGCGCACCTCTTGTCCAACGACTCGGTGCACGGCCCGTTTGAGCCAACCGTCACTGCGGTGGACGGTGGCTTGGACATCGGCGGGACCTTTGTACCCACCAGTGCGGAGCCAAACCCGGCGGACCTTCCCTGGCGAGAGCGCCAGGTGGACGTGGTCTTTGAGTGCACGGGTATTTTCACCGCCCGTGAAAAGGCGCAGGCGCACCTGGATGCCGGCGCCCACAAGGTCATCATCTCCGCACCGGCCAGCGGGGCAGACGCGACGATCTGTGTGGGGGTCAATGACGAGACCCTGGACGCAGAGCAGCACCACGTGGTGTCCAACGCCAGCTGCACCACCAACTGCCTCTCCCCTTTCGCCAAGGTCTTGAACGATGAGTTCGGCGTGGTGCAGGGGCTGATGACCACCATTCACGCCTACACCATGGACCAGAACCTCCTGGACGCACCGCACCGAAAGGGGGACTTCCGGCGGGCCCGGGCCGCCGGCCTGAACATGGTGCCCACCAGTACCGGGGCTGCCAAAGCCGTGGGCATGGTCCTTCCCGAGCTGGCAGGAAAGCTCAACGGCATGGCGATTCGCGTTCCCACCCCGAACGTCTCCCTCGTGGACCTCGTGGTCGACCTGGAGAAGGCGACGACCGCCGAGGCGATCAACGCGGCGTTTGCCGCAGCCGCAGCCGGCCCCATGAAGGGGGTTCTCGAGGCCTCCACGGCGCCCCTGGTGTCCAGCGATCTCGTGGGCAACCCCCACTCCTCCATTGTGGACACCCAGCTGACCATGATGATGGGGCCACACACGGCCAAGGTCTTGTCCTGGTACGACAACGAGTGGGGCTTCTCCAACCGCCTGGCGGATCTGGCCCGCCTGCTCTTTGGATTGGAACGCCGATGAACTTCCGAACCCTGGACGATCTGGACGTAAGCGGCCGACGGGTCCTGCTGCGGCTGGACCTGAACGTCCCCCTGCAGGACGGGGCCATCGCCGATGACACGCGCATTACCGCGGCGATGCCCACGATCGCTGCCCTCCTGGAGGGGGGGGCACGGTTGATCATCTGTTCGCATCTCGGCCGGCCCAGGGGCCAGAAGGTCCCAGCCCTGAGCCTGGAGCCCGTGGCCATGCGCCTGGCGGAGGTCTTGGATGCAGAGGTGTGGTTTGCACACGACCCGGCCGGGGACGACGTGGAGTACCTGTCCAGGGAGCTCGCTGACGGCGGTGTGCTGGTCGTGGAGAACCTTCGGTTTCGCCGGGGGGAGGAGACCAACAGCCCCGATTTCGCCGCAAAGCTGGCCAAACTGGCCGATGTCTATGTCAACGATGCGTTCGGCACCTTGCACAGAAGCCATGCCTCCGTGGATGCGGTGGTGGAGCACTTTGAAGAGGCCGCGGTGGGGCCCTTGATCCAGTCAGAACTGGAGGCCTTGGCCCAACTCAATGACAGCCCCAAGCGCCCCTACGTAGGGATTCTCGGAGGCGTGAAGGTTTCGGACAAAATCGGGGTGATCGAGTCCCTCATGGGCCGGGTGGATGCCCTGCTTATCGGTGGAGCCATGGCATACACCTTCCTGAAGGCCCAAGGTGTCGAGGTGGGGGATTCCCTGGTGCAGGAGGAGAAACTCCTCTTGGCCAAGCGCATGTTGGAGCGATGTGCGGGCAAGGGGGTCAAGGTCTTTCTGCCAACAGACCACGTGGCGGCCACCGACCTGGACGGCGAGGCCACGGTCACCAAGGAGTTGTCCGAGGGAATGCGGGCCTTTGATATCGGCCCGGAGACCGTGAACCTCTTCGGCAACGTAGTGGCCCGTGCGTCCACGGTGTTCTGGAATGGGCCCATGGGTGTGGCAGAGCGAGACGCTTTTGCAGGGGGCACTCGGGGCATGGCCGAGGCCGTGGCCAGCGCGGATGCCTACACGGTGATCGGCGGTGGTGACTCGGCAGCAGCGGTAAAGCGCCTCGGGTTGACCGAGAAGTTCTCCCACATCTCCACAGGCGGAGGCGCCGCCCTTCAGCATATTGAGGGACGTCCCCTTCCCGGCCTGGAGGCTTTGGCCAAGAGAGGTGCCTCGTGAGTCGCCGCATGCTGATTGCCGGCAACTGGAAGATGAACCGGGGCCCAGAAGACGCGGAGGCTCTCGCGAGAGAGCTCAAGGGCGCCTTGTCCGATGTGGAGGCCGTGGACACCTTGGTGGCGCCGCCCTTTGTTTCCATTGTGGGCGTTGTTTCGCGCCTGAAACACACCGGCACCCTCGTGGCTGGCCAGGACCTGCACACGGAGGTTTCTGGAGCGTTTACAGGGGCGGTTTCAGGCGAAATGCTCCGCCAGGCCGGGTGCACCCACGTGTTGGTGGGCCATTCCGAGCGCAGGCACGTTTTTGGGGACACAAACGAGGTGGTGGGAAAGAAGGTTCAAGCGGCCCTTGCGGCGGGACTTGTGCCCATTCTGTGCCTGGGGGAGACCCTGGAGGAACGGGATGCCGGCCAGGTGGATGCGGTGGTGCACGGGCAGCTGGCGGCGGGTCTTGCGGGACTACACTCCGACCAGGTAGCGACCCTGGTGCTGGCCTATGAGCCGGTTTGGGCAATTGGGACCGGGCGTACGGCCTCCCCCGAGCAGGCCCAGGAAGTCCACGCCAGCATTCGCTGCTGGCTCGCGGAAAACCACCCGGACTACGTGGCACAGCAGATGCGAATCCTCTACGGAGGCTCGGTGAAGCCGGGCAACGCTGCAGATCTACTGGGCCAACCCGACATCGATGGCGCTCTCGTTGGAGGCGCAGCCCTCGATGCAGCCTCTTTCTCGGCGATCGCGCAAGCGGCGCCAAGTCTAATCTCAAAGTAGGAGGACACCATGGGTCTCTTCATCACGATCCTGCACGTGACCCTGTGCCTGATTCTCATTCTCATCATTCTGCTGCAGCCCTCCAAGGGCTCAGACGTGGGTGCTGCATTCGGCGGGGGTTCTTCCTCCTCCATGTTCGGCCCCCGTGGTGCAGGCAGCATGCTCTCTCGGGCCACCACGGTGGTGGCGGTGCTCTTCATGTTCACCTCCATCACGCTGGCGCTGCGCTCGACCCCTGAGCACCTGTCCGAGGATGCCCTCAAGCAGGGAACGCTCGGTGGCGGGCTGGAAGACATCGACCTGGGAATTCAAGCGCCAGAACCAGAGGCCGATGCACCCGCTGTGGAGTCGGCCCCGACCCTGGAGGTGGAGAGCCTTGGAGACGGAGAAACCCTGGATCCGGCAGGAGGCGACCTGGCGCCGGAGTCCATTGGAGTCCCGGACGAGGACAGTGTTCCCACGGATGGGGGCGAGTGATTTCGGCTGCTTGACATGGTCCAAGCGGGGCCATACATGGCCGCCGTTGTGCGCGGGTGGCGGAATTTGGTAGACGCGCAAGGTTGAGGGCCTTGTGGCCACTAGGCTGTAAGGGTTCGAGTCCCTTCCCGCGCACCCCCCTCTCCAGAGCCTCCCCCCCGGGAGGCTTTGATGATCTCAAGGACTGGACGGGCACCGGACGCGTGGGTACAGGACTCGCCACCCAACCCCGGAGAGTGCCCATGAATCGCCGACAGTTCAGCGCAGGGGCCCTCCTCTTGGCCGTCCAGTCCTTCTCCTCCAGGACCGGCGCCGCAGCACCCAAGACGCGTCTGCCCCCCGTCGCCGATCGCGGACTCCTGGGGGGCACGTCCGCCTTTCTGGAGAACCCCTGGTCCTTTGCTTCTCGACGGTATGAAGAGCACGGACCGATCTTCCTGACCTCCGTCCTGGGCAAAAAGGTGGTCTACCTCTCGGGCCCCGACGCCATGTCCGCATTCTTGAAGGAGGAAAACGTCTCCCGGAGCGGGGCCCATCCCCCACACGTCATCAAGCTCTTTGGCGGACGGAACATCCAGATGATGGACGCACCGGAGCACACGCCACTGCGGGCCTTGACCATGGCCGGGTTCAACCGGGCGGCCCTGACCGATTATGTACCGCGGCTTCAAGAGCTGGCGGACAAATCGATCGCCCGCTGGGCAACCGAGGGCGAGCTTTCTGGCACGGAGGCCATGCGCCAGTTCGCGGTGGATGCCATCTGCGACAACGTGCTTGGTGTGGCGGCCGGCGAGAGGACCCGGGCCTTGCAGGCCGACTACATGGCCCTGGCTGCCGGCTTCACCGCTGTTCCGATTCGGCTTCCAGGGTCGGCCTACAGCAAGGCCATGAAGGCCCGCAAGCGCCTGCTGGCGACCCTGCGCGAAGTGATCGCCGAGCGGCGAGGATTGGCAGGGGAAGATGCGGCCTCCCGGGTCATGGCAGCCAGGACCGAAGAGGGCCGACAGATCACCGACGACGAGCTGCTCCTGGAGCTGCACCACATGGTAATCGCCGGCTACATCGTCTTTGCACTGTTGGCGGAGTTGATCTCCCAGCTGCATCAGCATCCCGAGATCCAGGCCGCGCTTCGAGCAGACCTTGAGGCCGCCGATGCCCTGGAGACCCTGAGCATCGAGAAGCTGTACGGGTTGCGCGGGCTCCAGGACCTGGTGAACGAAGGCAAGCGCACCACCCCGATCGTGCCCATGGTGTTTGGGGTGGCCAAAAAGGACTTTGAGGTGGGAGAATTCACGGTGCCTGCCGGATTCGGAGTCTGGATGTCCCTCTCCCTCTGCAACACCGACCCGAGCGTGTTCACCAAGCCGCACGCCTTCGACCCAGCCCGCTTCAGTCCCGGACGGGCCGAGCAGGACGCTCACCCTCACGCCTTTGTGCCCCAGGGAGGTGGACGACCAGAGGGCCACCGATGTCTGGGCCTGGAGTACTCCAGCGTGGTCGCCCAGGTGCTGGTGGCGCGGCTGCTGGCGAGCTCCGAGTTCACGCTGCCGGAGCAGGATCTGTCCCTGTCCTATGAGAGACTCCCCCCGGAGCACGTCGACGGGCTTCGAATGGTGGTAACGCCGAGGTGAGGTTGATGTTCTCCAGAATCGCGTTCCCCTTCTTTCTGTTGACTGGATGCCTGCCCAGCGTGCCGGAGCGACGGTTGGCTGCTCACCTTCCTGGAGGACTTCGAGGGAGGGACCGTCGGTGAGGCTGTGGCTGGGACGCGGAGGTGGGAGTTTGGTCCGCCTGCTTGTGAGGGCAGCACGTCTCCCAGGAAAGGGCACATTCAGGCGCCAGTGCTGTCTTCTTCCCCCATCATCTGACCCGGGCTTTTGAAGTGGGTGGTGCCGATGTGGCGGCAGAGGTGTGGTTCAACGACCCCCTTGGCAGTTCCGGTGGAGACATGATGCTGCACTTGGGCGATGACTGGCACAAATCCCTGGTTCGCGTCCCCTGGGACGCCGGGATCTGCGAAGAACCCCACTGCTGCGAAGGCAGCCCGTCTGGCTCCAACGAGAACCTGGAGACCCTCCAGGAAAGAAGCCAGGGCTGGCACTTGGTGCGAGTCGAGATCACGGCGGGGGAGCCATCTTCCTTTCGGGCCTGCATTGACGAGATCTGCAGCACACAGCATCCATTCACGGGCGCCCCCGCGGACACCCTGAGCTTTGGCAACGACGTGGAGCACACCTGGTGGGACGACATACGGATTCTCACCCGGGCGCTGTAATCAGGCGCTTCCCCCGCGGTTTCGGAGAGGTCACACCTGTCTCAACATCGGGGGGAGATGGCCTATCCCCCCCAGCCCCGCGGCCCGGCGGCAGGCCCGGCAGGGACATGGGCGGGGGGGAGATGGCCTATCCCCCCCAGCCCCGCGGCCCGGCGGCAGGCCCGGCAGG
>CAZRYF010000014.1:42232-77867 GCA_964604165.1 uncultured Enterobacterales bacterium
GACATGGGCGGGGGGGAGATGGCCTATCCCTCCCTGTTCAGGTCGGAACGGTGGAGGAGGGCCTACTGGCAATCCGCGCAGAGACCGTAGATCTCGTGGCGGTGGCGCTGGACAAGGAAGCCGTGGCGTTCGGCAATCTGGTCCTGCCGCTCCTCGATGAGAGGATCTTCAAATTCGATGATTCGACTGCAATCCACGCAGATCAGGTGGTCATGGTGGGTACCAAACTCCGCCAGCTCATAGCGGGCCTGGCCGGAGCCAAAGTTCCGCTCCACCGCCACACCGGCATCCGCCAGCATTTTCATGGTCCGATAGACCGTGGCATACCCCACCGGCCCTTCCTGCTCGCGCACCAGGGCCTGCAGCTCCTGCAAGGTCAGGTGGCCCCCGGCCTCCAGGAACACCTGCACAATCACATCCCGTTGCCGGGTGTTCTTCTTGCCCTGGTCGGACATGTAGCGGTTCAGCCGCTCCCTCGCGGCATCCGCCCGATCCTTCGACACCCTACTCTTCAGCGGAGGCAGCGGCCTCTACCGGGGCTTCTTGATCGGGGGCGGCAACCTCCACTTCGGGGGTCACCTCCTCCTCCGCACCAGGAGCCGTCGGTGCCGCAGCAAGCGCCGGCTTGGTGGACTCCTTGAAGGTCAAGGGCTCATCCGCGGGAATCATGCTCACCACGTTCATGGGGGCGTTGTCCCCAGTGCGGTGTCCCACCTTCACGAGGCGCAGGTAGCCGCCCGGGCGGTCCTTGTAGCGCTCTGCATACTCGTTGAAGATGCGATCCAGCGCACCACGATCCGTGACCCACTTGCGCGCCTGCCGAATGGCATGCACTCGCGCGGCCTTGGCGTCAGCAAGGGCCTGGCCTTCCAGGCCTTCCAGGGAAGACGGGGGAACCCGACGCCCGAGGGTGATCACCTTTTCAGCGATGGACCGCAGCTCCTTGGCCTTGGCCTCGGTGGTGCGGATCTGCTCCTCCATCACGAGGGAGGTGACCATGTTGCGAAACATGGCCTTTCGGTGGCTGCTGTTGCGGCCGAGTTTACGGCCTTTCTTGAGATGTCGCATGACGAGCCTCCGCCTTAGCGATTGCGCGGGAAGGATGCCGGAAGCTTCATGCCCAGGTTCAGGCCGAGTTCCGTCAAAAGGTCCTTGATTTCGTTGAGCGACTTGCGACCGAAGTTCTTGGTCTTCAGCATCTCTGCCTCGCTCTTCTCAACCAGCTGGTAGATGTATTCAATGCCAGCGTTCTGCAGGCAGTTCGCCGAACGCACAGACAGCTCGAGCTCGTCGACGCGCTTGAACAGGTTGTCGTTCACCTCTTCCACGCCCTCGGTGGTGGCCGCATCCACGGGCTCGTCTTCCTCGGAGAAGTGCACGAAGACCTGAAGTTGCTCACGAAGAATCTTGGCGGCGTATGCCAGGCCATCCTCGGGAATCACCGAGCCGTTGGTCCACAACTCAAGGGTCAGGCGGTCGTAGTCGGTCCGCTGCCCCACACGAGCGTTTGTGACCGTGTACTTCACCTTCTTGATGGGGGTGTGGATGGAGTCCACGGGAATCACGCCGATCTCGGCGTCCTCCCCCTCGTTGCCATCGGCCGCCACGTAGCCCTTGCCCATTTTCACGGTCACCTGGCAGCGAAACGTTCCGCCGTCGGTAATGGTGCAGATTGGGTGGTCGGGGTTCAACACCTGGGCGCCCTCGGTCAGGACCAAGTCCCCTGCGGTCACCACAGTGGCCTTTCCAGCCTTTCCAGTCTTCTCGATGCTTCCGGTGACAGTCTCCATGCTGCTGGTCTTCACGACCACCTGCTTGAGGTTCAGCACCACGTCGGTCACGTCTTCCACCACGCCCGCCACGCTGGAGAACTCGTGGAGCACGCCATCAATCTTCACGCTGGTGATGGCCGCACCTTGCAGGGACGACAGAAGCACCCGGCGCAATGAGTTGCCCAGGGTAATGCCGAATCCGCGCTCAAGGGGCCGCGCGATGAACTTCCCGTATGTGTCGCTCGACTTGTTGTCGCGCTCCAGGCGGGTGGGCTTGATCAGGTTTCGCCAGTTGGCGTAGACGTTTTCTTCCAGCATGAGAGACTCCTTGGGTTTCTGCCAGCGGCCGACCAGTGCCAAAGGCTCTACACCCGAGAGGGAGGGTTGGGGATGATGGGCAGGTCAAGCCGGAACGGAAAATCCGTTCCTCCCCGGGGAAATTCAAAGGGTTGTTTGAAACGCTAGACGCGCCGGCGCTTGGGCGGACGACAGCCGTTGTGGGGGATCGGCGTCACATCCTTGATGGTGTGAATACGCAGTCCCGAACTGGACAGGGCACGCAGTGCGGACTCGCGGCCGGAACCAGGCCCCTTCACGAAGACGCCCACGCTCTTCACGCCATGCTCCATGGCCTTGCGGGCCACATCGGCGGCCACCAACTGCGCTGCAAAGGGAGTGGACTTCCGTGAGCCCTTGAAGCCCTTCACGCCTGCGCTGGACCAGGCAATGGTGTTGCCGGCCGGATCGGTGATCGTGATGATGGTGTTGTTGAAGGTCGACTGGATATGCGCCACCCCGATGGGGATGTTCTTCTTGGCCTTGCGGCCGGCGCGCTTCTTGACAGGTGCAGCCATTTTCTTTTGTCCTCGGTTCTACTTGCGCTTCGTGGCGGCGCGGCGCGGACCCTTGCGGGTGCGAGCATTGGTGTGGGTGCGCTGTCCTCGAACAGGAAGCCCGCGCTTGTGGCGAATCCCCCTGTAGGTGTTGAGGTCAATGAGGCGCTTGATGTTCATGGCCACTTCCTTTCGGAGCTGGCCTTCCACGTTGTACCCATTTTGGATGACCTCGCGCAGGCGGGCCACCTCAACCTCCGAGAGGTCCTGGGTCCGAATCGAACCGTCCACCTCGGCCTTGGCGACGATCGCCAGCGCAGAGGTACGGCCAATCCCGTAGATATACGTGAGTGCAATGTCTACGCGCTTCATGCGCGGGAGATCAACACCTTCAATACGTGCCATGTGTGGTTCCTGGCGCCTAGCGCTGGCGCTGCTTGTGCTTGGGGTTTTCGCAGATGACACGCACGACGCCGCGCCGCTTGATGATGCGGCACTTTTCGCACATAGCCTTTACGGATGTTCTGACCTTCATGTCTGCCTCGGCTCACTAAGCGGTGAGGATTTCCGGTCCATTGGGAGTGATAAGTACGGTGTGTTCAAAGTGTGCCGCCAGGCTGTTGTCTGCAGTCACCACCGTCCAGCCATCGTTGAGGGTCTTGGTTTCCCAGGTTCCCAACGTGATCATGGGTTCAATAGCGATGCACATACCCGGCTTGAGAAGAACTCCGGTCCCAGCTTTTCCGAAATTCGGAACGGCTGGTTCCTCGTGGAGCCTCCTGCCGATCCCATGACCCACGTAGTCGCGAACAACTCCGTAGCCCTGGGATTCGCACAATGTCTGGACTTTGTGGCCGATATCGCCCACCCGAGCACCAGACACCGCACAGGCGATGCCCTGATATAAGCTCTGCTCGGTCACGTCAAGTAGCCGGGATACCTCGGGAGTCACCTCTCCGAGAACGACCGTGAAAGCCCGGTCGGCAAAGTAGTTCCCGTAGGACAGTCCAAAGTCCAGGGACACGAGGTCACCGTCCTTCAAAGGAACATTCGTGGGGATGCCATGGACCACCTGATCGTTGAGGCTCGAACACACGGTGTTTGGGAAAACCGCCCCCCCCACGTCGTAGCCCTTGAAAGCCGGAGTCGCGCCCCGCTTACGAATCTCCTCCTCGCAGATCCGATCCAGATCCAGGGGGGTTACTCCCACCACCACCTGCTCCCGCACGAGGGCTACCACCTCGGAGAGGAGCTTGCCGGAGTTGCGCATGAGCGCGATCTCCCAGGGTTCCCGAATGGCAATCATCAGCCGATCGCGAGGCGAAGTCGCTGGGTGACCGACTCAATGGGGCCAGTGGCATTCACATGTTCCACCAACCCCATTCCCTCGAAGAAGTCCAAAACAGGCGCTGTTTGGGCGTGGTATGTGTTCAGCCGCGCACGAACGGTGTCCGGCGTATCGTCACTTCGTTGGACCACCTCGCCGCCACAGCGATCACAGATGTTTTCGCTCTGCGTGGGGGCGTGCTCCACATGGTAGGTGGCGCCGCAACCCAGACAGCTACGTCGGCCGGACAAGCGAGTCACGATCTCTTCGTCGGCCACATCCAGAGCAGCCACGCAGTCCACACCCTCGTCTCGCTCCCCAAGCCATGCCACCAGAAGCTCCGCCTGGCGCACCGAGCGGGGGAACCCGTCCAGCAACACACCGCTTGCGCAGTCATCCTCATCCAGACGCGTGGCCACGATGTCCCACACCACCTCGTCCGGCACAAGGTTGCCCTTGTCCATGAACGACCGTGCCAGCTCCCCCAGGTCAGTTCCTTCCTTCAGGTGCTTGCGAAAGATGTCGCCAGTGGCCACCTGAGGAATGCCCAACTCCTGGGCGATCACTGCGGCTTGGGTGCCTTTCCCCGCTCCAGGGGGACCAAAAAGAACTAGAACCATGGGGGCCTCCGAAACGGTGCTTGGCGACAAAGCGCTACTCGCCGCTGGCTTCTGACTCGCGTTCCAGGGCCCGGCGATGACGGCCGCGCATGCGGGAGGAGTTGTTGCCCATGACCCCGTCGTAGTGGCGGGTCAAGAGGTGGGCCTCGATCTCGGCCACGGTCTGCAGGGAAACACCCACAACGATCAGAAGGCCCGTTCCGCCAAAGTAGAACGGCACGTTGTACTTGGCGATGAGAAGCGTGGGCAGAATGCAGATGGCCGAGAGGTAGACCGCTCCGCCGAATGTCAGGCGTGTCAGCAGCCAATCGATGTGGTCCGCCGTCTGCTTTCCCGGACGCACCCCTGGGATGTAGCCCCCATGTCGCTTCAAGTTGTCTGCAACATCCACCGGGTTGAAGGTGATGGCCGTGTAGAAGTAGGAGAAGAAAATGATCAACCCCACATACACCAGGTTGTAGAGCCAGGCGCCGGGCATCAAGGCCGCCATGATGCTGTCCACCAACAAGCTGTCGGTGAAGGTGCCGATAGTGGCCGGGAACATCAGCACCGAGCTGGCGAAGATGGGGGGGATGACCCCCGCGGTGTTGACCTTCAAGGGCAAGTGGGTGGACTGTCCACCATAGACCCGTCGTCCAATGACCCGCTTTGCATACTGAATGGGGATTCTACGCTGTCCACGCTCGACGAACACGATGGCTGCCACCACCGCGAACATGAAGGCGCCCAGCATGACCAACTGCAGCAGGTTGATGTCCCCGATCTTCACCTTCTGAAAGGTGTAGGCAATCGCAGCAGGCAGCCGGGCAATAATGCCGCACGTAATGATCAGCGAGGCGCCGTTTCCGACGCCGCGGTCTGTGATCTGCTCACCGAGCCACATCACAAAGCAGCTTCCAGCGGTCATGGTCAGGACGGTCATGACCCGGAACGCAGGACCTGCAGCAAGCACTACGTCCTCGGTACCGCCGGCCCTCATCTGCTCCAGGCTCACGGCGATTCCGAAAGACTGCACCACAGCGATGACAATGGTCATGTACCGGGTGTACTGGGTGATCTTGTTCTGTCCCGACTGCCCCTCCTTGGAGAGTCGCTCCAGCTTGGGCACCGCGACCTTCAACACCTGCATGATGATCGAGGCCGTGATGTACGGCATGATGCCCAGCACGAAGACGCTGAACTGCTCCAGGGCCCCCCCGGAAAACATGTCGTACAGCCCGAAGAGGGTGTTGCTGTTTTCGTTGAAGAACCGGCCCAAGGCTTCGCGGTTCACACCGGGAGCGGGTACGAAGATACCGAGCCGGTACACACCCAGCATGGCCAGAGTGAACAGGATTCGATTCCGGAGGTCCGGAATCTTTAGAATGTTCGCAATCGTCTGTGTCACGCGACTTCGGCAGTGCCGCCCGCGGCTTCAATCTTCTCGGCGGCCGACTTGGTGAACTTTGCAGCGCGAACCGTCAAGGAGGTCTTGATCTCACCGTCGCCCAGCACCTTGATTCCATCCTTGCAAATCTTGGAGATGACGCCGCTCGCCTTGAGGGCGGCAGCATCCACCACTGCACCCTTCTCGAAGCGACCCTCCAGGTCGGACACGTTCAGGGTGGTGTATTCCTTGGCGAAGACGTTGTGAAAGCCCCGCTTCGGCAAGCGCCGCTGCAGGGGCATCTGGCCGCCCTCGAAACCAGGGCGCACACCGCCACCGGAACGGGACTTCTGGCCCTTGGTTCCGCGTCCAGCGGTCTTGCCCTTACCGGCGCCTTCGCCTCGACCCACGCGCATGCGCTTCTTGGTCGAGCCCTTCGGCGGCTTCAGGTTGGAAAGTTCATTTGCCATTTGGAATCTCCAAGCGGGTCTAAGCGCCCGCCTCCTCCACATCCACCAGGTGGATGATCTTCTTCACCATGCCGCGAACGGCTGGCGTGTTTTCGAGCTCCCGGGAGGACCCCAGGCGACGCAGCCCCAATCCCTTGACGGTGGCAATCTGCGACTTCGTGGACCCGATGTGGGACTTCTTGAGGGTGACCTTGATGGTTTTCACGGTGCTGTCCTTTTCAACTCGCTCAACGTTTTACGATGCTGCAGCCGCCTAGTAGGCGGCGCCCCAAACTCGCTCGCCCACGGTGTAGTCCACAAGGACCTCATCCAGGTCCTTGCCAAGGCGAAGAGCGTATTGTTCTGGACTTTCGATTCGATCAAACGCGTTGAAGACAGCCTTCACCACGTTGTGGGGGTTGGAAGAGCGAAGGCTCTTGGTCAGCACGTTGTGAATGCCGGCAGCATCCATGATCGCGCGAACCGAGGGACCGGCGATCACACCAGTTCCAGGGGATGCTGGCTTGAGCAGCACCCGACCGGCGCCAAAGATCCCGATCACCTCGTGGGGGATCGTTCCATCCACCAAGGGGATATCGATCATCCGGGTGCGGGCCTTGACCGTGGCCTTGCGAATAGCCTCGGGGACCTCGTTGGCCTTTCCAAAGCCAACCCCTACGTTGCCCTCGCCATTTCCCACCACAACAATGGCCGAGAAAGAGAAGCGACGCCCACCCTTGACCACCTTGGCCACCCGGTTGATGTGGATGACCTTTTCAACGGTACCGTCGTCAGGCGGCTGGTTGCGGTTTCGGCTGCGATTGCGATTCATGATTCACCTTGTCTTCCGGGGCAGAACTGCCCAGGAGCAAAAAACACCGAGGGTCTAAAAGTCGAGACCGCCGGCACGGGCTGCATCGGCCAGGGCCTTGATGCGTCCGTGGTAGAGAAAGCCGTTGCGGTCGAACACCACCTGGGTGATCTTCGCCGCCTTGGCCTTGCTGGCAATGAGGGTTCCAACAGCCTTGGCGGCTTCCACATTGTGGTCGCTTCCTTCGCTGGCAGAGAGTTCGGAGGACTGGGTCGAGGCCGCCACCAGCGTGGCGCCGGTTTCGTCGTCGATGATCTGCGCGTAGATATGCTTGTTCGAACGGAAAACGCTGATCCGGGGACGCGCTGTGGTGCCCCGAAGCTTCTTCCGGATCGACACCTTGCGGCGGCTGCGCAGGTACTGTCGACGGTGGGTTTTCTTGGCCATGATGATCTCCTGTATACCTCGGCGCCTTTACGCCTTGGCGTCGTTACGCCTTGGCGGCCTTGCCGGCCTTGATGCGGATGTACTCACCGGAGTACCGAACGCCCTTGCCTTTGTAGGAATCAGGGGGACGGAAGCCGCGAATCACCGCAGCGGTCTGGCCCACCACCTCTTTGTCAATACCGGAAACGGTCACGGTGGCACCGCGATCCTCCACGACGGCTTCGATTCCCGCGGGCAGCGGGAAGTCGATGAGGTGGGAATAACCAAGCTGAAACACGAGGTTCTTTCCCTTCAGGTCCACCTTGTAGCCAACCCCCACAATCTCCAGCTTCTTGGAGAAGCCTGCGCTGACCCCAATCACCATGTTGTTGACAAGGGCCCGCATCAAACCGTGGTTGGCGCGGTGGTTGCGTTGGTCGCTCTCACGAGCGATCGTCAGCACGTCTCCCTCCTGCGAAATGCTGACACCCTCCACGAGGGGCCGGGAGAGCTGGCCTTTGGGGCCCTTTACCGTCACGCCATCTGCCACCGTCACCGTGGTGCCGGAAGGTAGCGTGATGGGGGCGTTGCCAATTCGAGACATGGTCAGTCCTCCTTGGGCTACCAGACGTAGCAGAGCACCTCTCCACCGATGCCGGCCTGGCGGGCCTGGCGGTCGGTGAGGATGCCGTTGGGGGTGGTGAGGATGGCGACGCCGAGGCCGTTCCGCACGTGCGGGACCTCGTCCTTGCCTACATACAAGCGCCGACTCGGCTTGGACACGCGCTCCAGGCCACGAATAATGGCGCGGTCGGACTTGTCGTAGCGAAGCTGGATTCGAATCGAGCCCTGGGGACCCTCCTCAATAAGCTTATAGTTCTCAATAAATCCCTGATCGGAGAGCACGCGTGCAATCTCCCCTTTGATCCGCGAACGCGGAAACTCGAGGGTAGCGTGCCCTGCCTTCAGGGCGTTGCGGATGCGCGTGAGCATGTCCGCGATGGGGTCGGTCATCGACATTTCGAAGACTCCATTTGGTTCATCCGGGCCCTACCAACTCGCCTTGGTAACGCCGGGAAGCTCGCCCTTAAGGGACATGGAACGGAAGCAGATGCGACAGAGGTTGAAGTCACGCAGAAACCCACGTGGACGACCACAAACAGTGCAGCGGTTGCGCTTGCGCACAGCGAATTTCGCAGGACGCTTGGACTTGGCAATCATGGACTTTTTGGCCACGGGTGTTCTCCTTAGGCCTTGAACGGCATGCCGAGGTTGGCCAGCAATGCGCGGCCTTCTTCGTCAGTGCCAGCAGTGGTGACAAAGGTGATGTTCATCCCGATGATGCGAGCGATCTTGTCGTAGTCGATCTCCGGGAAGAGAAGCTGCTCGGTCAGACCCATGGAGTAGTTGCCCCGGCCATCGAAAGCCTTCGCAGACAGTCCACGGAAGTCACGGATTCTGGGAATGGCCACCGAGATGAGGCGGTCCATGAAATACCACATGCGATCGCCGCGCAGAGTCACGCTGACCCCCACCGGCATGCCTTCGCGAAGCTTGAAGTTCGCAATGGAGCGCCGCGCCCGTCGAATGACCGGCTTCTGGCCGGTGATGATGGCCAGATCCTCGGCCGCGGCATCCAGTACCTTGGGGTTTGTAGTTCCCTCCTTCAGGCCAGAGTTCACCACAATCTTCGTGAGACGAGGCACCTGCATCACGTTCCCAAACTGGAGCTGTTCCATGAGCTTGGGAGCAATTTCGCTCTTGTACTGATCTTTGAGACGGGGCGTCATGATTCTTGGTTCCTCTACGCGTCGATGGCCGTGCCGGTCTTTCGATCGACACGCACTTTCTTGCCATCTGTGACCTGGTACCCCACGCGAATCGCGCGGTTCGTTTCGTCATTCCAGAGGGCAACGTTGGAAATGTGGAGGGAAGCTTCCTTCTCCACGAGCTGGCCGGGCTGACCCTGTTGAGGCTTCACGTGCCGCTTGACCATGTTCAGGCCTTCGACAAACACGCGGTCCCGCTTGGAGTCGATCCGGATGACAGTGCCCAAACGGCCCTTGTCCTTTCCGGCGATCACCTTGACCTTGTCGTCTTTCTTGATTTTGTACTTGGCCATGGTGACTCCTAGAGGACCTCGGGGGCCAAAGAGACGATCTTCATGTACTTCTTCGCGCGGAGTTCACGGGCCACCGGTCCGAAGATACGGGTTCCGATGGGTTCGCCCTGGGCGTTGATCAGCACGGCTGAATTGGTATCAAATCGAATGTAGGTTCCATCCCGGCGGCGAAGTTCCTTGGAGGTCCGCACAATGACTGCACGGGTGACCTCGCCCTTCTTGACCTTGCTGTTGGGCATGGCCTCACGGATCGAACAGACAATAACGTCGCCCACGGATGCATAGCGGCGCTTGGAGCCACCCAGCACCTTGATGCACATGAGCTTCTTGGCGCCGCTGTTGTCAGCAACATCCAAGATGGACTGCATCTGAATCATGACGGGCTCCCATCGATGCCAATCACCACCCACCGCTTGGTGCGGGACAGGGGGCGAGCCTCGCGAATGGTCACCGTTTGGCCCATCTCGCAGACGTTGTTCTCATCGTGTGCCTTGAAGACATTGCGACGGTTGATGTACTTCTTGTAGACCCGGTGCTTTACGCGGCGGGTGACCTCCACAGAGATGGTCTTGTCCATCTTGGTAGAAACCACACGACCGGTCAGTTCCCGGCGGGATGTCGTCTTTTCAGCCATGTTCCTGCTCTCCAGCGCTCTCACGCGGATGGACCTCTCGATCCGTAAATGGAACCCGGGGGGTCTCCCTTGCGGGACTCACCCGGGGGTGGCTCACAATGCCTGGCACCCGAGGGGTGCCGTGCCCTCGCCTTGCAGCGAGAACGCGCGTTTATTCGCCTGGAGTAACCTTGTCAACGATACCTTTGAGGAAGCCGCTGGCGCCTTCCGCCAAGCCGCCCCCATCCCCCGCTTCCGGCTGGAAGCTGGAGGCATGTAGGTTTCGAAGAGAATTCTTGGGAAGATCCTGTGCAATCTCGCGCTGGCGCACCGCCGTCTGGAGACGGGCAATGTCCCGGCGCAGAGTCTTCAGGACCGAGTTGTCTTCGAGCTGGCTGGTGTAGTGGCGGAACCGGGCTGCAATAAGCTCTCGCTCCATCTGCAACTCGGTGTGGACGAGCTTCTCGTCGGAGAAGTCAATGATCTCGGTGGAGTTCATCCGAGCACCCCCTCACGCTTTACAAATTTCGTTCCCACGGGAAGCTTGTGGCCCGCACGACGAAACGCCTCCTTGGCGGTCTCCTCGGGCACTCCCTCAATTTCATACAGGACCCGGCCTGGTTTCACGACAGCCACCCAGAACTCCGGTGCGCCCTTTCCTTTCCCCATACGGGTTTCAGCGGGCTTCTTGGAGATGGGCTTGTCGGGAAAGACTCGAATCCAGATCTTGCCGCCACGCTTTGCATGGCGGGTCATGGCGACACGAGCCGCTTCAATCTGTCGAGAGGTGATCCGGCCGCAGGTTGTGGCCTGCAATCCGTAGTCTCCGAACGACACATTGCAGCCACGGCGGGAAACCCCGCGCATGCGACCTTTCTGTACTTTCCGGCGCTTGACGCGCTTTGGCATCAACATGGTGGGATTCTCCTAGGAGGCCGGTGCATCGGTGGGCGGGGAAAAAGCGGGGGGGGCGTTCTTCGGCTCTTCGACATCACCAGAGAGAATCTCGCCCTTGAAAATCCAGACCTTGACCCCGATGACACCGTAGGTGGTCTTGGCCTCAGCCAAGCCGTAGTCGATGTCGGCACGAAGGGTGTGCAGCGGCACCCGGCCCTCACGGTACCACTCGATCCGGGACATCTCAGCACCGCCGAGGCGGCCAGAACACATCACCTTGACGCCCTTTCCACCAGACCGCATGGTCTGAGTGACGGCCTTTTTCATGGCCCGGCGGAAGCTGACTCGCTTCACCAGCTGGGCTGCGATGTTCTCAGCGACGAGCACGGCATCGGTCTCGACCTTGCGAACCTCGATGACGTTGGGGAAAATTTCAGTGGAAGTGAGCTTCTGCAAGTCTGCCCGAAGGGCATCCAAGCCGGCTGCCCGCCGCCCCAGGATCACACCGGGCTTTGCGGCGTGCACGAACACCTTGGCCTTGTTGGCGGCGCGCTCGATCACCACGGAGGAAATTCCTGCGTGGTAATACTTCTTCTTGATGAATTTCCGGATGGCGATGTCCTCGGCGAGGAAGCGCTGGTAGTCCTTCTCGGAAAACCAGACCCCGCTCCAGGGACGAACGATTCCAACGCGGAATCCAATTGGATTGACCTTCTGACCCATGGGGCTAGCCCTCCCGAACAGCCAGCTCAACTTTGATGTGGCTGGTCGGCTTGATGATTTTCGTGGCACGCCCCATTGCGCGGGGACGCCAGCGACGGAGGCTGGGGCCCATGTCCACGGTGATGGTCTTGACGTAGAGTGAATCGATATCGACGGTGCTTCCGTCCAGGGTGGCCTTCTGCTCCGCATTGGCCACAGCCGACTCGATGAGCTTCTTCACCAGCGGCGCGGTCTTTTTGGGCGTAAAGGTCAACACCTCGAGGGCCTGTTCCACATCGCGACCCCGCACGAGGTTGGCGACAAGGCGAGCCTTCTGGGGGGACACGCGAACGTTCTTGAGAGTGGCTTTAGACATGATCTTTTTCCTACCGAACCCGGGACTTCCGGTCGGCCGCGTGGCCGTAGAAGGTACGGGTGGGTGCGAACTCACCAAACTTGTGTCCCACCATGTTCTCCGTCACGTAGACGGAAATGAACTTCTTGCCGTTGTGAACAGCAAAGGTGAGGCCGATGAAATCGGGCAACACGGTGGAACGGCGACTCCAGGTCTTGATGACCTGGTGGGACTTGTTTTCCTTTGCTACCAGCGCCTTCGCCAGAAGGTGCTGATCGACAAAAGGTCCCTTTTTTACTGAACGGGCCATGGTTGGCTCTCCCCTACTTCTTGCGCCGCTTGACGATGAATTTGGACGAAGTCTTCTTACGAGAACGAGTGCGGAAACCCTTGGTGGGCTTGCCCCAGGGAGTCACCGGGTGGCGTCCTCCCGTGGTCCGGCCCTCACCACCACCATGGGGATGATCCACCGGGTTCATGGCGGAGCCGCGAACCGTGGGACGTCGACCGAGCCAGCGGCTGCGGCCGGCCTTGCCAATGTCGATGTTTTCGTGCTGCAGGTTGCCTACCTGGCCGATAGTGGCCCGGCAGTTGCGGTGTACCTGTCGCAACTCACCCGAGGGAAGGCGCAGGAGAACATAGGCGCCCTCCTTGGCCATGAGCTGTGCGTAGGTACCAGCGGAGCGGCAGAGCTGCCCCCCATGACCAATCTGCATTTCAATGTTGTGGACCCAGGTTCCCAGCGGCACCGCATGAAGGTGCATGGCGTTTCCAGGCTTGATGTCGGCATCATCCGAGCTCACCACCATGTCCCCAACGCCCAGGTTCAGCGGGTGGAGGATGTAGCGCTTCTCGCCATCCACGTAGTGGATGAGAGCGATGCGAGCCGAGCGGTTCGGATCGTACTCGACAGCAGCGACCTTGCCGGGAACGCCCAGCTTGTCTCGCTTGAAGTCAATCACGCGGTAGCGGCGCTTGTGGCCTCCGCCCCGGTGCCGGACGGTGATACGCCCACGGTTGTTCCGCCCACCCGTCCCAGAACGGGAGGTGAGCAGGGATTTCTCAGGACGGCTGCGGGTGATTTCCGCAAAGTCCGACACGCTCATTCCGCGTCGGCCATCCGTTGTCGGCTTGTATTTCTTGATTCCCATCGCCCCGACCTTCAGTTGGACTCGAAGAGTTGAATGTTGTCGCCCTCGACCAGGGTGACGTAGGCCTTCTTCCAATCGGAACGACGGCCCGTGTGACGCCCGTGGCGCTTGGTCTTGCCCCGCACGTTGACCGTGCGGACCACGTCGACCTTGACTCCGAAAAGCCGCTCCACTGCATCCTTGATCTGCAGCTTGTTTGCGCTGGTACCAACCTGAAACGTGAAGACGTTGCCGGCCGCCTCGAGGCGAGCGGTCTTCTCCGTAACGATCGGGCGCAGGATGATGTCGTGCAATTCAGCCATGGTCAGCTCCCCAGCCTCTGCTGGATGCCCGCGATGGCGTCCGACGTGGCAGCAAGGTTCTTGTGGTTCAGGATGTCGTAAACGTTCAGGCCCGCCACCGGCAAGACCGTCACCCCCGGGATGTTCCGAGCGCTCTTCAAGACCTTCTCATCCTTCTCCGAGAGCACCAGCAGCAGATCTTCGAATCCAAACCGCTCCATAATGTCCACGACGGCGCTGGTTTTGATCTCCGCAAGCTGGAAGACATCAAACGCGGTGAACGCATCCTCTTCCACCCGGCGCGACAGGGCTGCCTTCAAGGCTGCACGACGCACTTTCTTGGGGACGTTGTAGCTGTAGTCCCGGGGCCTGGGCCCCATGGCCACGCCACCACCACGCATAAGGTTCGCGCGAATCGTACCCTGACGGGCCCGGCCGGTTCCCTTCTGCTTGAACGGCTTCCGGCCGCCCCCGCTGACTTCGGTGCGGGTCTTGGTGTTGTGGGTGCCCTGTCTGCGGTTGGCCATCTGCTGGCGCACGACCGTGTGAAACAGGTGCTCCTTCACCTCGACGCCGAAAATCCCGTCGTCAAGATCGACCTTTCCGACCTTCTTCTTTTCAGTGCTGTAAATGTCTACGGTTGGCATCTTTTCATTCCTGCTGCACTAGGACAGCTTGATCTCCACGTGCACCCCAGCCGACAGATCGAGCTTCATGAGGGCATCCACGGTCTGCTGGGAGGGCTCCAGGATGTCCAGGAGGCGGTGATGGGTGCGGCGTTCGAATTGTTCCCGGGACTTCTTGTCCACGTGGGGCCCGCGGAGGACGGTCCACACGGAACGGGTGGTGGGCAGAGGGAACGGTCCCCTCACGCCAACGCCCGTGCGCTTTGCCGTTTCCACGATCTCCGCAGCGCTGCGGTCAAGCAGCTTGTGATCGTACGCCTTCAAGCGAATTCGGATTTTGTTGTTCTGGGGCATCAATAAACCTCGTGCCAAAGCGACCGGACAAAGGATCCGCCGGCGTATAGCCGACTCTGTGGGTGTTGGCTACTCGTGAATGCTGGAGACGACGCCTGCGCCGACGGTTCGACCACCCTCTCGGATGGCAAATCGCAGCTGGGGCTCAATGGCGATGGGGGTGATCAACTCGACGGTCATGTTGACCCGGTCGCCCGGCATCACCATGTCCACACCCTCGGGAAGCTGCACCTTGCCCGTCACATCCGTCGTGCGGAAGTAGAACTGGGGGCGGTACCCGTTGAAGAAGGGCTTGTGGCGACCGCCCTCGTCCTTCTTCAGGATGTAGCACTCGCAGTCGAACTTCGTGTACGGGCTGATGGAGCCGGGAATCACGATGACCTGGCCCCGCTCGATGTCCTCGCGCTTCACACCGCGAAGGAGCAGGCCCACGTTGTCGCCGGCCTGGCCGTAGTCCAGAATCTTCCGGAACATCTCCACACCCGTCACCGTGGTGGTGGCCGTGTCCTTGATGCCCACGATCTCCACCGAGTCGCCGGTGTTGATCTGGCCCCGCTCCACCCGGCCCGTGGCCACCGTGCCGCGACCCGAGATGGAGAACACGTCCTCCACTGGCATCAGGAAGGGCTTGTCCACGTCCCGCTCGGGGGTGGGAATGTACGTGTCCACCTGCTCCATCAGCGCCATGATGCTCGGCGTGCCGATCTCGGAGGTGTCCCCTTCCAGGGCCTTCAGGGCGCTGCCCTTGACGATCGGGGTGTCGTCCCCGGGGAACTCGTACTCGTCCAGAAGCTCGCGAACTTCCATCTCCACCAGCTCCAGAAGCTCCTCGTCATCCAGCAGATCCACCTTGTTCAGGTAGATCACGATGTAGGGAACGTTCACCTGGCGGGCCAGGAGAAGATGCTCGCGGGTCTGGGGCATCGGGCCGTCCGAGGCCGCCACCACCAGGATCGCGCCGTCCATCTGCGCGGCCCCCGTGATCATGTTCTTGATGTAGTCAGCGTGGCCTGGGCAGTCCACGTGGGCGTAGTGACGGGCTTCCGTCTCGTACTCCACGTGCGCGGTGTTGATCGTGATCCCGCGGGCCTTCTCCTCGGGCGCCTTGTCGATGTCCTCGTAGTCCATGAAGGCGGCGCCGCCCGCCTCGGCCAGCACCTTCGTGATGGCGGCGGTGAGCGTGGTCTTGCCGTGATCCACGTGACCGATGGTCCCGATGTTCACGTGCGGCTTGCTGCGGTCAAACTTTTCCTTGGCCATGTCGTTTTTCCTCTAAAAAATCTTAGGGCAGGTCTGCTACCAGGTTCCCCGGAAGTGGTTCGTAGTGCGAAAAGTGAAGGCTGCAACTCGCGCGGCCCTGGGTGGAGGACCTAAGAGTTGTGGCGTACCCAAACATGGTGGAAAGAGGCGTAGAAGCCTCAACTACCTGGTGGTTTGCTCGCGCCATGATCTGGGTGATCTGTGCCCGACGGGCATTGAGATCCCCCACAACCCGGCCCATATACTCTTCTGGCGTCAAGATGACCACCCGCATCATGGGCTCCAGCACGATTGGTCCAGCATTCGCGAGCCCATTTTCGATGGCCAAACGCGCTGCGGCGCGAAAGGAATGGTCGCTAGAGTCCACCAGTCGATGCTCTGCGCGTGTCACAATTACCTTGAGATCTACCACCGGATGACCCCGCCTTCCCCCATGGGCCAGCGCTTCCTTTGCCCCCGCCAAAGCCGCCTTGCCCAGCTCAGGGGGAAGATTCAGATCTGACGCCAGCACCACCTCCACCCCGGCCTCTCGGGCCAAAGGCGCCAGCTGAAGCCCGACCCTCGCAAACTGGCCCCTTCCGGCCACCAGGCGATCTATCTCTCCCTCGCCCTCCCCTTGCCGGGCGATGGTCTCCCGGTAGGCGACTCGGGGGCGTGTGGCTCGACAGCTCACCTGGAAGTCGACCCGCAGGCGCTCCAGGACCACTTCCAGGTGAAGCTCTCCCATTCCGTACAACACGGTCTGGCCTGTCTGGGGGTCCCGCTCCAGCGCGAGCGTGGGGTCTTCGTCCAGAAGCTGGCTCACGGCAGGGGACAAGCGCTGGATGTCGTCCGTTGTCTCTGGCTCAATGGCCACAAAGATGACAGGGCTTGGCACCCGGATCCTCTCCAGGGAGATTCGGTGTTTTGGGGCACACAACGTGTCACCGGTCACCACGCCGTCCAGGCCCAAGGCCGCCACGATGTCCCCCGCTTCCCCCCCACCCACCGGTGAGAACTCCCCCGCATGCACCCGAACCAGGCGGCCGACCCGCAGCTTTGCGCCGCTTCTTGCGTTCACCAGCTTGTCTCCTGTGCGCACTGCACCCGCAAACAACCTCAGAAAAGTCAGCAGCCCCAGATTGGGCACGTGCAGCGTCTTGAAGGCCAAGGCCGCCGGAGGGGCACCCCGAGATACCTCCAACAAGGTCTCCTCTCCCAGCTCATTCGTGCCCACCATGGCCGGAACGTCCTGTGGTGACGGCAACAAGCTCACCACCGCGTCCAGGAGCGGCTGGACCCCGATGTTCTTTTTGGCTGCCCCACACAGCACCGGCACGATGCGGTTCTGAAGGACTGCTGCCCGGGCAGCCTCGAGGAACACCTCTCGGGGCAAGTCCCCCTGGGCAAGGTAGCGCTCAATCAGGTCGTCGGAATCCAGAACTTCGTCGAAGAGCTCCCCACGGGCCCGCTCAACCTCTTCTTTCAGGTCCTCCGGCAAGGGGCCCTCCAAAATGCGTGCCCCCCGTGACGCTGGATCGAAACGCACCGCCACCCGGCCCAGCAGGTCCACAACCCCGACAAAGACCTCTCCGTCGTACAGAGGCAGCTGAAAAGCCACCGGGTTGGCCCCCAGACGCTCCCGGATGTCGTCCAACACTTCCTGGAAGCCCTTGTGCTCTCGATCCAGCTTGTTCACGAAGGCGAGACAAGGCACCCCATGGTGGGCGGCCTGGCGCCAAACGGTCTCGGTCTGGGACTGGACCCCCTCCACCGCGGAGATCAAGGCCACAGCGCCATCCAACACGCGCAGAGAGCGCTCCACCTCGACGGTGAAGTCCACATGACCAGGGGTGTCGATGAGGTTGATGACCGCGTCCTGCCACGGGCAGGACGTTGCAGCAGCGGCGATGGTGATGCCTCGCTCCATCTCCTGGGTCATCCAATCCATGGTGGCGGTGCCATCATCCACCTCCCCCATATGGGTGGACACCCCGGTGAAGAAGAGAATGCGCTCGGACAGAGTGGTCTTGCCCGCATTGATGTGCGCCATGATGCCGATGTTGCGAAGGGCGTCGATGGGGGCAGACATGGTGGATTCCCGAAAATGGGCCTGAGGGTTAACGCAGAACGGGCCGGCAAAAGCCGACCCGATTCACACGGAAGAGGAGGCGCCTACCAGCGGTAGTGACTGAACGCCTTGTTGGCCTCGGCCATCCGGTGGGTGTCTTCCTTCTTCTTCACAGCGTTGCCGCGACCGTGAGAGGCCTCGATGACCTCGTTGGCCAGCTTGTCCCGCATGCTCTTTCCGCCGCGTTTGCGGGCGTACTCAAGAATCCAGCGCATGGACAAGGCAATGCGTCGGGAGTGGCTCACCTCAATCGGCACCTGGTAGGTCGAACCACCCACGCGGCGGCTCTTGACCTCTACCACGGGCTGAACGTTCTCCAGGGCCCGCTTGAAGACCTTCACGGGATCTTCCCGGGTGCGTTCGTAGATGACATCAAAGGCGCCATAGACGATGGACTCGGCCACGGCCTTCTTGCCATCCAACATGACGTTGTTCATGAACTTGGCGACCACCAGGTCACCGTACTTCGGATCCGGCAGGATCTGACGCTTTTCAGGGGAGTGTCTACGGGGCATGGATCGTTCCTACTTCTTGGGCTTTTTGGCGCCGTACTTGGAACGGCCTTGTCGGCGGTCGGAAACACCTGTCGAATCCAGGGTTCCACGAACCACGTGGTAACGAACACCGGGAAGGTCCTTCACCCGGCCTCCCCGAATGAGTACCGAGGAGTGCTCCTGGAGGTTGTGACCTTCCCCACCGATGTAGGTGGTCACTTCCATTCCGTTGGTCAGACGCACACGGGCGACCTTCCGCAGGGCAGAGTTCGGCTTCTTTGGCGTGGTGGTGTACACGCGTGTACAGACACCACGCTTCTGGGGACAGCCCTTGAGGGCCGGAGATCCCGTCTTTGTGACGGAACGCTTGCGTCCCTTTCGAACCAGTTGATTGATAGTGGGCATATTGAAATTCCTCTCGGCGTCGTGCCAGACCCCGGGACCGGCCGTATTTAGTGGCCGAACCGGGGGCTGTCAAGCAACCCGTGCGTGATCAGGTGGCGACCTGCTCCTCAAGTTCCATGGCAAGCTCGGACGAATCATCTCCACCCGCCGTGATCATGCCCAGCTTCTGGTAGGCGGCAAAGCCGGTACCTGCGGGGATGAGACGGCCCATGATGACGTTTTCCTTCAAACCGCGCAGGGTGTCCATCCGTCCCTGGATGGCCGCCTCCGTGAGCACCCGCGTGGTCTCCTGGAAGGAAGCCGCCGACAGGAACGAGTCCGTGGAGAGCGACGCCTTTGTGATTCCAAGCAGGAGGGGCTCGGCGGCTGCCGGGCGTCCGCCCATGGCCACCACCTTCCGGTTGGAGTCGTGGAAGCGGTAGCGATCCACCTGCTCGTCCACCAGGAAGTCGGTGTCGCCAACAGAACGGATTTTCACCCGGCGCAACATCTGGCGAACAATCACCTCGATGTGCTTGTCGTTGATCTTCACACCCTGCAGGCGGTAGACCTCCTGCACCTCGTCCACCAGGTAGCCGGCCAGCGCCTCCTCACCCTTGACCTTCAAGATGTCGTGGGGGTTGGCGGCACCGTCCATGAGCGAGTCACCCGCGCGGACAAAGTCGCCCTCGTTCACGGTGATGTTCTTGCCCTTGGGGATGAGGTACTCCATCGCCGTTTCGTCCTCGTCGGTCACAACGACGCGGCGCTTGCCCTTGGTGTCCTTGCCAAAGGCGACCAGGCCATCGTTTTCGGTGATGATGGCAACCTCCTTGGGCTTGCGGGCCTCGAAGAGCTCGGCCACCCGGGGAAGTCCACCGGTGATGTCCTTGGTCTTCGTGGTCTCCCGGGGAATCTTGGCCAGAACGGTACCGGGAGCCACCCCTTCTCCCTCGGAGATGAGGATGTTGGCACCCACGGGCAAGAAGAACTGCTGGGGAGTCTTCTTGGTCTTGACCTTGACCAGGATCCGGGGCCGCAGTTCCGCGTCCTTGAACTCCATGACCAGCTTGCGGGAGCGCCCCGTCAGCGTGTCGATGGACTCGTCCAGGGTCTGACCTTCCAGGAGGTCCTCGAAGGAAACCTCGCCCTTGGCCGTGGCAAGAATGGGGGTGGTGAAGGGATCCCACTCCGCGATCTTTGTCTTGGAGGTGACGCGCTCCCCGTCCTTCACCAGCAGGCTGGCTCCGTAGGGAATGCTGTAGCGTTCGCGCTCTCGGCCCTTGTCATCCGCCACGTGGATCTCCCCGTTGCGGCTCATGACCACCTGGAGGCCCTCGGATGATTTCACCACAATCAAGGCATCGGAGTACCGGATGGTTCCCGAGGTCTTGAGCTCAATGGACGCCTGGGTGACCTTGGCGGATGCCGCACCACCGATGTGGAAGGTCCGCATGGTCAGCTGGGTGCCGGGCTCGCCGATAGACTGGGCAGCGATGACGCCGATGGCCTCACCTGCGTTGACCAGCTCGCCACGGGCCAGGTCACGGCCGTAGCACATGGCGCAGATACCCCAGCGCATGTCACAGGACAGAACCGATCGGATCCGGACCTTTTCCACACCGGCCTGGACGATGCGTTCGACCGCATCCTCGTCCAGCATGGAGTCCTTTCCGACAAGCACCTCTCCCGAGTAGGGATCGGGGATGTCCTCGACCGCCACCCGCCCAAGGACGCGCTCACCCATGTGCTCGATGATCTCCCCCCCCTCAATGAGACTGGTGACCTCCATTCCCTCGGTGGTCCCACAATCCCGCGCGGTCACGATGGTGTCCTGCACCACGTCCACAAGGCGCCGGGTGAGGTACCCGGAGTTTGCGGTCTTCAGCGCCGTGTCCGCGAGACCCTTTCGGGCACCGTGGGTGGAGATGAAGTACTGAAGGGTCGACAGCCCCTCGCGGAAGTTCGCGGTGATGGGCGTCTCGATGATCTCGCCGGACGGCTTGGCCATCAGGCCACGCATGCCCGCCAGCTGCCGCACCTGGGTGGGGCTACCTCGAGCGCCGGAGTCGACCATCATGTACACGGAGTTGAAGGAAGGCTGCTCCACCTCCTCTCCTTCGGGACTCTTGATGACCTCGGCGCCAATCTCAGCGAGCAGGGTGTTGGAGAGCTCGTCGGTCACCTTGGACCAGATGTCAATCACCTTGTTGTACTTCTCACCCACGGTGATCAAGCCGTCTTCATACTGCTCTTCCGTCTCCCGGACCTCAGCGTGCGCCGACCCAAGGATCTCACCCTTGGTGCTCGGAATGAGCATGTCGTTGATACAGATGGAGACCCCCGACCGGGTGGACTGGGAGAAGCCCATCTGCATGAGGGCATCCGCCATGAGCACGGTCTGCTTGGCACCCGCCACACGGTAGCAGCGATCGATCAGCTCCCCGAGAGCCTTCTTGTTCAGGGGTCGATTGACCAGACTGAACGGAAGAATCTTGGGTACGATGTCGAAAAAGAGAACGCGGCCCACGGTCGTGTCCACCATCTCACCGCGAGACTCCGCTCCAGCAGCTTCCTGGTCCCGGGTATACACCGGCACCAGACCGCCCTGGCCAAAGAATCCAGCCGGGGCCACGACCATCACCAGGTCATCGCCGTAGGTCTCCCGCGCCCAAGCCACCGCATTGCGGAGCACAACCATTCGTCGGGTCGTGTTGGCACGAGCGTCCAGGAGCCCCTCGCCCCCCTTGCTCTTGGGTTCGGCCAGGTTCACCACGGCCACCACCCGGGAGATGTCCCCGCGCTTGGGCAGCTGGTAGGTCCACACGGTGGCGTCGCCCATCTTCTCTTCGTGAAGGGCGGCAGCACCAAAGGCCTTGCCTCCCTGGTTCACTGCGAGCTTGCTCTTGGGACCTCCGATGGCTCCCACGTGGCGCTGGGCCACAAAGCCCGGCACCTTGGCCTCCTTGGCGACCGCAAGGCTCTTGGAGTCCTTGGCGACGCTGGAGCACAGGTCCAACACGCCCACGGGCTCCGCGGACTTGGTGAGATTGACTTCCTCCCCATCCACGGAACAGAAGACATCTCCGCCCATAATGGCGACTTCGGTCTGGATCTTGCCCTTGCCCTTGCGCACGCTTCCCCGGTGGAAGTGCCAGACCTCTTTCTTGCCCGGCTTGGGATCCACACCGACGAAGAGGTGGGCATCGCCCAGCTCGGGGATGGAGTCCACCACCCGGCTCTCCAGGGGAGAGGTTGGCATGCGCACGCGAATGGCGGCGTGAAGGTCAACCTCGTCCGCATCGTACGCCACGAGGACCTCGGATGCGCCGGAGAACTGGCGACCCTCGCCCTTGGCGAACTTGCAGTCGCGCGTCATGTAGTAGCAACCCAGAACGATGTCCTGGGACGGCTGAATGATGGGCTTTCCGTTGGCGGGGCTCAAGATGTTGTTCGTGGACATCATGAGCACGCGGGCTTCAATCTGAGCCTCGATGGACAAGGGCAGGTGCACTGCCATCTGGTCCCCATCGAAGTCCGCGTTGAAGGCCGTGCAGACCAAGGGGTGCAGACGGATGGCCTTGCCCTCGATGAGGATCGGCTCAAAAGCCTGCATGCCAAGACGGTGCAGGGTCGGCGCCCGGTTCAGCATGACCGGGTGCTCCTGGATGACCTCCTCGAGGATGTCCCAGACGTTCTCTTCCTGCTTGTCAACCAGCTTCTTGGCAGCCTTGATGGTCGTGACGAAGCCGCGCTCCTCCAGCTTGTTGTAGATAAAGGGCTTGAAGAGCTCGAGGGCCATCTTCTTCGGGATTCCGCATTGGTGCAGGCGGAGCTCCGGTCCCACCACGATGACGGAACGTCCGGAGTAGTCCACGCGCTTTCCGAGCAGGTTCTGCCGGAACCGTCCCTGCTTGCCCTTGAGCATGTCGGACAAGGAACGCAGGGGACGCTTGTTGGGGCCGGTGAAGACCTTGCCGCGGCGCCCATTGTCAAGGAGGGCATCCACCGCTTCCTGGAGCATCCGCTTCTCGTTGCGGATGATGATCTCCGGGGCCTTCAGGTCCTGGAGGCGCTTCAGACGGTTGTTCCGGTTGATCACCCGGCGGTACAAGTCGTTGAGATCCGAGGTCGCGAACCGGCCACCATCGAGGGGCACCAGCGGCCGCAGGTCCGGCGGAATGACCGGAATCACGCTCATCATCATCCACTGGGGCTTGTTGCCCGAGGAGATGAGGGCTTCCACAATCTTCAGGCGCTTCGCAAACTTGCGACGCTGGGGCTCGCTGGTGGTCTCCTTCATCTCGGTGCGCAGGCGGTTGGACATGGCCTGGACATCAAGGCGGGACAACATGTCCCGCACGACTTCCCCGCCCATCCCCACTTCAAAGGCGCCATAGCCAAAGGTGCGAGTGGCCTCCTGGTAGTCCTCCTCAGAGAGGATTTCCCCTTCCTTCAGCGTGGACTCGCCTGGGTTCGTGACGATGTAGCTCTCGCAGTACAACACCTTCTCCAGGTCCTTGAGAGACACGTCCAAGAGGTGGGCAATGCGGCTGGGAAGGCTCTTGAGGAACCAGATGTGCGCCACAGGCGTGGACAAATCAATGTGGCCCAGGCGCTCCCGGCGCACCTTGGACTGGATGACCTCCACCCCGCACTTCTCGCAGGTGATGCCCCGGTGCTTCATGCGCTTGTACTTGCCGCAAATGCACTCGTAGTCCTTGACCGGCCCGAAGATCTTGGCACAGAACAGGCCGTCCTTCTCAGGCTTGAAGGTTCGATAGTTGATGGTCTCGGGCTTCTTGACTTCGCCATGGGACCAAGATCGAATCTTCTCGGGAGAGGCCAGACTGATGCGAACCGCCACATAGTTGAGCGGGTTCTTGGGCTTCTCAAAGAGGTTGTAGATGTCCTTCACGATGGACTCCGGGAACAGGAAATGAAGAGAGGTTTGAAAAGGAGATTGAAGCGCTAGGAGCGGAGGACTTCCTTGTCCTCGACCAGGTCCACGTCGAGAGCGAGAGCCTGCAGCTCCTTGACGAGGACATTGAAGGACTCGGGCAGCCCGGCCTCCAAGATGTTCTCGCCCTTGACGATGGACTCGTACATGCGGGTTCGGCCCGCCACGTCATCCGACTTCACCGTCAGGAACTCCTGCAGGTTGTAGGCAGCGCCGTAAGCCTCCAGGGCCCAGACCTCCATCTCACCAAGACGCTGCCCACCGAACTGGGCCTTCCCGCCGAGAGGCTGCTGCGTCACCAGGGAGTAGGGCCCGATGGACCGGGCGTGGATTTTGTCGTCCACCAGGTGATGGAGCTTCAGCATGTACATGATACCGACCGTGACCATTCGATCGAAGATCTCGCCAGTCCGGCCATCGTACAGGGTGCTCTGGCCACTGGTGTCGAGACCCGCCAAAGCCAAGCTGGACTTGATCTCCTCCTCCGTGGCGCCCGAAAACACCGGCGTCGCGAGGGTAACTCCGTTTCGGTACTTGTCCGCAAACGTGTACAGCTCTGACTCGGTGGCCTTCTTGAGGTGCGCGACCGCTTCTTCTTCCTTCGCAAACACCGTCAGCAGGTAGGTCCGCAGGTCCTCGACCGGGTAGGCTTCGTCCAGCATTTCGCCAATGCGAACCCCCATGCCGCGAGCCGCCCACCCCAGGTGGGTCTCGAGAATCTGCCCCACGTTCATGCGGGAGGGAACACCGAGGGGGTTGAGAACGATGTCCACAGGGGTGCCATCGACCAGGTACGGCATGTCCTCGGCTGGAAGCACCTTGGAGACCACGCCCTTGTTTCCGTGGCGACCGGCCATTTTGTCGCCCACAGACAGCTTGCGCTTGATGCCGACGTAGATCTTGACCAGCTTGATGACGCCGGGGGGAAGGTCGTCCCCCTTCTTGAGGCGCTCGATCTTTCCGGCCCAGAGGCCGTGGATCTGGTCTTCCTTCTCCCGAACCCGGTCCACAAGGGCCCAGATCTTCTCTTCGCTGTCGCCACCGCCATCCACCGTCAGCTTCTCGTACATCTCAAAGCTGATGCGGGAGAGATTGGCGGTGCTGTAGGAGTCGCCACGGTCCAGAAGGACCTCACCGGTGGTGTCGTCCAGCACCTTGGAGCCAGCCTTCTTGCCCTTGAGAAGGCGCTCAAGCTGGCGGTGTCCAGAGTTGCGGATGGTGCGGATCTTTTCGTCCCGATCTCGCTCGATGCGGGCCACTTCCTCCACCTCGATCTCCAGGACGCGTGCGTCCTTCTCCACCCCTTCTCGGGCAAAGACGCGGGCACCGATGACCGTTCCCTTCACTCCGGGGGGAACCCGCAGGGAGGTGTCCCGAACATCGCCAGCCTTTTCGCCGAAAATGGCTCGCAGCAGCTTCTCCTCCGGGGAGAGCTGTGTTTCACCCTTGGGAGTAATCTTCCCGACCAGGATGTCTCCACTCATCACCTCGGCGCCAATCTTCACGATGCCGGAGCCATCCAGGTTGCCCAGCGCCTCCTCGCCCACGTTGGGAATGTCCCGGGTGACCTCCTCTTTGCCCAGCTTCGTGTCCCGGGCAGCGACTTCAAACTCCTCAATGTGAATCGTGGTGTAGTAATCGTCCCGAACCAGGCGCTCGGAGATGAGAATCGAATCCTCAAAGTTGTAGCCCTGCCAGGACATGAAAGCGACGACCGGGTTCTGGCCCAGGGCCAGCTCGCCACGGTCCGTGGCCGGACCATCGGCGATGACGTCTCCAGCTTCTACGCGGTCCCCGGGCTTCACGACCGGGCGCTGGTTCATGCAGGTGTTTTGGTTCGACCGGGTGAACTTGGTGAGGTTGTAGATGTCCACATCCGAGCCAATGTCACTTCCGGCGTCATCACACTTGACGACGACACGGGATGCATCCAGCGACTCCACCTGTCCTGAACGACGGGCGATGGTGGTCACACCAGAGTCTCGGGCCACGATGCGCTCAAACCCGGTCCCCACCAGGGGCGCCTCGGTTCGAATCACCGGCACCGCCTGGCGCTGCATGTTGGAACCCATGAGGGCACGGTTCGCATCGTCGTTCTCCAGGAACGGAATCAGCGAGGCAGCGACACTCACCAGCTGGTTGGACGACACATCCATGCGGGTGATCTCACTCTTGGGCACGATCGCAAAGTCACCGCGGGCGCGAGACGGAACGACCTGGTCGACAATGTTTCCCTTCTCATCCACGTTCGTGGCGGCCTGGGCAATGATCTCCCCTTCCTCGTCCAGTGCGGTGTGGTACCTGACCTCGCCGGTCAGAACGCCATCCTCGACCATGCGGTAGGGGGTCTCCAGAAACCCGAACTCATTGACCCGGCCGTGGGTCGCCATGGAGGCGATCAAGCCGATGTTCGGGCCTTCAGGTGTCTCAATGGGACAGATGCGACCGTAGTGGGTGGGGTGCACATCCCGGACGTCGAAACCAGCGCGTTCGCGGGTCAGCCCACCCGGGCCGAGGGCCGAAAGGCGTCGCTTATGGGTCACTTCCGAGAGGGGGTTGGTCTGATCCATGAACTGGGACAGCTGGGAGGAGCCAAAAAACTCCTTGATGACCGCGCTCACAGGCTTGGCGTTGATGAGATCGTGGGGCATGAGTGCCTCGATCTCCGTCAAGCTCATGCGCTCCTTGATGGCCTTCTCCATGCGGACCAGGCCAATGCGGTACTGGTTCTCAAGGAGCTCACCCACAGCGCGAATGCGGCGGTTGCCCAGGTGATCGATGTCGTCGATGACACCCTTGTTGTTCTTCAGATCGATGAGGTACTTCACCACCCGCAGGATGTCTTCCCGGGTCAGGGTGGTCTGGTCAAGGGGCAGATCCAGGCCCAAACGATGGTTCAGCTTGAGACGGCCGACCTTGGAGAGGTCGTAGCGCTCGGCGTTGAAGAACAGGTTGTTGAAGTGCTTGAGCGCCGTCTCGAAGGTCGGGGGGTCCCCGGGACGCAGGCGACGGTAGATTTCGACCACGGCCTCTTCGGGGGTGGCAACCTTGTCGAGAACAAGGGTGTTCCGCAGGAATGAGCCCACCATCACGTTGTCAATGAAGAGAGTCTCGAAGGTCTTGATGCCGCGGGCCAGGCAAGCCTCGACGTTCTCCTCGGTGAGCTCCTCGTTGCACTCAATCAGGATCTCCCCGCTCTTCATGTCCACAATGTCGTGGGCTGCCACAGCGCCATAGACCGCCGAATCCGCCACCGGGATTGTGGCCGTCTCGATGGTCTGCTTCTCGCCCTCCACCTCGATGGTCTCCTCCTGCATCATGCCGGCCTTCCGCATCTTGCGGATGGTGTGCTTCAGGAACTTCTTGCCCTCGCGGCACAGGACGTCGCTGCCCTTCTTCACCTCAGCGGTCGCCGTTTGAATGGCCAGGAGGTCCACGCGAGTGGTCTTCTTCCAGCCGAGCTTGGCACCCGCAAACTGGAGGGTCTCCACGTCGTAGAAGTAGTTGAGCAGCTCCTCCGAGTCGTAACCAAGCGCCCGCAGCAGGACCGTGGCCGGCAGCTTGCGGCGGCGGTCAATGCGCACGTAGAGAATGTCCTTGGTGTCGAACTCAAAGTCGATCCAGGAACCGCGGTTCGGAATGATCCGCGCGGTGAAGATGGTCTTTCCGCCACCGGTCTTGGACTTGTGCTGGTCAAAGAAGATGCCGGGGCTACGGTGGAGCTGCGACACCACGACACGCTCGGTGCCGTTGATGATGAAGGTCCCGTTCTCGGTCATGAGCGGGATCTCACCAAAGTAGACCTCCTGCTCCTTGATGTTGGACACGGTGCGGGTGTCGGTCTCGGGATCCACGTCCCAGACCACGAGGCGAACCGTCACCTTCAACGGTGCCGAGAAGGTCATACCGCGCTCGCGGCACTCATCCACGTCGTACTTGGCGTCCTCCAGGTCAAAGGACACGTACTGCAGAGAGGCCCGGTTCGAGAAGTCTTGAATCGGGAAGACACTCTTGAAGACGGCTTGCAGGCCGACGTCATCGCGCTCCATGGGATCCAGATGGTTCTGCAGGAACATCTCGTAGGAGGTGTTCTGGATCTCGATCAGGTTGGCAATCTCGACTTCCCTCTGGGTCTTCGAGAATGTACGCCTGAGCTTGTAGTTGTTGGCTTGCAGATTGGGCATGGAGTTCCTCGTTTGGAGGCAGGAATAAGAAAGGGATCAGCAGCGGGCAGACGCAGGCTTCCAGGAGAACGGCAGAGGGGTGCCCCCTTTCCCGTTTCGCGGGAAAGAAGACCCTATGCGCGTGGCATTGCTGCCCGGAAGGACCCTCATCAGGCCTCGCACTGGCTGAAATGTGAAAACGCTCTCACCCCGAGAAACAGGCGTGAGCCCGTTGGGCAAGGCACCACAGGGAGGGCAACCGGAGACCGACAACCCGCCACAGAGGCGCGAGAGAGCAGCGGAACAAGAATTGCCCCCGAAGAGGCGCCCGGGCTCTCCGACAGTCCACCGGAGAGCCTGGGAAAAAATCCGAACTACTTGAGCTCGACGGAAGCGCCGGCCTCTTCCAAGGCCTTCTTGGCCTCTTCGGCGGCGTCCTTGTCGATCCCTTCCTTCACGGCCTTGGGAGCACCTTCCACCAGGTCCTTGGCCTCCTTGAGGCCGAGACCGGTCAGGGCACGCACGGCCTTGATCACGGCGATCTTCTTTTCGCCGAAGCTCTTGAGCACGACGTCAAACTCCGTCTGTTCCTCAGCTTCTTCAGCTGCACCAGCACCGCCTGCGGGCATGGCGCCCATCATCACGGGTGCTGCAGCTTCGACGCCGAGTTCATCCTCGAGTGTCTTGATGAGTTCCTGAACCTCAACGAGCTTCAGGTTCTTGATGTAGTCAACCACATCGGCTTGGGAAGTAGCCATTGCACTGTCCTCTTTGAAAGCGATTCGAATGCTGCCGTACCAGCAGCACCTTGAAAGCGCGGGTGTTTATTCGTTGCCTTGGGTTTCGGCAAGCTTGGTTTCGAAGTTCTTCAACAAGTAGACGAGATCGCGGCCCGGGCCGGACAGCACACCGAGCACCTGGCGGGGTGCTTCCTGCATCGTTCGCAGGAGTGTGGCCAGCATTTCTTCCTTGCTGGCCATGTCCGCCACGCCAAGAGCAGCCGCCGCTTCCAGGACGGACCCTTCGAGAATGGCCCCCTTCACGACGATCTTACTTTCCTTGCCCATGGCATCTTTGACCGCACGGGCGGCAGCAACGGGATCATCGCCGGAAATCACCACTCCGGTCATGCCGCTGAACATCACCGCCAAGGGCTCCTTGTCGGTCCCCTCCACGGCCCGTTTGGCCAGCGTGTTCTTGACCACCTGGAAGTCGACCCCAGCCTTCTCCAGCTTGCGGCGGAACCCATCGGACTCCTCCACCGTGGCACCGCGAAAGTCGGCCAACATCAGCAAAGGGGCATCCACCACCTTGGACTGAAAGCCTTCCACAAACGCTTGTTTCTGTGTCCTGTTCATGGCCGCCCCCTACTGATCCGCAACGCGGAGCAAGTCGTTTGTGTCGAGCCGCACACCCACGCCCATGGTGGACGAGATGGCAGCACTCCTGAGATAAGTGCCCTTGGCCGAAGCCGGCTTGAGGCGAATCAGCTCCGTCATCAGGGCAATAAGGTTCTCCGTGAGCGCCTCCGCCCCCATGGAGCGGCGACCAAACGGTGCATGAACAACGCCCGCCTTCTCGACCCGGAAGTCAATGCGCCCCCCCTTGAGGTCCTTGACCACGCCCCCCACCTGGTCCGGGGCAACGACTGTCCCCACCTTGGGCGTGGGCATCAAGCCGCGGGGACCGAGCACACGGCCCAGACGACCCACTTTGCCCATCATGTCCCGGGTCGCAACCGCCTTGTCGAACTCCACCCAGCCACCCTGGATCTTCTCGACCAGATCGTCGCTACCCACAAAGTCAGCCCCGGCTTCTTCCGCCGCAGTGGCTGCCTCGCCCTGGGCGAATACCAGCACGCGAACCGGCTTCCCGGTCCCGTTGGGAAGACTCACCGCACCGCGCACCATCTGGTCTGCGTGGCGGGGGTCCACCCCAAGCCGGGCCGCGAGATCGATGGACTCATCGAAATTCGTGCCTTTGGTAGTGAGCAACAGATCCACCGCTTCCGCGGCAGCGTATCGCTTCTCCGAATCGACCAGCACTCTTCCTGAGCGCCAGCGCTTTCCTCGTTTTGCCATGATGGCTCCTCACCCGCACCGGGATGCGGGTTGTCCAGCGGAGTGTTGGCGGGGCAGCGGCTCCCCTCCCCCGACTGGACCGTTGGGGTTTAGATGACGTTGATTCCCATGGACCGACAGGTCCCCTCGATGGTTCGCATGGCCGCTGCGACATCGTTTGTGTTGAGATCTTCCAGTTTTCGCTCCGCGATCTCCTTGACCTGCGCCTTGGTGATCGAGCCGACCTTCTCCTTGTTTGGCTCGCCGGAGCCCTTGGGCTTCCGTGCCGCCTTCAGAATCAGACCCGCGGCGGGCGGAGTCTTGGTCTGGAAACCAAAGGTGCGATCCGCAAAGACCGTGATGACGACGGGAACCAGCAGGTTCTCGGAGGCCAGGGCCTGGGTTCGCGCGTTGAATTCCTTGCAGAACATGGGGATGTTCACCCCAGCAGCACCCAGGGCCGGCCCCACGGGAGGGGATGGGTTGGCGCGGCCCGCAGGAATCTGCAGCTTGATCTGGTTGACAATCTTCTTGGCCATGAAAGCCTCCTGAAGCGCTCACAGCGCTCGTTTCGAGCTACGAGAGCTTTTCCACTTCGGTGAAATCAAGTTCCAGCGGGGTCGGTCGACCAAAGATGTTGACCGTGACCCGCAGCTTGCCCCGGGCGGGGTTCACCTCTTCCACTGTGCCCTTCATGTTCGAGAAGGCACCCGCGATGACACGGACCTCCTCGCCACGCTCAAATTCCACCAGGGGACGGGCTTCCACCTTGGTCTGTTCTTCAGCCTTGGCGCCAAACCGGTTCGTGATCCGTTGGATCTCCGCCTCCGGAATCGGCGGGGGGTTCCGGCTTCCGCCGACAAACCCGGTGACCTTCGGGGTGTTCTTCACCACGTGCCAGGTCTCGTTGTCCAGGTCCATTTCCACCAGCATGTAGCCGGGGTAGAACTTCCGGGTCACCTGGCGCTTGTTGCCGTTGCGCATCTCCACGCCCTGCTCCGTTGGAACCAGGACCTCACCGAACCTGTCCTCGACGCCCAGCGAGACAATGCGCTGCTCCAGCGCAAGCTTCGCCTTGATCTCGTATCCCGAGTAGGTATGGACGACGTACCATGCCATGGACATTTGGAAACCTCTCCGAACCTGGCGTTCGGCTGCAAAGGTGTGCGGCGACTGGCGCCTAGGACTCTGTAAACAGGAAAATATTGGCCACGCGCTTCCAGATGAAGTCGTAGACGGCCAAGCAAGCAGCAATAAAGACGGTGGCGCTGATAACCACTGTGGTGGACCGGACGGTCTCTTCTCGATCCGGCCAGGTCACCTTGGCAAGCTCGGTGATGGTCTCAGCGGTGAAGGTGACGGCGGCCTGGTGCCGCATCAGCACCAAGAAAGTCACCACGGCTCCCACAAGCCCCACCATGCCCGAACGGGGAATCAACCCCATCACATCCGCGTCCCCCACCCCCAGGGCTGCAAAGACAGCCTCCGCGATGCGTACCAGCGTCAGGCCGCACGCTGCAGCGCCCGAAAGGAACGCGAGCACGATAAATCGCTGGTTGGACATGAGAGTGCCGGGGCAAGGAGGGACACGAGCGCAGCAAGGGCGCCGCGCCGTCTAATCCGGCCGAACCGCCAAGGCAAGCCGCCGGTGAAGAAAGCAGGCCTCCACTGGAGGCCTGCCACAGATTGGTGTTGCTATTCGTGAATGCTGGAGACGACGCCTGCGCCGACGGTTCGACCACCCTCTCGGATGGCAAATCGCAGCTGGGGCTCAATGGCGATGGGGGTGATCAACTCGACGGTCATGTTGACCCGGTCGCCCGGCATCACCATGTCCACACCCTCGGGAAGCTGCACCTTGCCCGTCACATCCGTCGTGCGGAAGTAGAACTGGGGGCGGTACCCGTTGAAGAAGGGCTTGTGGCGACCGCCCTCGTCCTTCTTCAGGATGTAGCACTCGCAGTCGAACTTCGTGTACGGGCTGATGGAGCCGGGAATCACGATGACCTGGCCCCGCTCGATGTCCTCGCGCTTCACACCGCGAAGGAGCAGGCCCACGTTGTCGCCGGCCTGGCCGTAGTCCAGAATCTTCCGGAACATCTCCACACCCGTCACCGTGGTGGTGGCCGTGTCCTTGATGCCCACGATCTCCACCGAGTCGCCGGTGTTGATCTGGCCCCGCTCCACCCGGCCCGTGGCCACCGTGCCGCGACCCGAGATGGAGAACACGTCCTCCACTGGCATCAGGAAGGGCTTGTCCACGTCCCGCTCGGGGGTGGGAATGTACGTGTCCACCTGCTCCATCAGCGCCATGATGCTCGGCGTGCCGATCTCGGAGGTGTCCCCTTCCAGGGCCTTCAGGGCGCTGCCCTTGACGATCGGGGTGTCGTCCCCGGGGAACTCGTACTCGTCCAGAAGCTCGCGAACTTCCATCTCCACCAGCTCCAGAAGCTCCTCGTCATCCAGCAGATCCACCTTGTTCAGGTAGATCACGATGTAGGGAACGTTCACCTGGCGGGCCAGGAGAAGATGCTCGCGGGTCTGGGGCATCGGGCCGTCCGAGGCCGCCACCACCAGGATCGCGCCGTCCATCTGCGCGGCCCCCGTGATCATGTTCTTGATGTAGTCAGCGTGGCCTGGGCAGTCCACGTGGGCGTAGTGACGGGCTTCCGTCTCGTACTCCACGTGCGCGGTGTTGATCGTGATCCCGCGGGCCTTCTCCTCGGGCGCCTTGTCGATGTCCTCGTAGTCCATGAAGGCGGCGCCGCCCGCCTCGGCCAGCACCTTCGTGATGGCGGCGGTGAGCGTGGTCTTGCCGTGATCCACGTGACCGATGGTCCCGATGTTCACGTGCGGCTTGCTGCGGTCAAACTTTTCCTTGGCCATGTCGTTTTTCCTTATTCACGGCGAGGCCGTGGTGATTTGGACTCTCAACCCGAAACGGTGATTCTTGAGCAGGTTCTCTTTGAAAATGGAGCCGATGATGGGATTTGAACCCATGGCCTCCTCCTTACCAAGGAGGTGCTCTGCCCCTGAGCTACATCGGCGAACGACGCCCTTTCGGGCGATCTAAGTGTTGGATGGGTGGTGAAATGGAGCGGGAAACGAGGCTCGAACTCGCGACCCTCAGCTTGGAAGGCTGATGCTCTACCAACTGAGCTATTCCCGCAAAAAATGGTTGTGGATGGATGAGTGGTGGGGGGTGGTGGATTCGAACCACCGTAGGCGTACGCCGGCGGGTTTACAGCCCGCTCCCTTTGGCCACTCGGGCAACCCCCCAGAAATAAGAAAAAGAACTCCTGCCACCCTGGAGCTGACGGCGGGACTCGAACCCGCGACCTGCGGTTTACAAAACCGCTGCTCTGCCGATTGAGCTACGTCAGCAATTCAGGCACACCAGCGCCATGGGCCCTGGAGGCAAGGGGCGCGGAATATAGTCGATCGCCCTTGGGTGTCAAGGCACGGAAACACCGGGTTCCGCAGGGGCCGTCGGTGCCTCGAGGGTGTCCGTTTCCACCGGCCGGGGCATGAACGTAAGGCCGAAGGCCACTGCGGCCCCTGCTGCAACCCAGAGAGCACGGCGCGTCAGTCCTGGTTGGGCTGGAACCTCCAGCCCACGAGACGCCCCCAGGGACCACAACAAGACGGCCCATACAGCCCACCCCACCCACAGGAATCCCGCCAAGAGACCAAGCACCAGGACAAACTTGCCGAGCCTGTCTGCGTGGGAAGGCCAGAGCGCCCGGGCCACGTGCCCTCCATCCAACTGCCCGATGGGGAGCAGGTTCATGCACGTGAGAAGACAGCCCACCCAAGCCGCCAGGGCGAGGGGCGAGAGGATGTCAAAACGTCCCGGTGGCGCCCCCAGAATCCAAGCGCCCAACAGGTCCATGAGGGGGGGATTGCCCATGATCAGAACTGTGCCATCCGGCGAATCGGCCATCAGGTTGGAAATGGGCTGGGTGTCGGGCAATCCCACTGCCAGACAGATCCCCGCCACCACCAGGCCTGCCAGAGGGCCTGCTGCCCCCATTTCAAGCAAGGCCGTGCGGTTGTCAGGCTCCGAGCGCAGCCGGATGATGGCCCCCAAAGTGCCAAACGCCATGGGAAAGGGAATGAAATAGGGCAGCGACAGGGAGAATCCATGGCGCCGGGCCACAACCCAGTGGCCCAGCTCGTGACTGCCCAGGATGGCCATCAAGGCCAGGGAGAAGGTAGCCGACTCCCGTTGAATGGCCGCATCCGACAAGGGCCCCGCCGTCCAGAACCACCCATAGGTGAAGAACACGCTCACCAGGGTGGCCAGAAACAGCCCGGCAGCAAGGGCCATCTCACGGGGTGGGGTCTCTGCCTGATGTACAACCACCTGGAAGCTGATCATTGACATTCCTGATGATGTAACTCGGGATTTGCTCGCGGCGCTGTCCCAGCCTCACCGGCCATAGTAGGATTCGGGCTCCCCTGGCTCGACGGTCCGGGACCCTGGGGACGCGCTGGGACACTCAGGGCCGATCAAGGCTGACCCCTGCCCCTTCCCCGCCGCCACCTGCTTCTCCTCGCCGGGCTGATGCCGGGCGTGTCGTCGTCTTGCTCCGGCGCTCCGGACAGCGCCTCCCGCGACACGGCCGTGGTGACCCCCCCTTTCCTCCCCGCGGGCACCGACGCGGGCTGGTTCTCCCAGGTCACCGAGCGCATCCGGACGGACCGGCGCAGCTTCGTCGAGCGCGACGGGACCTTCCGGGCGAGCGCGGGTCGGATCCACGCTGATCTGGGCCTGGACGGGCTGCACGCGCGTCGCGGCCAGTACGAGCTAACCCTCCGGTTGTCGTCCTGGGGCCGCGAGGGCTTCGAGCAGTCCGCCGAGCGGGTCGAGCCGCTGTGGGGCGCCTGTGCCACGGGCGGGGAAGGCCCGCGGGTGATGGCGGACGGCACCTGCGTGAGGCGGGTGGAGCTTCCCCGGCTGGGCCTGACCGAATTCTGGCAGCCGATTCCGGGGGGTCTGGAGCAGGGCTGGGAGGTCGAGGAGCGTCTGCCCGGCGACGAGCTGCTGGTGTTTCATCTCGAGGTGGACCAGCCCATCTGGTGGGCGGTGGACAGCGACGGCCTGGGCGCGAGCGGGGTGGGCAGCCTGGGCGATGGCTGGCGGTACGGTGGGCTCGCGGCCTGGGACGCCCACGGCGAGCCGGTCACCGCGTGGATGGCGGCCACCGAGCTTGGCCTCACCCTGCGGGTGGACGACCAGGGGGCGGTCTATCCGGTGACCATCGACCCGACCTTGACGGAGAGCGCCAAGCTGACCGCGTCGGACGGCTCGTACAGCGACTACTTCGCCTGGTCGGTCTCGGGCGCAGGGGACGTGGACGGCGACGGCTACGACGACGTGATCGTGGGGGCGAATGGAGACAACGACAACGGCTCAGGTTCTGGCTCGGCGTACGTGTACAGGGGCAGCAGCTCGGGGGTGGACCCAAGCGCCGAGACCAAGCTGACCGCCTCGGA